>NZ_CP145732.1:1245500-1868250 GCF_036884845.1 Pseudomonas sp. MAG733B
GCGGCCGGTTGACGGCTTAGCGTGAAACCCCAGTAACCGGCAATGACAGCGCCCACCAGAGACAATCCGGCAAGGCTCAAGATGACACGGCTGTTCATGACGGCTCTCCCTTTCCTGCTGCTTAACCACCTCGTCTATCCAACGAGAAAACTTCGCAATCAGGCAGCTATGAACATAAAACTATTTCGCTATTTGACCGTAGCGCAGCTAGAGCAAAACGCCATTACCGAAGAGTAAAAATCCAGTGAAAGTAGAACATTACGATGAAATGTCATGTTTTTTGACGTCAACGAAACGACTAATACTTTCGTGTTAATGCGTATTTACAGTTGTTGGGTAGGGGAATGCCGACAATGCTGGTGCTGGCACAGGGGAATCATGTTGCGCTTATGCAACACCCGGGGCTCCAGGAGATAGGTCATGTCTTTTTCGAAGCTGGTTCAGAAGGTCAAATCGGAAGTCGTGTTTTACAAGGGGCTGCTCAAGGATAGCGAGGGTGCTTCGGGTATCGAATATGCGATTGTGGCGGCGATGGTGGCGGTAGTGATTGCCGGGCTTAGTGGGGGCATGGGCACAACTATCACGACTCTCTTCGGAACGATCAAAACTGCTTTGACCCCTGCCGTTACTCCGTAATCCAAGCGTCAGTCATTTGTTAATGCCAAAAACGGGTTCTTATGTCAGCGCTTACTTCATTGACGGTGTCGCTTATGAACTCTCCAGTATGTTCGCGCCAACAACTTCTTCTGGTCGATGATGAAGAGGATGCTTTGCTTGAGTTGGCGGAGTTGCTGGAGGGGGAGGGCTTCAATTGTTTTACTGCAACTTCGGTCAAGGTGGCGTTGCAGCATTTGACGCGTCATCCGGATATTGCGCTGGTCATCACTGATCTGCGGATGCCGGAGGAGAGTGGCATGTCGTTGATCAAGCGTTTGCGCGAGCACACGTCGCGGCAGCATTTGCCGGTGATTGTGACGTCCGGGCATGCGGATATGGACGATGTGAGTGACATGTTGCGGTTGCAGGTTCTGGATTTGTTTCGCAAGCCGATTTATCACGTGAGGTTGTTGGAGACTTTGAATAATTTGTTTCCGATGCCGCAGGTTTATTTGGTCAAGGGGTGATCTGCGTTTTGATTGATTTTGGTACATATCCGTTGCTGCGGTAACGGCGGCTTATGGTTTCGCCCTTACGGCGACTCACTTTTTTGACAAACGCCTCAAAAAAGTAAGCAAAAAAAACGCTCGCCCCTTACGTACGGCACCTCGCTAGAGCTCGGTGTTCCTTCGCTCCGGCATTCATCCGGGGGCATCGCCTCCGGTCTGCTTCGCGACGACCTCCTCTCGATGTGTGCGGCTTCGCCGCACGGCGCTACGCGCCCACCCCCGGATGAACGCCTCCACTCAGCCTGCCGATGGGGCGGGTGGATCAAAAGCGGCAGGCGAGCTAACGCTCGGCCTGTTGAGTGGTGAAGAGCTTGGGTGTACGCCGCTTTGCTCTACTGTGGGAGCTGGCTTGCCAGCGATGGCGGCCTGCCAGCCAACCAATTTCTTACGGATACACCCGTCTCCTGTGGGAGCCAGCCTGCTGGCGATGGCGCCCTCTCAGCCAACCCATCTCCTACAACTGATAACTAAAACTAACGCTATACCGCGGCCGCCGATTGAAAGTATCCAGTGCTTCCTCCGACATCGCCTTGGCCACTTCCAGCGCAATGTTGTAGTACCGGGCATCGCCAAACCGCAAACCCACCGCCGCCGATGACATGTCATTGGCCTTGACGGGCAAATCGTTGAACCAGGTCTTGGCCCGGTCCAGCACCACATACGGTTGCAGAACCCGCACCCAATTCCCCTTGCGATTGAAGCTGTAGTTGACCTCGTAGGCCACGCCCCAACCCTTGTCGCCGGACGCCTGGTCGTCGGGGTAGCCGCGCCCGAAGTTTTGTCCGCCGAACACCGCGCGCTCGCTGTCGGGCAAGGTGTCGTCGCTCCAGTACAGCGCGGCGGACAGTACGCCTTGCCAGTTGTCGAAAAACTTGTCGCTTTGCACTCCCGATAAACGCAGCCGGAAGAAGTCCAGGTCGAGGACGGTGTTGTTGGTTTTTGCGCCCATGCCGTCGATGCCCTGATACAAGCCGCCGCTGAGGATACGCAGGCGTTGCGCGTCGGCTTTGCGCCAGTCGCTTTCGAACGCCAGGGCGCGGATGTCGGTGCGTTCTTCGACGCTGAGCGGGAAGCCAACCACCTTGTAGCGGGTCTTGTCATTGACCGCATAAAGACGCGATCCGGCGCTGAGCAGTTCGTTGGGCGAGGCGATCACGGGGTGACTGAAGCCGATCGAGTAGCGATCGTTTTCCCGATGGGGTTTGAGTTCGAGGCCGTTGTCCAGTTGCACATTCGTGCCCGGGTCGGCGCGGTAGCGCGAGGCGGATAACGCCAGTTGCGTACCTTCGGTATTGAGAAACTGGTTGTAGTCCAGTCGGTAGTAATGTTCGTCATCGTCGCCCGGTGGAAACAGGCCGCTGAGGCTCAGTTGTTCGCCCATCGCCGTCTGGGAATTGCTGCTCACGCCGAGCAATGCCTGGAGGCCGTTGCGATTGTCCTCGGTGGTGCTCATCGTGCTGGTGAACGGTTTGCGGCTGGCCTGGGCGATCAGTTGGGTTGCGCCGTCGGTGGTGCCCGGTGGCGGCACTTGGGCCTGCAAGGTCACGCCGGGGATGCGGCTCATCAGTGTGGTGTAGCGTTCGAATGTTTTGCGGGTCAGTGGTCGTTCGGCCTGGAGCTTGGTCACCAGTTTATCCAGCAACCCTTTGACCCGTCCGACGTCGCCCTGCAGTTGATAATCCTTGATGTAACCCTCCACCAGCACCACGCGCGCCACGCCGTTTTCGAACGTCTGTTGTGGCAGGAAGGCGTAGGACAGCAGGTAGCCATCCTGCTGATAGCGACGCGTGATGTTGCGGGTCGCCTCGATCAGATCGGCCAGGCTGCTTTCGTGGCCCAGCAGCGGTTGATAGACGGCGGCCAGTTCGTTCAGCGGGTAGATTGTCCCGCCTTCGATCTGCACGGTCTTCAGGGTGACTTTGGTGCCCATCATCAGCGGTTGGGCCTGAGTCGCGCCGGGTTCCGGCACTTGCAGTGGCGCGGCCGTCGGACGATAAGCGTCGGCGGGCAGGTTCGGCACGGGCAGGTTGCGGATGGTTTCATTGCTGTTGAGAAAACTGGGCAAGGTGTCGGCGAGGAGGGGGGAGCTGAGGGGCAATAGCAGCAAGCAAGCCATAACGCGCATGGGACACTCCTTGTTTGCGTATGGATCTCCATGATCCAAAGAAAAGGCGGAAGACTGAGCAGGATCTTCCGCCTCCAACCAAGCGTAGGCGCTGTAGGTATGGCCGTCGATGCGGCCAGGTGCAAATCAGCGGCGGTTGCCGCCCAGTGCGCCGGTCAGTCCGCCCAGTACGCCACCGAGACCACCGGTTGTGCCAGTGCCGCCATTGACCAGGCCGCCGGCGGCAGTCACGGTTCCGCCCACGGTGGTGACTGTATTGCCCAGTGCGGTGACCACCGGGTTGGCGTTGCTGCCGGCAATCGCGCCGCCGAGGTTGGCGACCGCAGCGCCGGCCTGGCCGGTGAGGCTGGCGACGGGGGCGCCGATCCCGGTGGCGGCGCCGATGTTTTGGGTGAGCCCGGAAACGGCGGTTGTGACCGGGTTGATCGCGGTCCCAACATTCGTACCGAGTGTGGCCAGCGGCGCGGTCGGGCCGGTGTTGGCGATGCCGCTGCCGCCCAGTGCGCCACCCACCGTCGCGATCAGATTGCCGCCGGCAACTCCATTCACTCCGGCTGCACTGACCACGCCATTGGTGTTGCCGATATTCAGTCCGGTACCAACATTCACCACGGCACCACCCACCGTTTCGAGCAAGCCGCTGCCGCCCGATCCGCTGCCGTTGGACACCAGGCCGCCCGCCTTGCCGACCGCAGTGCCGGTGTTGCTCAGTGCGCCACCCAGGGTGTTGGTCAACGCATTGCCATTGCCGGCATCGGTGAGCTTATCGCCCACGCCATCGACGCTGTCGCCGACCTTCTTGACGATGCCTTTGAGCGGATCACCCAGACCGGTCGCGTCGCCGATCTTGTCGGTGGTGCTCTCGACCATGGCGATTACCGGCACCAGTTTGTTGCCGACTTCTTTGGTCACCGAGCCCAGCGGACCGGTCGTGGTGGCGGTGCTCAGGGTGTCGCCGAGCATGGTGACTTTCTCGCCGACGCCATCAAGCACGGGTGCGACTCGGGTCACTACACCGCCGACGACAGGAACACTGTTGGTGGCGGTAGCGAGTTTGCCGCTGACATCGGACACGCCGTTGCCGACATCCTGCACCACGCCGCCCACCGCCGATGCCGTGACGCCGAGGCCGTTCGGATCGGTACCCAGTTTGCCCAGGCCATTGGCGACGCCGTCGCCGAGTGTGCTGACCACATTGCCGGTTGTGTTGGCCACGCTTTGCACCACACCACCAACCACCGGCACTGAGCCCAGCGAGTCGCCGATCTGCCCGACACCCTCGCCGACGCCACTCACGGTGGTGCCGACATCCTGTATCAGCGTGGTGGTCACCAATGGTGCCGCGCCGGGGTTGGTCGGGGTGGTGGGATCTGTCGGATCTGTCGGGTTGGTGGGATTGGTCGGGTCGGTGGTGCCGCCGCCAGTGCCACCCGTTCCGCCGCCGCTGCCGCCCGTTCCTCCGGTGCCCGCCGTGGTTTCGCTGTCCGGCGAGGAACTGTCGGAGCTGCTGTGATGGCCGCCACCGCCGCTGCTGCAACCGGCCAGGCCGAGGGAGAGAATGAGCGCCAATGCTGTTGCCGATTTGCACCACACTTGTGTGTTCATGAGTGAGAGTCCTTGCACCTGTAACAACGTCGTTGTCTTCGATGGCTGACCGGTTCTGTCGCCGGCCATGTCTTCGTCCGTTGTCCACATGACAATCGCAAGGGCTCTACAACGCCACTCTCAACTTGGTATTAAACCGTTTTATACAGGCACCGGTGTGCTGCCCAAGTGCTAATACCTTGGGTATAGGCGCGGATGAAAATGCTTTTTAAATCAATGGTCGTGGATTGCTGCACAGGGCGGGATCGGGTGTTGAACACTTAAGTTATATACACCTAATTGAACATGTTTTTGAGGTGCAATTTTCCGTCAGCCAAAACCGTGTGATCGTTCTTCGCGAGCAAGCCCGCTCCCACATTGGATCTGCAGTGAACACGGATTTTGCGAACATCGGAGATCAAATGTGGGAGCGGGCTTGCTCGCGAAAGCATTCGGACAGACAACCAAAACTTCTTTGTCAGGCAACCGGCCGCCAATGCCCAACCATGTGCTCAAGATCCCCGGACCCGATCAATTGCAGATCACCACTGGACCCCGCCGCGCTGGCCAGCAATGCGACTTCGCTGGGCAGGCGCACCGGTTTCCTGAATTGCACCGCAATCTCGAAGTTCGCCGTTGGCAGATGGTCGGCCAGCGCGGCCAGTGTGCGCGCCTTGTTCCATAACCCGTGGGCGATGGCCGAGGGGAAGCCGAACAACTTCGCACTGGCCGCGCTCAGGTGAATCGGGTTGTAGTCGCCGGAGACTTTGGCGTATCGCCGGCCGATGTCGGAAGGCGCTTTCCATTGCGCGATCTGCGTCAGTGTCAGCGTCGGAACGAGCACCTCTTCGACAGGCTCGCCTTCGAGCTTGACCCCACGACAGAGCATCTGGCTCTGCGCTTCCCACAACGGCCCCAACTGATCGTCCAGGGTCGTCAGCAGATCGAAGGTCGCCCCTTTGGCGTGAGGTTGCAGGTTCTGCACCTGCACGCTGACCCGCACTCGATTGACCCCGCCCATGGGTCGCAATACGCGAATGCGATTGCTCAGGTGAATCAGCCCCAGCAGCGGAAACGGAAACTCTTTGGCGGTGAGCAATTGCATCTGTAATGCGAAAGCGAGGATGTGCGGATAGGTGGGTGGCAGCAGGCTGTTATCGGCGAAACCGCAGACTTGGCGATAGGCTGCCAGGCGTTTCGGGTCGACGTCGACCCAACAGCGCAAACCTGAATCGGGCAGGGTGGTGCCGGTTATTTTCCGTCGCGTTGCTGCTCGCGCATAAAGCCCCGGCAGGCTGGGTTCGCGGTTGAGCGTGTGCCAGTCAGTGATCATGTTTAAGCCCCCAGAACACTTTGCCCGCAGACGCGCAACGCCTGTCCGGTGAACGCGCCGGTGCCCGGTTGCGCCAGCCACGCCACCGCTTCGGCGACGTCTTGCGGCAGGCCGCCCTGGCCCAACGAACTCATGCGCCGCCCGGCTTCGCGCAGGCCGAACGGAATGTGGGCGGTCATCTGGGTTTCGATAAAACCGGGGGCCACGGCGTTGATGCTGATGCCGCGATCCTGCAGCAGCGGTGCCCAGGCTTGCGCCAGACCGATCAACCCTGCCTTGCTCGCTGCGTAGTTGGTTTGCCCGCGATTGCCGGCGATGCCGCTGATCGACGCCAGCAGAATCACCCGGCCGTCGTCGCGCAGGGTGCCGTTGTCGAGCAAGGCCTTGGTCAGTACTTGCGGCGCATTGAGGTTGACCGCGAGCACCGCGTCCCAGAATTCCGGGGTCATGTTGGCCAGGGTTTTGTCGCGGGTGATGCCGGCGTTATGCACCACGATGTCGATGCCGTCGGGCAACTGTTCGATCAATTGCGTGGCGGCGTCTTCAGCGCAGATATCGAGGGTGATGCTGCGCCCGCCGAGGCGTGCGGCGAGGGCTTCGAGATCGGATTTGGCGGGTGGCACGTCGAGCAGGATGACGTCGGCGCCGTCGCGGGCCAGGGTTTCGGCGATGGAGGCGCCGATGCCACGCGCCGCGCCGGTGACCAATGCCTTGCGCCCGGCCAGCGGTCGCGTCCAGTCACTCACCTGCGTATCGCAGGCGTTCAGGCGAATCACCTGCCCGGAGACGAACGCGCTTTTCGGCGAGAGGAAAAACCGCAGCGGCCCTTCCAGTTGTTCTTCAGCGCCTTCGCCGACATGGATCAGTTGCAAGGTGCCGCCGCTGCGCAGCTCTTTGGCCAGCGAGCGACTGAAACCTTCCAGAGCGCGTTGCACACTGGCCGCGAACGGGTCGCTCAAGGTCTGTGGATCACGCCCGAGAATCACCAGATGTGCGCAGTGATCGAGGTTCTTCATCAGTGGCTGGAAGAACTCACGTAGCTGTTTGAGCTGATCGGTTTGCACCAGATCACTGGCATCGAACACCACAGCCTTGAGTTTCGGCCCGTGACCGGGAATCCATGCGGTGGCCATCGAAGGCTCGGTGCCGTAGCTGTAGATCGCATCGGTCAGGCGGTTGGCGAAGGCGCTGACTTTCTCCGCCAGCGGCCCGCCACCGATCAGCAACGCACCGTCTACAGGCCGCAGCCGGCCTGCTTGCCAGCGTTCCAGGCGGGTCGGCGAAGGCAGGCCCAGGGCCCCGACCAGACGATGGCCGATGGAGGAATTGGCGAAGTCGATATAGCGGTCAGACATGGAACGCGCTCCGAAAGCTGGGGTTCAAAGTGTGGACCATGAATGGCGATCAGTCGTTCGATCCACGAGATTAGGCCTACGCTTGATCACAGCACATCGGTTGATCCCGAATTTTCTACGACCACGCAATCCCTGTAGGAGCCGAGCTTGCTCGCGATGGCGGCGGGTCAGTCGACTTCAATGTAGCTGAGATACCGCCATCGCGAGCAAGCTCGGCTCCTATAAGGGAGCGGTGTTCAAACTTGATTTATCGAAGGAGCTTTTCATGACTCAACTGCACCGCGTCGCGATCATCGGCGGTAACCGTATTCCTTTCGCCCGCTCCAACGGACCGTACGCCACCGCCAGTAACCAGGACATGCTCACTGCCGCGCTCGAAGGTCTGATCGAACGCTACAACCTGCATGGCTTGCGCATCGGTGAAGTGGTTGCCGGGGCAGTGCTCAAGTTGTCGCGGGACATGAACCTCACCCGCGAGTGCGTGCTCGGTTCGCGGCTGTCACCTGCGACCCCGGCCTACGACATCCAGCAAGCCTGCGGCACCGGGCTGGAAGCGGCGTTGCTGGTGGCGAACAAGATCGCCCTGGGTCAGATCGACTGCGGCATTGCCGGTGGCGTCGACACCACGTCGGATGCGCCGATCAGTGTCAGCGAAGGCCTGCGCAAGATCCTGCTGCAAGCCAATCGCGCCAAGAGCACCGGCGATAAACTGAAAACTTTCCTGCAATTGCGGCCACGGGATTTCATCCCCGAGTTCCCGCGCAACGGCGAGCCGCGCACCGGTCTGTCCATGGGGCAGCATTGCGAGTTGATGGCGCAGACCTGGAGTATTCCCCGCGAAGCTCAGGACCAACTGGCGCTGGAGAGCCATCAGAAACTCGCCGCGTCCTACGCCGAAGGTTGGCACAACGATCTGATGACACCGTTCCTCGGCCTCACCCGCGACAACAACCTGCGCCCGGATTCAACGTTGGAAAAGCTTGCCGCACTCAAACCGGCTTACGAGAAAAGCGCCAAGGGCACGCTGACGGCAGGCAACTCCACGCCGCTGACCGATGGCGCGTCGCTGGTGTTGCTGGGCAGCGAGCAATGGGCCAAGGAGCGCGGCTTGCCGATTCTTGCCTACCTGCGCGATGGCGAAGCGGCGGCGGTGGATTTCGTCAACGGTGCCGAAGGCTTGCTGATGGCGCCGGTGTACGCCGTGCCGCGCTTGCTGGCGCGCAACGGTCTGACCTTGCAGGATTTCGACTACTACGAAATCCACGAAGCCTTCGCCGCGCAAGTCCTCTGCACGTTGAAGGCTTGGGAAGATCCGGAGTACTGCAAAACCCGCCTCGGCCTCGACGCACCACTGGGCTCGATCGACCGCAGCCGACTCAACGTCAAAGGCAGTTCACTGGCGGCGGGGCATCCGTTTGCCGCAACGGGTGGACGCATTGTTGCGAACCTGGCGAAGCTGTTGGATGCGGCGGGGAAGGGGCGTGGGTTGATTTCGATTTGTGCGGCGGGCGGGCAGGGTGTGACCGCTATTATCGAGCGTTGATGTCGGACAAAACCTGTGGGAGCTAGCCTGCTAGCGATGACGGCAGCACATTCACTACTGATGTGACAGGCAGATCGTAATCGCTAGCAGGCTAGCTCCCACAGGGGATTCGCGGTGTTGAATAGATAGGGGGCATGGATTAACGTCAGCCTTATTAGCAGCTCCGCAACACAAGGCCCGTCAATGCCGACCAACGGACAAATCTCCCTCGAACGCAGCATCCCGCCGATCACCGCGCTACCGCGCCCGCTGTACGCCCGGGTGGAGAGCCTCAATGCAGGTTCGTGGACGCCGTCCCATCGCCATGACTGGGTGCAGTTTTCTTACGCCATCAGCGGCGTTCTCGGCGTGCACACCGCCGAAGGCAGTTTCTTCGCGCCGCCGCAGTGGGGGATCTGGATTCCGGCGGATCTTGATCATCAGGTGGTGACATCGATGCGCGCCGAGATGCGCAGCCTGTATGTGCGTCGCGAGGATTGCCAATGGGCCGACGGGCGTTGTCGGGTGCTGGAAGTGACACCGCTGGCCCGGGAGCTGATCAAGAGTTTTTGTTTGTTGCCGGTGGAGTATCCGCAAGGTGACAGTCAGGAAGCGCGGCTGGTGGGTGTATTGCTCGATCAATTGGCGACGCTGCCGGAAGTCGGATTCTCCCTGCCGTTGCCCCGCCATGAACGGTTGCTGGGATTGTGCAACGAGCTGATCGAAAACCCTGAGCAAAACGCGACCTTGCAGGCATGGGCAGAGCGCTTGGGCACGTCGGAGAAAACCCTGATGCGTTTGTTCCAGCGCGAAACCGGGTTGAGTTTTCGCGGCTGGCGCCAGCGTATGCGGCTGTTGTCGTCGTTGAGTTTGCTAGAGGAGGGGGACAGCGTGACCAATACTGCATTGGCCTGCGGGTATGACTCGACGTCGGCGTTTATTGCGGCGTTCAAGGGGTTGTTTGGGTTTACCCCGGGAGAATTGTTTCGCCAGTGACGGCGTCATCGCGGGCAAGCCTTGCTCCTACAAATTGGTGTGAACGTCGATATTTCATACGACGCAATACTGTAGGAGCAAGGCTTGCCCGCGATTGGCCGCGAAGCGGCCACCGGGATTCTGGATCAGGTTCTGAACCGGCGAACCAACCCATCCAGCTCATTCGACAACCCGGCAAGGCTCTGGGAATCCAGGCGCGCCGAGTTGGCCAGTTCCGCCACCAGTTGCGCATCGCCATGGATCTGGCTGATGTGGCGGTTGATGTCTTCGGCCACTTGGTGCTGTTGTTCCGCCGCCGTGGCGATCTGGGTGTTCATGTCACGGATCACGTCCACCGACTCGCGGATCTGCCCGAAACTGCTGCGTGCTTCACCGATGCGGGTGACCGATTGCTGCGACACTTCCAGGCTCGCGTGCATTTGCTGGGTCACCTGGCTGGTGCGCTTGGCGAGATTGCCCAGCAGCCCGTCGATTTCTGCCGTGGAGTCGGCCGTGCGCTTGGCCAGCGCCCTCACTTCGTCGGCCACCACCGCAAATCCGCGACCTTGTTCACCGGCGCGTGCTGCTTCGATGGCCGCGTTCAACGCCAGCAGGTTGGTCTGTTCGGCGATCGAACGAATGGTCCCGAGGATCGACTGGATGTCGTTACTGTCGCGCTCAAGCTGTTGCATCGACTGCGCTGACTGCTCGATTTCCTGGCTCAGGCGATCCACGCTGTTTACCGCCGCATCGATCTGTTGCTGACCTTCACGGGCCTGGCGCTGGCCGCTGTCCGCCGACTCGGCGGCCTGGCTGCAAGAGCGTGCCACTTCGTTGGCCGTGGCGACCATTTCGTGGAACGCCGTGGACACCATGTCCACCGCTTCACGCTGGCGCCCGGCGGCTTCGGCCATGTCGCTGGAAACCTGGGTCGAGCTCTTCGAGGTGGCGAGAATCTTGGTCGCGGCGCCGCCAATGCTTTGGATCAGGCTGCGAATCGCGGTGAGGAACTGGTTGAACCAGTTGGCCAGTTGCGCGGTTTCATCGCTGCCGCGCACTTGCAGGTTCTTGGTCAGGTCACCTTCACCTTGGGCGATGCCTTCCAGGCCGTCGGCCACGCTGCGGATCGGACGCACGATGACGCTGGCGAAACTGGCGCCGACGATGGCGAAGACCACGGCCAGCACGGTGGCGATGATCGCGATCAACCAGGTCAGTTGGGTCGCGGTGCTCATCACGTCGCTTTGCTTGATCAGGCCGATGAAGGTCCAGCCCAGTTGCTCGGACGGCCAGACGTTGGCCATGTAGCGCTCGCCGTTAAGTTCGACTTCGACCAGGCCTTTGCCGGCCTTGGCCAGTTGCGCATAACCGTCGCCGAGGCTGCCGATGGCCTTGAAGTTGTGTTCCGGTTGCTTCGGATCGACCAGTACGGTGCCGGAGTTTTCCAGCAGCATCAGGTAGCCGGTTTCGCCGAGCTTGATCTGTTTGACCAGTTCGGTGAGCTGTTTGAGCGACACGTCGATGCTGACCACGCCACCGTTGGTACCCAACTTGTTGTCGATGGTGCGTACGGTGCTGACGTAGGACGTATCGTTTTCAGCCCAGTAATAGGCCTCGGTGCGGAACGGCTTGCCCGGTTTGGCTTGGGCTGCCTTGTACCACGGACGCTGGCGCGGATCGTAGTTGGCCAGCTTGGCATCGTCCGGCCACGACACGTAACCACCGGCGGCGGTGCCGAGAATCGCGTAGGCGTAGGACGGGTGAGCGTTGCCCAGGTCCTGCAGGAAACCGAAGAGTTTTTTGTCCGCCTCGCCCTGAGGAATGCTGGCGGCGTTGGCGCTCATGTAGGTCTTGAGGCTGTCGTCGGAGTTGGTGATCAGCGGTTGCTTGGCCAGGTACTCGACGTTCTGGCTGATGCCGTCGAAGAACAGTTGCATGGCATTGCTGACCTGACGGATTTCGCGACCGCTGTTGTCGACGAATTCGTCCTTGGCATCACTGCGCAAGTTCAGCACAACGAGGGTGGCGACCAGCACCACGGGCAAGCAGGCGATGATTGCAAACGCCCAGGTCAACTTCTGTTTGATGTTCATCCGCGCTCCAGATTTTCTTGTAGGCCCACGCAGTGCAGATGACTCGCGGTTTTTTGGCAGCCGTAAACGTTTTTTGGTCAACCCGGGTCCATGAGTGCGACATCGCTATTGTTGGTGCTGCGATTGTCGGACAAATCAGTTTGTCACTAAGGACTTCGGCTGTTGTCGGAGGAAATTGAGGCCTGTTCCGAAAAATCCTGCGAACGGTCGTGTCCAGGTGTCAGCTTCTGTCACAAATGCCCATGCAACCCGCGGACAACAAGTGCTTCAGGCTCGGTTATGATCCGGGGCGGACGGGGGATGGAGCGCAGGTTTTCGTGATGAAACCGGCACATTGTGTGCATCTGCAATGTTCATAGGTCGGCACCCCCTCCCCCGATTGGGTGGATTGCCGTATAACGAATGACTTTCGCGTGTTTGGTAATAAAGGACCCACAATAAAAGCTGATGAAGACTCCAAAACGCATTGAACCCCTGATCGAGGACGGTCTGGTCGACGAGGTGCTGCGCCCACTCATGAGTGGTAAAGAAGCAGCTGTTTACGTGGTGCGCTGCGGTAACCAGTTACGTTGCGCGAAGGTCTACAAGGAGGCGAACAAACGCAGTTTCCGTCAGGCGGCCGAGTATCAGGAAGGCCGCAAGGTGCGCAACAGCCGTCAGGCCCGGGCCATGGCCAAGGGTTCCAAGTTTGGTCGCAAGGAAACCGAAGACGCCTGGCAGAACGCCGAAGTGGCAGCACTGTTCCGCCTGGCCAACGCCGGTGTGCGAGTGCCCAAGCCGTATGACTTCCTTGAAGGCGTGCTGCTGATGGAACTGGTGGCCGACGAGTACGGCGATGCCGCGCCGCGTCTGAACGACGTGGTGCTGGAACCGGACCAGGCGCGCGAGTATCACGCGTTTCTGATTTCGCAGATCGTGCTGATGCTGTGTACCGGCCTGGTGCACGGTGACCTGTCCGAGTTCAACGTGCTGCTGACTCCGACCGGCCCGGTGATCATCGACTTGCCGCAAGCCGTGGATGCGGCGGGCAACAACCACGCGTTCAGCATGCTGGAGCGGGATGTGGGCAACATGGCGTCCTATTTCGGCCGGTTTGCGCCGGAGCTGAAAAAGACCAAGTACGCCAAGGAAATGTGGGCCTTGTTCGAAGCGGGCACCTTGCACCCGGCCAGCGTATTGACCGGCGAGTTCGACGAACCGGAAGAGTTGGCCGACGTGGGCGGCATCATGCGCGAGATCGAGGCCGCGCGCCTCGATGAAGAGCGCAAGCAAGCGGCCCGTGCCGCTGATGACGCACCACCCAACAAAGCCGAAGAGCCGCCTCCGCCGTGGATGCAGTGATCGGTTAAAGAAAAACCCGGCTTCGGCCGGGTTTTTTTATGCACCACACAAATTCAATGTGGGAGCGGGCTTGCTCGCGAATGCGGTTTGTCATTCAGCATTTGTATTGACTGACACATTTCATTCGCGAGCAAGCCCGCTCCCACAGGATATGGTTTTTCAATCAGGGCGCGCAGGGTTAGCACAACACCCCGACTCCAGATTCTTGAGAATCGGACAATCCGGCCGGTGATCCCCCTGACAGTGCTCAACCAGATCCTGCAACGTATCGCGCAACTGCCCCAGTTCGCGGATCTTCTGGTTCAACTCATCGATATGCTGCCGGGCGAGGGCCTTCACATCGGCGCTGGCGCGCTGGCGGTCCTGCCACAGGGTCAGCAGCTTGCCGACCTCTTCCAGGGAAAACCCCAGATCCCGGGAGCGCTTGATGAACGCCAGCGTATGCAGGTCGTCATCGCCGTACATCCGATAACCGTTGCCGGTGCGATGGGCAGCCTTGAGCAAACCGATGGACTCGTAATAACGGATCATTTTTGCGCTCAGGCCACTGTGGCGAGCCGCTTGGCCGATGTTCATCGGTTGTCCTCCAGATCCTTGGGTTTCCAGGTTTTCAACAGTAACGCATTGCTCACCACGCTGACGCTCGACAATGCCATCGCCGCACCCGCCAGCACCGGATTGAGGAAACCGAAGGCCGCCAGTGGAATGCCGATCAGGTTGTAGACGAAGGCCCAGAACAGGTTCTGCCGAATCTTCGCGTAGGTCTTGCGGCTGATCTCCAGCGCCGCCGGCACCAGGCGCGGATCGCCACGCATCAGGGTGATCCCGGCTGCATGCATGGCCACATCGGTGCCGCCGCCCATGGCGATGCCGATGTCAGCCGCCGCCAAGGCCGGTGCATCGTTGATGCCGTCACCGACCATCGCCACCACGCCGGTTTTCTTCAGCGCCGTAACGGTGGCGGCTTTGTCCGCCGGCAGCACTTCGGCGTGCACGTCGGTGATGCCCAGCGCCTTGGCGACGACTTTGGCACTGCCACGGTTGTCACCGGTCAGCAGGTGGCTGCTGATGTGCCGTGCATTGAGTTGCTGCACCGCTTGCAGTGCGCCGGGTTTCAGGGTGTCACCGAAGGCGAACAGGCCCAACACTTTCGGCGCGGGGCTTTGCTCTATCAGCCAGGAGAGCGTCCGGCCCTCGGTTTCCCACGCAGTGGCGGAGTCAGCCAAAGCGCCTGTGCTCAGACCGCTTTCTTCCAGCAGGCGGCGGTTGCCCAACGCCAAACGACGACCATTCAGGTTGCCAGCGATGCCGCGCCCGGTCAGGGATTGGCTGTCAGTGACATCGGCCACGGACAAGTCGCGTTCTTTACACGCATCCAGTACAGCTTTGGCCAGCGGATGCTCGCTGCCCCGTTGCAGAGCTCCGGCCCATTGCAGCAGGGTGGCTTCGTCACCGTCGACGGCACTCAAATGTGCGATACGCGGCGTGCCCGAAGTCAGGGTGCCGGTCTTGTCGAACACCACCGAACTGACTTCATGGGCACGTTCCAGTGCTTCAGCGTCCTTGATCAGAATCCCGTAACGCGCCGCCACGCCAGTACCAGCCATGATCGCCGTCGGCGTGGCTAGACCCAATGCACAAGGGCAGGCGATCACCAGCACCGCGACGGCATTGATCAGCGCGGTTTCCAGCGGCGCGCCATACAGCCACCAACCGACCAGCGTCGCCAACGCCAGCAGCAGAACCACCGGGACGAAAATCTGGCTGACTTTATCCACCAGTTTCTGGATCGGGGCTTTCGCCGCCTGAGCGTCCTCCACCAGACGGATGATGCGCGCCAGCACGGTTTCCGCGCCAAGCGCCTGAGTGCGAACCAGCAGTCGACCTTCACCGTTGATTGCGCCGCCGGTCACCTTGTCACCGGGTTGTTTCGGCACCGGCAGGCTTTCGCCGCTGATCAGTGCTTCGTCGGCATGGCTCTGGCCTTCGACCACTTCACCGTCCACCGGAAAGCGCTCGCCGGGTTTGACCATTACCAGATCATTGAGGCGCAGGGCGCTGATGGCGACGTCCCGTTCTTGGCCGTCAATCACCTGGATCGCCCGCTCCGGACGCAGCGCTTCAAGCGCACGAATAGCGCTGGCGGTCTGGCGCTTGGCGCGGCTCTCCAGATATTTGCCCAGTAACACCAGAGCGATCACCACCGCCGAGGCTTCGAAATACAGATGCGGCATGCGTCCGGCGGCGGTGGCCCACTCGTAGACACTCAAGCCATAACCAGCGCTGGTGCCGAGCGCGACCAGCAAATCCATGTTGCCGGCACCGGCGCGCACGGCTTTCCACGCGGCCACATAAAACCGTGCGCCGAAGATGAATTGCACAGGCGTGGCCAAGGCGAATTGCGCCCAGGCCGGAAGCATCCAGTGCACGCCGAACGGTTGCAGCAGCATCGGCAAGACCAGCGGCAGGGCGAGGACGATGGCCGCGATCAAGGCCCAGCGCTCGCGGTGCAGACGGGATTGTTGATTGTCGGTTTGTGGGTGCTCGGCTTCCCAGACGCTGGCGGCGTAACCCGCCTTGGTCACGGCGGCGATCAAGGTTTGCGGATCGATCTGCCCGAGCAGTTCCAGGTGCGCGCGTTCGTTGGCGAGGTTGACGCTGACGCTCTTCACCCCCGGCACTTTGTTCAGTGCCCGCTCGACGCGACCGACGCAGGACGCGCAGGTCATGCCGTCGATGCTCAATTCAATCGACTGCTGCGGCACGCTGTAACCGGCCTTTTGCACCGCATCCATCAAGGCTGGCAGGCTGTCGGCGGGCGCCTGGACCCGAGCCTGCTCAGTGGCGAGATTGACGCTGACGGCACTGGCGCCGATGACTTTGCTCAAGGCACGCTCGACACGCCCGGCGCAACTGGCGCAGGTCATGCCGGCAATCGGCAGATCGAAAGTGGTGGATTCGGACATCGGTCGCGCTCCCTGTAGAAGATGCCTACAGGATCAACCTTGCCATGCTGGCAAGGTCAAGCGCCATTGTGAAGTTTGTTGTAGATCAAATGTGGGAGCGGGCTTGCTCGCGAAAGCGGCTCGTCAGTCGATATCAATAATGAATGATCAACCGCATTCGCGAGCAAGCCCGCTCCCACTGGGATTTGTGTCAGTAGCCGAGACCTGCGCGTTTCAGGTACATCCCTTCCTGCGTCATCGCAATCCGATACTTGAGCACGTCGCCGGCCCTGAGCTGGATGTCCTGCGAACCCGGCGCGAGCATGCCCGGGTTGCAGCCCGCTGCCTGACCCGGCAGCAGCTTGAGGCGCAGGGACACATTGCCCGGCGGCAGGTTGAACGAAGTGCTTTGCTCTTGAAACAGCCGAGCCGCCAATTGATCCTGGATATACACGCCGATTTCGCAGCTGGTCGCGACTTCCAGGCGCTCGCGGGAAATGATCAGCACGCCATAGTCCTCTCCGGCGGCATGGGCCGAAGGCAGGGCGGCGAAAAGGCTGAGGAAGCCAAACAGGCTGAAAGCTGACCAGCGCATGGCTGAATCTCCTGAGTCGAGTCATAGATGAACGCAGCTTGGCCGAGCGCGGCGCCGATTGCCAGCCCGGCAGATCACTGCAGAACTTGACCTTGCCACGGTGGCAAGCTCAAGACTGTACTCAGCCTCATTCAAGAGCCTCATCAAAGGAGTCATCCCATGCAAGTGTTCAATGTTGAAGGTATGTCCTGCGGTCACTGCGTCAGGGCCATCACTCAGGCTGTTCAGGCTCAGGATCCGGCAGCCAGCGTGCGCGTCGACCTGGCGGCGAAAGAAGTCGGTGTCGAAAGCGCGCTCACTGCGCAGCAGGTGATCGACGCGATCAGTGAGGAAGGCTACGGCATCAAATTAGCCTGATCTTTTTAATAGTTAGCGAGCTATCGGAATGTTCAAGGCGTCCATGCGCGGCTAGACTGTCGGGCTGCCGAACTCTGCCTCACTGGATGCCTGATGAACTTCCGCACAATTCTGATTCTTGGCGCCTTGAGCGCATTCGGTCCGCTGGCGATCGATTTCTACCTGCCCGCGTTCCCGGCCATGGCGCTTGCCTTCGGCACTGATGAGAAACATGTCCAGCTGACCCTGGCGGCGTATTTCCTTGGCTTGTCCATTGGTCAGCTGGCTTACGGGCCGGTAGCGGATCGTCTCGGGCGGCGCCTGCCATTGCTCATGGGCGTTGGCCTATTCACCGCCGCTTCGCTGGCGTGCGCCTATGCGCCGAACCTGGAATGGCTGATCGGCGCACGCTTCGTCCAGGCACTGGGCGGTTGCGCAGGGATGGTGATCTCGCGGGCGGTGGTCAGTGATAAATGCGATGCAGTGGGCTCGGCAAAAGTCTTTTCGCAGCTGATGCTGGTGATGGGCCTGGCGCCGATCCTCGCGCCGATGCTCGGCGGCCTGTTGGTCAACACCACAGGTTGGCAGTCGATCTTTCTGGTGCTGACCGGTTTCAGCGCACTGGCCGGTTTGGCCGTCGCACTCGGATTGCCGGAAAGCATGCCCGCTCATTTGCCACGCCAACCGATGTCAGGGGCTCTGCGTCAGTACGGACGTTTGTTGAAAGATTCGGTGTACCTCGGCCACGCGCTGACCGGCGGTATCGCCATCGCCGGGATGTTTTCCTACATCGCCGGTTCACCGTTCGTCCTCATCAAACTCTATGGCGTCCCGGCCGAACACTTTGGCTGGTTCTTCGGTGCCAATGCGGCGGGCTTCATTCTGGTGGCGCAGGTCAACGCACGTTTGCTGGCCAAGCGTGGGCCGGCATTCCTGTTGACGCGCGCCGTGTGGGTTTACCTGGGTGCCGGCCTGGCTCTGCTCGCCGTCAGTGCAATGCACACGGCACAACTGTGGCCGCTGTTGATTCCACTGTTCATCTGTATCGCCAGCCTCGGCTGCATCCTGCCCAACGCGTCAGCGTGCGCGATGAACGGCCAGGGTGCTCGCGCCGGCAGCGCTTCGGCGATGCTCGGTTGCCTGCAATTCAGCGTCGCCGCTGGTGCGGCCGCGCTGGTGGGCGTTTTGCACGATGGCAGCGCCATGCCGATGGCCATGGTCATCAGCCTGTGCGGAATTCTGGTGGTGAGCGTGGCGATGCTCACCCGGCGTTTGCAAAATGCCCGGGCACTGGCGCAAGCCCAGGTTTGAGAGCGATTCAGCCGGCAGCGCGCTGCGCGTGAAGGGCGGGGATTGGGTGAGGGGCTTGAATGCGTGCTTCTAGGGTGCGCATGAAATTTCGGGCTTCGGTTTCACTGCGGAAGGTTACCGCATGCTGGTCCAGGCGGACCTGCCACTGGGATTTTGCCAATTCTTTTATCAGGATCTTCATAGCTGAACTCCTCTTGTAAAAGACGTCTGGTGAAAGATGTTTCGTAAAAGGGTGCCTCGCAGGAGATTCGATTGTAGACCTGAATACGATCGCTATTGTGACAAGGGTCAACTGTCGGACTGACGGTTTGTAACAAAAAACATCGCAGGCTCTGGGTCAGCCTGCGATGTTGTTTTCAGGGGTTTAGAACCCTTCCAGCACTATCTTGCCCTTGGATTTGCCGCTTTCCAGCAGGGCATGAGCACGACGCAGATTCGCCGCATTGATGGTGCCGAAGTGCTCGCCAACCGTGGTTTTCAGTGTCCCGGCATCGATCAGCTGCGCCACGCGGTTGAGCAGGTTGTGCTGCTCGATCATGTCCGCGGTTTCGAACAGCGAGCGGGTGTACATGAACTCCCAATGCAGCGACAGGCTCTTGCGTTTGAGCTTGGTCACGTCGAGGGATTTCGGGTCATCGATCAGCGCCAGTTTGCCCTGCGGCGCCAGCGCCTCGACCAATTGATCCAGGTGATGGTCGGTCTGGGTCAGGCTGGCAACGTGGGTCACTTGATTGATGCCGGCGTGCTTGAGCTCTTCACTCAGTGGCTGGCTGTGATCGATCACCTGGTCGGCGCCCAACTCTTTCACCCAGCTATGGGTTTGCGGACGCGAAGCGGTGCCGATCACCTTCAAACCGGTGAGTTTTTTGGCCAGTTGGGTAAGGATCGAGCCGACACCGCCGGCTGCACCGACGATCAGCAGGCTCTGGTCTTCGTCGGTTTTACCTTCGCGCACTTGCAGGCGTTCGAAGAGCAACTCCCACGCGGTGATCGCCGTCAGCGGCAGGGCGGCGGCTTCAGCGAAACCCAGGGTTTTCGGCATATGGCCGACGATCCGCTCATCCACCACATGCAGTTCGCTGTTGCCGCCAGCGCGGGCGATGGAACCTGCGTAGAAAACCTTGTCGCCAGCCTTGAACAAGGTCACTTCACTGCCGACGGCCTTGACCACACCGGCCACGTCCCAGCCCAGCACTTTGGCGGCGCCATCTTCAGGCTGGACGTTCTGGCGGACCTTGGTATCCACCGGGTTGACCGAAATGGCTTTGACCTCTACCAACAGGTCGCGCGGCCCGGCGACCGGTTCCGGCAGTTCGATGTCTTGAAGGGATTTTTCGTCGCTGATCGGCAGGGACGCGTAATAGGCAATGGCTTTCATCAATAACTCCGCGAATTAACTGGATAGAAGAACAAATCAGGCGAGGGTGCGCAGGCGCTTGAGCTCGAAGTGTTCGAGGAAGTCAGGAGCCTTGGCGCGGAAGTTCTGGATATGCGCACTGTCGTCGTGGGCTTGCAGGGCTTCGTCGCTGCTCCAGTGTTCGATCATGTAGAAGGCCAGCGGATTGGACAGATCCTGATGCAGGTCGTATTGCCCGCAACCGGCTTCGGCGCGAGTCGGTTCCACCAGCGCCCGCAGGTGTTGTTCAAGAGCGTCCTGCTGGCCGGGTTTGGCGATGAGCGTGGCAATAGCGGTAAAAGGCTGGGACATCGGCGACTCCGGGAACGGGCTGATTTCGATGGGCAGATGATTGGCTATTTCTCCTGAAGATAAAACCCGCTAAAAGAGCAGTCTCTTTCAATATTTTTTTGATAATCGGGGCTTCAAATGCTGCGTTTCGATGACTTGCAGTTGTTCGTTCGGGCGGCGGACCTCGGCAGCCTGTCGGCGGCTGCGCGGGGCATGGACATGTCGGCAGCGGTGGCCAGCGCGGCGTTGAAGCGCATCGAACAGCAACTCGGTGCCCGTCTGCTCGCCCGCTCGACCCGCAGCCTGCGCCTGACCGCCGAAGGTGAAGGCTTTCTCGAATATGCCCGCGCAGCCCTGAGTAACCTCGATGAAGGTCGGCGTTTGTTGGCCAGTGGCCAGGATCAGGTCAGCGGCGTGTTGCAACTGTCGGCGCCGTCGGACTTCGGTCGCAACCTGCTGCTGCCATGGCTGGACGAGTTTCAGCGCGAACACCCGAAACTCACCGTGCGTTTATTGCTGGGTGACCGCATCGCCGATCTGTTCCGCCAACCGGTGGACATCGCCCTGCGCTACGGCGAGCCGGAAGACTCCAGCCTGGTGGCGCTGCCCATCGCCCCGCAAAACCGCCGCGTACTGTGTGCCGCGCCGAGTTACCTGGTCCGGCATGGCGAGCCGCGGCAACTGGAGCAGTTGGCTCAGCACAATTGCCTGCTGTTCATGCTCGGCAGCCGGGTCCACGACCACTGGAGTTTTCACGATGGCAAACGCGAGGTCGGCCTGACCGTCAGCGGTGACCGTTTCAGTGACGATGCCGATGTCGTGCGCCTGTGGGCGGTGGCGGGAGCGGGGATTGCCTACAAATCGTGGCTCGATGTGGCCGGCGATGTGCTCGCCGGTCGCTTGAAAGTGCTGATGCCGGAGCTGCTCTGTGAGCGCGCACCGCTGAATCTGTTGTGCGCCCATCGCGCACAATTGAGTAAGCCGGTGAACCTGTTGCGGGAAATGCTTGCCAGTCGTTGCGCCCGGTTGAGCAGTCATTTTCCGGGGTTCTCGGGAATCGATCATTAGTCGCAGGCAAAAAGCGAAATTTCCCTCAGGAACTATCACCTTCACCGGTTTGCGGAGGGCAGGAACCTGCGCTCAACCCGCCTATACTAGCGCTCGCCTCATGTACGCAGCGTTCATCGCAATAGCGCAGCCATGCTCGATTCGGCTGTGCCCCATGCCCCATCACCAGACCTCTGCAACCGGTGCCCGGTGATGGTGGGTATGAGCGAAGGTGTTGCCTGGTTTGTGGCGGTTTCCACGTCTTGGCCGACGGCACAATACTGGTCAAGATGTCTCCGAGCAGTAGACGAAACGATTCAACAGGGAGTGAATTCATGGAACATGCACCTTGCATCAGCCAGATAGCCACCTTACTGGCTGACCCAAAGCGCAGCACAATGATGTGGGCCTTGATGGACGGCTCGGCGCGCCAAGCCGAAGAACTGGCCCTGTTGGCCGGGCTGTCACCGTCTTCGGCCAATGCCCACCTGGGGCGTTTGTCTGCCGGAGGTCTGTTGAAAGTCGAAACCCGCGCACGCAAACGCTTCTTCCGCCTGGCCGCCCCCGAAATCGGTGCCGCGATCGAAGCGCTGGCCAGTGCCACGCTGGCCAGCGCACCCCAGGACATCCCGGATATTTTCAAACGCACTCCGCCCTTGGCGAAACCTCAGGCGCTACGCTCGTCGTTGCTGCGCGCGCGACTTTGCGACGACCATTTGGGTGGCACGCTGGCGGCGGATTTGTTCCAGCGTTTGCTGGATGCCGGCTGGATTGAGCAGTTTGATCAGCGGATCACGATCACACTCAAGGGCTCCACCGAGTTGGCGGCGCGTGGTGTATTCATCCAGGCACTGGCCCATCGTAATGGCAAGTCTGCGTGTGCCTGTCCTGACTGGAGCGAAAGACGCCCGCACATGGGCGGGGCGCTGGGAGCAGCGTTGTTGCAGCTGTTCATGCAATCGGGCTGGTTGAGCCTGCCCAACGATTCGCGCGCCTTGCAGGTCACCGCTGCCGGGCAGCGTGAAATCCACCGATTCGCCAAGGACACCGAGCTGGAAATGGCGCTTTAAGGGCCGAACACCAAACCTGTAGGAGCGAGCCTGCTCGCGATGGAGTGTCAGTTGACGCGTGCCCGACTGACACACCATCGCGAGCAAGCTCGGCTCCTACAATGCGATTTGCTTGTTTAAGGTTTTACCAACCGCGCATCCAGGCTGTTCTGCGCCAGGCGCTTGGCCTGATCCTGGGTCATGCCCAGATCGGTGTACAGCGCATGGAAGTTCTCGGTGACATAACCGCCGAAGTACGCCGGGTCATCTGAGTTCACGGTCACTTTTACGCCACGTTCGAGCATGTCGAGAATGTTGTGCTGCGACATGTGATCGAACACGCAGAGCTTGGTGTTCGACAGCGGGCACACGGTCAGCGGGATCTGCTCGTCGATGATCCGCTGCATCAAGCGCTCGTCTTCGATGGCGCGCACGCCATGGTCGATGCGCTGGATTTTCAGCAGGTCGAGGGCTTCCCAGATGTACTCGGGCGGGCCTTCTTCACCGGCGTGGGCGACGGTCAGGAAGCCTTCGTGGCGGGCGCGGTCGAACACGCGCTGGAACTTGCTCGGCGGGTGGCCCATCTCGGAACTGTCCAGACCGACGGCGACAAACGCATCGCGGAACGGCAGCGCCTGTTCGAGGGTCTTTTCGGCTTGTTCTTCACTCAAGTGGCGCAGGAAACTCAGGATCAAACCGCTGGTGATGCCCAGTTGCTGCTCACCGTCCTTCAGCGCTGCGGCGATGCCGTTGAGCACCACTTCAAACGGAATGCCACGGTCGGTGTGGGTCTGCGGATCGAAGAACGGTTCGGTGTGAATCACGTTCTGTGCTTTGCAGCGCAGCAGGTAAGCCCAGGTCAGGTCGTAGAAATCCTGGGACGTACGCAGCACGTCCGCGCCCTGGTAATACAGGTCGAGGAATTCTTGCAGGTTGTTGAAGGCGTAGGCCTTGCGCAGGGTTTCGACGTCGCTCCACGGCAGGGCGATCTTGTTGCGTTCGGCCAGGGCGAACAGCAACTCGGGCTCCAGCGAACCCTCCAGGTGCAGGTGCAGTTCTGCCTTGGGCAGGGCATTCAGCCAGTCGTACATAATTCTTTTCTCATCAGGTGCAATGGTCGCCATTCTACAGATGCTAGCCGCAACAATTGGTAAAACCTGACCAGCCGGTTCATTACACGGTTTCCTGTTCCCGTCGATAAGCATAGGTATCGGCGAAGCGCGAGAGCAGGAATTCGGCGCAGGTGGTGGTCGGATATTTCGCCGGGTGCTGTGCGTCCTGGCATCCCGGCAGGCATTCAATGCGCGTGTCGGGATGCGGTTCGGCGAAGAACGGCATCGAATAGCGATCCACACCCAGCGGGCTGATCACCCGGTGCGGCGTCGACAGATAACGGTCGTTGCTCCAGCGCGCCATCATGTCGCCGAGATTGACCACAAAGGTGTCCTCGATGGGTGGCGCATCGATCCATTCGCCTTTTACGTTCCTGACTTGCAGGCCACCGGCGGCATCCTGATAGAGCAGGGTGATGCAACCGTAATCGGTGTGAGCACCGGCGCCTTGTTGCTCGGCGGAACTGGCGGTGTGGCGCGGTGGGTAATGGATCATCCGCAATACGCTGACCGGCTCGCTGAAGCGCGAATCAAAAAAGTCGCGCTCGATGCCCAGCGCCAACGTCATTGCCCGCAGCAGTGTTTGCGCGAGTGCCTGCATGTCGACGTAATGCTGCTCCATCAGCGCTTCCCATCCGGGCAGCGATGGATGACGGTTGGGGCCGCGCAAGGGTTTCTCTGCCAGCACGTCTGGATGCTCGGCCGGCAGGTGCAGACCCATGTCGAAGGTTTCTTTGAGGTCGCTGGGTTTGCTCGGGTCGAGTTGTTCGGTGGCGATGGCGCCGTAGCCGCGATGGTGGCGGGTCTGGGTGATGTCGATCTTGAGTTTTTCGTCGGCGGGTTGAGCGAAGAAATGCTTGGCGTTGTCGAGCACCGCGTCGATGCGCGCAGCGGAAATCGGGTGGCCCTTGATATAAAAGAAGCCCCATTCACGGCAGGCGTGGTCGATTTCTTTTGCCACGGCGAGCCAGCCGTTCTGGTCTTCGCTGTAGAGCGGGGCGATGTCGATGATGGGAAGGCTGTTCATACACAATCCTGAATACACTGAAGATCAACTGTGGGAGCCAGCCTGCTGGCGATAGCGGTGTGTCATTCAACAAAAAAGTCGCCTGATACTCCGCCATCGCTAGCAGGCTAGCTCCCACAGGGTTTGTGTGGGGAGCAAAATTTATTTCGGGATTTCGGCCTTCATGCCTTCCACGTAATAATTCATCGACGCCAGTTCCGCCGTGGTCGCGCTCACCCCCGCCGGGATTTTCTCTACACCGGCCTGATCCTTGATCGGTCCGGTGAACGGTTGCAGTGCACCGCTCTTGATGTCGGTGATGATCTGTTCGGCCTCAGTTTTTACGGTGGCAGGTACCAGGTCGCTGATCGGCAGTTCCACCGTGCCTTCTTTCAAACCGCCCCAGTAGTCCTGGGATTTCCAGGCGTGGTCGATCACGCTCTGTGTCGCCTGGATGTAGTGCGGCGCCCAGTCGTTGACGATGGAGGTGAGCACCGCTTTCGGCCCGAAGTGCGCCATATCCGAAGCGTAGCCCACGGCATACACACCGCGACGTTCGGCCGCCTGGATCGGCGCCGGGCTGTCGGTGTGCTGGAACACCACGTCCACGCCCTGGTCGATCAGCGCGTTGGCGGCATCGGCTTCCTTGCCCGGATCGAACCACGAGTTGACCCACACCACTTTGATCTCGGTGCCGGGGTTGTACTTGTTCAGGGCCAGTTGAATGGCGTTGATGTCGCGGATCACTTCAGGGATCGGAAACGAGGCGACGTAGCCGATCTTCTTGGTCTTGGTCATCTTCGCCGCGAGGAAACCGCCAACGTAGCGACCTTCATAGGTGCGCGCCAGGTAGGTGCCGAGGTTCCTGTCCTGCTTGTAGCCGGTGGCGTGTTCGAAGGTCACCTGGGGAAACTGTTTGGCGACTTTCAGCGTAGGGTTCATGTAGCCGAAAGACGTGGTGAAAATCAGGTCGTACTTGTCCTTGGCCATGTTGCGGATCACCCGCTCGGCGTCGGCACCTTCGGCGACATTTTCCACGTAGTTGGTGGTGATCTGCGAGCCGAGTTTTTCCGCGAGTGCCTTGCGTCCCTGTTCATGCTGATACGTCCAGCCGTGGTCACCGATCGGGCCGATATAGACGAAGCCGACTTTCAGCGGGTCGGCGGCACTGGCAGTCAGGCTGATCCCCAGGCCGATGGCGGCGCACAGCAGTTTGTGCAGCGGACGTGTTTGCATGAATTCGAACCCCGTTTTGTTGTGTGTGGACAGGGTCAATGCAAATTGCTGACCAACAAGACAACAAAGCCGTAAAACCGCGCTACGGCCATCGCGAGCAAGCTTTGCTCCTACGGGACCGCGTCGCTTTTGTAGGAGCAAGGCTTGCCCGCGATGAGGCCGGCCGGGTCGATAAAAGTGCATGGCCTGACAGGGCTGCCATCCACTGGTGCGCTAAGGTTTAACGAAACGTTAGCGCCGCCCCGCAGTCAGTCGCTTATCCGCTTCTCCACGGCAAAGGTCCGACATGCTCACTGTCCTCAAGCAAGAAACCTTTCTGCTGCTGGCCCTGATCGCCGCTTTGGTCGCCTTCCCGCTGGAACACTGGTTGCTGCACAGCGGCCAGGCCATCGCGTTGAGCGCCGGTTTGGTGCTGATCGCCTTCATCGTCGCCGCTTCGATGCGCGTGGCCCGTCAGGCCGAGTTGCTGGCGGAAAAGGTTGGCGACCCTTACGGCACGATGATCCTGACCCTCGCCGCCGTACTGGTGGAAGTGGTGATCCTGGCGATCATGATGAGCAACGAAGCCTCGGCGACATTGGTGCGCGACACGATCTACTCGGCAGTCATGCTCGACATCAACGGCATCCTCGGTCTGGCGGCGTTGATGGGCGGGCTCAAGCACGGTGAGCAGTCCTACAACGATGACTCGGCGCGCAGCTACAGCGTGATGATCCTCACGGCCATGGGCGTTTCGATGGTGGTACCCGAGTTCATCCCGGAAGCCAACTGGAAGCTTTATTCGGCGTTCACCATCGGCGCGATGGTGGTGCTTTACGCTTTGTTCCTGCGCATGCAGGTCGGGCCGCACAGCTATTTTTTCAGCTACAGCTACCCGGACAAGCGCCGCAAAAAAGAGCCGCTGGAAGATGAGCCGGCACCGGTCAACCTGACGTTGTCCATCGGCATTCTGGTATTCGGCGTGGTGGTGATCGGCGCATTGGCTGAGGTGATGTCCAAGACCCTCGATTTGGGCCTGGAAGGAACGGGCGCGCCGCCGGTAATTACAGCGATTCTGGTGGCGGCGATTTCTGCGGCGCCGGAGATTCTGACTGCGCTGCGGGCCGCACTGGCCAACCGCATGCAGTCAGTGGTGAATATCGCGTTGGGCGCGTCGCTGTCGACGGTGATCCTGACGGTGCCGGTGATGGAAGCGATGGCGCTCTACACCGGCCAGCCGTTCCAGATGGCCATGACCCCGGTGCAAACCGTGATGATCTTCATCACCCTGATCGTCAGCGCGATCAACCTCAACGATGGCGAAACCAACGCCATCGAAGGCATGACTCACTTTGTGCTGTTTGCGACGTTCATCATGTTGTCTTTACTAGGCCTCTGAACCCGCCACAAAATCAATGTGGGAGCGGGCTTGCTCGCGAAAGCGGTGTGTCATGCAACATCAATATCGACTGACACGACGCCTTCGCGAGCACGCCCGCTCCCACAGTTTTGATCGGTGTTGAATCAGGTACCGGCGATCAACTGCCGAGCAGCCTGGCTGTGATCAGCGATCAACCCTTTCAGATCCAGCCCTTCAACTTGCCCATCAATCACCCGCCACTTTCCGCCAACCATCACTCGATCCGCGCGATCCGCACCGCACAACAGCAGCGCAGAAACCGGATCGTGACTGCCGGAGAACCGCAGCTCATCCAGCTTGAACAGCGCCAGATCAGCCTGCTTGCCCGGCGCAATTTCACCGATGTCTGTGCGACCCAACAACTGCGCCGAACCTTTGGTGGCCCAGCCCAGCACGCGTTCCGGAGTGATCTTCTCGGCGCCGTAGCGCAGGCGTTGGATGTACAAAGCCTGACGCGTTTCGAGAATCATGTTCGAGGCGTCGTTGGACGCCGATCCGTCCACGCCAAGGCCTAGTGGCGCACCGGCGTCGGTCAGATCAATACTCGGGCAGATGCCGGAAGCCAGGCGCATGTTCGAGCTCGGGCAATGGCAGATACCGGTGCCGGCCGCGCCGAGGCGGGTGATTTCGTCCGGGTTGAAGTGGATGCCGTGGGCCAGCCAGGTACGCGGGCCGAGCCAGCCGACGCTGTCCAGATAATCCACGGTGCGCAGGCCGAAGCGTTGCAGGCAAAAGTCTTCTTCGTCGAGGGTTTCCGCCAGGTGCGTGTGCAGGCGCACGTCGAGCTTGTTCGCCAGTTCGGCACTGGCGGACATGATTTCCGGAGTCACCGAGAACGGCGAGCAAGGCGCCAGCGCGATCTGGATTTGCGCACCGTCGCCGCGTTCGTGGTACTCGGCGATCAGACGCTGGCTGTCATCAAGAATCACCTGGCCTTCCTGCACGGTTTGCTGCGGTGGCAGCCCGCCGTCCTTTTCGCCGAGGCTCATTGAACCGCGGGTCAGCATGGCGCGCATGCCCAGTTCACGAACGCTCTCGACTTGCACGTCGATCGCGTTTTCCAGGCCTTCGGGAAACAGGTAATGGTGATCGGCCGCCGTGGTGCAACCGGACAACAGCAACTCGGCCAACGCGACTTTGGTGGCGAGTGCTAGCTTTTCCGGAGTCAGGCGCGCCCAGACTGGATACAGGGTTTTCAGCCACGGGAACAACGGCTGGTTGACCACCGGCGCCCAGGCGCGGGTCAGGGTTTGATAGAAGTGGTGATGGGTGTTGATCAGGCCTGGCAGGATCACATGCTCGCGGGCATCGAACACTTCATGGCACGGCAGGGTAGGTTGTTGACCAGCGCCGAGCACTTCGACGATCACACCGTCTTGCAGCACCAGGCCGCCACGGGCATCGAGACCGTTGGCCGTGAAAATGGCGAGGGGATTTTTTAACCAGGTACGGATGGCAGGCATGTTGGCCGGCTCCTCTGAAAGTTGGGTTCAGGGTTGCCAGCTCAGTGTTGCCCTGTCTGCTGATCCAGGGTCGCCGGGGAGGCGAGGTGCGAAGTGTCGAACAAAACGCTGCCAGGGGCAAGCCCGGCCCGACAGGACAACACGAAACCCCTGTGGGAGCGGGCTTGCTCGCGAAAGCGGTGTGTCAGGCAACATCAATATCGACTGACACGACGCCTTCGCGAGCAAGCCCGCTCCCACATTTTGATCTGGGGTGTTACCAGGGAATGGTTTCACCCCGGTAATTGACGAAGTGATGCCCGCCCTTGCCGACATACGCGTTCACCTGATCAACCAACCCGCGCGTGCTGGTCTGCACATCAATGTCCGCACCTTCACCGCCCATGTCGGTCTTCACCCAGCCCGGATGCAGCGACAGCACGGTGAGTTTTGTATCGCCCAACTGGGTGACGAAACTGTTGGTCATGGAGTTCAGCGCAGCCTTGCTGGCCTTGTACAGCGCCAGTTCCGGAGCGTCAGGCATGGTCACGCTGCCCAGCACCGAACTCATGAATGCCAGCACGCCGGTGTCCGGGCGGATCTGCCCGACAAAGCGCTGCGCCAGGTTGATCGGCGCCACGGCGTTGGTGAAAAACAACTGACCGACGTCCGCCAGCCTCGCACCGCCGTTCGGTGTCTGGACTTCCGGTCCCTTGACCCCGGCATTGACGAACAGCAGGTCGAACACTTCGCCTTTGAGTTGCTGGTTCAGAGCGATCACCGCTTGCTGATCGTCCATGTCGAGCTTCTCCATCCGCACATCGCCCAAGGCCTGCAAGGCTTCGGCGTTCTGCGGGTTGCGCACGGTGGCGGTGACTTGCCAGCCATCGGCCAGCAGGGTCTTCACCAGACCGAGGCCCAAGCCCCGGGAGGCGCCGATGATGAGTGCGGTTTTTGCCGTAGACATGAGTGGCTTCCTTGAAAAGTCAGAGTCGTGGATTCAATGGACACTGATGCCCGAGCCGTTGTTGCAACTCTTCGCGCAGCGCGCCGAGTTCGGCCATGCGGGCTTCGATCAGTTTGAGTTTGTCTTGCAGCAGTTGCGTGACGGCCGTGTCGGGATCGGGCGACTGCCAGATCGTTGCGACGCTGTTGCCGATCTCGCCGAGGGTAAAGCCCAGCCGTTGAGCCGTCTTGATGTATTGCACCAGTTGCACCATGTCTGGCGGATAGTCGCGATAACCATTGGCGCTGCGTTGCGCAGCGATCAAACCGCGTTGCTCGTAGAAACGTAGCGTGTCGCGGCTGACGGCGCTGGCCTGGGCTAATTCACCGATGCGCATCATCACATCTCATGGAGGGCTTGACCCTAGAGCATACTCCAGGCTTTAGCGTTGTTGCTCCCTGAATTGATGGAGCAATGTCGATGTGGACTTCAACGCAATATCGCCGGTTGGTGCAAGGCAGTGCCTGGTATGACCTGATCGTTACGATCGCGTTTGTCACCCCGTGGAGTTTCGCAGCGCTGCATGGGCTTTTGACGGCTGTGAGTCAGGCTTTGAGTCTGCCTGGAGAGCTGCCGCCGTTCGCGCCGGTGCACATGTTGATGGCGAATCTGTTGGGCTCGATTGTTTGCGTGTGGGCGGTGCTGCGGATTCGTGACCCGCAGCAGGTTTATGGGCGGTATGACGCGGCGGCCAGATTCTTTTTTGCAGCTTGGCAGGCATATGCCCTGGCCCAGGGTGCGAGTTCGCTGCTGGTGGTTTTCCTGTTCTTTGAATTGTCGTTCGGCATTGCTCAAGTGTTGCCTGTCCGGACGCCTTCGCGAGCAAGCCCGCTCCCACATTGGATGGGTGTGAACTCGGTCAAATGTGGGAGCGGGCTTGCTCGCGAAGAGGCCCGCCAAAACAACCTCTAATGCCCGGCCTGCCACGGCTGCCCCAACGAAACCGGCGCATACAACCGTGTCCGCACCGCATCCCGCGACAACAGCACCAACACCACAATGGTCGCGACATACGGCAGCATCGCCAGCAGGCTTGACGGAATCGCCAGCCCCAAACCCTGCGCCACCAGGTGCAGGATGCTGGCGAGACCGAACAGGTACGCGCCCAGCAGCAGGCGCCACACCCGCCAACTGGCAAACACCACCAGCGCCAAGGCAATCCAGCCACGGCCGGCGCTTATGTTTTCCGCCCACATCGGCGTGTACGCCAGCGACAGATACGCCCCGGCCAACCCGGCCATCGCGCCGCCGAACAACACCGCCAGCGTCCGCACGCGCAACACCGGCAAGCCCATGGCGCTGGCTGCATCCGGGTTTTCTCCCACTGCCTGAATGATCAATCCGATGCGGCTTTTCAGAATCACCCAGGCCACCAGCGCAAACAGGGCGAACGACAAATACACCAGCAGGTCCTGGGCAAACAGCATCCGCCCGATCAGCGGAATCTCACTCACATACGGGATCGCCAGCGGTTCGAAACCCGCCAGCGGCTTGCCGACCCACGCCGCGCCGACAAAGGTCGACAGGCCCACGCCGAAAATCGTCAGCGCCAACCCGGTGGCCACTTGATTGGCGTTGAACACCAACGCCACCAACGCGAACAGCGACGACAACAGCATCCCGGCGAGCATCGCCAGCAACACGCCAAGCCACAGGTTGCCGCTGTTGAAGGCGACGATGAAACCGATCACCGCACCAAACAGCATCATCCCTTCCTGACCGAGGTTGAGCACTCCGCTTTTCTCGCAAATCAGTTCGCCCAACGCCACCAGCAACAACGGCGTACCGCAGCGGACCATGGCGTAGAAAATATTGCTCAGCAGATCGATATCCATCACAGCGCTCCTGCGGGTACGGCGGTGGTTGCGCGGCGGGTCCAGCCCAGGTTCAAACGCGGTCGATAGAGAATCAGCACATCACTGGCCAGCAGGAAAAACAGCATCATCCCCTGGAACAATTGGGTGATCGCTTGCGGCAGGTTCAGGCTCATTTGTGCGCTCTCGCCGCCGATGTACAGCAGCGCCATCAACAGGCTGGAAAACAGGATGCCGATCGGATTCAGCCGTCCGAGAAACACCACGGTGATCGCCGCGTAGCCATAACCCGGCGAGACCTGCGGCACCAGTTGGCCGATCGGCCCGGTGACTTCACACACGCCGGCCAGCCCCGCCAAACCGCCGCTGATCAACAGCGCGAGCCAGATCAGGCGCTTCTCGCGAAAGCCAACGAAACCGGCTGCACGTTTATCGAGCCCGAGCACTTTGATCTGGAACCCGACAAAGCTTTTCTGCAACAACACCCACACCGCCACCAAGGCAAGCAGGGCGAAATACACACCCGCGTGAACCCGGCCATCCTCCATCAACAACGGCAAACGACTGGCATCGCCGAACATCGCCGATTGTGGAAAGTTGAAACCTTCCGGGTCTTTCAGCGGACCGTGCACGCAGAACAGCAGAAGGTTCAGGGCGATGTAATTGAGCATGATGCTGGTGAGGATTTCGTTGGCGTTGAAACGTGTGCGCAACCACGCGGTCAGCCCCGCCCACGCGGCGCCGGCCAGGGTGCCCGCAAACAGGATCAGCACCAGTGCCCAGCGGCTTTGCATGTCGATGATATTCACCGCCAGCGCACTGCCAGCCAGTGCGCCGAGCAGCAATTGGCCTTCGGCGCCGATGTTCCAGATCCGCGCCTGATAGGCCACGGCGAGGCCCAACGCACAGAGCAGAATCGGCAAGGCTTTGACCAACAGTTCGGATACGCCATACAGGTCGCTTACCGGCGCGATCAACAGCGTGTGCAAGGTCAGTAACGGGTCGTGTCCCAGGGCGATAAACAGCAACGAGCCACAGCCCAGCGTGAGGACGGCGGCCAGCAACGGCGAGCACCACAGCATCAGGCGCGATTGCTGGCCACGGGGTTCAAGAGAAAGCAGCATGTGACACTCCGTTAAAGCGGTGCGGACGCAGGTGATTGAGGGGCGTCGAAGCGGCCGGCCATCCAGCCACCGACATCGATCAGACGCGTATCGACCGTGGCCCTGAGCGGCGACAGTCGCCCGCCGCACAGGGCGCCGAGGCGGTCGCTGATCTGGAACAGTTCGTCGAGGTCTTCGGAGATCACCAGGATCGCCGCACCCGCATCGCGCAAGACAATCAGCGCACGGTGAATGGTCGCCGCCGCGCCAACGTCCACGCCCCAGGTCGGGTGCGCGGCCACCAGCAATTTCGGTTGCTGAAGGATTTCCCGGCCGAGAATGAATTTCTGCAAATTACCGCCGGACAGGCTGCGAGCCGGTGTCTGGCTGTCCGGAGTCTTGACCCCGAAACGGCGAATGATTTCTTCGGCCAGTGCCTCGACTTTGCGGCGCTGCACCAAACCATTGCTCACCAGTCCCTGTTGAAACGCGGTGAGCAGGGCGTTGTCCGCCAGGCTCAGTTCCGGCACGGCGCCGTGGCCCAATCGTTCGGCGGGGACGAATGCCAGTCCTTGTCGACGTCGGACATCGGGGCGCAAATGCGCCACCGGCTCACCGGCGAAACTGATCGTCGCGGCGTTGTCGCGGGCCAACCGCTGTTCGCCACTGAGCAAGGCCAGCAATTCATCCTGACCATTGCCGGCGACACCCGCGATGCCGACGATTTCACCGCTGCGCACTTCAAGGTCGACGTTTTTCAGCGAACAGCCGAAGGGGTCAGGGTTGTGCCAGGACAGTCCCTTTACCTGCAAGAAAGCCTCGGCACCCGCCACCTTCGGATAGTCAGTGATCAACTCCGCTGCTTCGCCAACCATCAGCCGCGCCAGTTGCTGATCCGAACACTCGGCCGGCACACAATGTCCGGCCACCCGACCGCCGCGCAGCACCGTTGCGCTGTGGCACAGGGCGCGGACTTCGCCGAGTTTGTGGCTGATGAACAAAATGCTGCAGCCCTCGGCGGCGAGTCGGCGCAGGGTGACGAACAAGTCGTCGGCCTCTTGTGGCGTCAGCACGGAGGTCGGTTCATCGAGGATCAGCAGGCGGATGTCCTGCATCAGGCAGCGAATGATTTCGACCCGTTGCCGCTCGCCAATCGACAGGCTGTGGACAAGTCGCTCCGGCTCCAGCGCCATGCCATAACGTTGCGACACTTCACGGATCTTCGGCCCGAGCTGTTTCGGCGTGCCGGCCTTGGTACCCATGGCCAGGGCAATGTTCTGCGCCACGCTCAGGGTTTCGAACAACGAGAAATGCTGGAACACCATGCCGATCCCGAGGCCGCGAGCCTGGGCCGGGTTGCGCATAATCGCTCGCTGACCTTGCCAGAGCATTTCCCCGGCGTCGGCCTGGACGACGCCGTAGATGATCTTCATCAGCGTACTTTTGCCCGCACCGTTTTCGCCGAGCAGGGCATGGATTTCACCGGGCGCAATGCTCAGGTCGATGGCATCGTTGGCCAGGCAGCCGGGATAGCGTTTGCTGATTCTGCGCAATTGCAGGCGCGGCGTTTGATCGGGGATCGGCACGGAGTTGGGCATGACAGGCTCAAGGCGATTGGACTTATGCCTGTGGATAAAGCAATTTCCTGGCCATTGAGTCAGGAAAGCTGAAAAGTCATGCGGTGCAAGGTGTTGAGTCCGGTGCCTGGGTCAGTTTTGTTTCATGAACAGCACCACTTGGGAGCAATGCCCATGGGCAGGGCTCCAATCTTGCCCCGCATTTATTGATCAAAAAATGAGCAGTCAGGCGCGAGCTATGCCCGGCATGGTGCCGCGACAGGAATGAACGGGTTATCCACAGATTGCTCCACAGTATTTGTGCGCAAGCGCAAATGTCGGGCATAAGCGCGGGGCGGCTATCTTCTAAAGGTGATAAACCGCTCTAAGTATTTGTTTTTTCGTGAATTTGTACTTTTCGAAGGCGATTTGGACGAAAAGTGAGCAAAGCCCGCAAAGCCGCATGACAGAAGGGTTACAGCGGTATGTGCTCAGGTTATCCACAGCCGGGTGCACAGCAGATGTGGGCAACTGTCGGGTGCACGAGGCATAAGCAGTGCCCCAAAAAATCGCAGCCTTCGGCAGCTCTTACAGAAGAGCGCTGTCCTGTGTAGGAGCTGCCGAAGGCTGCGATCTTTTGATCGTTCAGCGCTGCAACAAAATGCGCCCGCGACTCAAATCAGCGAGCTGCTTTTGCAGCGTTTCAATCTGCGCTTTACCCACAGCCAATTGCAGTTCAACACCGTTGGCCGTGAAATCCTCTTGCACAACCAGCCCGCCGAGATCGGCGACCCGCAGCTTCACCAGCGCCAGCTCACTGAACGCGCAGGCACAACTCAGGGGCACCCGGCTGATCAACTCGAGCTTCGGCGCCGTTTGCAGGCATTTGTTGGCGCCACCGCCATAGGCTCGGGCGAGTCCGCCGGTGCCCAGCTGAATGCCGCCATACCAGCGGATCACCAGCACCGCGACCTGATCGCAATCCTGCGCCTCGATGGCCGCCAGTATCGGCCGGCCGGCGGTACCGCCAGGCTCGCCGTCGTCGGTGCTGCGGTATTGATCACCGAGCTTCCACGCCCAGCAATTGTGCGTGGCATTCAGGTCGCTGTTCTGTTCGATAAACGCTTGCGCCTCGGCAGGGCTGCCGATGGGCGCGGCGAAGGTAATGAAACGGCTTTTGCGAATCTCTTCGCGGTATTCGCAAACGCCGCTGAGGGTTAATGGCATAAGTGTCTTAAATGCTTGGCGTCAGGCCGCAGCCCTTGAGAATGATGCGGATCAGGTTGTTGCCGGCGTCTTCCATGTCCTGCTTGGTCAACTTGGTGCGGCCGCTGACGCGGCAGATCTGCGTGGCGAAATCGGCGTAGTGCTGGGTGCTGCCCCACAACAGGAAGATCAGGTTGACCGGGTCGACCGGGTCCATTTTACCGGCGTCGATCCACGCCTGAAACACCGCCGCCCGGCCCTGGAACCAGGTGCGGTAGTCCTGGTTGAAATATTCGGTCAGGCATTCGCCACCGCTGATGACTTCCATGGCGAAGATTCGTGAAGCTTGCGGCTGACGCCGGGAAAACTCCATTTTCGCGCGGATGTAACGGGTCAGCGCTTCCGCCGGATCGTCCTCGGCGGTCAATGTGTTGAAGGTGCTGTCCCACAACTCGATGATGTTGCTCAGCACCGCCACGTACAAACCCAGTTTATTGGTGAAGTAGTAATGCAGGTTCGCCTTCGGTAACCCGGCATTCAGGGCGATGGTGTTCATGCTGGTGCCTTTGAACCCGTGACGGGCGAACTCGTCTTCGGCGGCTTTGATGATGGTCTCTTCGTTTTTCTGACGAATGCGGCTGGCGGGTTTGCCGCCGTGAGCTGGGACTTCAAAGGTCATAGGCACTTCCGGTCGAGTGGGTGGGTGCAGGCCATTGCGTTGATAGCGCACCCACAGGCTTCAGACAAGCCCTTATGCGGCGCAATGATGATTAACGCGTCGCGGCGAGGCTTTCCAGAAAACTTTCCAGAACCAGATGAGGACGACGACCCTTGCGGGTGACCGAGGCGAGGCTCAAGTCATAGAAACGCGTTTTTGATTTCAGCGCTCGCAACCGGCCTTGTTGCACCCAAAGGCTCGCGTAATGGTCCGGCAGGTAACCGATATAGCGACCGGTCAAAATCAGGAACGCCATGCCTTCACGGTCCGACGCACTGGCGGTGCAATTGAGCGCCTGGTAATGAGCCTGGATTTCCGCTGGCAAACGGAAGGTCGGGGCAATGGCGTCCTGGCTGTTGAGGCGCGCATCGTCCAGTTGCTTGTCATCGACATAAAACAGCGGATGGCCGACTGCGCAATACAGCAGTGAGCGTTCGCTATACAACGGTTGATACTCCAACCCCGACAACGCACTGGCTTGCGGTACTACGCCGACGTGCAAGCGACCGTCGAGCACGCCTTGTTCCACTTCATTGGGCGCGATCATGCGGATCTGGATCTGCACGTCGGGCCCGCGTTCCTTCAATTGCGCCAAGGCGTGGGTGATGCGCATGTGGGGCAGGGTGACCAGGTTGTCGGTCAGGCCAATCGTCAATTCGCCGCGCAAGTGCTGGTGCAGGCCGTTGACCTCGGTGCGAAAGCTTTCGAGTGCACTCAATAGCTGCAACGCCGACTGATACACCTCGCGGCCTTCTTCTGTCAGAGAAAAACCGGCACGACCGCGCTGGCACAGGCGTAAACCGAGGCGCTGCTCAAGATCGCTCATCTGCTGGCTGATGGCCGAGCGACCGATACCGAGCACGCTTTCGGCCGCGGAGAACCCACCGCATTCGACGACGCTGCGAAAGATCCGCAACAAACGAATATCGAAGTCGCTGACTTGCGCCAGGGGATCGGGGCGACGAACACTCATAGTTTAGCGGTGACCTGACTAAAGGTTAGAAAAGTTGGATTTCACCGACTTTATCCCCGTGGCAATTTAGCTGCAAGAACGGTTTTTCTCCCTATGCCGCTTATCGCCTTGCGAGGTTTCGCCCATGAACTTGCCTGAAAACGCCCCGTCTTCCCTGGCTAGCCAGCTCAAGCTCGACGCTCACTGGATGCCATACACCGCCAACCGTAACTTTCAGCGCGACCCACGCCTGATCGTTGGTGCAGAAGGCAGCTGGCTGATCGATGACAAGGGCCGCAAGGTTTATGACTCGCTGTCCGGTCTGTGGACCTGCGGCGCCGGGCACACTCGCAAGGAAATCCAGGAAGCGGTGGCCAAGCAACTGGGCACTCTCGACTATTCGCCAGGCTTCCAGTACGGCCATCCGCTGTCGTTCCAATTGGCTGAGAAAATTACCGATCTGACGCCGGGCAACCTGAACCATGTGTTCTTCACTGACTCGGGCTCCGAGTGTGCCGACACCGCGGTGAAGATGGTTCGTGCTTACTGGCGTCTGAAAGGCCAGTCGACCAAGACCAAAATGATCGGCCGTGCCCGTGGTTATCACGGTGTGAACATCGCTGGCACCAGCCTCGGTGGCGTGAACGGCAACCGCAAACTGTTCGGTCAGTCGATGATGGATGTCGACCACCTGCCGCACACTTTGCTGGCAAGCAACGCTTACTCCCGTGGCATGCCGGAGCAGGGCGGTATCGCTCTGGCTGACGAACTGCTGAAGCTGATCGAGTTGCACGATGCGTCGAACATCGCCGCCGTGTTCGTCGAGCCTCTGGCCGGTTCCGCCGGCGTGCTGGTTCCGCCTCAGGGTTACCTCAAGCGTCTGCGCGAAATCTGCGACCAGCACAACATCCTGCTGGTGTTCGACGAAGTGATCACTGGTTTCGGCCGCACCGGCACCATGTTCGGCGCGACCACCTTCGGCGTGACCCCGGACCTGATGTGCATTGCCAAACAAGTCACCAACGGCGCAATACCGATGGGCGCGGTGATTGCCAGCTCCGAGATCTACCAGACCTTCATGAACCAGGCGACGCCTGAGTACGCGGTGGAATTCCCGCACGGCTACACCTATTCCGCCCACCCTGTTGCTTGTGCCGCTGGCCTGGCAGCACTCGACCTGCTGCAAAAGGAAAACCTGGTGCAGAGCGTGGCCGAAGTCGCGCCGCATTTCGAAAATGCACTGCATGGCCTGAAGGGCACCAAGAACATCATCGACATCCGCAACTTCGGCCTGGCCGGTGCGATCCAGATTGCACCGCGTGACGGCGACGCCATCGTGCGTCCGTTCGAAGCCGGCATGGCGCTGTGGAAAGCCGGGTTCTACGTACGCTTCGGCGGCGATACCCTGCAGTTCGGCCCAACCTTCAACAGCAAGCCGCAAGACCTGGATCGTCTGTTCGACGCGGTCGGCGAAGTGCTGAGCAAGATCGACTGATTTCTCCTTCTATATATATAAACAACGGGCGCTCGGAAACGGGCGCCTGTGGACAACTTTTCAGGAGCTTCCATGAGCGTTATTCCGCATTTGATCAATGGCGAACTAGTGACCGAGAACGGTCGCGCAGTTGATGTGTTCAACCCGTCGACTGGTCAGGCCATTCACAAGTTGCCGCTGGCCACCCGCGAAACCATCCAGAGCGCCATCGACGCTGCCAAGGCTGCATTCCCGGCCTGGCGCAACACACCACCGGCCAAGCGTGCCCAAGTGATGTTCCGCTTCAAGCAACTGTTGGAGCAGAACGAAGCGCGCATCTCGCAATTGATCAGCGAAGAACACGGCAAGACTCTCGAAGATGCTGCCGGCGAGCTGAAGCGCGGTATCGAGAACGTCGAGTTCGCTTGCGCGGCTCCGGAAATCCTCAAGGGCGAATACAGCCGTAACGTCGGCCCGAACATCGATGCCTGGTCGGACTTCCAGCCGCTGGGCGTGGTGGCTGGTATCACCCCGTTCAACTTCCCGGCGATGGTTCCGCTGTGGATGTACCCGCTGGCGATCGTCTGTGGCAACTGCTTCATCCTCAAACCATCCGAGCGTGATCCAAGCTCGACCCTGCTGATTGCACAACTGCTTATCGAAGCTGGCCTTCCGAAAGGTGTGCTGAGCGTGGTGCACGGCGACAAGACTGCGGTGGATGCGTTGATCGAAGCACCGGAAGTCAAAGCGCTGAGCTTCGTGGGTTCGACACCGATTGCCGAGTACATCTATTCCGAGGGCACCAAGCGTGGCAAACGCGTCCAGGCTCTGGGCGGAGCGAAGAACCATGCGGTGTTGATGCCGGATGCGGATCTGGACAATGCGGTCAGCGCACTGATGGGCGCGGCTTACGGTTCTTGCGGTGAGCGTTGCATGGCGATTTCGGTGGCCGTGTGCGTAGGTGATCAGGTTGCCGATGCACTGGTGGCCAAGCTGACGCCGCAGATCAAGGCATTGAAAATTGGTGCGGGCACTTCCTGCGGTCTGGACATGGGGCCGTTGGTTACCGGTCAGGCGCGTGACAAGGTCAGCGGTTATGTCGAAGACGGCGTAGCGGCTGGCGCAACACTGGTGGTGGATGGTCGTGGTCTGACCGTGACCGGTCATGAGGAAGGCTTCTTCCTGGGTGGCTGCCTGTTCGACAACGTCACACCAGAGATGCGTATCTATAAAGAAGAGATCTTCGGGCCGGTGCTGTGCATCGTTCGGGTTAACAGCCTGGAAGAAGCCATGCAGCTGATCAACGATCACGAATACGGCAACGGCACTTGCATCTTCACCCGTGACGGCGAAGCGGCGCGGTTGTTCTGCGATGAGATCGAAGTGGGTATGGTCGGTGTGAACGTACCGTTGCCAGTGCCAGTGGCTTACCACAGCTTTGGCGGCTGGAAGCGTTCGCTGTTCGGCGATCTGCACGCCTACGGTCCGGATGGCGTGCGTTTCTATACGCGCCGCAAAGCCATCACTCAGCGCTGGCCACAACGCGCCAGCCATGAAGCTTCGCAGTTCGCGTTCCCTAGCTTGTAAGTAGAAGGGAAGAAGGCCGGCCCATTTGGGCCGGCCTTCGCGTTTCTGGGCTTTTTTGACTTATATGACAGTTTTGTGAAAATAGGTGTTGACGGCAGATCTCAGGTGTCTATAATTCGCCCCACTTCCGGCGCAGTCGAAACGGAAAACTCCTTGGTAAACAACGAGTTACGCAGTTTTCGGCAGCAAGTTGCTTCAGGTCATCGAAGCCAAAAGGAAGTTGAAAAAGAGGTGTTGACAGCAGCGTGTAACGCTGTAGAATTCGCCTCCCGCTGATGAGAGATCTGAAGCGCAAGTGGTTGAAGTTGTTGGGGAATTCCTCGAAAGCTTCTGAAAATAATCACTTGACAGCAAATGAGGCTGCTGTAGAATGCGCGCCTCGGTTGAGACGAAAGATCTTAACCAACCGCTCTTTAACAACTGAATCAAGCAATTCGTGTGGGTGCTTGTGGAGTCAGGCTGCTAGTCAACAGATTATCAGCATCACAAGTTACTCCGCGAGAAATCAAAGATGTAACCAACGATTGCTGAGCCAAGTTTAGGGTTTTCTCAAAACCCAAAGATGTTTGAACTGAAGAGTTTGATCATGGCTCAGATTGAACGCTGGCGGCAGGCCTAACACATGCAAGTCGAGCGGATGACAGGAGCTTGCTCCTGAATTCAGCGGCGGACGGGTGAGTAATGCCTAGGAATCTGCCTGGTAGTGGGGGACAACGTCTCGAAAGGGACGCTAATACCGCATACGTCCTACGGGAGAAAGCAGGGGACCTTCGGGCCTTGCGCTATCAGATGAGCCTAGGTCGGATTAGCTAGTTGGTGAGGTAATGGCTCACCAAGGCGACGATCCGTAACTGGTCTGAGAGGATGATCAGTCACACTGGAACTGAGACACGGTCCAGACTCCTACGGGAGGCAGCAGTGGGGAATATTGGACAATGGGCGAAAGCCTGATCCAGCCATGCCGCGTGTGTGAAGAAGGTCTTCGGATTGTAAAGCACTTTAAGTTGGGAGGAAGGGCATTAACCTAATACGTTAGTGTTTTGACGTTACCGACAGAATAAGCACCGGCTAACTCTGTGCCAGCAGCCGCGGTAATACAGAGGGTGCAAGCGTTAATCGGAATTACTGGGCGTAAAGCGCGCGTAGGTGGTTCGTTAAGTTGGATGTGAAAGCCCCGGGCTCAACCTGGGAACTGCATTCAAAACTGACGAGCTAGAGTATGGTAGAGGGTGGTGGAATTTCCTGTGTAGCGGTGAAATGCGTAGATATAGGAAGGAACACCAGTGGCGAAGGCGACCACCTGGACTGATACTGACACTGAGGTGCGAAAGCGTGGGGAGCAAACAGGATTAGATACCCTGGTAGTCCACGCCGTAAACGATGTCAACTAGCCGTTGGGAGCCTTGAGCTCTTAGTGGCGCAGCTAACGCATTAAGTTGACCGCCTGGGGAGTACGGCCGCAAGGTTAAAACTCAAATGAATTGACGGGGGCCCGCACAAGCGGTGGAGCATGTGGTTTAATTCGAAGCAACGCGAAGAACCTTACCAGGCCTTGACATCCAATGAACTTTCCAGAGATGGATTGGTACCTTCGGGAACATTGAGACAGGTGCTGCATGGCTGTCGTCAGCTCGTGTCGTGAGATGTTGGGTTAAGTCCCGTAACGAGCGCAACCCTTGTCCTTAGTTACCAGCACATAATGGTGGGCACTCTAAGGAGACTGCCGGTGACAAACCGGAGGAAGGTGGGGATGACGTCAAGTCATCATGGCCCTTACGGCCTGGGCTACACACGTGCTACAATGGTCGGTACAGAGGGTTGCCAAGCCGCGAGGTGGAGCTAATCCCACAAAACCGATCGTAGTCCGGATCGCAGTCTGCAACTCGACTGCGTGAAGTCGGAATCGCTAGTAATCGCGAATCAGAATGTCGCGGTGAATACGTTCCCGGGCCTTGTACACACCGCCCGTCACACCATGGGAGTGGGTTGCACCAGAAGTAGCTAGTCTAACCTTCGGGAGGACGGTTACCACGGTGTGATTCATGACTGGGGTGAAGTCGTAACAAGGTAGCCGTAGGGGAACCTGCGGCTGGATCACCTCCTTAATCGACGACTCAGCTGCTTCATGAGCTCCCACACGAATTGCTTGATTCATTGAAGAAGACGAAAGAAGCAGCCATTAGGGTTGTAGCTTGGTTGGTTAGAGCGCACCCCATGCTCTGTGGTTAAGAGCAGGGTGAGGTCGGCCTTAGCAGCTCGAAATTGGGTCTGTAGCTCAGTTGGTTAGAGCGCACCCCTGATAAGGGTGAGGTCGGCAGTTCGAATCTGCCCAGACCCACCAATTTTGTGTGGGAAACGCCTGTAGAAATACGGGGCCATAGCTCAGCTGGGAGAGCGCCTGCCTTGCACGCAGGAGGTCAACGGTTCGATCCCGTTTGGCTCCACCACTACTGCTTCTGAAGTAAAGCTTAGAAATGAGCATTCCATCGGTGTCGATGATGAATGTTGATTTCTAGTCTTTGACTAGTTCGTTCTTTAAAAATTTGGGTATGTGATAGAAAGATAGACTGGACGTTACTTTCACTGGTAACGGATCAGGCTAAGGTAAAATTTGTGAGTTCTCTTAGTTGAGAAATTCGAATTTTCGGCGAATGTCGTCTTCACAGTATAACCAGATTGCTTGGGGTTATATGGTCAAGTGAAGAAGCGCATACGGTGGATGCCTTGGCAGTCAGAGGCGATGAAAGACGTGGTAGCCTGCGAAAAGCTTCGGGGAGTCGGCAAACAGACTTTGATCCGGAGATGTCTGAATGGGGGAACCCAGCCATCATAAGATGGTTATCTTGTACTGAATACATAGGTGCAAGAGGCGAACCAGGGGAACTGAAACATCTAAGTACCCTGAGGAAAAGAAATCAACCGAGATTCCCTTAGTAGTGGCGAGCGAACGGGGACTAGCCCTTAAGTGGCTTTGAGATTAGCGGAACGCTCTGGAAAGTGCGGCCATAGTGGGTGATAGCCCTGTACGCGAAAATCTCTTGGTCATGAAATCGAGTAGGACGGAGCACGAGAAACTTTGTCTGAATATGGGGGGACCATCCTCCAAGGCTAAATACTACTGACTGACCGATAGTGAACTAGTACCGTGAGGGAAAGGCGAAAAGAACCCCGGAGAGGGGAGTGAAATAGATCCTGAAACCGTATGCGTACAAGCAGTGGGAGCCTACTTTGTTAGGTGACTGCGTACCTTTTGTATAATGGGTCAGCGACTTATTTTCAGTGGCGAGCTTAACCGAATAGGGGAGGCGTAGCGAAAGCGAGTCTTAATAGGGCGTCTAGTCGCTGGGAATAGACCCGAAACCGGGCGATCTATCCATGGGCAGGTTGAAGGTTGGGTAACACTAACTGGAGGACCGAACCGACTACCGTTGAAAAGTTAGCGGATGACCTGTGGATCGGAGTGAAAGGCTAATCAAGCTCGGAGATAGCTGGTTCTCCTCGAAAGCTATTTAGGTAGCGCCTCATGTATCACTGTAGGGGGTAGAGCACTGTTTCGGCTAGGGGGTCATCCCGACTTACCAAACCGATGCAAACTCCGAATACCTACAAGTGCCGAGCATGGGAGACACACGGCGGGTGCTAACGTCCGTCGTGAAAAGGGAAACAACCCAGACCGTCAGCTAAGGTCCCAAAGTTATGGTTAAGTGGGAAACGATGTGGGAAGGCTTAGACAGCTAGGAGGTTGGCTTAGAAGCAGCCACCCTTTAAAGAAAGCGTAATAGCTCACTAGTCGAGTCGGCCTGCGCGGAAGATGTAACGGGGCTCAAACCATACACCGAAGCTACGGGTATCACTTAGGTGATGCGGTAGAGGAGCGTTCTGTAAGCCTGTGAAGGTGAGTTGAGAAGCTTGCTGGAGGTATCAGAAGTGCGAATGCTGACATGAGTAACGACAATGGGTGTGAAAAACACCCACGCCGAAAGACCAAGGTTTCCTGCGCAACGTTAATCGACGCAGGGTTAGTCGGTCCCTAAGGCGAGGCTGAAAAGCGTAGTCGATGGAAAACAGGTTAATATTCCTGTACTTCTGGTTATTGCGATGGAGGGACGGAGAAGGCTAGGCCAGCTTGGCGTTGGTTGTCCAAGTTTAAGGTGGTAGGCTGGAATCTTAGGTAAATCCGGGATTCTAAGGCCGAGAGCTGATGACGAGTTACCCTTTGGGTGACGAAGTGGTTGATGCCATGCTTCCAAGAAAAGCTTCTAAGCTTCAGGTAACCAGGAACCGTACCCCAAACCGACACAGGTGGTTGGGTAGAGAATACCAAGGCGCTTGAGAGAACTCGGGTGAAGGAACTAGGCAAAATGGCACCGTAACTTCGGGAGAAGGTGCGCCGGTGAGGGTGAAGGACTTGCTCCGTAAGCCCACGCCGGTCGAAGATACCAGGCCGCTGCGACTGTTTATTAAAAACACAGCACTCTGCAAACACGAAAGTGGACGTATAGGGTGTGACGCCTGCCCGGTGCCGGAAGGTTAATTGATGGGGTTAGCTAACGCGAAGCTCTTGATCGAAGCCCCGGTAAACGGCGGCCGTAACTATAACGGTCCTAAGGTAGCGAAATTCCTTGTCGGGTAAGTTCCGACCTGCACGAATGGCGTAACGATGGCGGCGCTGTCTCCACCCGAGACTCAGTGAAATTGAAATCGCTGTGAAGATGCAGTGTATCCGCGGCTAGACGGAAAGACCCCGTGAACCTTTACTATAGCTTTGCACTGGACTTTGAATTTGCTTGTGTAGGATAGGTGGGAGGCTTTGAAGCGTGGACGCCAGTTCGCGTGGAGCCAACCTTGAAATACCACCCTGGCAACTTTGAGGTTCTAACTCAGGTCCGTTATCCGGATCGAGGACAGTGTATGGTGGGTAGTTTGACTGGGGCGGTCTCCTCCTAAAGAGTAACGGAGGAGTACGAAGGTGCGCTCAGACCGGTCGGAAATCGGTCGTAGAGTATAAAGGCAAAAGCGCGCTTGACTGCGAGACAGACACGTCGAGCAGGTACGAAAGTAGGTCTTAGTGATCCGGTGGTTCTGTATGGAAGGGCCATCGCTCAACGGATAAAAGGTACTCCGGGGATAACAGGCTGATACCGCCCAAGAGTTCATATCGACGGCGGTGTTTGGCACCTCGATGTCGGCTCATCACATCCTGGGGCTGAAGCCGGTCCCAAGGGTATGGCTGTTCGCCATTTAAAGTGGTACGCGAGCTGGGTTTAGAACGTCGTGAGACAGTTCGGTCCCTATCTGCCGTGGACGTTTGAGATTTGAGAGGGGCTGCTCCTAGTACGAGAGGACCGGAGTGGACGAACCTCTGGTGTTCCGGTTGTCACGCCAGTGGCATTGCCGGGTAGCTATGTTCGGAATAGATAACCGCTGAAAGCATCTAAGCGGGAAACTAGCCTCAAGATGAGATCTCACTGGGACCTTGAGTCCCCTGAAGGGCCGTCGAAGACTACGACGTTGATAGGTTGGGTGTGTAAGCGCTGTGAGGCGTTGAGCTAACCAATACTAATTGCCCGTGAGGCTTGACCATATAACACCCAAGCAATTTGCGCGTAAAAGCCAGATTGCGGTGTGTGAAGACGAAAGAACCGAAAGTTCGACGCTTACAAAACACCGAAAACTATCGCATACCCAATTTGCTGAAGCGCGGCCGACTGGCCACGATTCGGTACCCGAATTTCTTGACGACCATAGAGCGTTGGAACCACCTGATCCCATCCCGAACTCAGCAGTGAAACGATGCATCGCCGATGGTAGTGTGGGGTTTCCCCATGTGAGAGTAGGTCATCGTCAAGATTAAATTCCGAAACCCCAATTGCGAAAGCAGTTGGGGTTTTGTTTTGTCCGCAGGAAAGTTCGTACAACAACATCGGACAGGTCCACGCTGTCACAGTCTCCCGACAATGCTAAGGTTCGGCCCTAGCATTTGTATTTTCCAAGGAAGCCTTTATGCCGGACGCGACGTCCCTCAGTGCTGGTTTTATGGTGGTTCACGGCAACCGCCTGGACGAGTTGCGCAGCCTGGTGGTCAGTTGGATGCGGCGCTATCCGTTGGCTCCCTTGGAAAATGAAATCGCACTGGTGCAGAGCAACGGCATAGCCCAATGGCTAAAGTTGGCGCTGGCAGAAGACGCTGAAGATGATGATATGGGCGGCTGCGGAATCGCCGCCGCCATCGACGTGCAGCTACCCGGTAGCTTCATGTGGCAGCTTTATCGCATGGTCTTGGGGCGTGATGAAATTCCAGTCAAGTCGCTGCTCGACAAAGCCCCGCTGACCTGGCGTCTGATGCGCCTGCTGCCGCAGTTGATCAATCAACCGCACTTCGAACCGCTACAACGATTTCTTACCAACGACACTGATCTGCGCAAGCGCTATCAGTTGGCTGAGCGGCTGGCCGATCTGTTCGACCAATATCAGGTGTACCGCGCTGACTGGCTCGAAGACTGGGCGGAAGGTCGCCATCAGTTACGCAATGGCAGAGGTGAAACGAACCCGCTCACACCGGCCAATTGCTGGCAGGCAGAATTGTGGCGTGCGCTGCTACTGGATGTCGGTGACGAAGGTATGGCGCAGAGCCGTGCCGGTGTCCATCAGCGGTTTATCGAGCGCATAAACAGTCTCGACGTCGCCCCCGATGGATTGCCCTCCCGAGTGATTGTTTTCGGGATTTCCTCCCTGCCCGCTCAAGCTCTGGAAGCCTTGGCCGGGCTGGCTCGATTCAGTCAGGTTCTGCTGTGCGTCCATAACCCGTGTCGTCACCACTGGGCGGACATCGTTGCCGATAAGGACCTGTTGCGGCACCAGTACAAACGACAGGCTCGCAAGAGTGGCATGCCGGTTGTCCTCGATCCTCAAACCCTTCATCAGCACGCGCATCCATTACTGGCTGCATGGGGCAAGCAGGGGCGCGACTACATCAACCTGCTCGACAGCTACGACGATCCCAACAGCTATCGCTCAGCGTTTCGCGACGGTCGCATCGACTTGTTCAGCGACAGCCTGCCTCTGAACATGCTCAACCAGTTGCAGGACGACATCCTTGAATTGCGTCCACTGAACGAAACGCGCGAACGCTGGCCAGCCATAGATCTTGAGAAAGATGAGTCGATTCGTTTTCACATCGCTCACAGCGCTCAGCGTGAAGTAGAGATCCTTCACGACCAGTTGCTCGCGCGCTTCAGTGCCGATCCACAATTGCGTCCTCGCGATGTGATTGTGATGGTCCCGGATATCGACAGTTATGCACCGCATATTCGGGCGGTGTTCGGTCAACTGGAACGTAATGATCCGCGCTTCATTCCCTTCACGCTGGCTGACCAAGGCCAGCGCGGGCGCGATCCACTGCTGATCGCTGTCGAGCATCTGCTGAAGCTGCCCGACAGTCGTTTCCCGGTCAGCGAGATCCTCGATCTGCTGGACGTTCCGGCGCTACGTGCCCGCTTTGGTGTCGAGGAGCGCGACCTGCCGACCCTGCACGGCTGGATCGAAGGTGCAGGTATCCGCTGGGGAATGAATGCCGAGCAGCGTGCGGGCCTCGGGTTACCTGAAGCGCTGGAGCAAAACAGTTGGCGTTTCGGCCTGCGACGCATGTTGCTGGGCTATGCCGTCGGCGGTGCCAACGCTTGTGCCGGGATCGAGCCTTACGATGAGATCGGTGGTCTCGACGCTGCGCTCATCGGCCCGTTGGTTGCGCTGCTGGATGCGTTGGAAGTTGCCCATCAGGAACTGACGCAGCCGGCGTCGCCACAACAATGGAGCTTGCGCTTGCAGGCATTGGTGTCGCTGTTCTTCCAGGCCAGTAACGAGCACGACGACTTCTTGCTGACTCAACTGGAAGAGTTGCGCGAAGCCTGGCTCGAGAATTGTGAATCGGTAGGCCTGCAAGATGAACTACCGCTGACTGTCGTCCGTGAAGCGTGGCTTGCCGGTCTCGATCAAGGGCGTTTGTCCCAACGCTTTCTCGCCGGTGCGGTGAATTTCTGCACCTTGATGCCGATGCGAGCGATTCCTTTCAAACTCGTGTGCTTGCTGGGCATGAACGATGGCGACTACCCGCGTGCGCAACCGCCGCTGGACTTTGACCTCATGGGCAGTGACTACCGCCCCGGCGATCGATCGCGGCGTGAAGATGATCGCTACCTATTGCTCGAAGCCCTGTTGTCGGCACGGGACCAGCTCTATATCAGTTGGGTCGGCCGCAGTATTCGTGATAACAGCGAGCGCCCGGCATCGGTCCTGATCGGCCAGCTCCGCGATCACCTTGCCAGTGGCTGGCGATTGAGAGATGCCGACGAAGACCTGCTTGAAGCCATCACTCAAGAGCATCCGCTGCAACCTTTCAGTGCCCGTTACTTCCATGAAGGCGATGAGTTGTTCAGCTACGCCAATGAATGGCAGGTGCTGCACCTCGCTTCGGCGCAAGTGACGGATGTCGAGATTCTTGATCCTCACGTACAAGAGGAGCCGCTGAGTCTCGGGCAACTCCAGGATTTCCTGCGCAACCCGGTGCGGCATTTTTTCAGTCAGCGCTTGAAGGTGTTCTTCGAGGCCGCCGAAGTGCCTTTGGCGGACGAGGAGCCCTTTGTGCTCGACGCCTTGCAACGCTATAGCCTCAGCGACAGTTTGCTTGAGGCTGCATTGGCTGATCTGGACGACACCGATCAGGCACTTGAAGCGCAGGCCCGACGTTTGCAAAACAGCGGGTTGCTGCCCATGGCCGGATTTGGCGAATGCCTTCAACGAGAGCTGATCGAGCCGTTACCGGATCTGCTGCAGCGTTACCAGCAGCTTCTGGCTTTATGGCCAACACCATTGACCAGTGCTCTGCCGGTGAGCCTGGAGTTGCATGACCTGCGCCTTGAAGGTTGGCTCAGCGGTCTGCATCAACGGGCTGATGGTGGCTTGCTGTCTGTCACTACGATCCCCAACAGCATTGGTTCGATCAAATCACGTAAATGGCATCGCCTGACGCGGCCCTGGGTCAATCATCTGGTCGCTTGTGCCAGCGGTCTGTCGATGACCACGGCGTTGGTGGCCAGTGACGACAGTCTGCTACTCGCTCCAATGGAGGCGGATTCAGCACGACGGATGCTGGGCGACCTGTTGCAAGCCTGGCAATCCGGTATGCGCCAACCCCTGCCGATTGCGGTCAAGACAGCCTTCGCCTGGCTCGGCCAAACCGAACCGGTCAAAGCTGAAGCGGCAGCTCGCAAGGCCTATGAGGGCGATGGATTGACCACGGACGGTGAACGACGCGAAAGTGTTGCGCTGGCTCGCCAATTTGCCGATTACGACGCGTTGATCGCCGACGAGACTTTCGTCGATTGGTGCAATGCGCTCTACCGACCATTGCTTGAAGCCCCTTGGCGTTCGATGTCCAGCGAGGAGGCGCGCCCATGACCACCAAGACACCGCTTGCGCTCGCATTCCCGCTGCGTGGCAGTCAGCTGATCGAAGCCAGCGCCGGGACCGGCAAGACTTTCACTATCTCCGCGCTGTACCTGCGCTTGGTCCTCGGCCATGGTGGGGAAGACAATGGCTTCGGGCGCGAATTGTTGCCTCCGCAAATCCTTGTCGTGACCTTTACTGATGCCGCCACCAAGGAACTGCGTGAGCGTATTCGCACTCGCCTGGCTGAGGCCGCCCGATTTTTCCGTGATGAAACCCCTGCACCCGACGGCTTGATTGCCGAATTGCGTGAACAGTACGTGCCGGAGCAGTGGCCCGGCTGCGCCAATCGACTGGACATTGCCGCGCAGTGGATGGATGAAGCCGCGGTTTCGACGATTCACAGTTGGTGCCAGCGCATGTTGCGCGAGCACGCCTTCGACAGTGGCAGCCTGTTTACCCAGACCCTGGAAACCGATCACAGCGATTTGCTCGGTGAAGTCCTGCGCGACTATTGGCGTCTGTTCTGTTACCCGATGCAGGGCGATGCGCTGAATTGGGTGCGTAGCAATTGGGGCGGCCCGGCGGCGTTGCTGCCGCGCGTTCGCGGACTGTTTGCCAGCGAGCGCGACAACGTTGAAGGCAAAGAACCTGCCGAGCTGATCACCGAGTGTTTGCAGGAACGACGGGTCGCATTGCTGGAACTCAAGATGCCTTGGCGGCAATGGGCTGACGAGTTGCTCGCCATCTGCCACGAAGGCGTCGCGAGCAAGAGTGTCGACGGTCGCAAGATGCAGGCGCGTTACTTCGAGCCCTGGTTCGAGAAGATCAAAGCCTGGGCAGAAGACGAATCCCTTGAGCAACTGGACATCGGTACCGGCTTCACGCGGCTGACTCCCGACGGCATGGCGGAAGCCTGGAAGAAAGGCGACGTCCCCAACCATCCAGGGCTGGACGCAATGCCTGCTCTGAAAGCCTGTCTTGATGGTTTGCCGACACCGGATGCCGCTGTGCTGCAACACGCCGCCCATTGGGTCGGCGCACGGTTTGAGGAAGAAAAGCGTCGTCGTGCGGAAATGGGCTTCGACGACATGCTTCTACGCCTCGATGCAGCATTGCAAGCCGATGGTGGCGAGCGCCTGGCGACCTTGATCCGCGAACAGTTTCCGGTGGCGCTGATCGACGAATTCCAGGACACCGACCCGGTGCAGTACCGGATCTTCGAGAGCATCTATCGCATCGAAGACAACAATCCCGAGAGCGGCCTGTTCCTGATCGGTGATCCGAAGCAGGCGATCTACGCCTTCCGCGGCGCCGACATCTATACCTACCTGCGCGCCCGTCAGGCGACTTCTGGTCGCTTGCATACGTTGGGCACTAACTTTCGATCCAGTCACGGCATGGTCAGCGCCGTGAACCATGTGTTTGAACGCGCCGAGACTCGCGAAGCGGGGCGCGGAGCCTTCCTGTTTCGTGAGCGCAATGGCGATAACCCCGTACCGTTTTTGCCCGTTGAGTCCCAGGGTCGCAAAGAGGTTCTGCACATCGGCGGTCAGGTCGTGCCCGCGCTCAACATCTGGCATTTGCCTGCCGAGCAGCCATTGTCCGGCGCGGTGTATCGACAACAATTGGCTGCCACGTGTGCCAGTGAAATCACCGCATTGCTCAACGGTGGGCAACAGGGGCGGGCCGGGTTTGTGCGAGACGGCAAGGATTTCCGAGGGCTGCTTCCCGCGGATATCGCGATCCTGGTTCGCGATGGCAAGGAAGCGCAGGCCGTGCGCGCCGAGCTCTCTGCGCGCGGTGTGCGCAGCGTCTATCTGTCGGACAAGGATTCGGTGTTCGCTGCCCAGGAAGCTCACGATGTGCTGACGTGGCTCAAAGCCTGCGCCGAACCGGATGTCGAACGCCCCCTGCGCGCCGCATTGGCCTGCATCACGCTGAATCTTTCGTTGCCGGAACTGGAGCGACTCAATCAGGACGAACTGGCCTGGGAAGCACGGGTCATGCAGTTCCGCGGCTATCGCGAGATCTGGCGCAAGCAGGGCGTGCTGCCCATGCTGCGCCGCTTGCTGCATGACTTCCAGTTGCCCCAGGCATTGATCGCGCGCAGCGATGGCGAGCGGGTGTTGACCAACCTTTTGCACCTTTGCGAATTGCTGCAACAGGCCGCCGCCGAGTTGGATGGCGAACAAGCACTGATCCGTCATTTGTCCGAGCATCTGGCGCTGTCCGGTCAGGCCGGCGAAGAGCAAATACTGCGTCTGGAAAGTGATGAACAACTGGTCAAGGTCGTGACCATCCACAAGTCCAAGGGGCTTGAATATCCTTTGGTGTTCCTGCCGTTCATTTGCTCGGCGAAACCCGTGGATGGCAGTCGGTTGCCGCTGCATTACCACGATGCGACCGGCAAAGCCCAAGTGACCTTGAGCCCGACCGCCGAGTTGATTGCCCTGGCCGATGATGAGCGACTGGCGGAAGACCTGCGCTTGCTTTATGTAGCCCTGACACGGGCGCAACATGCCTGCTGGCTGGGGGTGACGGACCTCAAGCGTGGCAATAACAACAGCTCGGTGCTGCATCTTTCGGCGTTGGGTTATCTGTTGGGCGGCGGCGCGGCATTGAGCGAGTCTTCGGGACTCACTCGTTGGCTGCAAGACCTGCAACAGGACTGTCCTGCGCTGGGCTACGGCGAAATGCCTGAAGCTACGACAGAGCATTACCAGCCACCGCAAAACGAAGTGGCCTTGCTCGCCCCGTTGATTCCGAAACGCAAGGCCAGCGAAAACTGGTGGATCGCCTCTTACAGCGCCTTGCGCCTGAGCGACAACCTGAGCATCGGCAGTGATGAGGCGCCCGAGAGTCCACAGGCACAGAAACTTTTCGACGATGAACGTCTCGATCCGCAGGCTCCCCGGGAGATGGTTGCCGGCGGCGCGGATATACATCGATTCCCTCGTGGTCCGAATCCGGGCACTTTCCTCCATGGCTTGCTCGAATGGGCTGGCGACGAAGGTTTTGGCGCCACGCCGCAGGCCGTGGAGGACGCCATCGCCCGTCGCTGTAATCGTCGCGGCTGGGAAGGCTGGATAACCACGCTAAGCGACTGGCTGCAGCATTTGCTCAGGTCACCGATGCCTGTTGGTGTCGGGCAACCCCCGGTGATGCTTGAGCAGCTGACCCAGTACCAGGTCGAAATGGAGTTCTGGTTCGCCAGCCACAAGGTCGATGTACTCAAGCTCGATTCGCTGGTGTGCCAATACACGCACAACGGCGTGGCCCGGATGGCTGCCGAACCGGTGTTGCTCAACGGCATGTTCAAGGGCTTCATCGATCTGACGTTCGAACACGGCGGCCGCTACTACGTCGCCGACTACAAATCCAACTGGCTCGGCATCGACGACCAGGCCTACACCGAGCAAGCCATGGAGCAGTCGATCCTCGACAACCGATACGACCTGCAATACGTGTTGTACCTGTTGGCCCTGCATCGACAGCTCAAGGCCCGGCTTGCCGATTACGATTACGACCGGCATGTCGGCGGCGCGTTGTATCTGTTCCTGCGCGGTACGCGCGCGCCCAGCCAGGGCGTGTATTTTGCCCGTCCGCCGAGAGAGCTGATCGAGCGACTGGATCGGATGTTTCAAGGTAAACCGGAGCCGAAGGCCGAACCGGCGTGGGAACAGGGAGTATTGCTATGAGCCGCACATTCGCCGATCTGTTGCCCACGCCGTTGGCTTCTGACAGCCTGGCCGACCTCGCCCCGTTGAATCGCGCCGATGATTTGCTGCTGTTGCTCACGCGCTGGGTCGAGCGTGGCTGGTTGCGCGCGCTGGACAAAGCCTTCGTTGCCTTCCTTCATGAACTGGCACCGGATGATGATCCGTTGGTGTTGCTGGCAGCGGCTTTGACCAGTCACCAATTGGGTCATGGGCATGTCTGCCTGGATCTGTTCGAGACATTGAAAGAACCGGACTTCGCCCTGTCGCTGCCACCGGAAGGTGATCTGCACAGTGGCGCGATGTTGCTGCCCTCTCAATTACTTGAGGCGCTGGACGGCGCGCATTGGTGCAAGGTGCTGGCCTCCAGCAGCCTGGTCGCCCTGGCGGCCGATGGGCGTGAGGCCGCGCAGCAACGACCGTTGGTATTGTCTGGCAAGCGGCTGTATTTGCGCCGCTACTGGGCATACGAGCGGCGTATCGATCACTCGTTGCGTCAACGTCTGGCGGAGCACGAAGCAACACCGGCCGACTTGCTCCAGCGCCTTACCGGTCTGTTCGGTCCGGCCAAACCCGGTGAAGTGATCGACTGGCAGAAACTTGCCTGTGCCCTCGCTACACGTGGCGCTTTCAGTATCGTCACCGGTGGTCCGGGCACCGGCAAGACCACCACGGTCGTGCGTTTGCTGGCGTTGCTCCAGGCACCGGCCGTGGAGGCTGGCAAGCCGCTGCGCATTCGCCTGGCCGCGCCGACCGGCAAAGCCGCTGCGCGCCTGACCGAGTCGATCAGCCAGCAGGTCCAGACGCTGAAAGTCAGCGAAGACGTACGCAACAAAATCCCGTCAGACGTCACCACGGTTCACCGCCTGCTTGGCAGCCGTCCCGGTACGCGACATTTCCGGCACCACGCGGGCAATCGCTTGCCGCTGGATGTGCTGGTGGTGGACGAAGCCTCGATGATCGACCTGGAGATGATGGCGAATCTGCTCGACGCGCTGCCACCTCACGCCCGACTGGTGCTGTTGGGGGACAAGGATCAATTGGCGTCGGTAGAAGCCGGTGCGGTGCTTGGCGATTTATGTCGCGATGCCGAGGCCGGCTGGTACAACCCGCAGACACGCCAGTGGCTGGAGGCGGTCAGCGGCGAAAGCCTGGAGACAAGCGGGTTGCAGGAGGACACCCAGGGCACTCATCCACTGGCCCAGCAAGTGGTGATGCTGCGCCACTCGCGCCGGTTTGGCGAAGGCAGCGGCATTGGCCAGTTAGCCCGTTGGGTCAACCAGCAGCAGCCCGAAGAGGCGCGCAAGTTGCTGGCGGCGCGCAGTCACGGCGATGTGTTTTGCCTGTCCCTCAAGAATGAACAGGATCGGGCGCTGGAGCGTTTGTTGCTCGAAGGTCATGGCGATGGACCGCAGGGCTATCGGCATTACTTGAGCCTGCTGCGCAATCAGCGGCCAGCGCTCGACAGTCCGCTGGAGGATTCGCGCTGGACTGATTGGGCTCGACAAGTCTTGCAAGCCTTCGATGCCTTCCAGCTATTGTGCGCGGTCCGCAAAGGTCCGTGGGGTGTCGAGGGTTTGAATCTGCGAGTGACCGAGGCGTTGCTCAAGGCCCGACTGATCGATAGCGATCAGCAGTGGTACGAGGGACGGCCGGTGCTGATGACGCGCAATGATTACGGCCTGGGCTTGATGAATGGCGATATCGGCATCGCGCTCAAACTTCCCGAGCGTGATGGACCAGAAGCGGGCAAGCAGGTTCTTCGAGTGGCGTTCCCGCGCAATGACGGGCAGGGCGGGGTGCGATTTGTTCTGCCCAGCCGACTCAATGATGTCGAAACCGTTTACGCCATGACGGTGCATAAATCCCAAGGTTCGGAATTTGCCCATACTGCGCTGATTCTGCCGGATGCCCTGAATCCGGTGCTCACCAAGGAGCTGATCTATACCGGCATCACCCGGGCCAAGGACTGGTTCACCTTGATCGAACCGCGTGCCGGTGTGTTTGAAGAGGCGGTGAGACGCAAGGTCAAACGCTTGAGCGGGTTGATGCTGGAGCTAAAAGAGGGCGGCGATACCCCGGAGTGAAATAAGCGCTGGAATCTGTCCGAAGTGCCATGGTGCGCGGCCTCGCTGGGGTTCCATCGCTATGCTATCGTTGCGGCATCATTTAGTTACGATCGAAGAGAATCCCTGCATGAAGGTGGCTGTCTGGACGACAGAGCGTGTGATTGGTTGCAAACAAGCACTGCTCGCCGGCCTTCTCTGTTTGTTGTCTGGCGCCGTTTGCGCGCAACCACAAACCCCACCGAGCATGGCCGATCAGCGTGCCCGGTCGGTTACCCAAGTCGTTCTCGGAATTCTCAGTTACGCCCGTTGGCCGGTTGAGCCAGCACAACTTCGCCTGTGTGTGGTCGGCCCCACCGAATACACCGATGATCTGGTCAAAGGCACGACTCAAGCGACGGGCCGGCCCGTGACCGTGCAACGGCTTTTGGCCGACAACCCATCCATCGCCGGTGAGTGCGATGCGGTGTACATCGGCAAGTTGACCAGCGAAGAGCGCAGTCAGCTATTCGCCTCGCTGATCGGGCGTCCTGTTCTGAGCATCAGCGAAAGCGACGATCAATGCACCGTAGGCAGTCTGTTTTGTCTGCGAGTCGCGGATGATCAAGTGTCCTTCGAGGTCAATCTCGATTCCGTCGCCCGCAGCGGTGTGCGCATTCATCCGAGCGTGCTGCAATTGTCCCGTCGCAAACCGGCGGCGCCATGAGTTTATTCAAACCGGGAATTCGCCCGAGCCTGCACTCGGTCATCGGTCGCGGTCATTTGATCGTTGCGCTGGTGGGTGTGGCGATGGCCAGTGTTTCACTGACACTGCTGGGCGTTCTGGCCTTGCGGGTGTATGCCGACCACAACCTGCACCTGATCGCGCGTTCGATCAACTACACCGTGGAAGCGGCGGTGGTGTTCAACGACAAAGTCGCCGCCACCGAGGCGCTGGCATTGATCGCCTCCACTGAAGAGGTGGCTGATGCCCGGGTCCTGGATGCACGGGGCCAGTTGTTGGCGCGCTGGCAGCGACCGGAAACCGGATTGCTGACCACCCTCGAAATGCAACTGGCCAAGGCCTTTCTGGAAAAACCCATCAGCATGCCGATCGTTCATCAGGGCCGGGAAATTGGCCGCATTGAACTCACCGGACATGGCGGCAGCCTGATGCGCTTTTTGCTCAGCGGTCTGGTGGGGATTGTCCTGTGCACGGCGATCAGCGCATGGGTGGCGCTCTACCTGGCTCGTCGGCAGTTGCACGGGATCACCGGGCCATTACGCAGCCTGGCTTCGGTGGCTCACGCCGCACGCAGCGAGCGAGCCTTCGACCAGCGTGTTCCCGCCGCCGCCATCGCCGAACTCGACAATCTGGGTAACGACTTCAATGCCCTGCTCGATGAACTCGAGTCTTGGCAGACTCACCTGCAAAGCGAAAACGAAACGCTCGCTCACCAAGCCAACCATGACAGCCTCACAGGCTTGCCGAACCGGGCATTTTTCGAAGGACGTCTGAAGCGTGCGGTGCGCAACGCCCACAAACTGAATGAGCGGGTGGCCGTGTTGTTTCTCGACAGTGACCGGTTCAAGGAAATCAACGACGGCTTTGGCCATGCGGCGGGCGATGCGGTGCTGGTGGCCGTGGCCGATCGTGTCCGGGCACAACTGCGGGAAGAAGATCTGGTAGCTCGATTGGGCGGTGACGAATTTGCCGTGCTGCTCACACCTCTACACAAGACCGAAGACGCCGAACGGATTGCCGACAAAATCATTGCCAGCATGGAACAACCGATTTCATTGCCGGACGATAACCAGGTGTTGACCTCACTCAGTATCGGCATCGCCGTGTTCCCCGATCATGGGGGCACACCGGACGCTCTGCTCAATGCTGCCGATGGGGCCATGTATCAAGCCAAACGCCTTGCCCGAGGCGCACAGCACACGGCAGGGTCGGAGCACTCTGTCGCCGATGTTCAAATCAGGAGCTGATTTTCGTGTTCTCACTTATTCCACAGTCCTTGCGACTTTTTACCATCACGCTATTAATGGCGGTGTTGTCGCTGTCCGGTTGCCAGTCGGTGCCGCAAAAAGGCCTGACCCCGGCGCAGATTGCCGTATTGAAACAGCAAGGTTTCGAGCTGACTGACGAGGGTTGGGCATTCGGCCTGTCCGGCAAAGTGCTGTTTGGCAGTGACGTCGATAGCTTGAATGCGCAGAGCAGCGAAATCGTCTCGCGCATCGGCAAGTCATTGCTGGGTGTCGGGATCGAGCGCGTGAGAGTCGATGGTCACACCGATGCGTCGGGTAAAGAGTCCTACAACGAACAGCTTTCCCTACGTCGCGCAAAAAGCGTCGGCGCGGTGTTGGCCGCTGCCGGCATGAAGCAGGAGAACATCCAGTTACGGGGGCTCGGCAGCAGCGAGCCCGTGGCCTCCAACGACACCGCTTCCGGGCGCACTGAAAACCGCCGGGTATCGATCGTGGTGAGTGCTGATTGATCATTTGTACAATTTGTTGTTGTATCAGTTCTGAAACATGACAAAGGTAGGCTCAGGGACCGATCCGAATTTTTCATTTGGTTTTTAATCGTTTGTATCAGCAGGGCGTGTCAAAGCGTTGTTGATACTTCGTAGGCGCCAGTTCTCTACATGAAAAAAATAATAAAATTGTGCCGCAATTACGTTTGGAAGCGCTGGCTTCGCCAATATAAATGCAAGTTGGCTGGCGGGGTTTCGTCGCTCAGCGCGAGAACGACTTTGCTGCTTGAAGAGGGCGTTTTGCTTGGCCATGTAGCCATCGACGCCAAACGATTGAGTATCGGTGCCCACACCTATATTCGCAGCGATTGCGTGCTGACTACGGTTTCCTCTATCGGGCGGTTTTGCTCTATTGGCAATAATTGCTTTATCGGCCAGGAAAAAAACACTCACCCCTCGACCTGGCTCAGTTCACATCCCTTCCAGTACACAAACACACGCTTATCCTACGAGCCTGTCGTTGCTAACGTAACCATCGGCGATGACGTATGGATCGGTCACAGCGCCATGATCATGGAAGGGGTCACGGTTGGCACGGGAGCGGTTATCGCGACCCGCGCACTGGTTGTTCACGATGTGCCGCCCTATGCGATAGTCGCCGGCGTCCCGGCGAAAGTGGTCAAGTACCGGCATCCTCCCGAAGTGGCCGCCAGATTGCTGGAAAGCAAATGGTGGGAGTGCGATATGGATTTTCTTCAGGGCTTGTCACTGGACGATCCCGAGGCGGCTTTGCCGGAAATCCTGGGCAAGCATCACGACAATCCGGCCAGCTACAAACAGCTGGAAGTCACACGACGAGGCTGTCGAGTATTGCCCCCCGAATCTCGCCGCGAAGTCGGTATCGAGTCGCTCAGTCTACAAACCGCAGTTCCCCCGTCTCACCCAGCAATAGCGGGCCATTGAGCTCTGTGACTTCCCTGATGTAATCCCACAGCAAGGTGATTCGCTTCAACTTGCGCAGATCCTCCCGGCAGTACATCCAGAACTGTCGGGTGATGTTGATTTCTTGCGGCAATACCGGCAGCAGGCGGGGGTCCTGGGCGGCGAGGAAGCAGGGCAGGATCGCCAGGGATCGCCCTTGCTGCGCCGCCACGAACTGCGCGATCACGCTGGTGCTGCGCAAATTGGCGCTGGCGCCGGGAAGCACGTTTGCCAGGTAAAGCAGCTCCGAGCTGAATGCCAGGTCGTCGACATAACTGATAAATGAATGTTTACCCAGGTCTGCCGGGCGGCGGATGGCCGGGTGTTTGTCCAGGTATTCCTGGGTTGCGTAGAGCTGCAAACGGTAATCACAGAGTTTGCAGCAGACGTACGGCCCATGTTCCGGACGTTCCAGAGCGATGACGATATCGGCCTCGCGCTTGGACAGGCTGATGAAGTGCGGCAGCGGCAGGATGTCCACTGAGATCGCCGGGTAGGCGTCGACGAAATGGCTCAGCTGTGGGGTGATGAAGAAGCTGCCGAAACCTTCGGTGCAGCCCATGCGCACATGCCCTGATAACGCCACGCCGGAGCCCGAAACCTGTTCGCAGGCCATGTGCAGCGTGCTCTCGATCGACTCGGCATAGCCAAGCAAACGCTGGCCTTCGGCGGTGAGGACGAAGCCGCTGGTCCGGGATTTCTCGAACAGCAATGTGCCCAATGAAGCTTCCAGCGAACTGATGCGTCGCGACACGGTGGTGTAGTCGACCGCCAGGCGCTTGGCGGCGGTGCTGGCCTTGCGGGTCCGGGCGACTTCAAGGAAAAACTTGAGGTCATCCCAGTTCAGCGAGCCTAAAGACGTGATGTTTTTTTGCATGATGGACCGGCTTTTATGTGCGTTCTTATTAGAAGTTTGCACATCTATACTCCAAAAACAGCCCGACAACCAATTCGCGGCACACGCCTCATCGCAAGGCGACTTTCTCGCCTTGGCTCTCTAGATAACAACAAGTCCAGGAGACCCACATGAACGCATCGCTCACGCCTAACGAAACCACCGTGCAAAAGGTCAAGCTGTTGATCGACGGCCAGTGGGTCGAATCCAAGTCCACCGAGTGGCACGACATCATCAACCCGGCCACTCAGCAAGTGCTGGCCAAGGTGCCATTCGCCACCGCCGAAGAAGTCGACGCGGCCATCAGCGCGGCCCATCGTGCCTTCCAGACCTGGAAGCTGACCCCGATCGGCGCGCGCATGCGCATCATGCTCAAGCTCCAGGCGCTGATTCGCGAACACTCCAAGCGTATCGCCGTGGTCCTGAGCGCCGAGCAGGGCAAAACCATTGCCGACGCTGAAGGCGATATTTTCCGTGGCCTGGAAGTGGTCGAGCACGCCTGCTCCATCGGCAGCCTGCAAATGGGCGAATTCGCTGAAAACGTCGCGGGCGGTGTCGACACTTACACCCTGCGTCAGCCAATCGGCGTGTGCGCCGGCATCACCCCGTTCAACTTCCCGGCGATGATTCCGCTGTGGATGTTCCCGATGGCCATCGCTTGCGGCAACACCTTCGTGCTCAAGCCGTCCGAACAGGACCCGATGTCGACCATGCTGCTGGTGGAACTGGCTATCGAAGCCGGCATCCCGGCCGGTGTGCTGAACGTCGTGCACGGCGGCAAGGACGTGGTGGACGGTCTCTGCACACACAAAGACATCAAGGCGGTTTCCTTCGTCGGTTCGACCGCGGTCGGTACGCATGTCTATGACCTGGCCGGCAAACATGGCAAGCGCGTGCAATCGATGATGGGCGCGAAGAACCACGCCGTGGTGCTGCCGGACGCCAACCGCGAACAAGCGCTGAATGCCCTGGTCGGTGCCGGTTTCGGTGCCGCCGGTCAACGCTGCATGGCCACCTCGGTGGTGGTGCTGGTGGGCGCGGCCAAGCAATGGCTGCCGGACCTGAAAGCGCTGGCGCAGAAACTCACCGTGAATGCCGGTAGCGAACCGGGTACCGATGTCGGCCCGGTGATCTCGAAAAAGGCCAAGGCGCGGATTCTCGACCTGATTGAAAGCGGCATCAAGGAAGGCGCCAAGCTGGAACTGGATGGTCGCGAGATTTCGGTTCCGGGCTACGAGAAGGGCAATTTCGTCGGCCCGACTCTGTTCTCCGGTGTGACCACCGACATGCAGATCTACACCCAGGAAATCTTCGGCCCGGTGCTGGTGGTTCTGGAAGTTGCCACGCTCGATGAGGCCATTGCCCTGGTCAACGCCAACCCCTTCGGTAACGGCACCGGCCTGTTTACCCAAAGTGGTGCGGCGGCGCGTAAATTCCAGACCGAGATCGACGTCGGCCAGGTCGGCATCAACATCCCTATTCCAGTGCCGGTCCCGTTCTTCAGCTTCACCGGTTCCCGAGGCTCGAAGCTCGGCGACCTCGGCCCTTATGGCAAGCAAGTGGTGCAGTTCTACACTCAGACCAAGACCGTCACCAGCCGCTGGTTTGATGATGACAGCGTCAACGACGGTGTGAACACCACCATCAATCTGCGTTAAGGAGCCGGACATGAAAATCGCTTTTATCGGTCTCGGCAACATGGGCGCGCCGATGGCGCGCAACCTGATCAAGGCCGGCCATTCGTTGCGTCTGGTCGACCTGAACAAAACCGTGCTGGCAGAGCTGGAACAACTGGGCGGCAGCATCAGCGCGTCGGCCCGTGAAGCGGCGCAGGACGCGGAACTGGTGATCACCATGTTGCCGGCTGCCGTGCATGTTCGCGGTGTGTGGCTGGGTGAAGACGGCGTGCTCGCCGGTATCGGCAAAGGCGTGCCGGCGGTGGATTGCAGCACGATTGATCCACAGACTGCCCGTGACGTGGCTGCCGCTGCGGCCAAGCAAGGTGTGGCCATGGCCGACGCGCCGGTTTCCGGCGGCACGGGTGGTGCGGCGGCCGGGACACTGACGTTCATGGTCGGCGCCACCCCGGAACTGTTCGCCACGCTGCAACCGGTACTGGCGCAAATGGGCCGCAACATCGTCCATTGTGGTGAGGTCGGCACCGGGCAAATTGCTAAAATCTGCAACAACCTGCTGCTGGGGATTTCCATGGTCGGCGTCAGCGAGGCCATGGCACTTGGCGATGCACTGGGCATCGACACCAAGGTGCTGGCGGGCATCATCAACAGTTCCACCGGGCGCTGCTGGAGTTCGGAGATGTACAACCCGTGGCCGGGCATCGTCGAAACGGCGCCGGCGTCACGCGGCTATACCGGTGGCTTTGGTGCGGAACTGATGCTCAAGGATCTGGGGCTGGCGACGGAAGCGGCGCGTCAGGCGCACCAACCGGTGGTGCTTGGCGCGGTGGCCCAGCAGCTGTATCAGGCGATGAGTTTGCGTGGGGAAGGTGGCAACGACTTCTCGGCGATCATCAATAGCTATCGCAAGCCGCAGTAACGGTTGGTACCAAGCGGGTTTTTGTGGCGAGGGAGCTTGCTCCCGCTGGTTCGCGCAGCGGACCCCATTGCAGTGAACGCGGTGGCTCAGGTTCATCGCAGTTGCTGATTTCACGACTGCTTCGCAGCCGAACGGGAGCAAGCTCCCTCGCCACAGGTTCGGTATTGCCCCTACAGGCTTTTTTACCGGGAAATCACGTCGGGTGATTTCCCGGTTTTTTTGTATCAGGCAAACACGAAATATTTACGCACGGTTTCCACCACTTCCCAGGTGCCTTTCATCCCCGGTTCGATGACGAAAATGTCACCGGCGCGCAGGTGGATCGGCGCCATGCCTTCCGGGGTGATGATGCAGTAGCCTTCCTGGAAGTGGCAGTATTCCCACTTCACGTATTCCACGTACCACTTGCCCGGCGTGCAGATCCAGGTGCCCATGATCTTGCTGCCGTCTTCGCTGGTGTAGGCGTTGAGGTTGACGGTGTGCGGGTCGCCTTCGAGTTTTTCCCATTTGCAGGCGTCGAGTACGGGCAGCGGGTGGGTGTCGCGAAGAACGGTAATCGGTGCGGTCATGATGACTCCGGGCGTTGGGGGAGAGCTGAAGTCGCACCCTATCGGGCTTGGCCCGGCGTCAGTTGTCTGTGCTCGACACTGAGGTATCCAGAAGCGCTCGCGTCATTGATGCTCACAATAAAAAACGCCCCGGCATTGGTTGAATGCCGGGGCGTTTTTTTAAGCGTTTGCGGGGTTACTGAGCCACAGGCAGGTTCCTATGCCTGGCCATGCGCAACCGGTAGCAGGCGTAGATGAACAGCACCCACACCGGCATGGCGTACACCGACGGGCGTACCGGCGGAATCATCCAGATGACGCAGATGATCACCGCCATGAAGGCCAGGCACAGGTAGTTGGTGTACGGCGACCAGAAGGCCTTGAAGCCCGGCACGACACCGCGCTGTTCCATCGCCTTGCGGAACTTCAAATGCGTCAGGCTGATCAGCGCCCAGTTGATCATCAACGAAGCGACCACCAAGGCAAACAACAACTCCAGCGCTTCGTGCGGAGCAACATAGTTGACCAGCACGGCCAGCATGGTGATCAGCGCCGATACACCCAGGGCCAGCAACGGCACGCCCTGCTTGTTCAGCTTCATCAGCACTTTCGGTGCATCGCCCTGTTCGGCCAGGCCGTAGAGCATACGGCTGTTGCAGTAGACGCCGCTGTTGTACACCGACAGCGCGGCGGTGAGCACCACGAAGTTGAGGATTTGCGCGGCGGTATCGCTGCCGATCAAGGCGAAAATCTGCACGAACGGGCTGCCGCTGTAGGCATCGCCCGACGCGCCGAGTGTCTGCAACAGTTGATCCCACGGATACAACGACAGCAGCACGGTCAGCGCGCCGACGTAGAAGATCAGCACCCGGTAAACCACTTGGTTGATCGCCTTGGGAATGACCTTGCGTGGTTCGCTGGCTTCAGCGGCGGTGATGCCGACCAGCTCCAGGCCGCCGAAGGAAAACATGATGAACGCCATCGCCATCAGCAAACCGCTGTAGCCGTTGGGGAAGAACCCGCCGTGGTCCCACAGGTTGCTCACCGAGGCTTGTGGGCCGCCGGTGCCGCTGAACAGCATGTAGCAGCCGAGGAGGATCATGCCGATGATGGCCACGACCTTGATGATCGCGAACCAGAATTCCATTTCACCGAAGACTTTGACGTTCAGCGTGTTGATCAAGTTGACCAGCACGAAGAACACGGCGGCGCTGACCCAGGTCGGCACCTCCGGCCACCAGAACTGCACGTACTTGCCGACGGCCGTCAGCTCGGCCATGCCCACCAGCACATACAACACCCAGTAGTTCCAGCCGGACAGGAACCCGGCAAAACCGCCCCAGTAGTTGTGGGCAAAGTGACTGAAGGAACCGGCCACCGGCTCTTCGACAATCATCTCGCCGAGCTGGCGCATGATCAGGAACGCGATGAATCCGGCAATCGCATAACCGAGGATCATCGACGGCCCGGCGGACTTGAGCACGCCGGCCGAGCCCAGGAACAGTCCCGTGCCAATGGCTCCACCCAGGGCGATCAGTTGAATGTGTCGATTTTTCAACCCTCGCTTGAGCGTCCCCTGTTGCAAGATTTCATCCGCCATCTGGTTTCCTTCTGAGTGTGGTGGCCAGGCCTGATTTGAAAGATCGAATCTTACTCTCGCTCACCCCTTCGTCATACAGGCGCGGGTTGGGTTAAACGTTGGTTTTCAAGGGCTGGCGCTGTGGTTGGCCGTGCGCAATGCTTCGAGCAAGGCTCTGGCATACGCCGGCAGGTGCTCGAATGAGCGGGCACACAGGAGCAGTTTCCGCTGTGCCCATGGTTCCTTCAGCGCGAAGCTTGTCAGCGGTTGATCGACTGACCAGCGACGGAGCGCCGCCAGCGGCACAATCCCCAGCCCGGCGCCGTGAGCGACCATGCGCATCACGCCGTCGAAGCCTTCGGCGCGAATGCGGATCTGCATGCGCAGACCGGTGTGCAAGGCCTGCTCTTCCAAGTACACCGCCAATGCGCTGCTGGCGGTCAGGCCAACGAAGTTGTGCAGCAGCGTTTCGCTGAAGCTCGGCGGTTCGCCGCCGGCCAAGGGATGTCCGGGCGGCATGATCAGCACCAGCGGATCATCGCGAAAGGGCAGGGTGTCGAGGGTGTGGGTGTCCACCGCATCCGAGACGATCCCCAGGTCCGCCGCACCCTGGCGCAGGGCGTGAGTGATGCGGGTGCTGGGCAGTTCTTGCAAGTCGATGTCGAGGTTGGGGTGCCCACTCAGGAAGTCAGCGAGCAATTCGGGCAGGTATTCGGTGATCGCCGTGGTGTTGCACAACAACCTAACCTGGCCTTTGACGCCATTGGCGTATTCGGCCAAATCCTGCTGCATGCGCTCGGCGTGTTGCAGCAGGGTGCGAGCGTGTTGTGCGAGGGCTTTGCCGGCAGGTGTCGGTGTAACTCCACGGCGACCGCGCTCCAGAAACTCGATCCCGAGCGAAGCTTCCATGGCCCGGATGCGCGCACTGGCCGCCGCCAGGGACAGATGACTGCGGACGGCGCCGGCGGTGATGTTGCCGGTGTCGAGGATGTTGAGGTAGAGGCGCAGGTCGGTGAGGTCGAAGTGCATTGGGCGCTCTAGTTATGTGTTGTCTGGGATGGCCTCATCGCGGGCAAGCCCGCTCCCACAGGTGGCCGAGTTCTTATTGGAGAAATGCGATCCACTGTGGGAGCGGGCTTGCCCGCGAAAGCATCAGTAGCGTCAACACATCATCCAGCCTCTTGCATAGGTAGAGGCACCCTAAGTATATGGCAGATTTTCAACTGACCCATCCAGGCTCACCATAGCCCCATGAATACTGTCTCGGCTTTTTATCAAAACCTCGGCCTGGCCCTTTCGCTGCTGGTCATCGCAACCTTCCTGCTGGCCGGCATGATCAAGGGTGTGATCGGTCTCGGCCTGCCGACCATTGCCATGGGTTTGCTCGGTCTGGCTATGGCGCCGTCGCAGGCTGCGGCGTTGCTGATCATCCCGGCCACGCTGACCAACGTCTGGCAACTGGCGTTCGGCGGGCATCTGCTTGGGCTGGTCAAACGGCTGTGGCCGATGTTGCTGGCGATATTCGTCGGCACCGGTGCGGGCACGCTGTGGATTGGCATGGCCGGTGGACACTGGGTCGTGCGGGGATTGGGCGCGGCGCTGTTGCTCTATGCGTTGAGCGGTTTGTTTCTGCCGACCTTGCGCGTGAGCAGTCGCAGCGAGCGCTGGCTTGGTCCGCTCTGCGGCCTGATCACCGGCGTCATCACTTCAGCCACTGGCGTGTTTGTGATTCCGGCGGTGCCGTACCTGCAAGCGCTGGGGTTGAGCAAGGACGAACTGGTGCAGGCGCTGGGTTTGTCGTTCACCGTTTCGACCCTGGCACTGGCTGGAGGATTGCTGTGGCGCGGCGCGCTTGGCGGTGGCGAGTTGAGTGCGTCGTTGCTGGCGCTGATCCCGGCGTTGCTCGGCATGTTGCTCGGGCAGTGGCTGCGCCAACGGATCAGCGCCGTGCTGTTCAAGCGCGTGTTCTTCATCGGCCTCGGATTGCTCGGCGGCCATTTGTTGATCAGCGGTTAGCGGACGACGGGCTGATCATCTCGATGGCGCGAATATCGAAATCCCGTTCCAGGTACTCGTCGCGCTGTTCAAGAAACTGCTTCATGTGCGGCAGGTTCGAGTGCACATCGAGATGGGCCTGGGATTCCCAGATCTCGTAGAAGATGAACAGGGTCGGGTCCTGTTTGTCGCGCAGCATGTGGTATTCGATGCAGCCGGGTTCGGCACGACTCGCTTCCACATAACCGCTGAAAAACGCTTCGAAGGCGTCGGATTTTTCCGGGCGGGTCTTGGCGTGCAGGATGAAGCCTTGGATTTCACTCATGAAAGACGTTCCTCAGGTCAGAGTCGGCGCCAGTCTAAGACAACAATCGGTCGATGATTCGTGCGTTTAGATCAAATGAATTTTGCCCCGTGGGCGCTTATTCCGCGCGAGGCAGGTCGTTACTCTGCCGCCATCCACTTCCTGACCTTCCCGAGATTTCTTGTGAAAAAAGTCCTGTTGCTCAATGGCGGTAAAAAATTCGCCCACTCCGAAGGCCGCTACAACACCACCCTGCAAGAAGCCGCATTGAGCGTGCTGGATCGTGGCGGCGTGGATGTCAAAACCACGTTCATCGACGAGGGCTACGACGTCGCTGAAGAAGTCGCCAAGTTCCTCTGGGCCGACGTGATCATCTACCAGATGCCCGGCTGGTGGATGGGCGCGCCGTGGACCGTGAAAAAGTACCTCGACGAAGTCTTCACCGAAGGCTACGGCAGCCTCTACGCCAGCGACGGCCGCACTCGCTCAGATGCCTCGCAGAAGTACGGCAGCGGTGGTTTGATCCACGGCAAGCAATACATGCTGTCGCTGACCTGGAACGCCCCGCAGCAAGCCTTCGACGACCCGACCGATTTCTTTGAAGGCAAAGGTGTGGATGCGGTGTATTTCCCGTTTCACAAGGCCAACGAGTTCCTCGGCATGACCGGCCTGCCAACCTTCCTGAGCGTGGACGTGATGAAACGCCCGAACATCGAAGGTGATGTGGCGCGTTACGAGCAGCATTTGACCGAGGTGTTTGGCCTTAAGGCGTAACGCTCGGCTACTATCTGTCGCAATGGCTAAAAAGATCGCAGCCTTCGGCAGCTACTACGTGTACGCAATACTCTGTAGGAGCTGCCGCAGGCTGCGATCTTGACGATCCATGCCACGCCGATTCGCGAAAGAGGACACACGTGAAAGCCAGATCCGATGAGTTGCAGATTTTCGTCTGCGTAATTGAATGCGGATCGATTTCCGCGGCGGCCGAGCAAGTCGGGCAAACCCCGTCGGCGGTCAGCCGCACGCTCTCGCGGCTGGAGGCCAAGCTCGATACGACGTTGATCAACCGCACCACGCGGCGCATGGACCTGACCGAAGAGGGCAAGTATTTTTTCGAGCACGCCAAGCTGATTCTCGACCAGATGGATGAACTCGAAGAGCGCCTGTCCTCGCGCCAGCAAACACCGTCCGGGCGCTTGCGCATCAACGCCGCATCGCCGTTCATGCTGCACGCCATCGTGCCGTACATCGATGAGTTCCGCCGGCTCTATCCGGACATCCAGCTCGAACTCAACAGCAATGACCTGATCATCGACCTGCTTGAGCAAAGCACCGACATCGCCATCCGCATCGGCACGTTGGCCGACTCGACCCTGCACGCCCGTTCCCTGGGATGCAGTCCGTTGCACATCGTCGCCAGCCCGGCCTATCTGGAAAAACACGGCACGCCGACGGCGGTGGCCGACCTGGCCGGCCATACGCTGCTGGGCTTCACCCAGAACGAAGGCCTCAACCAGTGGCCGCTGCGCTACGTGCACGGCGATCGCTGGCCGATCCAGGCGTCGCTGAGCGCCTCCAGCGGCGAGACCATCCGCCATCTGGCGCTGGAAGGCCAGGGCATTGCCAGCCTGTCGCACTACATGACCATCGAAGACATTCGTGCCGGGCGCTTGAAAGTATTACTGGCGGAGTTCAACAGCGGTTATCGCCAACCTATCAATGCCGTGTACTACCGCAACTCGCAACTGGCCCTGCGGATTCAATGCTTCCTGGACTTCATCCAAGGCAAATTGGCGCTTTACGCCTCCGACGATTTCAGTGAGTGATTCGTGACCACCGCGCAAGAGTGAATTGGGCCGGCAGGGATTTTTCGTCAGGGATCACTGCTTGATACTGGCTGCATCACTTATCAACGCAGGGAGTTTCTCCATGAACGTATTCGTCACCGGCGCTGCCGGTTTTATCGGCGGCTCCATCGCCACGGGCCTGATCAAGGCCGGTCACAGCGTCAGCGGCCTGGTGCGCAACGCCGCACAAGCCGATGAGTTGCGCGCGCAGGGTATCACGCCAGTGATCGGCACGCTTGACGACAGCGCACTACTGGCCGAGCAGGCCCGCGCCGCCGACGCCGTCATCAACGCTGCCAGCAGCGATCATCGTGCAGCGGTGGAAGCCTTGCTCGATGCCTTGCGCGGTTCCAACAAAGTGTTCCTGCACACCAGCGGTTCGAGCATCGTCGGCGATGCGTCGGGTGGTAAATCCAGCGACGTCATTTACTTTGAAGACAACCTGCCAGAACCCACCGTCGACAAGGCGGCTCGCGTGGCCATCGACAACCTGATCCTTGCCGCAGCGAAGGACGGGGTGAACTCGGCAGTCATTTGCAACACCCTGATCTACGGCCACAGCCTGGGCGTCAACCGCGACAGCGTGCAATTGCCACGCTTGCTGAAACAGGCGCGCAAAAGTGGCGTGGTGCGCCATGTCGGCACTGGCCAGAACATCTGGTCCAACGTGCACATCGAAGACGTCGTGGCCCTGTACTTGCTGGCGCTGACCAAGAACGTACCGGGCACGTTCTACTTCGTCGAAAGCGGTGAAGCGTCGTTCATCGACATGACCACGGCCATGGGCCAGGCGTTGAATCTGGGCCAGCCGCAGGACTGGCCGCTGAAAGATGCAGAAGCCGAGTGGGGCTATGAAATGGCCAATTATGGCCTGGGTTCCAATAGCCGGGTTCGTGGCAAGCATGCGCGGGAATTGCTGGGCTGGGTGCCGAAGCGGACTTCGGTGGTTGAGTGGATTCGCAACGAGATGGTGTGAGTTCGCTTTAGACCGCGTCATCGTTCATCGCGGGCAAGCCTTGCTCCTACAAGTTTTGTGTCGTTCGCCAATTTCGTGAACGACACAAAACCTGTAGGAGCAAGGCTTGCCCGCGATTGCGTTTTCGAAGTCCCTGCAACTGGCCGGGTCGCTCTCGATTCCGTAACATCCGCAAATTCTTTTCGCCCCCAGTATGCGGTCCCCCATGAAACCAATCAGTCTACGCGCCGATGTCCTGGCCGGACTCACCACTTCTTTTGCCCTGCTGCCCGAATGCATCGCCTTCGCCCTGGTGGCCCATCTCAACCCGCTGATGGGGCTGTATGGCGCGTTCATCATTTGCACCCTGACCGCGTTGTTCGGCGGTCGGCCGGGCATGGTCTCCGGTGCCGCCGGGTCGATGGCCGTGGTTATCGTCGCCCTGGTGGTGCAACACGGCGTGCAGTACTTGCTCGCAACGGTGTTGATGGGCGGGTTGATCATGATGGCGTTCGGGCTTTTTAGGCTCGGCAAACTGGTGCGCATGGTGCCCCATCCGGTGATGCTCGGCTTCGTCAACGGCCTGGCGATCATCATCGCGCTGGCGCAGTTGGAGCATTTCAAGAGCGGCGAGACCTGGCTCAGCGGCACGCCGCTGTACATGATGATCGGACTGGTCGCCGTGACCATGGCCATCGTGTATGTGCTGCCACGACTGACCCGCACGGTACCGCCGGCACTGGTGGCGATCCTCGGTGTGGGCCTGGCGGTTTATCTCCTTGGTTTGCCAACCCGCACTCTGGGCGACATGGCGCACATTGCCGGTGGCTTGCCGACGCTGGCGCTGCCGGACATTCCGTGGAGTCTGGAAACCCTGCGCATCATTGCGCCGTACGCAATCCTGATGGCGCTGGTCGGCCTGCTGGAAACCCTGCTGACCCTGAACCTCACCGACGAAATCACCGAGAGCCGCGGCTATCCGGATCGCGAGTGTGTGGCATTGGGAGCGGCGAACATGGTCTCCGGCGTATTCGGCGGCATGGGCGGTTGCGCGATGATCGGCCAGACCGTGATCAACCTCAGTTCCGGTGGGCGTGGGCGCTTGTCCGGCGTCGTAGCCGGGGTGTCGATTCTGCTGTTCATCCTGTTCCTGTCGCCGCTGATTGAGCGCATTCCGTTGGCGGCGCTGGTGGGGGTGATGTTCGTGGTGTCGCAGCAGACCTTCGCCTGGGCCTCGTTGCGCGTGATCAATAAAGTGCCGCTGAACGACGCGCTGGTGATCATCGCCGTGACGGTGATTACCGTGTTTACCGACCTGGCTACCGCCGTGCTCTGCGGCATCATCATTGCGGCGCTGAACTTTGCCTGGCAGCAGGCGCGTCAGCTGTACGCCGACAGCCATCTGGAAAACGACGGCAGCAAGCTGTACCGGGTGCATGGCACCTTGTTCTTCGCCTCGACCACGCCGTTTCTCAATCAATTCGATCCCACCAACGACCCGACGCAAGTGACGCTGGATTGTCGCCACCTGAGCTTCGTCGATTACTCCGCCATCGCCGCGCTGGACACCCTGCGCGAGCGCTACACCAAGGCCGGCAAGCACCTGCGGGTGCTGGGCCTGTCCGAGCGTTGCAAGAAGCTGCTCAAGCGTGCGCGCGTGCATCACGACTGACGGGAAACAGGTTGGCGGCGATGAAAATTCGCCGCCCTGATTTTCATTATTCGCGACACGACATATCCATTAACGACACGCCTTACCTCTGTACGAAAATTACTTTCACCTCGTTTGATAATCGAGCCTCGAAATGTTTTAAGAGTTTCACAAATATTTCGACGTGACCCTCTCGAGGAGTACCGCATGACCCTGTCCTTCGGCTATTGGCTGCTGGTGTATGCCGCTATCGCCATCATTGCACTGATCGTTCTGATCGCCCGTTACCGGCTCAACCCGTTCATTGTCATCACCCTGATTTCCATTGGCCTGGCGCTGGTGGCGGGGATGCCGCCGTCGGGTGTGGTCGGCGCTTATGAAGCCGGAGTCGGCAAGACCCTGGGGCATATCGCGCTGGTGGTGGCATTAGGCACGATGCTCGGCAAGATGATGGCCGAGTCTGGCGGCGCCGAGCAGGTGGCGCGGACCCTGATCGATCGTTTCGGCGAGAAAAACGCGCACTGGGCGATGGTCTGCATCGCGTTCCTGGTGGGCTTGCCGCTGTTCTTCGAGGTCGGTTTCGTGTTGCTGGTGCCGATCGCGTTTACCGTGGCGCGGCGAGTTGGCGTGTCGATCCTGATGGTCGGTTTGCCGATGGTCGCGGGGCTTTCGGTGGTGCATGCGCTGGTGCCACCGCACCCGGCGGCGATGCTCGCGGTGCAGGTGTATCAGGCGTCGGTGGGGCAGACCTTGCTCTACGCGATTGCGGTTGGCATTCCGACCGCCATCATTGCCGGCCCGCTGTACGCCAAGTTCATCGTGCCGCGCATCCAGTTGCCGGCGGAAAACCCGCTGGAACGGCAGTTCCTCGAACGTGAACCGCGCGACAGCCTGCCGGGTTTCGGCATCACCATGGCGACCATTCTGTTGCCCGTAGTGCTGATGCTGATCGGCGGCTGGGCTAACCTGATTTCCACGCCGGGCACCGGTTTCAACCAGTTCCTGCTGTTCATCGGCAACTCGGTGATTGCGCTGCTGCTGGCGACCTTGCTGAGCTTCTGGACCCTCGGTCTGGCGCAGGGCTTCAACCGTGAATCGATCCTCAAGTTCACCAACGAATGCCTGGCACCGACCGCGAGCATTACACTGCTGGTGGGCGCCGGTGGCGGTCTGAACCGGATTCTGGTGGACGCCGGCGTCACCGATCAGATCGTCGGCCTGGCGCACGAATTCCATTTGTCGCCACTGTTGATGGGCTGGCTGTTCGCCGCGCTGATGCGCATCGCTACCGGTTCCGCCACCGTGGCCATGACCACTGCGTCCGGCGTGGTTGCGCCGGTGGCGATTGGTTTGGGCTATCCGCATCCGGAGTTGTTGGTACTGGCGACAGGCGCCGGCTCGGTGATTTTTTCCCACGTCAACGACGGCGGCTTCTGGTTGATCAAGGAATACTTCAACATGACGGTCACCCAGACCTTCAAGACCTGGACGGTGCTGGAAACCATTATTTCCGTCGTCGCGTTCGCGTTGACCGTCGGCCTTTCTTACCTGATTTAACCGGAGTCGCCTGCCATGGACATCCTCTACCAGATCCGCGCCCGTCAGGATTCCTTCAGTGCCGGTGAAGGACGCATCGCTCGCCTGATGCTCGACGACGTAGGATTTGCCGCATCCGCCAGTCTCGATGAGCTGGCGGTGCGGGCGGAGGTGAGTACCGCGACACTGTCGCGCTTTGCCCGCACGGTCGGCTGCAAGGATCTGCGCGACCTGCGCCTGCAACTGGCCCAGGCCAGCGGCGTCGGCAGCCGCTTTCTCGATCCGGCGGGCACGCCTGAGCAATCGGCGTTTTACGGGCAGATTGTTGGCGATATCGAATCGACCTTGCGCCAGCATCTGTCGGCGTTCGACGAGTCACGCTTCGCCGATGCCGTGAAACTGCTGGGCAAGGCGCAGATGATTCACGCCTTCGGCATGGGCGGTTGCTCGACCTTGTGCAGCGACGAACTGCAAGTGCGGCTGGTGCGCCTCGGCTACCCGATCGCGGTGTGCCACGATTCGGTAATGATGCGCGTCACCGCCGCCAGCCTCAGTGCCGAGCACGTTGTGATCGTCTGCTCGCTGACCGGGATCACCCCGGAGCTGGTGGAAACGGTGGAGCTGGCGCGCAACTACGGCGCACGGATTCTGGCGATCACCCGAAGCGACTCGCCGCTCGCGCAACTGGCCGACATCGTGCTGCCGCTGCAAAGCGCCGAAACCTCATTCATCTACAAACCTACGGCGGCACGCTACGGCATGCTGCTGGCCATCGATGTGCTTGCCACCGAGCTGGCACTGGCCAATCCTCAGGACAATCAAGAACGTCTGCGGCGGATCAAACTCGCCCTGGACGATTACCGCGGCGGCGACGATCACCTGCCGCTGGGAGACTGACATGATGTACGACACGCTGATCCGCAACGCCCTGATCATCGACGGCAGCAACAGCCCCGGTTACTCCGCCGATGTGGCGATTCTCAACGGGCGCATTGAACGCATCGGCGACCTGCACGACGCACACGCCAGCGAAGAAATCGACGCGGCAGGCAAGGTGTTGGCGCCGGGTTTCATCGACGTGCACACCCACGACGACACGGTAGTGATCCGCCAGCCGCAGATGCTGCCCAAGCTCAGCCAGGGTGTGACCACGGTGATCGTCGGAAACTGCGGGATCAGTGCGTCGCCGGTGAGTTTGCGCGGCGATCCGCCGGACCCGATGAACCTGCTCGGCAGCGCTGCCGCGTTTGTTTATCCGACATTCCGCGACTATCGCGCGGCGGTCGAAGCGGCGAACACCACGCTGAACGTCGCTGCGCTGGTCGGGCACACCGCGTTGCGCAGCAATCACCTTGACGATCTGTTTCGCACCGCCACAGCTGAAGAAATCGCGGCGATGCGCGAGCAATTGCGCGAGAGTCTTGAGGCTGGCGCGTTGGGCTTCTCCACGGGGCTGGCCTACGCCAGCGCTTACTCGGCGTCCACTGACGAAGTCATGCAATTGACCGAAGAGCTGACGGCGTTCGGCGCGGTCTACACCACTCATTTGCGCAGCGAATTCGAACCGGTGCTCGAGGCCATGGACGAGGCATTCCAGATCGGCCGCCACGCGAAATCCCCGGTGATCATTTCCCATCTCAAATGTGCCGGCGCCGGTAACTGGGGGCGCAGTCCGCAACTGTTGGCGTCCCTTGAGCAGGCCGCGAAAACCCATCCGGTGGGCTGCGATTGCTATCCCTATGCGGCGAGTTCTTCGACGCTGGACCTCAAGCAGGTCACCGATGCCCATCGCATCACCATTACCTGGTCGACACCGCACCCGGAAATGGGCGGGCGCGACTTGATCGACATCGCTGCCGAATGGAATCTGTCGCTGCTCGATGCCGCTCGCCAATTGCAACCGGCGGGTGCGGTTTACTACGGAATGGACGAGGCCGATGTGCGCAGAATCCTCGCCCATCCGCTGTCGATGGTCGGCTCCGATGGCTTGCCGGAAGACCCGTTTCCCCATCCTCGCTTGTGGGGCGCATTCCCTCGGGTACTCGGACATTTCAGCCGCGACGTAGGACTGTTCCCGCTGCACACCGCCGTGCACAAAATGACCGGGCTGTCGGCGGCACGATTCGGCTTGAAGGAGCGCGGCGAGATTCGTGAAGGCCATTGGGCGGATCTGGTGTTGTTCGACCCGGCGACCGTTCGCGATGTGGCGGACTTCAACGATCCGCAACGGGCGGCCGAAGGCATCGATGGCGTGTGGGTCAACGGCGTGCTGAGTTATCAGGACGGTCAGGCGAACGGACGCCGGGAAGGGCGGTTTCTGGCACGGGAAGGGGATTTGCGGGATGGCTTTAATTGACGAATCGCGCAGTGCATCACAGTAGTGGCACATTGAGATTAAAGAAAGCCATCAACAAGCCGAATTGCTGACGTACAGCCCGGCTACACTGTGGGCTATTTCTGTCTGGGAGCAACTCGATGAGCTTCGGCAAAACCACCCCGATCCTGCGGATCTTCGATGAAATCAAGGCAGTTGAATTCTACGTCGGCTTCCTCGGATTCAAGATCGACTGGCAGCACCGCTTTGAAGCCAACTTCCCGCTGTACCTGCAAGTCTCCCGCGGCGAATGCGTGTTGCACCTGTCCGAACACCACGGCGACGCAACACCCGGCTCGGCCCTGCGCATCGAGACCGACGAACTGGAAACTTTCCAGCAGCAACTGCTGGCCAAGGAATACTCATTCACCCGGCCAGAAATCCAGGCGATGCCTTGGGGCAGCCAGGACATGACCATTAGCGATCCGTTTGGTAATCGGTTGGTATTTACCAATGCGATTAGTGTTTGAGCTTTAGATAGCTATTGATCATTCCCGCGCGGGAGCATGGGAATGATCAGTTCACGTTCATATCGGCCTCGCTCAGGGCCAGTTAATTCCCCGCAACACCCTCATTAATTCCGCCACTCCTTCCCACACTCGATTATCCCCAGACACCGCCATTAACAATTCCATGGAGGATCCGGGTGGTGGAACGCCCTTGGAAACTCATACAGTTATTCCCTTGAGGTTATATTCCGCAGGTGGCATATTCGTATGAAATGGGACGTTGAATACACGGATGAATTTGAGGCTTGGTGGGACCGGCTCAAAGATGCTGAGCAGGACTCAGTGCAGGCGACAGTCATGATGCTGGGCGATGAAGGGCCACACTTGGGCTTTCCATACACCAGCGATATCAAAGGGTCGCGGCATGGCAACCTCCGAGAGCTACGGGTGCAACATGCTGGCAAACCTTACCGTGTGTTGTATGCCTTTGATCCTCGGCGATGCGCGATCCTGTTGATCGGTGGTGACAAAACTGGACAGGATCGTTGGTATCAGGAGCATGTGCCTCTGGCCGAACGACTATACGACGAGCACTTGGAAACATTGCAGGACGAGGGCTATGACAATGGCTAAAAAATTTGCTGATCTGGTGGCACGACGCTCTCTCGAATCTCAAGCACGTGTCGATGTCTTGCTGAAAAAGCTGCGAGCAGAAATGCCGTTGCACGAGTTGCGTCAGGCGCAAGCATTAAGCCAGGAAAATCTGGCAAAAACGCTGCACGTCAATCAAGCGGCGATCTCCAAAATGGAACGACGGACAGACATGTACATCAGCACATTGCGCAGCTACATCCGCGCCATGGGAGGCGAACTGGAAATTATCGCGACCTTTCCTGAAGGTCAGGTAAAGATCGAGAACTTCTCTCGCTGAGTAGTAGGTTGGTAGCGCTGGTCGGGATGATGTTCGTGATGTCGCAACAGAGCTTCGCCTGGGCCTCTTGCGAGTGCGAAAACAAGGTACCGCTGAACGACGTGCTGGTAATCACCGCCGTGACGGCGATCACGGTATTCACCAACGGCCACCGGTGTGCTTTGCGGCATCATCATTGCCCTGTTTCTCAACCCGTTCGACCCGGCCAACGACCCGGCATAAGTGACGCTGGATTGTCGTCACCTGAGTCTCGTCGACTACTCGTCCGTCGCCGCGCTGAACATCTTGCGCGAGCGCTACACCTAGGCCTGTGGGTGCCGGACCTGTCCTTACGCCTCAGGAAACCGCTCAAGCGCGCGGTTGCATCACAACTGATTGAAATCTCAAGTTGTCAAAGCTGCTCTGGTTAGTTTGACTATGAGCAGATTTTCCGGAGGCGCATGAAGCAGGTGAAACCGTAAATTTTCTCAACCCTATCAGTTCTGATAGTGGTCAATATTGGTCTGATACTCGAGACTGTGACTGTGAGTCGATGAACTCCTATCGGAGGCACAGGACATGCTGGCGAACCATAAGAATTTAATTTGTTATTACCACTACGATCCACTGGACCGAGTGATTGGCCACACTCCTTCCGGGCAGACGAAATCAGAGTTTCACTGCCTGAAAGGTCGTGTGACTACGGAAATTCAAGGTTTGGTGCAACGCTCTATCATGCAGAGCGAAGATCAATTGGTGGCAGTGCAATGGCGGCAGAGTAACAACTTGGACCACTCCTTGTTAGCCACAGATCAACAGCACTCGGTACTGAATGCACTCCGGTCGAGCGGACTTAATACTCTCACTTACACGCCCTACGGCTACCGCCTACCGGAGGATGGATTACTTAGCATGCTCGGCTTCAACGGCGAGCGGTCAGAACCGTTAACTGGGCACTATTTGTTAGGTAATGGCTATCGGGCGTTTAATCCGGTATTAATGCGGTTTAATAGTCCGGACAGTTGGAGCCCGTTTGGACGTGGTGGATTGAATGCGTATGTCTACTGTATAGGTGATCCGATTAATCGAGAAGACAATAACGGGCGAATCAGCGCCCGCTGGCTTCTGGTAAGAAAGAATATCCCGCAGCTAGCAATGGTAAGTAGACGAGCAACGTCCTCACTTAGTGAGCCAACCTTTAAGAGTGAATCATTGGCAAGGGCACAAGTTGACTTTACTAAAGCCCAATATCCAATGCCCGCTGCCGGAGAAAAATTATTTACTCCTTCTCCAAAGTCAAGTATCCAGTTCGGACCTGAAAATTTGCGAGTTAATGAAGTAGAAAATTATATAAGGCTTGTGCCGAGAACGCTCTTTTACGCTGCACGGTCTGGTCTTTCGCACAACCAAATTCATCTGTTGGCGGGAGCCATTGAGAACCCTGCATTAGCGGCAAAGCTTCGAAGCGTCGCAACCCTTAAGGCATTCACTAAAAATTTCAAAAAAAGCGATCTGCACCTTAAAAGACTTCAAACTAACGCGGCGCTTAACTATCTACCTTCAGAACTACAGCAAATAATAAGAAAACAGGAGCCGCAGTGAGGCGCCTTCAATGCCTCCAGCAAATTTGATGATGGGCCAAGGCGATTGCATATCTCCAAGCTATGCCTACCTGCTCAGAGACCGTCCAGTAAATTAATGCAAATCTACCTGTCAGATTTTTTTCATTGCCCTGTAGATCGCCATCGCGAGCAGGCTCGCACACAAGGTACTCACTGAACTTGTGGGAGCGAGCCTGCTTGCGAATGGATCTTTCAGTCAGCGCTGACCGAGCATCAAACGCGGAAGTGACTCACCATCTGTTGCAACTGATTCCCCAACCGCGCCAGTTCGACACTGGACGCCGCTGTCTCGTCGCTGGCCGCAGCGGTCTGTTCCGACACGTCGCGCACGTTGATGATGCTACGGCTGATTTCCTCGGCAACGGCGCTTTGCTGTTCGGCGGCAGCGGCGATCTGCTGGTTCATCGACTGGATGTTGGACACCGTGCGGGTGATGCTTTCCAGTGAGGCGCCGGCCTTGCGGGTCAGCGCCACGCTGCTGTCGGTGAGGGCGCGGCTGTTGTTCATCACCGTGGCCACTTGCTGGGTGCCGTTTTGCAGACCGGCCACCAGGCCTTCGATTTCTTCGGTGGATTTTTGCGTGCGCTGGGCCAGACCGCGGACTTCGTCGGCGACCACGGCAAAACCACGCCCGGCTTCACCGGCGCGCGCCGCTTCAATCGCCGCGTTGAGCGCCAGCAGGTTGGTCTGTTCGGCCACGGCCTTGATCACGTCCATGACGCTGCCGATCTTGTCGCTTTCCTGTTGCAGCACGCCCATGGCTTCGGTGGAGCGCGCCACTTCGTTGGCCAGGCGCTCGATCTGCGCGATGGCTTCGCCAACCACCTTGTCACCTTCTCGGGCTTCACCGTCCGCCGCAGCGGCGGCTTGCGAGGCCTGTTCGGCATTGCGCGCGACTTCCTGCACAGTGGCGGTCATCTCGTGCATGGCAGTGGCGACCTGATCGGTTTCCACCTTTTGATTGTTGACCCCGGCGCTGGTTTGCTCGGTGACGGCCGACAATTCTTCGGCGGCGCTGGCGATCTGGGTGACGCCGTCGCGGATGCCGCTGATCAAGTCGCGCAGGGTCACGCCCATGCGCGCAATGCCTTGCTGCAACACGCCGAGTTCATCGCGGCGTGTGACCTTGACCTCCTGGGACAGGTCGCCGCTGGCGATACGCTCGACCACGGCCAGGGTGTCGCGCAACGGGCCGGTGATTTGTCGGGTGATGAGCACGGCGGCAATGATGCCCACCAGCAGCGCCAGCAACGTGCTGACCAGTTGCAAGGTGCGGGCCTTGTCGCTTTCGGTGTCACGGCGGTCGAGCTGGATCTGATACAGCTGCTCGCTCAGACTGACGATGGCCGCGCCCTGGTCGGTCATTTCTTTGCGTGACTGCACCACATCGCTGTTCGCGGTCTTGTAGGCCTGCAACGCACTGCGATAGTTGCCCAGCGCGGTTTCCAGTTGACGCAGCGCGTCTGGCTGCACGTCGGCGAAGTGTGCATTGAGGGATTTCACACTGGCGATCGCGGAGTCGAGTTGAGCGACAGCTTTTTGCTCGGTCTCGGCGTTGGTGGTGGCGGTGTAGCCGCGCACTTCGTAGCGAGCCAACAGGAACGCTTCCTTGGCGGCGGTGATGGCCTGGAACTGTTCGAAGCGTTGGTCGCTCAGCGGCATTTGCTGTACGCGGGTGTTGATGTCATTGATCAGCGTGTTGGCCGTTTCGGCGTTGGCGGTCATGACGTCGCGTGCGCTGTTGCCGGCGCGGTAGGCACCGCGCATTTTGTTCAGGGACGTCTTGTAGGCATCGATGACGGTGCCTTGCTCCTTGAGCAACTTGAGGTTTTCCGGGCTCTTGAATTTCACCAGCAACGCTTGTTGCTGAGCGGAAAAGGCTTCGAGGGTGGTCTGCACATTTTGTGCGGTGGTTTCGTCGCCGTTGGTCAGCATGTATTGCAGGCGGACCACGCGCAGCTTGGTCAGGCCGGCGTTGAGCTGGGTGATGTCGCTCATCCAGTTGCTGCGGTCAATCAAGCTGCCGAGGCTGGTCCAGCCGGTCAGGGCCAGGACGCAGGTCAGTGCCAGGACCAGGCCAAACCCCAGGCCCAGTTTCAGGTTTACGCTGATATTGCCGAACCAGCTATTCATCAAAATTCCTCCAGGAACGTGGTGCTTCTCGATCGTCGGTTGGCTGGAAGATTGTTGTTTTTAGGGGCCAGCATGCGGTGTAGAACGGACTGTATCGGCAGCAATCGTGAGAGCTGAAAGGATTTTGTCGGACGGATTCTGTAACAAGGTTTTTTTCACATGGGTTTCACTGGCTAGCGACGCCTGCCTCTTTACCCTCGCGGCATCAAATGAAGTGGTGCATGCCGGCGAGGCGGCTTGATGTGGAATTGAGACTGAGTCTGTTCGGAATAAACCGCTCGATCGATGTGAGCCGTTTTGCCCGTTTTCGCAATGCGGCAGTGGTGCTGGCCTCGGCGCTGTTGGTGATTCCCCTGACGGTATTTCTTCTGCGGCCCGCAGCGGTGCCGGACCTGGCCCACGGCAACGTCGCGGGTGCACGCGCCCTGCTGGCGGGGTGGGCCAAGGGCGACATGATCGTGCTGGTGCGCCATGTCGAGCGCTGCGATCACTCACGCGCCGCTTGCCTGAGAGGCAACGATGGCATCACCGATCGTTCACGCAGTGTCGCGGTAGCTGTGGGTGCGCAGTTCGAGCAACTGGGCCTGGACAAGACCGATATCTACAACAGCCCGATGATGCGTACGGCACAGACCGCCGGCTACATGTTCAACAAGGTCGGTAGCGGTGACGACTGGCTGATCAACTGCAAAGGCACCATGTTGCGCGACGCTCTGGCGCACAAAATCGCCGGGCGCAATCTGATCCTGGTGACCCACAGCGAATGCATGGCGCAACTCGAGAAAGACCTCAAGTTGCCCGGCTCGACCCTGGGTTACGGCGCTTCGTTGTTTGTTTCTGCCGAAACGCTGAACAAACCCCGCATGCTCGGCTTCATCGAAGCCTCGGACTGGCGCTCGGTGACCACCCAATGAATTCATTCACTCGTTATCGTTTTTACTGGATCAACTTCGGTATTCCACTGGCCTGTGCAGCCGTGGTGTTCCTGATGTTCGACCTGACCAAAATCGACATCGCCTTCAACAATCTTTTTTATGACCCGGTGACGCAGACGTTCCCGCTGGACCATGTGCACCTGTTCGAAAAAATCACTCACAAGTGGGCGCGGATCATCCCCAACTGGACCGGCGAGATCGCAATCATCGGCGCCTTGCTGTCGTTTCTCTGGCCACGCCTGAAGGCGGAAAAGCATCCGAAGATCATCGCGTTTCTGGAAAAAATCAAAGTCGCACCGGTGCTGCGGTTTGCCAGCAAACATCGAAGGGATTTTCTCTACGTGGTGTTCGCGTTCTCCATCAGCACCGGCGTGATTCACTACCTCAAGGGCCACACCAGCGTGTATTGCCCGATTGAAACGACTCAGTACGGCGGCAAGATTGAACACAAGGAATGGTACGAAAACTTCGATTTGCTGAAGGTCGCCGGTGACGGTCGTTGCTGGCCGGGCGGGCATGCTTCGGGTGGCTTCACCATGCTCGCGTTGTATTTCGTGGCGCGGCGTTATCGCTGGCGGTATTCCAAGGCAGTCATGTACGGCTCGCTGGCGCTGGGCTTCGTCTATGGCACGACGCGGGTGTTGCAGGGTTGGCACTACATGTCCCACACGTTCTGGGCCGGGATCTTCGTCTGGCTGGCGTGTTTGCTGACGGCGCTGGCGTTTTATGGGCGGGCGCGGTTGGAGTTGCCGGTGAGTCAGGCGAGATCTCTGTCGACTGTCAGGCCGTCATCGCGAGCAAGCTCGCTCCCACAGTGAAGTGAGGTGTACACCAGATCTGAGATTCACTCTGGCCCTGTGGGAGCGAGCTTGCTCGCGATAGCGGTGGGGCAGTCGATATTTTTTCTATTGCCCGGACGCATCATCCTAAACGCCGCGACCATTGCCGGTCCGGATCCTCCCAGACAGTGCTGACCAACGCTGTCAGCACATGATCCTGCCAGTGTCCGTCAATGTTCAAATAGGCCTTGGCATAGCCTTCGCGTTCAAACCCCAGTCGCTCCAGCAACCGAGCGCTGCGCTCGTTGCCGGGGATGTAATTGGCCATGATCCGGTGCAGGTTCATCGTTTCGAACATGTAGCGGATACCTGCGTTCACCGCTTCATGCATCAGGCCTTGGCCTTGATGGGCATGATCGATGTGATAGCCCAGATAACAGGACTGGAAAGCCCCGCGAATGATGCCGCTGAAGTTGCACGCGCCGATCATTTGTCCGCTATCGCGATCCAGCACAGCGAAGTGCACCGCATAACCTTCATCAAACGCCATGGCCTGTTGCGCGAGGCGCGAGCGGATTTTTTCCGCGCTGTAATAGTCGTCGGAACGGATCGGCGACCACGGCGCGAGGTGTGTCTGGTTTCGCAAATAAAAGTCGCTTTCCAACGCAGCTTGGCTCGGGCTGAGGACGGCCAGCGTCACGCGTTTGCAGGGCAGGGAGAGGATCGTCATCGGGCGCTCCGGTGGACATTGCGGATGACGAGCAATCTACAGGCAAAAAAAAGCCCGCGGGAGGGCGGGCAAACCGTAGTTTCTTGAATGAGCGAGGCAAATGTACAGGTTGGCGCGCGGCGGCGGGGTGAAGAAAAGTTCATCTGCCTGCTGATGGGTGGCGCAGGCCTGGAGCCCTGCGTGCACCCATCGACGTTGTGTCAGAAGTTGTACTTGAAACTCGTCATCACATTGCGCGGGGCACCGTAGACACCGTACAGACCGGACTGGCTGTAGTACTCGCGGTCGAACACGTTGTTCAGGTTCACCGACGCACTGAGGTTGTGGCTGATGTCGTAGCGCGCCAACAGGTTGGCGACGGCGTAGCTGCCCTGGCTGAAGGTGTGCAGGTCGGCGCCCACTTTGCTCTGCCAGTTCACGCCGCCGCCGAGGGTGACCTTGTCCAGAGGGCCGTGCAGGCGATAGGTGGTGAAAGTCTTCACGCTGTTGCGCGGCAGGTTGGTGCTGATGCGCTGGTCGTCGGCATCGGTGGTCACCGAGTAGGCATACCCGGCAGACGCCTGCCAGCCTTCGGCCAGTTCGCCGTTCAGCTCCATCTCGATGCCTTTGGAGGTGGTGTCCTGTTCGGCGCTGTAGACGTTGTCGTGTTGCCAGATCGCCAGGTTGTCCTGCTCCAGTTTGAACAACGCCAGGCTGGAGTTGAGCTTGCCATCCAGGTGCGTGCCCTTGATGCCGATCTCGTAGCCTTTGCCTTCCATCGGGTCGAGGGGTTTGTTGTCTTCGTCGGTGACCCACGAGGCTTGCGGGTTGAAGATTTTGGTGTAGCTGGCGTACACCGACCAGGTGTCAGTGAGGTCATAGACCATGCCGGCATAGGGAATGAACACACCGTTTTCTTCACGATTGACCTCGGTTTCTTCACCGCCGTAAGGGCGATCGGAGGTGTCGCGCTTCCAGTTGATCACGCGGCTGCCGAGGATCAGGCTCAGGTCGTCGGTGACGCTGAAGCGTGAGGTCAGGTAAGCGGCATACTGGTCTTCGTCGATCGAGGATTTGCCGCTTTCGGTGAAGGCCAGTTTGGCAGAGTTGCCGTCCCAGTTGTACAGGTTGTCGATGGCGCCCGCCGGCGACCCGGCATAGTCGTAACGCCAGCCACCCCAGCCCGGTACGTTCTCCTTGTACTTGGACAAGGTCATGCCGGTGATCAGTTCATGTTCGCGGCCGAACAGGCCGAACGGGCCGGTGACGTACAGGTCGAGGTTGTCCTGGCGCGGCGTGCCGGAGAAGCGCACCGGCAACTGCGAAAGTCCGCTGCCATCCTTGTTGAGATCGCCCATGGCGAAGTTGAACAACTCGTCGAACTTGTTTTCAGCGTGGGTGAGTTCGATCTTGCCGCTCCAGCCATTGCCCAATTGCTGCTCGATGGAGGTGAAGAAACTGGTCTGCTCGTGATCGTTGTACGACCAGTTCGGTGCTGCGTTGATCGAGCGCTTGAGGTTGGTGCGTTCGCCGGTACTGAAGCGAGTGGGCAGGCCGGAGCGCAGCGGCGAGTCGACATCGGTGCGCTGATAACTGAAGCCCATGGTCAGCAACGTGTCTTCGGTCAGGTCGAATTCGGTGATGCCGTAGATCAGTTGCGATTGCAGGTTGTAGCGATCGATCCAGGCCTTCTCGGTTTTATAGTCAGCGACGAATCGCCCACGCACGTTGCCCGTTTCGGTCAGCGGCCCGGACACGTCGAAACCGGTGCCGTAGCGATCCCAGTTGCCGGCCTCGCCAGTGACGCTGGCCTGGGCTTCGGCGGTTGGCCGTTTGCGGATCAGGTTGATGGTCGCGCTCGGGTTGCCCATGCCACTGATCAGGCCGGTTGCGCCGCGTACCACTTCGATGCGGTCGTACATCGCCATGCTTTGCGCATAGTTATCCAGGCGGGTGTTGGTGGGAACACCATCGATTTCATAGTTCTGGATCGCGAAGCCGCGCGACCAGTAGGCGTCTGTCTCGGACCCCAGGCCATCGCGCACGACCGTGATGCCGGGCGTGGCTTCCATGGCATCGGTGAGGTTGGTCAGGCGTTGGTCGTCCAGACGCTGGCGAGTCATGACGGTCAGCGATTGCGGGGTTTCCCGCGGGGTGAGGTTCAGGCGCGTCGAGCTACTGGACGAATAGGTGGTGTAGAGCCCGGTGCCTTCGGTGATCGAACCCGGCGCCTTGCCGGAAATCGACACCGCGCCCAACTGCAATGCATCGCCGACACTGGCGTGCAGCGAGTAGTTGCCATTGTCACTCTGACTGCTCTCAAGACCTGTGCCGGCGAGCAGAATCGCCAGGCCGTGATCCGTTGCGTAACGCCCCTTGAGCCCCGACGTGGTTCGCCCTTCAGTCAATGACGTGGAATAGGACAGCAAGATGTGTGCGGTCTCGCCGAAGCGGGCCAATGCAGGTGCCAGCGGCCCGGCGGGAATGTCGAAATCCTGCTGCGTTTGCTCGGCGGCCGTCGCCCAGTTCGGCAACATCAGCACTGGGGCGGTTGCGGCCATGCAGGCGATGCCTTGAACCACTGCGCCAGCCAGGTTTTGCTTGAGAGAAAAATGCCAGCCCTGGCGTTTGCGAGAGGTGAAGTCCACGAGTTGTTCCCCATTGAATTGAGTGTCTGGGGTTTAAGTCTCGCGAGAATCGAAAACGGACCACCCAAGCGCAAAATAATTTGAGCGTCAGGCCATTCGGGGCTTCAACGTGACCCAGTAACGGGTGAATTGCTGGACGTCGAGTTGCAGGGTGTCGGCGACGGCGAGGATGATTCGCTCGGTATTGCCCAGGGGGAACGTTCCGGAAACGCGAACATCGGCGATCGCCGGGTCGCAAGCCAGATGCCCGCGCCGGTAGCGGCTCAAGTCCTCGAGGAAATCTGCCAGACGCTGGCCTTGGGCAACCAGCATGCCTTGAGTCCAGGCCGGGGCGGTCAACGCGACGGTTTGCCGGAGCAACAGGCCCTGATCATTGAAGCTGACTTGCTCGCCAGCCTTCAGCGCAAGCGGTTGATGGCGTTGCAGCGAGGGGCTGATCGCCAGCGTGCCCTGATAAACGCTCACCTGAGTGAACCCTGCACGCTGCCTGACGCTGAAGCGCGCCAGCGCAGCCTCAAGGCGACCGTCGGCGGTTTCGATCGACAGCAGGCGGCCATCGGCGATGGAGTCGCGGGTGATCAGTATCTCGCCACGCAACAGTTTGATGCGTCGACTTTCACGTTCGAACACGACGTTGATGGCGCTGTCGGTGTTGAGTTGAACCTGTGTGTTATCGGCGAGCACGGTACGCCGCTGTTCGCCGATCCTGCTGTGGTAGTCGGCGGTCATGTCTTGCAGGAGCGCGGTGTCTTTCAGGCTCCAGGCACCCGCACCGGCCGCCAGCAGCACACTGAGTTGCTTGATGGCCGCACGCCGCGACAGCGTTGGCCGCAGCGTCGCCTGCGCCAGGGAGCGTTGGCCTGGAGTACGAATATCACTCATGCGCTGGGCGAAAGCTTCGGCCCGTTGCCAGGCGCGTTCGTGCAAAGGATGCGCCTGACGCCAGCTCATCCAGGCCGCCAGCGTCGCTTCGCTGACGTCGCGTTCCTGAAGTTCCAGATGCCAATGCATGGCCTGTTCGGCCATGTCGCCGGAGATTGTTTGCAGGTCGTTGCCGTTCACAGTGCATCCAGGCTTTCATCGAGCAGGATGCACATTGCCCCGGCCTTGACGATGTAGCGCTTGACCGTGGTGATGGAGACGTTGAGTCGTTCGGCGATTTCCCCGTGGCTCAAACCGTCGATCTGCGACCAGAGAAACGCTTCGCGCACCGGGCGCTCCAGACCTTCCAGCGCGGCATCGAGGGCGATCAGGGTTTCCAGCAGAATTGCCTGGGTTTCCAGGCTCGGCGCCACCTGCTCAGGCATCGCTGCAAGCGCCTCAAGGTAGGCGCGTTCCAGTTTTTGCCGACGGTAGTGATTGGATAAAACGCTCTGCGCCACTTTCGCCAGGAAGGTGCGCGGGGCGTGCAGCTCCGGGACCTGTTCCTTGGCAAGCAAACGCATGAAGGTGTCCTGGGCCAGGTCCGCCGCGCTTTGCGAACAGTTCAGCCGGCGCCTTAGCCAGTTCTGCAGCCAGCCGTGCTGTTGGCGGTAAAGCACGGCCACGTCGCAGAAGCTGATTTGGGAAGATGGGAGCATGGTGGGAAGGCGCCGAATGAGTAAATATTACAAATGATAATACTTATCATATAGATCGGCTGGGCATGGCTGCAACAGGAGTGTGCGGGGAATGATCTGAGCTGCGTAGCCAGAGGACTTGGCATGGGCGCGGGCCAGGGCTCGCCCACAAAGCCGTCCGTAGGCTGCGAAAGTATCGCCATCGAAGGTTTCCAGTTCGTCCGACACTTTCATGTCGCGCAACTGCCGCACGTAGGTGTTGAGGCGGCGTTAGACGCAAACTCCGAAAGCTCTCTGTTTCATAGCATTATTATGTTATGTATACGATACATTGGTCGGTGAATGTAACGGTAACAGGACATGGACTATTCCCTGCTGGTTTCCCGGCTTGGCAAGCAGATACGTGATAAGCGTGTGAATCGGGGCCTTACACAAGCTCGGCTGGCCGAACTCGCCGGGCTGACTCGACAGAAAGTCATTGCGGTAGAGAAGGGCACTCTGTCGGTAGCCATGGTTGCTTACGCGCGCGTCCTGGGCGCTCTGGATTGTGAACTCGCGGTCATTCCTGCGGCGATGCCGACCCTTGAAGAGCTAGGGGATCTGTTCGAATGAAAATGACTTCTCTTGCTGTCAGTACACCTGAGGGCCTCAGCGGCCGAGTCCTCACCAGCGCTGACGATTTCATTTTTCGCTATCACGAAGAAGCATTGCCAGAAATGGCAATCAGCTTGTCGATGCCTGTGCGGCCTGACGAGTTTCGACGACGGGATCTGCACCCCATTTTTCAGATGAACCTGCCGGAAGGCTATGTGCTGGAGCAGCTTCGTAATCGCCTGGCTAAAACCGTAAATGTCGATCCGATGCTGTTGCTGGCACTTTCCGGAAGCAGCTCGCCCATTGGCCGCGTTCGGGTGCGTTCCGAGGCAGTCGACGCTTTGTTGGGGGAGCAGCAGTTTCCGGGGGAAAAGCTTGAAGAGATTCTGACGTGGGACGGTACCGAAGATATCTTTGCCGGACTTCTCGATCGCTACATCCTGCGAGCCGGTATTTCAGGTGTTCAACCCAAAGTATTGGTGCCGGAGCAGCGGGAAGCGGAACTGTCCCGCGTGACTTCGAAAACAGCGGACTTGATCATCAAAAGTGGCCGTGACGAGTTCCCCGGGCTTGCGATCAATGAATTCCTTTGCATGTCCATTGCCAAGGAGGGAGGTCTGCCTGTCCCGGAGTTTTATCTGTCTGACAATGCAAAGCTGTTTGTCATGCGTCGCTTCGATCGCGACGACCAACTCAACCCGATTGGTTTTGAGGACATGGCCGCTCTCATGGGGCTATCAGCGGATCAGAAATACAGCAAAAGCTACGCTGCAATCGCCAAGGCCATCCGTTTGTTCTGCCCCGCGCAGCATCTGCGATCCTCCCTTGATCAGCTGTTCGATAGCGTCGCCTTGAGCTGCATCGTCGGAAATGGCGATGCGCACTTGAAGAACTTCGGTTTGCTCTATTCGGAACCCACGCAGCGCGATGCGCGCCTTGCACCTGCTTACGACATCGTCAACACCACCGCCTATATCCCGGAAGATGTGTTGGCGCTGGATCTGGCAGGTAACAAGTCAATGTTTGCTTCGCGACAAGGATTGCTGGAGTTTGCACAAAACTGCGAGATCGAAAAGCCAAGGGAGCGCATTCAGAAACTGCTTGCCGCAGTTGAAATGGTGATTGCGAGCTATCCCGAGTATCGAGAGCAGGCACCTCATGTCGTTGGCGCCATTGAACAGGCAGCGGCGCCTTTTGCTCTGACGTTTGGCTGATTTCGGCGGGTGATCAGCCGGGCTTGGCGCATGTTTTTGCCAAGAATGGATCCGATTAATGTCGTCAATAAAATGACGAGTTATGCAGGCCAATTGCCGTACGGCGGCAAAATAGACAACCTATTGACAGTGTCAGCGGGATCTCCCATTATCGGCCCGGTTTTGATGGCCTAGCGCCATAAAAACGTCGGTCGTGACTGGGTAGTTTCCCACGCTTCGCAGCCGCAATATGATGAGAAAGCCCACACCGTTAGCGGACTTCAAACACTAGTATCCGCTTGAATCTTCAGGAAGAAATTTCATGTTCGTTGAGCGAGTACTGGTCACCGGCGGGGCTGGATTTATCGGGTCGCATCTTGTGGAAGCGTTGCTGGCCAAGGGTTACAAGGTTCGCGTGCTGGATAACCTGTCCACCGGTAAAGTCAGTAATTTGCCGATGGACAATGCCAACCTGAACCTGGTGATCGGCGATGTCGCCGACAGCGCCGCCGTGGCTCAAGCCATGCGCGATTGCAGTGCGGTCGTTCATTTGGCGGCAGTTGCCTCTGTGCAAGCCTCGGTGGATGATCCGGTCGGTACTCATCAAAGCAACTTCGTCGGCACCCTCAACGTCTGTGAAAACATGTTGAAGGCTGACATCAAGCGCGTCGTGTTCGCCTCCAGCGCTGCCATCTACGGCAACAACGGCGAAGGCTCGGCCATCGACGAAGACACCCCCAAGTCGCCGCTCACGCCGTATGCCAGTGACAAGTTGTCCAGTGAGCATTACCTGGATTTCTATCGCCGTGAGCACGGTCTGGAACCGGTGATCCTGCGCTTCTTCAACATCTTTGGCCCACGCCAGGATCCGTCTTCGCCGTACTCCGGTGTAATCAGCATTTTTACCGAGCGAGCGCTGAAACAGCAGCCTGTGTCGATTTTCGGCGACGGCGAGCAGACTCGCGACTTCGTCTATGTCCAGGACCTGGTAAGCATTCTGCTCCAGGCCGTGGAGGCGAACGCGCCGCGCGCGGGTGCGGTGAACATCGGCCTCAGCCGCTCCACCAGCCTCAACGATCTGATCGCTGAGCTGGGGACGGCCACCGGCAATCCTCTGACGGTCAATCATCAGGCGCCACGGCAGGGCGACATTCGCCATTCGCGCGCCAACAATGCCCGTCTGCTCGAGCGCTTCAAACTCCCGGAGCCGACATCCGTCGGCAAAGGTCTAGCGCAACTCATCCGCAGTTTGTAACTCGGTCGGTTTTGCTGCCCGACGTTCAAGCATTACTGGTTCAGTCATCTCAAGAGTGAGTTATGGAAATCGTTTTTCGCAGGACGCGTGTCCGCTCGGTCGCCAAGCGACTGTTAGCCGCCCTGGCGCTGTGTGTGAGCGGGCCTGCTGTGCAAGCCGCCGCATTGACGCCTCCTTCCAGCGTGACTTTCTGGTATGCCGACGAGCCGCCAATCTCTGAGCTGGCCCAGTTCGACTGGGCGGTTGTAGAGCCGGGGCATCTGACTGCGGGTGACGTCAAAACCCTGCGCAAGTTGGGCAGTCAACCGTTCGCGTACCTGTCGATTGGCGAGTTCAGCGGCAACAAGGCAGCCATTGCCAAAGCCGGTCTGGGCAAGGCCGTCAGCCCGGTGCGCAACGCCGCTTGGGACAGCCAGGTGATGGATCTCGCATCGCCGGCCTGGCGTGCGCATTTGCTTGGCGAAGCCAAGGCGCTCGAGGCTCAAGGGTATGCCGGTTTGTTCCTCGACACCCTCGACAGTTTCCAGTTGATGCCGCAAGGCGAGCGGGAAAAGCAGCGTCTGGCCCTCGCCAGTTTCCTGCGCGAACTGCACAAGACTCAGCCGAACCTGAAGCTGTTTTTCAACCGTGGATTTGAAGTACTGCCAGAGCTCGATGGCGTAGCCGCTGCAGTCGCCGTGGAATCCATCCACGCCGGTTGGGATGCGTCCGCCAAGCGTTATCGCCCGGTGCCGGAAGCCGATCGCCAGTGGCTGGAAACCCAGTTGCAACCGCTGCGCGCCAAAGGCATCCCGCTGGTGGCGATCGATTACTTGCCGCCCGAGCGTCGCGATGAAGCGCGCAAACTGGCCAAGCGTCTGCGCGAAGAAGGTTTCATTCCGTACATCGGCACCCCCGATCTGGACTCGATGGGCATCAGCAGCATCGAAGTCCAGCCGCGTCGAATCGCGCTGGTCTACGATCCGCGTGAAGGCGACGTGATCCGCAACGCCGGGCATACATTGCTGGGTGGTTTGCTTGAATACCTGGGCTACCGGGTTGATTACCTGCCTGCCGATGAGACATTGCCCGACCACCGTTTCAGCGGTTTGTACGCCGGCATTATCACCTGGATGACCAGCGGCCCGCCGCAGGACGCGCCGGCGTTCAACCGTTGGTTGGGCAAGCGCCTGGACGAGCAGGTGCCGCTGGTGTTTTTCGCCGGTCTGCCGGTGGAAGACAAGCTGTTGCTCAAGCGCCTTGGCCTTAATCGCGGTGCGCCGCCGGCCACTCAAGCGTTGACCATCACCTATCAAGACAAGGCGCTGCTCGGGGCGTTCGAAGCACCGGTGCAGCCCCGATCCCGTGACCTGACCGCTGTTTCCGTCCTGCCGGGCGGCCCTAAGGCTGCGTTGCTGTTGACCGGTGAAGGTGGTCAAACGTTTGCTCCGGTGGCCGTCGCCAATTGGGGCGGTCTGGCCCTGGCGCCGTACATTCTCGAAACCAACAACGAGCGCAGCCGCTGGATTCTCGATCCGTTCGCGTTCCTCCAGGCCAGCCTGCGTTTGCCGGTGCAACCGCGCCCGGACACCACTACCGAAAACGGTCGCCGTATCGCTACGGTGCACATCGATGGCGATGGTTTCCCGTCCCGCGCCGAAGTTCGCGGCACGCCTTATGCGGGCAAACAGGTGCTCGATGATTTCATTCGGCCCAACCCGTTCCTGACGTCGGTGTCGATCGTCGAAGGTGAAATTTCCCCGCGCGGGATGTTTCCGTTTCTGGCCCGCGAGCTTGAGCCGATCGCTCGTGAGCTGTTCGCCAACCCGAAAGTCGAAGTCGCCACGCACACCTTCAGCCACCCGTTTTTCATGCAGCCGGAAGTGGCGCAAAAGCGTGAAGGCTTCAACGCGGAATACGGTCTGAAAATGGCCATTCCCAACTACGACAAACTGGATTTCCGTCGTGAGATTTTCGGCTCGCGTGACTACATCAACTCGCAGCTGACCACCCCGGAAAAACCGGTGAAGCTGATCTTCTGGCCGGGCGATGCCTTGCCGTCGGCGGCGACGATCAAGCTGGCCTACGACGCGGGCCTGAAAAACGTCAACGGCGCCGAGACCATGCTGACCAAGGCCAACCCGTCGCTGACCGGTTTGAACCCGTTGCTGCGGCCCACCGCCGGCGGTTTGCAGTACTACGCGCCGATCATCAACGAGAACCTCTACACCAACCTTTGGAAAGGTCCGTATTACGGTTTCCGCGACGTGATCGACACCTTCGAACTGACCGACAGCCCGCGCCGTCTGCGTGGCCTGCATCTGTATTACCACTTCTATTCGAGCACCAAGCAGGCCTCGATCAAGGCGATGAACGAGATCTACGGCTACATGCGTGACCAGCAGCCGATGTCGTTGTGGATGAGCGACTACCTTGATCGTCTGCACGGTTTGTATCAGGCAAGCCTGGCGCGCACCGCTGACGGCGACTGGCAGATTCGCGGCATGGATGCGTTGCGCACCGTGCGCCTCGATCCGCAGATGGGTTGGCCGGACTTGCTGCGTTCGCAGGGCATTGCCGGCGTACGTGATTTGAAGCAAGGGCGTTATGTGCACTTGAGCAGTGACCGTGCCTTGCTGGTGTTGCGCCCGGATCGCGACCCGCGCCCGGCACTGGAGGAAGCCAATTTGCCGTTGCTGGACTGGCGTTACCTGGATGACCAACGCGTGAGTTTTTCGTTTGCAGGGCAAGTCGACCTGACCTTCTCGGTACGCTCGGCGAGCGCTTGCCGCGTAGAAGTGGATGGTCAGCGTTTTGCAGGCAAGGCATCTACCGGTCTGTGGATTTTTCAATTACCAATGAAGCAGGTGAGTAATGGTCAGCTCCTCTGCAACTAATTCTTCAGTCACTAAAAGCAGCCGCCTGCTCAACCCATGGGCATTGGCGGTGGTGGCGGTTGCCGTGGGAGGTTTGCTGTGGGCGACCTTCCAGCGCGAAGAAGTATTCCAGCCTGATGGTCGTGAGCCGGACGCAGTGTCGGCCAACTATGCCGAACTGCTGCTGACCGCTCACCCGGAAGACGATCACCTGCGCCTGCAGTTGGTCGACCTGTTGATTCGTCTCGGTGATTACACCAAGGCCCGTCAGCACCTGGAAAACTGGCCCGAGCCGAACGTGCAATTGCAGGCGTACTACCGCCTCGAACTGGATGCGCTGGAAGCGGCCAAGAACAGCGACCTGATCACCCAGCAGGCTTTGGTCGAGCGTCTGAAAAGCTTCGATCACCGGATGTTGCCACTGCCGCAATTGCAGAACCTGGCCAAGCTCGCGCTGACCTTGCAAGCGCCGGCATTTGCCGCCAGCGTCTATGAAGAAATTGCTGCCCGTGATCCGCAACAGCACACCGCAGCGCTCAAGTCTGCTGCGCAGTGGTACCTGGCGGGCGAGAACCCGGCGCGCGCTGCCGAAATTTATCTGGAGCTGAAAAAGGACACCGATCAGGCAGGCGAGCGTCGTGAATACGCGCAGCTCGCATTCAATAGCCTGTTGGCGTCCGGGCAGGGTGACCAGGCTGCACAAGTGCTCGACGATGAAATCGACTCGCTGATCAACCCGCAAACCGACACGGCGTGGGTGCAGCAAGGCGTCGATGTGGCCATCGCGAGCAAGCGCTTCGATCTGGCGCAACGCTTCCTGCAACAGTGGCGCGTCCTGCAACCGGACAACCCGCAAATCCTGCAGAAGGATTTCAGCATGCGCCTGGCCCTCGGCGATCTGCCGGGTGCCTGGGAAAGCGGCCAGCAACTGTTGGCCGAACATCCTGAAGATTTGCACTTGCTGGAGCAAATGGCGCAGCTGGGTGAATGGCGCGGTGAAACCGAAGCCGCGCTCGGTTACTGGATTCGTCTGCTGAAACTGCGCGAAACCGCAGAGACCCGTGAGCACGCCTGGCGCCTGGCCAGCCAGCAGTTCGACTTTGATCGTTCGATTCCATTGCTCGCCGAGATCATGGACCAGCGGGCGCTGACCGACATCGAACTTGATGCACTGATCTACGGTCACGAGTCGCGCGGCACGCCACAGCAGGCCGAAGCGTGGCTGCACACGTATCTGCGCAAGTACCCCCAGCATCGCCTGGCCTGGACGCGCCTGCTGCAAAACCTGGAAAACACCGGGCAATACGCGGCCAAGGCCAAGGTCTACAAGGACTACTCGAAACGCTTTGCGCTGACCAGCACCGAGCGCGTCGATTGGGTCGACACCTACCTCAAGCTGTTCGACAACAAATCGGCGTGGCAGGTGTTGCAGGTCGATAACCGCAAGATCACCGATCCGAATTACTGGCGCTCCCGAGCCGCACTGGCCTGGGACCTTGAACTGGACGATGAACTGCAAGAGTCGCTGGAGAAAATGCTGGCGCTCAAGGGCTCGCTCAATAGCGGCGACGAGAGCCAGTTGATTACTCTTTATCGCACCAGCAATCCGCAGCGCTCTTTGCAGTTAATGGTCGGCAGTTGGCAACGCACCCATGATCGGCAGCGGTTGGTCGAGGCGTTGCAGCAAGCGCAGGAGTTGCAGGACTGGCCGCAAGTGGAGTCGCTGCTCAAAGATGCCGAGCACTACCCGGATGCTTACGGGCAGGCTCAAGTATTGGCGGTGCGTGGCGCCCTGGCGGTGCAGAAAGGCCAGACCGACGAAGCGCAGCGCTTGTACAAGGAAGGCCTGGAGCGGTTCCCTGACGACAACCTGTTTCGTGAGCGCCTGATGTGGCTCTACGTCGATCAAGGCAACACCGCAGAGCTCAAGCCGTTGCTGACCAAATGGAAAGCCCAGGCGCGTGAAGACCGGATCTTGTGGCTGCCGTTCGCCAGTGCCAGCCAGATGCTCGGCCGCGACAGCGAGGCATTGGCCTGGTATCGCATGTACCTCAAGTCCAGCCCTAATGACTGGTTGGTGCAAGCGGCCTACGCCGATGCGCTGGACAGCGCCGGTTATCAGGACGCGGCCCAGCGCTTGCGCCTGAAGTTGTTGCGCAGCCCTGAAGGCGAAAACCTGCAGCCTTCATCCCAACGCTATGGCATCTGGTTGCGTTTGATGGCGAGCAGCTATTCGCCGAAAAAGGCGCAGCAGGAAGTCTTGAAGTGGAAGGATGGTTCGCCGGCAATGCTGCAACTGTGGTTCGAGCGCTTGCTGGCGCGTCTTGATGCAACCAATCAGGAATCGCAAAAAGACCAGTGGCTGGATTGGGCGCGCAGTCAGGGTTTGAAGGTAGAGCGTTATGAGCAAATTCAGCAAGCCTTGCGCAGCCGTAACAAGGCGCAGGTCGAAACGCTGTTGGCCAGTAGCGACCTGAACCCGGCACAACGCGCGCAGGCCCTCAGTCGTCTGGGTCGCCTGAATGAAGCCCTCGACACCAGCCTGACAGCGCTTGGTGACGAGCAGCCGGAAGCGGTGCGCGAACAGCTGCGTCGCCAGGCCGTGGAAATCCACGAGCGCACACCGCAAGGCGCGCAGTTGTCGTGGCATGAGCAGGACTTCGGCGGTCTTGAGTTCAAAGCGCCGCGTCTGGAAATTGCGCACAACCTGGGTGATCAGTGGTACGCCGATCTTGAACTGGAACAGGGCGATTACAGCGGCGACGACATCGAATCATCGCGTATCGGTACGGAACGCAACGCGGCCCTGACCCTGCAACGTGCGGTAGAGGACGGCAGCTACAAACTGTTCGCCGACACCAGTCAGCGTGACGATGACGACCGCAATGGCCTGGGCCTGTCCCGGACCTGGCAGTTGGGCGTGAGCGATGAGCTGGAAACCGGCGTCGACTGGCATCGCAAGAACGAAGACAGCGGCTTGATGCGTGCTTTCGGCCAGCAGGATCGCGTGTATCTGGGTGGTCGGCACAGCCTGACGGCCCGCGATCAATTCAGTTGGGAAGTCGCGCAGCGGTCGTTTTCAACACGTGCCGGTGATGATTTGGGCGATGGTCATGCGCTGAAAATGGAGTTCAACCACACGCTGGAATTCGCCGGTCCCAACTGGACCGTGCGCAGCGGTGTCGATTACCAGAAGAACCGGGTCAAGGACAAAAATCTGGATTATCTGTCCAGTAATTTTGGTGGTCCGGTCATCAGGGCGGCGCCTGTGCAGACGTTCGATCCTGAAACCGGTGTGCCCGATCCGATCAATCCACTGGACATCGAGACCGTCACCGCTGACGACTTGCTGCAAAGCCGCTATGGCCAACTGTATTTCGGCAGTTCCTGGCGCCGTGGTTTGCCCGGCGCGCTGGTGCGTACCAAACCGCAATACACCTGGCTGGTGGACTTGACGGCAGGCTGGCAATGGACGGATCAAACCTTCAACTACGGCATCAACACCGGCATCGGCGTTGAAGTGCTGGGTGACGACGAACTGGCCCTGACCTTCGGCTACCAATCCGCGCCACAAGGCGGGGATGGCAAGGCCGGCGGAACACTGGGTGTGAGCTACGGCGTGCGTTTCGGACGCTGATCATGGAATTTTCTACGGGAGAAAAACGTATGCAAGCAATTCGTAATCTGAGCCTGGCGCTGGCGGTCCTGTTCGTCGCCGGTTGCGCCAGCTTCACCGATGAAGCGAGCCCGAGCCTGCCGCGCACTGCGCAGTGGGGCATCGTGCCGATGGTCAACTATTCGCAGACGCCGCAGGCCGGTGAGCGCAGTGAGCAAATCCTGCTCAGCGTGCTCAGCAGCCACGGTTTGCAACCACGTGTTTACCCGGCCAGCACCCAGGGCGAACAAGCGTTGATGGACGACAACGAGCGTCTGGCCGGAGCCCTGGACTGGGCGCGTGAGCAGAAACTCGATTACGTGGTCGCCGGCAGCGTTGAAGAATGGCAGTACAAGAATGGTCTGGACGGTGAGCCGGCGGTGGGCATCAGCCTGCGCGTGCTCGATGCCGAGAGCGGCCGGGTACTCTGGAGCAAGAGTGGCGCACGTGCCGGTTGGTCCCGTGAAAGCCTCGCGGGCACTGCGCAAAAAGTGCTCGATACGCTTGTTGGCGCCCTTCGGTTCGAGTGATCGCAATGAATTCTCCACACATGGATTACAGCCTGGCGCCTCGCGCCAGTGGCCCGGTGTCTTGGCTGGAAACGTTCCTGGTGACCGGCCTGGCCATCGGCCTCGGCTTCTGGCTGACCCCGGAAGACCCGATGCGAATGCACGGCGGTTTCCCCTGGCCGCTTCTGGCGCCGCTGCTGTTGGGTGTGCGTTACGGTTTTGTCCGCGGCCTGCTCAGCGCCGCGTTGTTGGTAATGGCAGTGTTCGCGCTGCGCTATAGCGGCCATGCCGGCTACGCGCAGCTTGAGCCGTCGTGGATCGTCGGCGTGCTGGTGTGCGGCATGCTGGTGGGCGAGGTTCGCGATCTGTGGGAGCGACGCCTGGAGCGTCTGCAGATGGCCAACGATTATCGCCAGTACCGTCTCGATGAGTTCACCCGTGCGCATCAGATCCTGCGGGTCTCCCACGACCGACTGGAACAGCGCGTGGCGGGCAGTGACCAAAGCTTGCGCAGCTCGTTGTTGGGCTTGCGTGAAAGACTGCGGGTGATGCCGGAAGAGGGCGATGCACTCGCTGCTTTGGCTGATCCGATCGTCGCGGTGTTTGGTCAGTACGGCGCACTGCGGGTGGCCGGTCTGTATCGGGTCGACGAGCGCGGTGAGCGGGTATTGCCTACACCTCTGTCGACCATCGGCGTCATGGGATCTCTGGATACCGAAGACGGCCTGGTCAAGCTGTGCCTGGAGCGTGGCGAGCTGGTGAGTGTGCGTCAGGAGTTGCTTGAAGCGGGCAGCTCGGCGCAGTTCTCGTCGTTGCAGGCGTGCATTCCGTTGATTGATGCCGAGGGGCGTTTGCTGGCGGTGCTGGCGGTGCGGCAGATGCCGTTCTTCGCCTTCCAGGATCGTACCCTGAGCCTGCTGGCGCTGTTGGCCGGGCACATCGCCGACCTGTTGCTGCGTGATGTGCAGGTGCTGCAACTGGTCGATGCCGATGCGCAGCATTTCACCCTGCAACTCAAGCGCTCGCTGGTCGACGTCGAGCAGCACAAATTGTCGGCCGGTCTGTTCGCCTTTGAAATGACCCGCGCCAACGAAGAGCTGACACGCTTGCTGGAACGCAGTCAGCGTGGTCTGGACTTGCACTTGCCGCTGCGCAACAACCGCGATCATCAGCTGCTGCTGGTGCTCCTGCCGTTGACCAGCCCGCAAGGCACCGAAGGCTACCTGGCGCGGATCAACCTGCTGATCCACGAACACTTCGGCATTGAAAGTGACATGGATAGCCTCGGCGTGCGGGTCATGCCGTTCAACCTGGAGCCTGGTGAACCTAACGGGCTGCGTAATTACCTGTTCAACGAGTGTGGTCTGAATGATCAGCAAGTGGCTGTTTAGCGGAGCCTTGTTGTTAGAGGCGGGCAGTTGGGCCAGTTTATGGACCGACTTGCCCGAGGCGCATCAATTGCTGGTGTTCACCCTCAGCCATGGTCTGGCCTGCGCGATGCTGTGTGGCGCGGTCTGGCTGCTGTTGCCGGCGCGTTATCGCTCGCCGCTACCGTGGAGCCCGCTGTTCATTTTCAGCCTGGCATTCTTTGTGCCGGTGCTGGGTGCGGTCGGCGTGGTCGCAGCGATTTTCCCGGCGCTGTACCTGCCGCGCAAACGCGACAAGCAAGAATGGCAAGCGGTGGGCATTCCGAGCCTGCCGTATCGGGCGCAGACAAATTTGCATTCGCCCATTTTCGCCGATGGCGGTTTGCAGGACGTTTTGCGTCATGCACCGGACCCGGATCAACGTCTGGCCGCCTTGCTGGCGACCAAGCGCATGCCTGGCAAAGAAGCGGTGCCGATTCTCAAATTGGCACTGGGCGACCCCAGCGATGACGTACGGCTGCTGGCCTACTCGATGCTCGACAAGCAGGAAAGCGACATCAACCTGCGCATCCAGATCGCCTTGGGCCAACTGCACGGCACCACCGCCAAAGCCGCCGGCGTGTTGCACGGCACGCTGGCGCGCTGGTATTGGGAGCTGGCGTATCTGGGGCTGGCGCAAGGTAGCGTGCTTGAGCACGTACTCAATCAGGCCAACGAACATGCCGAACAAGGCCTGCTAGCGGGCGAGGGCGGTGAGCTGTTTTTGCTGGCCGGGCGCATTGCCCTGGAACGCGGTGACATCGAGCGCGCCGAAGTGCTGCTGACCCAGGCTCAGGAAAACGGCATGGGCGCGGCGCAGATTCTGCCGTTCCACGCCGAGCTCGCGTTCGAGGCCGGTCGTTACCACGAAATCCCAGGGTTGCTCGCCAGCCTTCCGGAGAAAACCCGTCAGCGCCCACCCTTCGCTGACCTGGTGAGGAGCTGGACATGATTCACAAGGAAGAGGCGCCGCTGGCCGATATCTGCCTGCTGCTCGAAGGCACCTGGCCTTATGTGCGCGGTGGCGTGTCGAGCTGGATTCACCAGATGATCCTCGGTTTGCCCGAGGTGACGTTCTCGGTGATGTTCATCGGCGGACAACGCTCGGCGTATGGCGAGCGACGCTATCAAGTACCGTCCAATGTATTGCACATCGAGGAAGTCTTCCTCGAAGACGCGACTCATCCGACCGACACCCGGGGCACGCCGCGCGAGGCCGACCTGCAGCAGTTGCAGGATTTGTATCGCTTCCTGCATCACCCCGATGCACCGGAACCAGCGCTGGGCGAAAGCCTGCTCGACAGCATCGCCCAAGGCCGTTTGACCCTCGACGACGTGCTGCGCAGCCGCGCCAGTTGGGAGGCGTTGAGCGAAGGTTATCGCCTGCATTGTGCCGACCCGTCGTTCATCAACTATTTCTGGACCCTGCGCTCGATGCAGTCGCCGTTGCTGATGCTCGCCGAGGCGTCGCGACGCATGCCGCGGGCGCGGGTGCTGCACTCGATTTCCACCGGTTACGCCGGGTTGCTGGGCTGCATCCTCAAGCAACGCTGGAACTGCACTTACCTGCTCAGCGAGCACGGAATCTACACCAAGGAACGCAAGATCGACCTGGCCCAGGCCAGCTGGATCGCCGAGAGTTCAGGGCAAGCGCTCAACCGCAGCCTTGATGCCGGTTCGGGTTACATCCGTACCTTGTGGGTGCGGTTCTTCGAGCGCATCGGTCAGCTGACGTACAACAGCGCCGACAGCATCATCTCGCTGTATGACGGTAACCGTCAGCGGCAAATCAAGGACGGCGCCGACCCGGTCCGTACAAGGGTCATTCCCAACGGCATCGATTTGCCACAGTGGACCGCCGCGCTCGAATCCCGTGCGCCAGGCATTGCGCCGGTGGTGGGGCTGATCGGGCGTGTGGTGCCAATCAAGGACGTGAAGACCTTTCTGCGGGCGATGCGTGGTGTGATCAGCGCCATGCCCGAGGCCGAAGGCTGGATCGTCGGGCCGGAAGAGGAAGACCCGGAGTACGTCAGCGAATGCCGCAGCCTGATGGCCAGTCTGGGGTTGGAGGGCAAGGTGCATTTCCTCGGCTTCCAGCGCATTCAGGAGATTCTGCCGCAACTGGGCCTGATGGTGCTGACTTCGATCAGCGAGGCGCAACCGCTGGTGATTCTCGAAGCCTGGGCCGCCGGCACGCCGGTGGTCAGCAGTGACGTGGGTTCGTGTCGCGAGCTGATCGAAGGCGGTAGCGCCGAAGATCGTGACCTCGGCCTGGCCGGCAAAGTGGTCGCGATTGCCGACCCGCAAGCCACCAGCGTGGCGATCCTTGAACTGTTGCGCAGCCCGCAACGCTGGCAGGCCGCTCAGGCCAGCGGCTTGCTGCGGGTCAATCGTTATTACACCGAAGCCTTGATGCTGCAGCGTTATCGCGACTTGTATCAAGCCGCCATGGAGAACAGTTAAATGGCCGGTATTGGCTTCGAACTTCGCAAGATCCTGTCGCGCGATTCCTACACGGCGACCTTGCACGCCTACGTGTACGCCGGGCTGATCAGCTCCGGGCCGTGGGTGTTGTCGATCATCAGCGTGATGCTGGTGGGGATCATCAGCCTGAGCCGTGTCGTGCCCAATACGCTGGTGGGGCAGTTCCTGGTGACGGTGACGTACCTGATGGCCAGTTCGCTGATCCTCACGGGCGGCTTGCAGCTGTTTTTCACCCGGTTCGTTTCCGACCGTCTGTTCGAGCACAAGTACGATCAGATCCTGCCCAACCTGGTGGGTGTGCTGTTGATGGTCACCATCGGTGCAGGGTTGCTGGGAATCGTAGTGCTGAGCGTGTTGTTCGATCAGCCGCTGATGTACCGGTTGCTGGTGCTGGCGAACTTCGTGGTGCTGTGCAACCTGTGGATGGTGATCATCTTCCTGTCAGGGATGAAAGCCTACAACCGCATCCTGCTGGTGATGCTGGTGGGCTACACGCTGATGGTCATCAGCGCATATCTGCTGAGCTTCCTGGGGATCGCGGGCCTGCTGTTGGCGTTGTTGATCGGGCACAGCACGCTGCTGTTCCTGTTTCTCTACGACATCCTGCGCGAATACCGTGCCGAGAAACTGGTGGCCTTCGATTTCCTTGAGCGCCGCCAAGTGTTTGTCAGCCTGCTGGTGACCGGGTTTTTCTATAACTTTGGCATCTGGATCGACAAGTTCATCTTCTGGTTCAACCCCGGCACTTCGAACGTCGTCGTCGGTCCGTTGCGCGCCTCGATCCTGTATGACTTGCCGATCTTCCTCGCGTACCTGGCGATCATTCCCGGGATGGCGGTGTTCCTGGTGCGTATCGAAACCGATTTCGCCGAATGGTATGACCGACTGTTCAGGGCCATTCGCGAGGGTGAAACCTTGCAGCACATCGGTTCGCTGAAAACCGAAATGACCCTGTCGATCCGTCAGGGCCTGCTGGAAATCTGCAAGGTGCAGGGGCTGACGGTGGTGCTGTTGTTCCTGTTCGCCCCGCGCTTGCTGGACTGGCTGGGCATCTCCAGTTACTACCTGCCGCTGTTCTACATCGACCTGATCGGCGTGAGCATTCAGGTGGTGTTCATGGCGTTGCTCAACGTGTTCTTCTACCTCGACAAGCGCGCCGTAGTGCTGGAACTGTGCGTGATCTTCGCGGTGTTGAACGCCGGGTTGACCTTGCTCAGCATGCACCTTGGCCCGAGCTTCTTCGGCTATGGCTTTACCCTTTCGCTGCTGGTCTGTGTATTGCTTGGGCTGCACCGGTTGTCCACGGCGCTGGAAGACCTTGAGTACGACACCTTCATGTTGTCGCGCTGATACATCCTTGCGGTAGAAAAAGGCACTGGCGGTAAACCGTCAGTGCCTTTTTTATTGGGCAAGCAGTTTGCCGTTGATGCCAAGGCGTATTCTCTGATGAATGCCAATCCTGTCGGAGCCAGTACCCATGAGCGATCTATTGCAAAAAATCCTCGACGCCCATGGCGGCCTGGAGCGCTGGAACCGTTTCACCACGCTCAACGCCACCATCGTTTCGGGCGGCGAGTTGTGGGGGATCAAAGGTGTGGTGCAAGACACGATGCCCCGCGAGATGACCGTCAGCCTGCACCAGCAACAGGCTTCGGTTACGCCTTTCGGCAATTCTGATTGGCGCACGGTATTCCGGGCTGATTACATCGCTATCGAAACCTCTCAGGGCGAAATCGTGCGCGAACGGTCGAACCCGCGCGAGGCATTCGCCGGGCACGGCATGGACACGCCTTGGGACCCGTTGCATCGCGCGTATTTCAGCGGTTATGCCATGTGGACTTACCTGACGACGCCGTTTTTCATGGCGCTGCCGGGCTTCAATGTGAGCGAGATCGAGCCTTGGCACGAAGGCCAGGAGATTTGGTGCGGGCTGCGGGTCGAGTTTCCAGAACACATCGCCAGTCACAGTCGCTTCCAGGATTTCTACTTCGGCGACGACTTTCTGCTGCGCCGCCATGACTACCACGTCGATATCGCCGGCGGGTTTGCTGCTGCTCAATACGTGAGTGATTACGTCGAGGCTCAAGGCCTGCGTTTCCCGACGCGGCGCAGAGCTTATCTGCGCGACGAAAATCTGCAGCCACTGCGGGAGCGGCTGATGGTGTCGATTGACTTGAGCGACTTCCGTCTGAGCTAGGGAAGCCTTTTACTCCGCGTCGTGACGGTCTTTGGTCGTACGGATGAGGTTGTTGCGCAGCTTCACAATCGCCTGCTGCATTTGCACGAAATCCTCAGGGTCAAGACCAGTTTGCGGGAAGCCTTCTTCGGTCAGTTCTCCGCGCAGTTTTCGCCCTTCTTTTGTGAGACTGATCCGCACCTGGCGTTCGTCTTCCGGGTCGCGCTGGCGTAGCAGGTAACCCATCGCTTCGAGTTTTTTCAGGATCGGCGTGAGGGTGTTGGATTCGAGGAACAGCTTTTCGCCGAGGCTGCCAACGGTCTGGTCGTCTTGTTCCCACAGCGCCACAAGGGTGATGTATTGCGTGTAGGTCAGGCCGAGCCGTTCGAGCATTGGCTTGTACGCCTTGCCGAAGGCGAGGTTGGAGGAATAGACCGCAAAACACAGGAAGTCGGAAAGCTTCAGGTCGAGGGCGGATGTCTTTTCGGTGGGTTTCATACGCGTTCTCTCTGGGCAAAGACGGATGGGTTGCAAACTCGGACTATACATCGCATGCGATGGTGTCGGAAGTGCTCAGACCTTTGCCATTCAATGTCCACGTGTAACCGGCCGGTAAAGCCGACGACCGGTCCACCGGGAAACACCCTGGCGGACCGGCCGTGGACTGCGTTACGCGGTCTGGACGTTGATGGCGACATCAATGTTGCCGCGTGTTGCCTTGGAATACGGGCAGATGGCATCGGCGTTGTGTGCCAGTTCGGTGGCGACTTCGTGTGACAGGCCCGGCACGCGCAGGGTCAGTCGGGCCTGGAGGAAGTAGGCCGCGCCGGTCTGGCCCAGATCGACTTCTATGTCGACGGCGGTATCGGCCGGCAGCGTCACCTTCAGTTGTTGGGCCGCCAGACCCACCGCCGCGATGTAGCAGGCCGACCACGCTCCGGCGAACAGTTGCTCGGCTTTCGGGTGCGGCTGCACGCCGGTGAACACGTGCGCCGGTGTGGCGCTGCCCGGGGACGACAGTTCGATGTCGAGGTTGCCGTTATGACCGCGCGAGGTGGTGCCGGCGCTGCTCAGGGTGGTGTGGGTTTTGCCGCTGGCCAGTACTTTTTCGATTTTGCTCATGATAACTCCCTCAGATTGTTCAATTATGTTCTACGCGTACGCTAACATCGCATGCGATGTATTAGGCCGTAATAACGTTCAGGGCTACGTCGATATTGCCGCGTGTCGCTTTCGAATACGGGCAGATGGAGTCGGCGATGTGTGCCAGTTCGGTCGCGACATCGTGTGCCAGCCCCGGTACGCGCAAGGTCAGTCGGGCCTGAAGGAAGTACGCCGGACCCGTCTGGCCCAGGTCCACTTCGATGTCGACGGACAGGTCTGCGGGCAGTGCGATGTTGCGCTCGGCGGCAACCAGGCCAACCGCTGCGGTGTAGCAGGCCGACCATGCGCCGGCGAACAATTGCTCGGCTTTCGGGTGCGGCTGGGTAGCGGCGAACACGTGGGACGTTTGGGCGGAACCGGGGGACGACAGCTCGATGTCGAGGGTGCCGTTGTGACCGCGTGAGGTTTTGCCGGCGCTGCTGAAGGTGGTGTGGGTTTTGCCGGTGGCCAGTACTTTTTCGATCTTGCTCATGGGATGATTCCTTAAGATTGATAGTGTGTGCGATTACATCGCATGCGACATGTTTGGTGTGGAAAACGGTTTATCAGTCGGTTGCTGCAATGATCCAGTTGTTGCCGTTGTGACCTTGGGCAGCGCGAGCGGTGGTAATGAACAGGGTGTAGGTGCTTGCGGTGTTCATGGTTGAATCTCCAAACGGCAACGAAGGTTTATGTTGTTGGTCGCTTTCGATTAGATCGTATGCGATGGATGAATATTCTGCCAAAGCCCCAACGATGTCAAAGATTATTTTTCGCCTCGACGACGAACGGTAGAAGCGGGTGGATTGGCCCACCCGCCATCCTGATACTTAGCCAACAGGAATCAGGTATCGATGCTAAGAGCTGGCGCGCTTAGCGCAGGGTCTTGAACCCGGCCCGGACTTCCTGCGAGAACAGCGCCGGCTGCTCCCATGCAGCAAAGTGCCCGCCTTTGGGAAGCCTGTTGTAATGCACAAGCTTGGGATATGCCTGCTGCGACCAACTTCTCGGCGCCGTATACAGTTCATCGGGAAACACGCTGACCGCCACCGGGATGTTGACGCCCTTGACGGCGAAGAAGGTCGACTTGTTTTCCCAATAGAGCCGAGCCGAGGAAAGGGCAGTCTTGGTCAGCCAGAACAGCGTGATGTTGTCGAGGACGTCATCGGGTGTAAGGCCTTCCGGGTGACCGTCGATGGAGCGCGCAATCATCTCGTAGCTTTTAGGATCGTGATCAAGCATGAACGCCGCCAAACCTACGGGTGAGTCGGTGATGCCGGTGAGCGACTGAGGTCTGTCGCCCATCATGATTGCGTAGCCGATGTGCTTGTAGGTGTTGGCGAGTTGATCGGCCGCCAGTTTCTCTTCCCCGGAAAGACCACTCGGGACCGGGTCGCCGCGAAACAACGCCGCATCCAGTTCAGGCGGGATCACGCCTGGCATGTTCGAGTGAATACCGATCAGGCCAGGTGGCGCCTTTGCAGCCATCAGGTCGACGACGATAGCGCCCCAGTCGCCACCTTGCGCCCCATACCGGGTGTAGCCGAGGCGCTTCATCAACTCGATGTAGGCATCGGCGATACGAACAGGATTCCAACCGGCCTCGGTCGGTTTCTCCGAGAAGCCGTAACCCGGCATCGATGGAATGACCAGGCTGAACGCATCGGCTGCGCTGCCACCGTGCGCCTCAGGATCGGTCAGCGGACCGATGACTTTCATCAGTTCGATCACCGATCCAGGCCAGCCGTGCGCCATAAGCAGCGGCAGCGCATTTTCGTGTTTGGAGCGGATATGGATGAAATGCAGATCCAGGCCATCAATCCGGGTGATGAAGTTGGGAACTGCGTTTATTTTCGATTCAATTACTCGCCAGTCGTACTTTGTCGCCCAGTGTCTGGCCAGTTTTTGAATCGTCGCAAGTTGTACGCCTTGCGAGGAGTCGTTCACTGTTTCCTTGTCCGGCCATCTTGTCGCTTGTATGCGTCTGCGTAACTCTGAAAGTTCTGATTCCGGGGCGCTGAAATGAAAGGGACGTATTTCGGTGGAAGCACTATTTGTTGTTTTTTGATTATTGGTCATAGCGTCAGTCTTGATTGAGAAGCCGAGTAACCCTAAAGGTGCAGCCGCGCAGGTCACGGCAGCAGCGCCGCAAAATTTGCGTCTGCTAAGGGAAAGTTGTTTGTTGTTTTTGGGCATGCAGATTCCTCAGGCGCGAAGTCACACGTAGAGCCCATTTAATGGAACTGCTATTAGTTATAACTTTTCACGGGATTATCGAAGTTCAAATAGTACAAACGACAGTCACTATCTGACGGGCCTGATTTTATAGGCGAGGTCAGGTGCCGAATAGAACGGAAAAAGCGATCATCTTCGGCTTTTCCGCCCATCCCGTTTGCGCCACCACTCGTCGCCAAGACTTAACACGAGCTTTGACATCATCCGGTCTTTGCTTGAGTATTTATCTATCGCGTACGATTCAATCGTATGCATTTAATGAATTTTGAGAAAGTCCCATGAGCAAAACCGAAAAAGTCCCGGTCATTAGCGACCGTGCCTATAGCCGTCCCAGAGGCCGTGCTTCATGAAGCTGATTCAGCTGCGGGCCTTCTGCTCGGTGGTCGACATGGGCAGTTTCCGTTCGGCAGCGCGAGAGCTGGACGTTGCGCAAAGCACGTTGACAGAGTCGATTCAAAGTCTGGAAAAGGAACTGGGGGTCACCTTGCTCGTGCGCTCCAATCAAGGCATCAGCGTGACCCTGGCCGGCAAGGTTTTTCTGCCCCGGGCGCGTTCGATCATTCTGGATTGTGATCGCGCGGTTCAAGACGTCCGACAGTGGAATGGCATGCCCGAAGGGCAGATCGCATTGGGTGTCACCGTGGAGCCGTTGGCGGCGTGCCTGATGCCGGTCTTCAGCAGTTTTACCCGCCGATTTCCAAAGGTGCAGCTACATGTCGCCAGTGGCAAGACGAAGATGCTGATCGAGATGATTCGCGCTGGCCGGCTCGATTTCGTGATGTGCCCCTTGAGCCCCAACGTCTGCGATATCGACCTGCAGATCGAGCGGCTCTACAGCTCGAAGTCCAGCGTGATTGCGCGCAAGGGACATCCGCTTGCGGGTGCTCGCTCAGTGCACGACCTCGCTGATTGTCAGTGGATAAGTGTTCGCCCGGCCGGGGTCGTCGGCAGTGCGGAAAATCATCTGGTCGAGCTGTTCAGAGCCCAGGGCCTGCCACCGCCAAAGATCGCGATCACCACCGAGTCGCTGCTGGAAATCCTGCACATCATTTCCGAGACTGACTACCTGACCATTGAGCCCGGGATGTTGCCCGGCATGAAGCTGTTTTCCTCGTCGCTGATCAGCATTTCGATTCGCGAGCCGCTGGAGTCGAATGAGGTGTGCCTGATCAGCCGTCGAGTGTCACCCTTCACCCAGGTCACACAAGAACTGACCAGCATGCTGATCTCTTACTCGCGCTTGCGTCATCGCGCCAGAGGGTGAGCCCGGAGCTGCTCTCAGATCCTGTCCGAACAATCAGCCAGTTCGATCTCGAACCACAGCACTGCATGGCAGCAGCCGATGTACCTCGTCGAGCTCTCTGGCGTGATGGGTTCCCCAATCAATGAGGGACTTCAGAATGGGCCGCAGGCTTTCGCCAAGCGGGGTGAGCAGGTATTCGATGCCCTGGCGGTCCACGCCGCTGGGTTGCCGGCTCACCATTCCATGTTCCTCAAGCGCGCGTAGTTGCTCGATCAACACCTTCTGGGAGATGCCGGCGATGCGTTTTTCCAGATCACAGGTGCGTTGCGGGCCGTCCAGCAGGACATGAAGGATGACCGCTTTCCAGCGTCCGGAAAGGACACCTAGCGCGCGTTCGACTGGCAAGCCGGGGAGTCTATTGATCGTCTTCATTTGCAACCACTGACCAAACGGTGTGTAGAGGGGGGCGACTATCGAAAAGTACATTTTCCTTCCGATCCGAACCGACCCGAAGGAAAACCAATGATAGACCTGTTTGATTCCCAATTGGTTGGTGGCACCGTTGCGCTGACGAACCGCATCGTCATGGCGCCGATGACTCGCACTCGGACGTCCGAGGGTGACATCCCGAATGAGTTGATGGCCACCTACTACGGGCAGCGCGCCAGCGCCGGCCTGATCGTGACCGAGGCAACTGACGTTGCGCCATCCAGCAACGGCTACGCGCTGACCCCCGGCATCTACACGCAGGACCAGCGGCAGGGCTGGCGTCTGGTGACCGATGAGGTTCACCGCGAGGGCGGCACGATATTCTTGCAACTCTGGCACGTCGGCAGGATGGCCCATCCATCGCTCATGCCCAACGGCGAAGCGCCATGGGGCGTCACCGAGGAAAGGGCGGATTCGCAAGTGTTTGCCCACGGCCCGGATGGCACGTTGGGCTATATGCCCGCAGGCAAGCCAAGACGCCTGAGGACGGAAGAAGTGTTTGCCTTGGTCGGCACCGTTACCCAAGCCTGCGTCCAGGCGCGGGAGGCTGGATTTGACGGAGTCGAAATCCACGCAGCCAACGGTTACCTGTTCGAACAGTTCATGAACTCGGTGCTCAACACGCGCACAGATTGCTTCGGCGGCGGTAGCGTAGAAAACCGCACACGGTTCCTGATGGAAGTGGTTGAAGCGGCGGTGCGTGAGTTGGGGCCTGGGCGCGTGGGTGTCCGCCTGTCGCCGTTCGGCAAGTTCAACGGGATTCCGGCGGACCCTCTGACGGAAGAAACCTTGCTGTACGTTGCCGATAAACTGGGCCGCCTCGGCGTCGCCTATCTGCATCTGGTCTACGAACTGATGCCGGAAGCGAATATGGAGGTTGCCGAGTTCAAATCGCACCACCTCGACCACGCCCTGCTGGTCAAGGTTCGGGCAGCGTTTCCCGGCAAAATCATCTGGTGCGGCGGATTCACTGACCGCCAGAGCGCGCAGGATGCGCTCGACACCGGGCTGGTCGACCTGATCGCCTTCGGCAGACCCTACATCGCAAACCCGGACCTGGTGGAGCGTCTCAAGCATGACTGGCCGTTGGCGGAAGCGGACCGATCAGCGTATTACACACGGCGTGGGGAAAGGGGGTACACGGATTTTGCTGCGTATCCTGAGCGGTAGTGTTGCGGGCGGAATCGCGGCACATGGACGCCAGGGTTTTGCTGAATTTCAGGCACAAAAAAAGACGTCCGAGGACGTCTTTTTTCTATTTGGTGGAGCCGGGGGGATTTGAACCCCCGTCCGCCAGTACTCCGCTGTCGGTACTACATGCGTAGCCGTGTCTATTAAGTTAACCCTCAGCGACCCGACGGGCAGGGTGCTTTGGGCGAGTTGTGTAAGTTTTAGCCGCTTCGTCCACAACGTACTGCACGGCGATTCTGTTCTATATGACAATCACTTTGGGTTTACAGACATCCCCTGGTGATTGCTGGGCCCGAAGGCACCAGAAGCTCAGGGCTAAGGCTGCTTACGCAGCGAGAGCGAATTCCTGGCCGTAGTCTTTGTCATTGGCAACTATAAGTAGTTGCAACAGTGGATTTACGAGTTCTGTTACCAACTCGGCATGCACCTAAAGTTTCGCAACCGGCGTCGAATCCTAAACGGCCCCGAACTCATTGCTCGTGAATCACATTGAGCAACAAGCCTGTACAGTCTACGTCAATGCGGCCCGGAAGGCCAACCCGAAGGTTGGCCTTGTCTGGCATCAGTTCCGGGTAGGGTTGCGAATCTGCATTTTGGTGATGATGCCGGAGGAGATTTCCACGCAATCCTTGTCGTTACCGGCCGCCTGGGCTGCTTTCGCTTTTGTCAGGGCAGCTTTGACGGTGTCCATTGTGCCTTCCGGAAGGGACGGCGCGCTGTCCACGAAATCGCTTATTTGTTGAATGTTCCCGTCACACAGATCTTTATCCGCCGCAAACACCGGCGACGCCAACATTGCAGCAGCGATGAACAATCCAGCAATTGCAGAGTGCTTCATGGTTATCTCCTTGCGCATGAGGGCTCGGTGCTGCCGGTGATGCGGGCCGCTGGCCGAGGTGGTTATAAGCCCTTTCACAGAGCCTAGCTAAATGACTATAGCCGCGCGCAGGAATTCGGTTTTTTTTTGCGGGGGGATGATGGCGATGCACAGCAAAAAGGGGCAAAAAATGCCCCTTTTCAATCCATCGCTCTTAAACCGGGCGTGCTTGAGTCACACGATCCACCAGATACACCAGCCCGTGATAATCGATCCCGCCATGCTGGCTCAGGCCGATTTCGCAGGTGCGGCTGGTGGAAATGCCTTCGCTGCAATACTGCACCGCGTCCTTCAAGGTGCGCAGGGAATGCGCATTCAGTTCCGGCGTGGTGAAGCCTTTGTCGCCGGCAAATCCGCAGCAATGAATGCCTTCGGGGATGACCACGTTTTTGCTGCACTTACGCGCCAGATCAATCAGCGCCTGGCTTTCCCCAAGGTGCTGGGTGCTGCAGGTGACATGCACTGCAATCGGCGTGTCCTGCGGCGTGAAATCCAGTCGATCCATCAAATGCGTACGAATGAACCGCACCGGGTCGTACAAATCCAGGCGCACATCGCCCAGGTCCTGAGCCAGGCGCAAGGTGCAGGGGCTGGTGTCGCAATAGATCGGATCGAGGCCGCCACGGCTGGCGTGGAGCAGGGCACCGATCAGTTCCTGGCGTTTGTGTTCGGCCTGTTCGGCATAGCCCTTGGAAGCAAACGGCTGGCCGCAGCAGAGGTTATCCAGATTGTCCGGGAAGACCACCTGATAACCAGCCTTTTCCAGCAAGCCGCGGGTTTTGTCGTACAGCGACATTTGCTCCTTGTCGCGAGCCGCCGGGCCCATGGCGCGTGAAACACACGCGGCCAGATACACCACGCGCGGTCGCTCGTCCGTCACCGTCGGGCTGAAGCGAATGGCTTTTTCCGGTTGCGGCATGGCGTTGGTCCATTGTGGGACCTGACCTTTGGATAAACGCGTCAACGTCGCCGATAACTTCGCCAATCGTGGTGCGCCCAACAACATCCGTGCACCGTTGGCCACGTGCAGGGTGAAGCGCGCGCCTTGCAGCGCCATGGCGAAGTTTCCTTCAAGCCAATTGGCGGTTTTCGTATGGGTGGCGTGCTGGCCGCGAAGCTTTTTCACCAGTTCGCCGGTATTGATTCCCACGGGGCAGCGTTGCGCACACAGACCGGTCGCCGCACAGGTGTCGATGCCCTGATATTCATACGCCGCTTCAAGTTCACGGGTATCGACCCCGGCGCGCTTCTTCGCCTGGATGTCACGCCAGATCACGATGCGCTGACGCGGGCTCAGGGTCAGGCCTTTCGACGGGCAGACCGGTTCGCAGAAGCCGCATTCGATGCACTTATCCACAATCTCGTCGGCGGCCGGCAACGGCTTGAGATGCTTGAGATGGATCTGCGGGTCGTCGCTGAGCACCACGTCCGGGTTGAGAATGCCGTTGGGGTCGAGCAGGCGTTTGAGCTGCCACATCAACTGGTAGGCGTCGCTGCCCCATTCCAGTTCGACGAACGGCGCCATGTTGCGTCCGGTGCCGTGTTCAGCCTTGAGCGAGCCGCCGAACTCGACGGCGACCAACTGCGCCACGTCGTCCATGAACGCCTGGTAGCGTGCGACTTCTTCCGGATTGTTGAAGCCTTGGGTGAAGACGAAGTGCAGATTGCCTTCCAGTGCGTGTCCGAAAAGGATCGCTTCGTCGTAGTGATGTTTGTCGAACAACTCGATCAGCCGGTTCACGCCGATGGCCAGTTGTTCCACCGGGAAGGTCACGTCCTCGATGATCACTGTGGTCCCGGTTTTGCGCACTGCGCCAACGGCGGGGAAGGTGTCCTTGCGGATCGCCCAGAGCCGGGCGTTTTCCAGCGGGTCTTCAGTGAAGTCGACTTGCTTCTCCACCGGGAAAGACGCCAGCGACGCCATGATCTGTGCCAATTGTTCGTGCAGCAGTGTGGACGACGCCGCGCGGGACTCGATCAGCAGGGCGCAGGCATTGTTCGACAGATGTTGTACGAAAGCGGGCATGCCGGGTTTGCTTTGCACCGAACGCAAACTGCGTCGGTCCAGCAGTTCCACCGCCGACACCGGTTGGCTTTTCAGTACGGTGACCGCGTTGCAGCAGGTTTCCACATCCGGGAATACGATCAGCGCCGAGGCCTTGTTCGGGTGATCGATCACTGTGTCGTAGGTCACCGCGCTGATGAAGCCGAGCGTACCTTCGGAACCCACCAGCAAGTGGCTCAAGATATCCACAGGCTCGTCGTAATCCACCAAGGCGTTGAGTGACAGGCCGGTGGTATTTTTCAGACGGTATTTGTGGCGAATTTTGGCGGCGAGTTCAGCGTTTGCCCGCGTCTCGCGGCCCAATGTCGCCAGACGTTCCAGCAACTCGCCATGGCTTTGGCGAAATGCCGCGACACTGGCGGCATCTTCGGTATCGAGTCGACTGCCATCGGCCAGCACCAATCGAATACCGGCCAGGGTGTGATAGGTATTTTGCGCAGTGCCGCAGCACATGCCGCTGGCATTGTTGGCGACGATGCCGCCGATTTTGCAGGCGTTGATCGACGCCGGGTCTGGGCCGATCTTGCGCCCGAACGGCGCCAGCCACGCGTTGGCCTGCGCGCCGATCACGCCGGGTTGCAGACGAATCTGCGTGCCTTGGCCACGGATCTCGCGACCGTTCCAGTTATCCCCAAGTACGATCAGCACTGAGTCGCTGATGGCTTGCCCGGACAGGCTGGTGCCGGCGGCGCGGAAAGTCACCGGCACCTGATCGCGCTGCGCCAGTTTCAGCAGCGCCACCACTTCATCTTCGGACTCGACGCGGATAACCAGTTGCGGAATCAGCCGATAGAAACTGGCGTCGGTGCCGAAAGCCAGCGTCGACAACGGGTCGTCGAAGCGACGCTCACGGGGAATCAGTTGCTGCGCATCACGCAGAAAAGCGGCCGGTAGACTCATTGGTCCTCCAGGATCAACACCACCAGATCTTTCGGACCGTGGGCGCCGTAGGCCAGCACTTGTTCAATGTCAGCGGTTTTCGATGGGCCGGAGACTAGCAGCGCATTGGTCGGCATGCCTTGGGCCCACTCGAACTCCTGCTGCACCTGATAGAAGTTGTCGCGGATTTCGCTGGCCTTGAGCAGGGCGAAATGCACCGGTGGCGCGAGGCTCATCAGGCGCGGCTCTTCCCGCGTTGGCCAGAGAATCAGGCTACCGGTCGCGGCGATGGCGCCGAGGGTGCCGGTCAGGCTCGCCGGAGTGTCGTTGAACAGTTCTGCTTTCCATTCTTCCATTGGGCGATCGTAGGCCTTGAGTGTCGGCAGGCCAGGATTTTTCTCCCAGTGTTGTGCGACACGTTGACCGTGAGGTGTGGTCGGCGCGATCAACAGGCTCGGCAACTGACGATCCTTCAGCAACTGTGCGAGCAACTCAGGCCAGGCTTTACCTGACGTCAGGTGGATTTCCGTGTGCACGGCTTCCATCAGTTTGCGCAGTTGCGGGATGCGTTGTTCGGCGGTGTAGGTGTAAGGCTGCGTCACCAGATCGACATCGAAGTTGTCAGCCACCGGCGTGGTGCCTGTCAGACTTTTGCGCAGTTTGGCGAGGATGTTTTGCTTGGCGCTCATCAACGATCTCCCTGTTTGGCCAGATGCTCGCGAGCCAGGTCATGCAACGAGCGGGCAGCGGGTTTCGGGGCGCTGTGGTTTTGCGTCCACGGGCCGACATTGCTCGGGGTAAGTGCACGCAGGCGCGTCGCGGCCAGACCGAACAGGCGATACAGCGTTGGCGAGCTATTGAATTTCGCCCAGGCGTTCCAGATGAAACGTTCCTTGCGCGAGTACTTGCTGCCCTGGCCGCGCATCACTTGATGGGTGCTGTCCGGCGCCTTGACGTTCTCTTCGCGCAAGCGACGCAGCAACGAAGGGATCGGGATTTTTACCGGGCAGACTTCACCGCAGGCGCCGCACAACGAAGAGGCGCTCGGGTGGTCGGGGACTTTCGCCAGGCCAACCATGTGCGGGGTGATGATTTTTCCGATAGGGCCGGGGTAAACCTCGCCGTAGGCATGGCCGCCGATTCGGGTATAGACCGGGCAATGATTCATACAGGCGCCGCAGCGGATGCAGTTCAGGGTCTGACGCAACTCGCTATCGGCAAAGGCCTGGCTGCGACCGTTGTCGAGCAGCACCAGATGCACCTCCTGCGGGCCGTCGAGTTCATGTTCCTTGCGCGGGCCGGAGATCATGTTGACGTAGGTGGTGATCGGGATGCCCAGGGCCGAGCGGGTCAGCAGCGACAGTAGCGGCACCACGTCGCGCAGGTTTTCCACGACTTTTTCGATACCGGTCACGGCGATATGCACCGGCGGAACCGTGGTGGTCATGCGGCCGTTGCCTTCGTTTTCCACCAGCAGCAAGGTGCCGGTTTCGGCCACGGCGAAGTTGACACCGGAGACGCCGATGTCCGCTTCGAAGAATTTCTGCCGCAGGACCCTGCGACCGATCTGAATAAGTTGGTCTACGTCCTTGGTGTATTCCACGCCAAGTTTGTCGTGGAACAAGGACGCGACCTGACCGGCGTTCTTGTGGATCGCCGGCATGATTATGTGTGAAGGCTTCTCGTGGTCGAGCTGGACGATGTACTCGCCCATGTCCGATTCCAGACATTCAATGCCCTGTTCAGCGAGGACATGGTTCATCTCCATCTCTTCGCTGACCATCGATTTGCCCTTGATCACTTGCCGCCCCTCGTGAGCGCGGATGATCGAGAGGACGATGCCATTGGCCTCGTCCACCGTTTCCGCCCAGTGCACTGTCACACCGTTGCGGGTCAGGTTCTGTTCAAGTTGCTCGAGCAGGTCGGGCAGCTTGGATAACGCACGGGCGCGGACGGCATTGCCCAGTGCACGTAAATGTTCTCTTTCGTGGGCATCGCTGAAAGCGGCCGCACGTTTGGTCATCAGTGAATCCATCGCCTTGCGGAAGTTGCCTCGCAATTGCGCATCACCCAAAGCCTCGTGAGCCCGGGTGCGGAAATCCTCTTCTACGGTAACCGTAGGAATAATCTCGGCGGCGCTCATCGGGCACCTCCGGTACGCTGCCAGAGGAAGCTGGCCAGATGTTGGCCGCGCAACGCTTCCTGCTGTTTTTCCAGCGAGCCGTTGATGTTCATCAGGCAACCGCAGTCGGCACTGAGTACCTTGTGCGCGCCGGATTCCTTCAACGAGCGGGTCTTGTCAGCCACCATCGCGCCGGAAATATCTGGCATACGGACGCTGAAAGTCCCACCGAAGCCACAGCATTCGCTTTCATGGCTGTGGTCGACTCGTTCCACGTTGCTCAACTGCGCCAACAACTCGCGGCCGTGCAGGTGGGTGTTCATTTCACGACGTGCCGAACACGACGTGTGCAACGCGACTTTTACCGGCTCGCCACTGTCATTGAGCTGCACCTTGCAGACAAACAACAGGAACTCGGCCAGCTCAAACGTTCTGGCGGCCAGGGCCTGAACCTGTTTCAGCGTGTCCGGCTCGTCCTTGAACAAGTCGGCATAGTGTTCACGCATCATGCCCGCGCAGGAGCCCGAAGGCACCACTACCGGATAATCCCCGGCGAACAGCGCCAGTTGCGAGCGCGCCACGGTCCGTGCCTGCTCGGTGTAACCCGAGGTGTAGGCCGGTTGACCGCAGCAGCTTTGCCCTTGCGGGTATTCGACACGGATGCCTTCGCGCTCCAGCAAGTGGATCGCGTCCATTCCGGCTTCCGGGTAGAACAAGTCCACTACGCAGGTCCCGAACAGGTACACCCGTTGCGGTTTTTCGCTGGGGTATTGCCGAGGCTCGGGCAGTGGCGGGGCGACACGGGTCGCATTCGGCACAGCGTTGTAAAAAAGCTCGCTCATCAGGCGTGTCTCCGGGTTGTCCCGGTTATCCGTCCGCTGAGGCTGCTGAATATAGAGTGAGATCCTTTCAGCAGCCTTACAGACCGGGTTGTGAATAGCTGACGCCGGAATCGTGGTCCGGCGTCGGTTTTTTCCATGTCGCGTGTAGTACTTAGTGCACCAGCATGCCGGTGAACCAGTAGGCTTGAGCCAGGGTGATCAAACCGACAATCGTGGCGAAGAACAGGCTGTGCTTGAGGGTGAAGCGGAACAGGTCAGATTCCTTGCCCACCAGCCCGGTCGCGGCGCAGGCCACGGCGATCGATTGTGGTGAGATCATCTTGCCGGTCACACCACCGCTGGTGTTCGCCGCCACCAGCAAGGTGTCGTTGACACCGATCTGGTGGGCGGTAGTGGCTTGCAGCGAACTGAACAGCGCGTTGGACGAGGTATCGGAACCGGTCAGGAACACGCCCAGCCAACCGAGGAACGGCGAGAAGAACGGGAACGCTGCGCCAGTGCCGGCCAACACCAGGGCCATGGTCGACGACATGCCCGAGTAGTTGGTGACGAAGGCAAAAGCCAGCACCATGCCGATGGACAGGATCGGCCAGCGCAGTTCGTAGAAGGTCTCTTTCAAAGTGGTAAGACCAGTTTTGAAATTGATCTTCAACACCAGCATCGAGATCAACGCCGAGAAGAAAATCGCCGTGCCGGTCGCGGAAATCGGGTCAAGTTTGAACACCGCTGGAATGGCGGTCGGGTTGGCCACGATCGGCGCGACCTTGATCACCATTTGATCAAGATGCGGGATGGCAAAGTTGAACACGAAGCTGTACATCGAACCGCCGGCGGCAAACATCGCCTTGAACGGTTTCAGGGTCCAGATGGTGACCAGCACGGTCAGGATCAGGAACGGCGACCAGGCCTTGAAGATTTCACCCAGGCTGTAAGGCGAGGCAACGGTGCTGCGTTTCTGGCCGAAACCACCGACGCTTGCGGTGACCACGGAGGCCGAAACGGCGCCGGCGATGTGTTGGCCGGCGGCGCGTTTTGGCTGCCAGACTTTCAGGAACAGGGTCAGGGAGATCAGGCTGGCCAGGGCCGAGGTGATGTCCGGCAGTTCCGGGCCGATGAAGTTCGACGTGAAGTACTGGGTCACGGCGAAGCTCAAACCGGCGACCAATGCTGCCGGCCAGGTTTCCCGGACGCCGCGCAGGCCATCCATCATGAACACCAGCCAGAACGGCACGAACAGCGACAGCAGCGGCAGTTGGCGACCGGTCATGGCGCCGATCTTGAACGCGTCGATGCCGGTCACTTGGCCGGCGACGATGATCGGAATCCCCAAGGCGCCGAAGGCTACCGGAGCGGTGTTCGCGATCAGGCACAGGCCTGCGGCGTACAACGGATTGAAGCCCAGTCCGACCAACAGCGCGGCGGTAATCGCCACCGGCGCACCGAAACCGGCCGCACCTTCAAGGAAGGCACCGAAGCAGAAGCCGATCAGCAGCACTTGCAGGCGCTGGTCGTCGGTAATCGACAGCACCGAGCTGCGGATCACTTCGAACTGGCCACTCTTGACCGTCAGCTTGTAGAGGAAAACCGCCGCCACGATGATCCAGGCAATCGGCCACAGGCCGTAGGCGAAGCCATATCCGGCGGCGGCGAACGCCATGTCGACGGGCATCTGGAAGGCGAAGATCGCCACCAGGATCGACAAGCCCAGCGTGATACTGCCGGCCACATGGCCTTTGAGGCGGAACACGGCCAGGGCCAGGAAGAAAAACACGATGGGAATGACGGCTGCGAGCGCGGATAAACCGAGGCTGCCGAGAGGGCTGTAGAGCTGTTGCCAGGTTTGCATATGGGGTGGCCCCTAATTGTTGTTGGTCAGGCACTGATCAGCGTTCTTGGATAATTGGTAAGACCAATTTACAATCGCTGTTGGCTAGGGTAAAAGTCTTGTGTGCGGTGTGTCAATTTGCCGCCCTAAAACTTTTGTCGAATGCGTGGCCTGATCGGGCATCTGATCCGCTCGGTTAAATGTTGTCTGGCAGGTGCTGGCGCGGCGCGAATCGGCCAGAATAGAGCCCCGGCGAGCCGTCGGGATCGTGGAGAAATCGAGTTATGGGGTTTGATCAGATTCGTCAGCGCCGTTTGTCTGACGATATTGTCGAGCAGCTGGAGGGCATGATCCTCGAAGGCACGCTGAAGGCGGGCGAGCGCTTGCCGGCCGAGCGCGCATTGGCCGAGCAATTCGGCGTATCGCGTCCTTCCTTGCGTGAGGCCATTCAAAAGTTGACGGCCAAGGGCTTGCTGGTCAGTCGTCAGGGCGGCGGCAATTATGTGGTGGAATCCCTGGGCACGACCTTCAGTGATCCATTGCTACAACTGCTGGAAAGTAATCCCGAAGCTCAGCGAGACCTGCTGGAATTTCGCCACACCCTGGAAGCGTCCTGTGCTTATTACGCGGCGTTACGTGCTACTGATGTGGATCGCGAGCGACTGACTGCGGCCTTCAATGAATTGCAGGACTGCTATTCGCGGCACGATGAAGTCAGTCGGGCGGAAGAGGGCGCGGCGGATGCCAAGTTCCACTTGGCGATTGCCGAGGCCAGCCATAACGCGGTTTTGTTGCACACCATTCGTGGCTTGTTCGATCTGCTCAAGCGCAACGTGGTGACCAACATCGGCGGCATGTACAAGCAGCGCACCGAAACCCGCGACATGCTGATCACGCAGCACCGGGAGTTGTACCTGGCGATTATCGAAGGCAGGGCGGAACAGGCGCGGGAGGTTTCCAGTCGGCACATTCTGTATGTACAGGAAGTGCTGGAAGAAGTGCGTCAGGAAGTGCAGCGCATGGCCCGGGCGGAGCGGCGCAAGGGGATGTAGAGTGCTGATTGTGGCGAGGGAGCTTGCTCCCGCTAGGGTGCGAAGCAGCCCTTCGCTTGGCGACTGCTGCGCAGTCGAGCGGGAGCAAGCTCCCTCGCCACAATGTCGCGATCAGGCAGGAATCAGTCTTCCTTGCCCTTGTTGCGCACCGCACGCTGCAACTCGCGACCGGCGTCACGTTCGCGTTCGGTATCACGCTTGTCGTATTCCTTCTTGCCCTTGCCCAGAGCGATCTCGCACTTGACCATGTGCTTGCTCCAGTACCAGGACAGGCAGACGCAGGCGTAGCCCTTCTGCTGCACGGCAGCGGCGAGCTTTTCCAGCTCGCGCCGGTTGAGCAGGAGTTTGCGGGTGCGGACCGGGTCAGCGATGACGTGGGTACTGGCAGTCGTCAACGGCGTGATATGGCTGCCGAGCAGCCAGGCTTCGCCATCCTTGAGCAGTACGTAACTGTCAACCAGCTGCAGCTTGCTTGCCCGCAGACTTTTTACTTCCCAGCCGGCCAGGACCAGACCAGCCTCGAACTTATGCTCGATGAAGTAATCGTGTCGCGCCTTTTTATTTTGCGCGATGGTCCCTGTTGGGTGTTTCTTCTGTTTAGCCATAGGGGCGGCATTATAGGGAGTTGCAAGCGAGTCGGCTACGGTGTTGCTGCGTGCTTGAGCAGGTTGATTGAATCCCGGACAATGCGCGCTCTTTTTTCAACGCTTGGTCGTAATATCAATGTCGACAGACAAGGTTTCTGTCCACGGCAGTTGGGCTAGCCGCTGGGTTTTCATACTCGCCGCGACCGGCTCGGCCGTGGGGCTGGGCAGCATCTGGAAATTCCCGTACATGGTCGGCGTCTATGGCGGCGGCGCCTTCGTGCTGATGTTCCTGGCCTGTATCGCGCTGATCGGCATTCCGGTGATGCTGGCGGAAACCCTGATCGGCCGGCGTGCGCGGCAGAGTCCGGCCAACGCCTTGAAGGTGCTGGCGCTGGAGGCGGGGCATTCGGCCAAATGGTCCTGGGGCGCCTTTGCCGGGATGATCACGGCGTTACTGATCCTGTCTTTCTATAGTGTGGTGGGCGGTTGGTCGCTCGATTATATCATCGACATGGGCCGTGGCGATTTCCAGGGGGCGACTCCTGATCAGGTGGGCGCCTATTTTGGCAGCGTCATTGCCGACCCGTGGCGCCTGACACTTTGGCACACGATTTTCCTGCTGCTGTCGGCGATCGTGATCGCCAAGGGCGTGGTTGCCGGGCTTGAGCGCAGCCTGCGGATCATGATGCCGCTGCTGTTCGTGATGATCCTTGTGCTGTTGGGCTACAGCATGACCACCGGGCATTTCATGGAAGGCGTGCATTTCATGTTCGACTTCCAGCCGGAAAAAGTTCTCGACGGCTTGTTGCCAGCCATGGGGCACGCGTTCTTTTCCCTGAGCGTGGGTGTCGGTTCAATCATGATCTACGGCGCATATATGCCGAAGAACTCGTCGCTTTCCGGGACCGTGGTTGGCGTGGCATTGCTCGATACCTTTGTTTCGCTGGTGGCCGGCCTGGCGTTGTTTCCGATTGTGTTCGCCGCAGGGCTGAACCCGAGCGAAGGCCCTGGTCTGATGTTTGTCAGCCTGCCGTTTGCCTTCGGTAACGTAGCGTTCGGCCAAGTGATGGGCGTAGTGTTCTTCGTGCTGGTGGCGATTGCAGCCTGGAGTTCGGCGATCTCGCTGCTTGAGCCGATGGTGGCGTACCTGGTCGAGCGGAGCAAAATCAGCCGCGCCTGGGTGACCTTCTGGCTGGCATTCAGCTGTTGGTTTGTTGGCCTGGGCACTGTGTTTTCCTTCAATATCTGGAAGGAAGCCAAGTTTTTCGTGAACGAAGACGGTTTGTTCCACCTCTATCAATGGGGCGCTTCGGGCGGACTGGACTTCTTTGGCGTGATCGATTTCTTCACCTCGCGAATCATGTTGCCACTTGGTGGTTTGTGTTTCGTGGTGTTTGCGGGCTGGGTAATGGGGCGGGAAGCGGTGCGCGACGAGTTGTCGATCCGTAATCCTGCGTTGTTCGCCTTGTCTTTGTTTTTGATGCGCTATGTGGCGCCCATCGGCATTCTCGTAGTATTTGCCGCTCAGCTGTGGAAGTGACGCTGACATGACGACACACATTTCACGTTCGGCCTTGCTGCCGTACCCGGCGCAAGCCCTGTATGACCTGGTCAACGACGTGGCACGGTATCCGGAGTTCCTGCCTTGGTGCTCAACAGCTGAAGTCCTTGAAAGCTCCCCTGAACACATGCGCGCCAGCGTCGGTGTGGCCAAGGGAGGGCTCAGCCAGCATTTTGTAACGCGTAATACGTTGGTTTCCGGCCAGTCAATTGAAATGAACCTGGAAGAAGGGCCTTTCACTCAGTTGCACGGAGTCTGGGTATTCAAGCCGTTGGGCGAAAAGGCCTGCAAGATCAGTCTGGATCTGTCGTTCGATTACGCCGGCCCCATTATTCGCGCGACCCTCGGACCTTTGTTCAATCAGGCGGCCAACACGCTGGTGGATGCGTTCTGCCAGCGGGCCAAGCAAATACATGGTTGAGGCAGGGGTCGAGATCGAGGTGGCGTATGCCGCCGTGGATCGTCAGGTGCTTTTGTCGGTGACCGTGCCGGCAGGGACAAACGTTCGGGCAGCAATGCTTAAATCCGGTATCGGCCAGGCGTTTCCGGAGCTGGATCTGGCTACATGTCCCGTGGGGATTTTCGGCAAAGTGACCGTCGATGCGGACAGCCGCCCGGTTCAGTCGGGGGATCGCATCGAGATTTACCGGCCATTGCTGGCGGATCCGAAGGAAGTTCGTCGGTTGCGTGCGGCCAAGGCGGCCGAGGCTAAAGCCCGGAATCAGTGAATCAGTAAACGCCAGGCAATAAAAAACCCGGACATGCCGGGTTTTTTATTGCGTCGCAAATTATTGCGGCGTGGTGTCCAGTGGTTCTGGAGTCGGGACTGGGACAGTCTCTACACCGTCTACTTCTTTCTGGATCTGATCGAGCAACGAGCCTGGCTTGGTCGGTTTTTCCGGTTTCGGCTTCTCGACGTTCTCTGCTGGAGCGGCCACTGTCGTGCCACTGTCCTTGCCGAGAATGGCTTCGTCGCGGCTCACGCCTGGCATGAAATCGCCAGAGAGGCTGACAAGCTGATCATTTGGGTTGAAGATAACGCTAATGCGTTCCTGTTGACGTTCACCGCCACCCGGTTGCAGGCTGTACAGATAATCCCAGCGATCGGCATGGAACGTGTCGGTCAGCAGAGGGTTACCCATGATAAACCGTACTTGCTTGCGGGTCATTCCCGGGCGTAACTGGTCTATCATGTCCTGCGTGACGACATTGCCCTGCTGGATGTCGATTTTGTAAACCCCGGGGAATGAACAACCGGCGAGTGCGAGCAGTCCCACAAAGGTGAAACTGGTTAGCAAGAGCTTGGTGTTTTGCATCGGTGGGCGACTTCCACTATCTTGGCTGGGACAACGTAAACGCCGATCATACCCGCATTAAGAGAAGCTGCGAAGCAGCATCGCGAGAAAGCTGACCATGGTTGAAAATAGCGAACTACGCAAAGCCGGCCTCAAAGTGACCCTGCCACGGGTCAAAATTCTGCAAATGCTCGATTCCGCCGAGCAACGCCACATGAGTGCTGAAGATGTTTACAAGGCACTGATGGAGGCTGGCGAGGACGTCGGTCTGGCCACGGTTTACCGTGTACTGACCCAGTTCGAGGCAGCTGGCCTTGTGGTGCGGCACAACTTCGACGGGGGCCATGCGGTCTTCGAGCTGGACGACGGCAAGCATCACGACCATATGGTCAACGTCGAAACCAGCGAAGTGATCGAATTCTTCGACGAAGAAATCGAGCGCCTGCAGAAAGCAATCGTCGACAAGTATGGCTTCGAGATGGTTGATCACAATCTGGTGCTGTACGTACGCAAGAAAAAGTAAGCAGTCGCGCGAACCTGGTTCGCGAAACGAACGAAGGCGACCCCAGGGTCGCCTTCGTGCTTTCTGCTTGCCTTAAACTTTTGCAGTAACCACCATTTTCTTGGCGTGAGCCAGGGATTCCTTAGTGAGATCAATGCCGCCCAGCATTCGAGCCACCTCTTCGACACGATCGTTCTTGCTCAATTTGGAGACAGCGGTGCGAGTGGCGTCCTCGCCTCGTACCTTGTGCACAAATAGATGCTGATGTCCCTGTGCGGCTACTTGGGGCAAGTGGGTCACGGTCAGCACTTGTCCGCGTTCGCCAAGTCGACGCAGCAATTGGCCGACAATCTCGGCGGTCGGGCCGCCAATGCCCACGTCAACTTCGTCGAACACCAGCGTCGGCACGCGAGAGGTTTGTGCGGTGATCACCTGGATGGCCAGGCTGATCCGTGACAGTTCACCACCCGATGCCACCTTCGCGAGGGCTTTTAAAGGCTGCCCCGGGTTGGCGCTGACGAGTAATTCAACCTGTTCAAGTCCGTTAGGCAGTAGTTCATCGCCACTGTTGGGGCGCAGCTCTATGGTGAATCGGCCGCCAGGCATGCCCAGTCGCTGGATTTCCTGTTCCACGGCGCTGGCCAGGCTGCTTGATGCCTGGTGCCGCAAATCGCTTAGCTCCCGGGCCTTTTCCTGGTAGTGGCGGGCATAGGACGACAGCTCGTCGCTTAGTTGCTCGATGGACTCATCGTTGGCATTCAGGGTTTCGATTTCATCCAGCAGGCGCTGTTGCATCTCCGCGACTTCGGTCGGTTGAATGCGATGTTTGCGCGCCATGGTGTAAATCGCGTCGAGACGTTCTTCCAGGTATTGAAGTCGCGCCGGGTCGGCGTCGAAGTTGTCCAGGAAGCGGTTGAGCTCGCCCACGGCTTCTTCAACTTGAATCTGTGCGCTGGTCAGCAGGCTGCTGGCTTCGCCCAATGCGCCAATCGAATTGTTCACGCTCGACAGGCGGTTGAGGCTGGCGGTAAGTGCATTTAGCACATTGCCGGAATCACTTTCGCTGCACTGCTCGACCACTTGCCGGCAAATGCCCAGCAAGGTTTCGGCGTTGGTCAGGTTCTTGTGTTCCTGTTCCAGCTGTTCCAGTTCATTGTCGCCAAGGCCGAGGTTTTCCAGCTCTTCAAGTTGATAGCTAAGCAATTGGTGGCGAGCGCGCTGTTCATCGCCGGAATTGGAGAGTCGCTCCAGTTCCTGGCGAGTCTGGCGCCAGCGCTGGGCGGCAAGCTGTACCTGCCGGGCGAGATCGGTAGCGCCGGCGTACTCGTCGAGCAGGCGGCGGTGGGTGTCGGTCTTGAGCAGGGATTGGTGTTCGTGCTGGCTGTGGATGTCGATCAGCAGCTCGCCCAGTGCCTTGAGGTCGCCCAAAGGACAGGGCGTGCCGTTGATGTAGCCGCGCGAGCGACCTTCGGCAGTGATTACTCGACGCAGGATGCACGGACCGTCGTTTTCGAGGTCGCGTTCGGCCAGCCAGGCGCTGGCTTCAGGAATGTCGGCCAGGTCGAAGGTTGCCAGGATGTCGGCCTTGTCTGCACCGGGGCGGACCACGCCGCTGTCGGCGCGATCGCCGAGGGTCAGGCCCAGGGCGTCGAGCATGATCGACTTGCCGGCGCCGGTTTCCCCCGTGATCACGCTCATTCCGCGATCGAGTTCGAGATCGAGATGTTCAACGATGGCGTAGTTGTGTACGGACAGGTGCACCAGCATAAAGGCCGCTCCCAGGCTTTAGGTCTGGTTATTTATACAGTGTTTTGTTTCTGGCTGACAATGCCCTCGCTTAGCTCGTTTCGCTTGATCCGACGAAATCCTTAGCGCGCCTTGGAATGACAATGCTGAGCTTTTTGTAGGGTTAATCACTTCCACCCCTTGAAGCGGGATTTTGCGGCCCCATATAGCTGGGCAGAAGCGCGAGTCGAGCTCGCGGACGATATTGAAAGGAGAATTTTATGGCTGACGAACAGACAGTGGATACGCAAAATCTAGACGCCGATCAGGCTCCCCAGTCCTCGGGTGATGACCTGGCGGCTCGTGTACAAGTGCTCGAAGAGCAACTGGCAGGCGCGCAGGATCAGGCTTTGCGTGTAGCCGCCGATCTGCAGAACGTCCGCCGTCGTGCAGAGCAGGATGTAGAAAAGGCGCACAAATTCGCGCTGGAAAAATTCGCCGGCGATCTGCTGCCGATCATCGACAGCCTGGAGCGCGGCCTGGAGTTGTCCAATCCGGATGACGAAAGCATCCGTCCAATGCGCGAAGGCATCGAGCTGACCCTGAAAATGTTCCAGGACACCCTGAAGCGTTATCAGCTGGAAGCGATCGATCCGCATGGCGAACCGTTCAACGCCGTTCTTCATCAGGCGATGGCCATGCAGGAAAGCGCTGACGTCGAGCCGAACAGCGTGCTCAAGGTGTTCCAGAAGGGCTACCAGCTCAATGGTCGTCTGCTGCGCCCGGCAATGGTCGTGGTCAGCAAGGCACCGGCACCGGTTTCGCCTTCGATCGACGAGCAGGCTTGAAATTAGCCGCAAGGCCCCCATTTAGAAGTCAAGCGTTTAAGTGCTACCGCAGTTAGCCACCACTGCTGCGGCAACCAAATCCAAAGTTTCGGGAGAGTGAACATGGGCAAAATTATCGGTATCGACCTGGGGACTACCAACTCCTGCGTCTCCGTTCTTGAAAACGGCGTAGCCAAAGTTATTGAAAACGCCGAAGGCGCGCGTACCACGCCGTCGATCATCGCTTACGCCAACGATGGCGAGATCCTGGTAGGCCAGTCCGCCAAGCGTCAGGCAGTGACCAATCCGCACAACACCCTGTACGCGGTGAAGCGTCTGATCGGTCGTCGCTTCGAAGAAGAAGTCGTACAGAAAGACATCCAGATGGTGCCTTACAAGATCGCCAAGGCTGACAACGGCGACGCTTGGGTTGAAGTGAACGGCCAGAAAATGGCGCCGCCACAAATCTCGGCTGAAATTCTGAAGAAGATGAAGAAGACCGCCGAAGACTACCTCGGCGAGCCAGTGACCGAAGCGGTGATCACCGTTCCGGCCTACTTCAACGACAGCCAGCGTCAGGCGACCAAAGACGCCGGCCGGATCGCGGGCCTGGACGTAAAACGTATCATCAACGAACCAACCGCAGCCGCTCTGGCTTACGGTATGGACAAGGCCAAGGGCGATCACACCGTGATCGTTTACGACCTGGGCGGCGGTACTTTCGACGTTTCCGTGATCGAAATCGCCGAAGTTGATGGCGAGCACCAGTTCGAAGTATTGGCTACCAACGGCGATACGTTCCTGGGTGGTGAAGACTTTGACATTCGTCTGATCGACTACCTCGTCGACGAATTCAAGAAAGAAAGCGGCATGAACCTCAAGGGTGATCCGCTGGCCATGCAGCGCCTGAAAGAAGCCGCTGAAAAAGCCAAGATCGAGCTGTCTTCCGCTCAGTCGACCGACGTGAACCTGCCGTACATCACTGCAGACGCCACCGGTCCTAAGCACCTGAACGTGAAGATCTCCCGCGCCAAGCTGGAAGCGCTGGTTGAAGACCTGGTTCAGCGCACCATCGAACCTTGCCGCATCGCTCTGAAAGACTCCGGTATCGATGTTGGCGCGATCAACGACGTGATCCTGGTCGGCGGTCAGACCCGTATGCCACTGGTTCAGAAGCTGGTGACCGAGTTCTTCGGTAAAGAAGCTCGTAAAGACGTGAACCCGGACGAAGCAGTTGCCATGGGTGCTGCCATCCAGGGCGCCGTACTGGCCGGTGACGTTAAAGACGTTCTGCTGCTCGACGTCAGCCCGCTGACCCTGGGTATCGAAACCATGGGCGGCGTGATGACTGCGCTGATCGAGAAAAACACCACGATTCCTACCAAGAAATCGCAAGTGTTCTCGACTGCCGACGACAATCAGGGCGCCGTGACCATTCACGTGCTGCAAGGTGAGCGTAAGCAGGCTGCACAGAACAAGTCCCTGGGCAAGTTCGACCTGGCCGAGATTCCACCAGCACCACGCGGCGTGCCACAAATCGAAGTGACCTTCGACATCGACGCCAACGGCATCCTGCACGTAGGCGCGAAAGACAAGGCTACCGGCAAGACCCAGTCGATCGTGATCAAGGCCAACTCCGGTCTGTCCGACGAAGAAATCGAGCGCATGGTGCGTGATGCCGAGGCTAACGCCGAGGAAGACCGCAAGTTCGAAGAGCTGGCCGCTGCCCGTAACCAGGGTGATGCACTGGTTCACTCGACGCGCAAAATGGTCGCTGATGCTGGCGATAAAGTGAGCGCTGAAGAGAAGACTGCAATCGAAACTGCTGTTGTAGCGCTGGAAGCCGCTGTCAAAGGCGACGACAAGGCTGCGATCGAAGCCAAGGTTGAAGAGCTGTCTAAGGTCTCCGCGCCAGTGGCTCAGAAAATGTACGCCGAACAGGCTCAGCCAGCTGAAGGCGCGGCACCGCAAGGTGAATCGGCCGAGAAGGCAGACGATGTTGTCGACGCTGAGTTCGAAGAAGTAAAAGACCACAAGTAAGTTGTTGGTCGCCCGGTTGACTGCCTTCAGGCGGTGACTGGTAGGATGTCGCCGCGCGGGAGCTTGCTCCCGCGTTGGCGTGTCTGGAATACGCGAATTTTTACAGCATGCGACAGCGTTCGCGTGCTGGAGGCATGGCCGGGAATGCTCCTGCTTTCCGAGCTGAAAGTGCCACATCGAAACAAGACCAGGATCGTTGAATTGACGTGAGTTGGGTCCGGGCCTGTATTGGGGCTCAACGAGTTCGACGAGGCTCAGGAGAGGTTTGTCGAACGTCCTCAAGAGTGCAAATGACTTATGGCAAAGCGTGACTATTACGAAGTATTGGGTGTTGAGCGCGGCACAAGCGAAGCGGACCTGAAAAAGGCCTACCGTCGCCTGGCGATGAAGCACCACCCGGACCGTAATCCCGATGACAAAGCGTCGGAAGAGATGTTCAAGGAGGCCAACGAGGCCTACGAAGTGCTGTCCGATTCCAGCAAGCGTGCGGCGTACGACCAGTACGGCCACGCCGGTGTCGACCCGAGCATGGGTGGCGGCGGTGCCGGTTTCGGTGGCCAGAATTTCTCCGACATCTTTGGCGATGTCTTCAGTGACTTCTTCGGTGGCGGTCGCGGCGGTTCCCGTGGAGGCGCTCAGCGCGGCAGCGATTTGCGCTACACCCTGGAGCTGGATCTGGAAGAGGCGGTGCGCGGTACGACCGTGAATATCCGCGTTCCAACGCTGGTCAACTGCAAACCATGCGATGGTTCGGGCGCCAAGAAAGGCTCTTCGCCGGTCACTTGCCCAACCTGTGGCGGTATCGGCCAGGTGCGCATGCAGCAAGGCTTCTTCTCGGTGCAGCAAACCTGCCCGCGCTGCCATGGCCAGGGCAAGATCATTTCCGATCCGTGCGATTCCTGCCACGGCGAAGGTCGTGTCGAAGAGTACAAGACCCTGTCGGTGAAAGTGCCGGCTGGTGTTGATACCGGTGATCGCATTCGCCTGTCCGGCGAAGGCGAGGCGGGCGCTCAAGGCGGACCGACCGGCGACCTGTACGTGGTGATCAACGTGCGCGAGCACTCGATCTTCCAGCGTGACGGCAAGCACCTGTTCTGCGAAGTGCCGATCAGCTTTGTCGACGCGGCGTTGGGTGGCGAGCTGGAGATTCCGACCCTTGATGGTCGAGTCAAACTGAAAATCCCTGAAGGGACTCAGACTGGCAAGCAGTTCCGCGTGCGTGGCAAAGGCGTCGCGCCTGTGCGTGGCGGCGGTGCCGGTGACTTGATGTGCCGTGTGGCGGTCGAAACGCCCGTCAACCTGAGCCGTCGTCAACGCGAAATGCTCGAAGAGTTCCGCAGTTCGCTGGCGGACGACAACAGCCATTCGCCGAAAACCACTGGCTGGTTCGAAGGCGTGAAGCGTTTCTTCGGCGATTTGTAAGGAGACAGGCATGCGACGTATTGCTGTGATGGGTGCCGCCGGGCGCATGGGTAAAATCCTGGTCGAGGCGGTGCAGCAGCGTGCGCCGCTGACCGGCTTGACGGCTGCCATCGTGCGGCCTGGAAGCACGCTGATTGGTGTGGATGCTGGCGAGCTCGCTTCGTTGGGGCGTATCGGCGTGCCGCTGTCTGGCAATCTGGATGCGGTGGCGGAAGAGTTCGACGTGTTGATCGATTTCACGCTGCCGGAAGTCATGCTGAAAAACCTGGCGTTCTGCCGCAAGGCGGGCAAGGCCATGGTCATCGGCACCACCGGACTGGATGCTGCACAGAAGCAGCTGCTGACCGAGGCGGGCAAGGATATTCCCATCGTGTTCGCCGCGAATTTCAGCGTGGGTGTAAACCTGTCGCTGAAACTGCTGGAAATGACGGCGCGGGTGCTCGGCGATGACGCGGATATCGAAATCATCGAAGCGCATCATCGGCACAAGATCGATGCGCCTTCAGGCACTGCCTTGCGTATGGGTGAGGTGATTGCCGGCGCGCTGGATCGTGACCTGACGAAGGTCGCGGTTTATGGGCGTGAAGGCCATACCGGTGCGCGTGAACGTGAAACCATCGGTTTTGCCACGGTTCGTGGTGGTGATGTGGTTGGTGATCACACGGTGCTGTTCGCTTGTGAGGGCGAGCGCCTGGAAATCACCCACAAGGCATCCAGTCGCATGACCTTCGCCAAGGGCGCGGTGCGTGCTGCATTGTGGCTGGACGGGCGCGAGCCTGGCCTTTACGACATGCAAGACGTGCTCGACCTGCGTTAAGATGCACCCGAAATCGGGCTCGCGCGCAGCGTTTGAGCCCGGTTTTGTTCCGTCAAGCGACGACCTGTCGCATTCTCTGGCCTTTCGGGCTCATTGGCGGTAGACCAAAAATGCCTTTTTCTGTAAGCTACAGCTTTAGTGTGTCCACTAAAAGCGCGCAGAATAATTCAGTGAAGAAGCGGGGTGACGTGTCCATACGTCACTCCGCTTTTTTACAACCTGCGATCGCCCTTTCAGGCTTTATTTACGGGAGGTCTTCTTGACTAAGCCAGCCATACTCGCCCTTGCTGATGGCAGCATTTTTCGCGGCGAAGCCATTGGAGCCGACGGTCAAACCGTTGGTGAGGTGGTGTTCAACACCGCAATGACCGGCTATCAGGAAATCCTTACCGATCCTTCCTACGCCCAACAGATCGTTACCCTGACTTACCCGCACATTGGCAACACCGGTACTACGCCGGAAGACGCCGAATCGAACCGCGTCTGGTCCGCTGGCCTGGTCATCCGTGACCTGCCACTGGTAGCGAGCAACTGGCGTAACACGATGTCCCTGTCCGATTACCTGAAGGCCAACAACGTTGTCGCCATCGCCGGTATCGACACCCGCCGCCTGACGCGCATCCTGCGTGAAAAAGGCGCGCAGAACGGCTGCATCATGGCCGGTGACAACATTTCCGAAGAAGCCGCCATCGCCGCTGCCCAGGGCTTTCCTGGCCTGAAAGGCATGGACCTGGCGAAAGTCGTCAGCACCAAGGATTCCTACGAGTGGCGCTCGACTGTCTGGGATCTGAAAACCGACAGCCACGCGACTATCGACGCTTCCGAGCTGCCGTACCACGTGGTTGCCTACGACTACGGCGTCAAGGTGAACATCCTGCGCATGCTGGTAGAGCGCGGTTGCCGTGTGACGGTCGTGCCGGCGCAAACGCCTGCTGCCGATGTCCTGGCACTGAAGCCGGACGGCGTGTTCCTGTCCAACGGCCCTGGTGATCCGGAGCCTTGCGACTACGCGATCCAGGCGATCAAGGAAGTGCTGGAAACCGAGATTCCGGTCTTCGGTATCTGCCTCGGTCACCAACTGCTGGCCCTGGCCTCCGGCGCCAAGACCCTGAAAATGGGTCACGGTCACCACGGTGCCAACCACCCGGTCCAGGATCTGGATACCGGCGTCGTGATGATCACCAGCCAGAACCACGGTTTTGCGGTAGACGAAGCGACCCTGCCAGCCAACGTCCGCGCGATCCACAAATCGCTGTTCGACGGCACCCTGCAAGGGATCGAGCGTACCGACAAGAGCGCCTTCAGCTTCCAGGGTCACCCTGAAGCCAGCCCTGGCCCGAACGACGTAGCGCCTTTGTTTGATCGCTTCATCAACGAGATGGCCAAGCGACGCTGATCGCTCGCCCTGATGTAGCAACGCTTGAGGGCGGTCCCGACACCGGTGGCCCCCTCAAGCCAGAGATTGAACAAGACGGCTTGCCGACTGACCTGCGGATTTGAGTGACAAACCCATGCCAAAACGTACAGACATTAAAAGCATCCTGATTCTCGGCGCTGGCCCGATCGTGATCGGCCAGGCCTGCGAATTCGACTACTCCGGCGCCCAGGCCTGTAAAGCCCTGCGCGAAGAGGGTTACCGCGTCATCCTGGTGAACTCCAACCCGGCCACCATCATGACCGACCCGGCCATGGCCGACGCCACTTACATCGAGCCGATCAAGTGGCAGACCGTTGCCAAGATCATCGAGAAAGAGCGTCCGGACGCGCTGCTGCCGACCATGGGTGGCCAAACCGCTCTGAACTGCGCCCTGGACCTGGAACGCGAAGGCGTTCTGGAGAAGTTCGGCGTAGAGATGATCGGCGCCAACGCTGACACCATCGACAAGGCTGAAGACCGTTCGCGCTTCGACAAGGCGATGAAGTCCATCGGCCTGGACTGCCCGCGTTCCGGCATCGCCCACAGCATGGAAGAGGCCAACGCGGTCCTCGAAAAGCTCGGCTTCCCGTGCATCATTCGTCCGTCCTTCACCATGGGCGGCACCGGTGGCGGTATCGCTTACAACCGTGAAGAGTTCGAAGAAATCTGCGCCCGTGGTCTCGATCTGTCGCCGACCAAAGAGCTGCTGATCGACGAATCGCTGATCGGCTGGAAAGAGTACGAAATGGAGGTTGTCCGCGATAAGAAGGACAACTGCATCATCGTCTGCTCCATCGAAAACTTTGACCCGATGGGCGTGCACACCGGTGACTCGATCACCGTTGCTCCGGCACAAACCCTGACGGACAAGGAATACCAAATCATGCGTAACGCCTCGTTGGCGGTACTGCGTGAGATCGGCGTGGAAACCGGCGGCTCCAACGTTCAGTTTGGCATCTGCCCGGACACTGGCCGCATGGTCGTGATCGAGATGAACCCGCGTGTATCCCGTTCCTCGGCACTGGCTTCGAAAGCCACCGGTTTCCCGATCGCCAAGGTCGCGGCCAAACTGGCTGTGGGTTACACCCTCGACGAACTGTCGAACGACATCACCGGCGGCAAGACCCCGGCGTCCTTCGAGCCGTCCATCGACTACGTCGTCACCAAGCTGCCACGCTTCGCCTTCGAAAAATTCGCCAAGGCTGACGCACGCCTGACCACTCAGATGAAGTCGGTGGGTGAAGTCATGGCCATCGGCCGTACCTTCCAGGAATCCCTGCAGAAAGCCCTGCGTGGTCTGGAAGTCGGTGTTTGCGGTCTGGACGAAAAGGTTGACCTGAGCAATCCGGAAAGCATGAGCGTACTCAAGCGCGAGCTGACCGTGCCGGGCGCCGAGCGTATCTGGTACGTGGCGGACGCAATGCGCGCCGGCATGAGTGTTGAAGACATCTTCGGCATGACCATGATCGATCCTTGGTTCCTGGTGCAGATGGAAGATCTGATCAAGGACGAAGAGAAGGTCAAGACCCTGGGCCTGACCAGCATCGACCGCGACCTGATGTTCCGCCTCAAGCGCAAAGGCTTCTCCGACATGCGCCTGGCCAAGTTGCTGGGTGTGACCGAGAAGAGCCTGCGTGCTCACCGTCACAAGCTGGAAATTTTCCCGGTCTACAAGCGCGTCGACACCTGCGCTGCGGAATTCGCCACCGACACCGCTTACCTTTACTCGACGTACGAAGAAGAGTGCGAAGCCGCGCCGTCGGGCCGCGACAAGATCATGATCCTGGGCGGCGGTCCGAACCGTATCGGCCAGGGCATCGAGTTCGACTACTGCTGCGTACACGCGGCACTGGCCCTGCGCGAAGACGGGTACGAGACCATCATGGTCAACTGCAACCCGGAAACCGTTTCCACCGACTACGACACTTCCGATCGCCTGTACTTCGAACCAGTGACCCTGGAAGACGTGCTGGAAATCGTCCGCGTCGAGAAGCCGAAAGGCGTGATCGTCCAGTACGGCGGCCAGACCCCACTGAAACTGGCGCGTGCCCTGGAAGCCGCTGGCGTGCCGATCATCGGCACCAGCCCTGACGCCATCGACCGTGCCGAAGACCGTGAGCGTTTCCAGCAAATGGTTCAACGCCTGAACCTGCGTCAGCCGCCAAACGCCACCGTGCGCAGCGAGGACGAGGCGATTCGTGCCGCCAGCAAGATCGGTTACCCGCTGGTGGTGCGTCCGTCCTATGTACTGGGCGGTCGTGCGATGGAAATCGTTTACGAAGAAGAAGAACTCAAGCGCTACCTGCGTGAAGCGGTTCAAGTGTCCAACGACAGCCCGGTGCTGCTGGATCACTTCCTCAACTGCGCAATCGAAATGGACGTGGACGCGGTTTGTGACGGCAAAGACGTCGTGATCGGCGCGATCATGCAGCACATCGAGCAGGCTGGTGTTCACTCCGGTGACTCCGCATGCTCGCTGCCACCATACTCGCTGCCGGCGCACATCCAGGATGAGATGCGTGAGCAGGTCAAGAAAATGGCCCTGGAACTCGGTGTGATCGGTCTGATGAACGTTCAGTTGGCGCTGCAAGGTGACGACATTTACGTCATCGAAGTCAACCCGCGCGCTTCGCGTACCGTGCCTTTCGTGTCCAAGTGCATCGGTGTTTCCCTGGCTATGATCGCGGCTCGCGTGATGGCCGGTAAGACTCTGAAAGAGATCGGCTTCACCAAGGAAATCATTCCGAACTTCTACAGCGTGAAAGAGGCGGTGTTCCCGTTCGCCAAATTCCCTGGCGTTGACCCGATCCTCGGCCCAGAAATGAAGTCGACCGGCGAAGTGATGGGCGTAGGCGACACCTTCGGTGAAGCGTTCGCCAAGGCCCAGATGGGCGCCAGCGAGGTGCTGCCGACCGGCGGTACTGCGTTCATCAGCGTGCGTGACGACGACAAGCCGCTGGTTGCGGGCGTGGCCCGTGATCTGATCAACTTGGGCTTTGAAGTCGTTGCCACTGCCGGTACTGCCAAGCTGATCGAAGCTGCAGGCCTGAAAGTGCGCCGCGTGAACAAGGTGACCGAGGGCCGTCCACACGTGGTCGACATGATCAAGAATGACGAAGTCACCCTGATCATCAACACCACCGAAGGTCGTCAGTCGATCGCTGATTCTTATTCCATTCGTCGCAACGCTCTGCAGCACAAGATTTACTGCACCACCACCATTGCTGCTGGCGAAGCTATCTGTGAAGCGCTGAAGTTCGGTCCCGAGAAGACCGTACGCCGCTTGCAGGATCTACACGCAGGATTGAAGGCATGATCAAATACCCAATGACCGTCCAGGGCGCGAAAGCCCTGGAAGAGGAGCACGCTCACCTGACCAAGGTCGTTCGTCCGAAGCTCAGCCAGGACATCGGTACGGCCCGCGAGTTGGGTGACTTGAAGGAAAACGCCGAATACCACGCTGCTCGCGAGCAGCAGGGTATGGTCGAGGCGCGGATCCGTGACATCGAAGGCCGGATTCAGAATCAGGTCATCATCGATGTCACGACTATTCCGCACACCGGCAAAGTGATTTTCGGCACCACCGTCGAAATCGCCAACGTCGAGACGGATGAGCGCGTCACTTACCACATCGTGGGTGAGGATGAGGCTGACTTCAAACTCGGCAAGATTTCGGTCGGCTCGCCACTGGCCCGCGCCTTGATTGCCAAGGAAGAGGGTGATGTGGTCGCCGTGAAAACGCCTGGTGGCGTTATCGAGTACGAGATTGTCGAAGTTCGCCACATCTAAAGGCATGCGCTCGCTCCGTGCGGGCGCCATGCTCTGGCAGCTGGCCCAGATGTTTTGGGTTGGCGGCCTGTGGTTGTTGCACATCGGTCTGCCGCCGGTGCTGGGTCAAATCGGCCTGGCACCGCTGCTGATTGATGAAATCGCAGGCACGCTCAATGCGCTGATGGTCGGATTCTCAGCGGCGTGTTTGATTTTTCAGGCTTTGGTGCTGATACAGGTCGAGGGCCTTGCCAGTCTATGGCGCGATATTCGTGGGCAACTGCTGTTGATGGCGCTTTATGCGTGCGGGATGTACATCGTCGTGCGCATCGGCTGGCCGGATGCGGTGCGTTGGCAGGTTTTCAGCTTTTTGATTCTGGGCTTCTCGGGGCTGGTGCTGGTACTGCAGCCGGTGCCGGGATGGAGTGGCAGGGTGCGCGAAGCACACCCGTGACCCTTGTCATCACTTGAAGCGATGAACGTTCGACAGTTGCTTGTTGACGCTGAAGTTCTTGCGGTAAATCAGTGCCATCTTGCCGATGACCTGAACCAGGTCCGCTTTGCCGACCTTGCACAGTTCTGCAATGGACGCCAGGCGCGACTCGCGATCGAGGATGTTGAGCTTGATCTTGATCAGCTCGTGATCCGCCAAAGCGCGTTCAAGTTCGGCTAGGACACCTTCAGTCAAACCGTTGTCTGCCACAATCAGAACTGGTTTCAGATGGTGGCCAATGGATTTGTACTGTTTCTTCTGCTCTTGAGTGAGCGGCATAATCTGACCCTTTCGTCTGGATTCTGTAAAATGGCGGCCATTTTACCCGAGGGTTCGTGACTCCGCCCAACTAATCACGACCCTTATCATCGAGGTGCCCAATGGCGCGTTCCAAGACAAGCCTTGAGTGGCTGAAAAGACATGTCAATGATCCCTACGTGAAGCAGGCGCAGAAGGACGGCTACCGCTCGCGTGCGAGTTACAAGCTTCTGGAGGTCCAGGAGAAATACAAGCTGATCCGTCCGGGTATGACCGTTGTCGACCTGGGTGCGGCGCCCGGTGGCTGGTCGCAGGTCACTAGCCGGCTGATCGGTGGGCAGGGGCGTCTGATCGCCTCGGACATCCTCGAAATGGACAGCATTCCGGACGTGACTTTCATTCAGGGTGACTTCACCCAGGACGAAGTGCTCGCTCAGATCCTGGAAGCCGTGGGTAATTCGCAGGTGGACCTTGTGATTTCCGATATGGCCCCCAATATGAGTGGTACGCCTGAAGTGGACATGCCCAAAGCCATGTTCCTGTGTGAGCTGGCGCTTGATCTGGCGGAGCGGATACTCAAGCCTGGTGGTAATTTCGTGATCAAGATTTTTCAGGGTGAAGGTTTCGATGTTTACCTGAAGGACGCCCGTAAGAAATTCGACAAGATCCAGATGATCAAGCCGGACTCTTCTCGTGGCAGCTCTCGCGAGCAATACATGCTGGCTTGGGGCTATCGCGGTCGCAGTGAATAAAACGAGGTTTTTTTGCGGGGTGATAGGTTTTTCGTATTTCGCCCCACGTGCATAAGCGAATATTGTGTAGAAAGTGTTTCACAAAGGGTTACAGACGGCGCCTGCCAGAGTTGTAGGTAATGTAGTAAGTTAGGCCGGTGAATATCATGCGAAGCGCGCGCCACCAGCGGCGCTTGCTTCAGAGGGTAGTTAATTGAACGATATGGCAAAGAATCTGATCCTGTGGTTGATCATCGCGGCAGTCCTGGTGACGGTGATGAACAACTTCTCCAGCCCTAACGAGCCGCAGACCCTCAACTATTCCGACTTCATCCAGCAGGTCAAGGATGGCAAGGTCGAGCGCGTAGCGGTTGATGGCTACGTGATTACCGGCAAGCGCAACGATGGCGACAGCTTCAAGACCATTCGTCCGGCAATCCAGGACAACGGCTTGATCGGCGACCTGGTGGATAACCATGTCGTGGTCGAAGGCAAGCAGCCTGAACAGCAAAGCATCTGGACCCAACTCCTGGTTGCCAGCTTCCCGATCCTCGTGATCATCGCCGTGTTCATGTTCTTCATGCGGCAGATGCAGGGCGGTGCCGGTGGCAAGGGCGGGCCGATGAGCTTCGGCAAGAGCAAGGCGCGCCTGCTCTCTGAAGATCAGGTCAAAACCACTCTGGCTGACGTCGCTGGTTGCGATGAAGCCAAAGAGGAAGTCGGCGAATTGGTCGAGTTTCTGCGGGATCCGGGCAAGTTCCAGCGTCTGGGCGGTCGCATTCCACGCGGCGTGCTGATGGTGGGCCCACCGGGTACCGGTAAAACCTTGCTGGCCAAGGCGATTGCCGGCGAAGCCAAAGTGCCGTTCTTCACCATTTCCGGTTCCGATTTCGTCGAAATGTTCGTCGGTGTCGGTGCCAGCCGTGTTCGCGATATGTTCGAGCAGGCCAAGAAACACGCTCCATGCATCATCTTCATCGACGAAATCGACGCCGTCGGTCGTCACCGTGGTGCCGGTATGGGCGGCGGTCATGACGAGCGCGAGCAGACTCTCAACCAGTTGCTGGTGGAGATGGACGGTTTCGAAATGAATGACGGCATCATCGTGATTGCCGCGACCAACCGTCCCGACGTACTGGACCCTGCACTGCTTCGTCCGGGCCGTTTCGACCGTCAGGTTGTGGTCGGTCTGCCGGATATCCGTGGTCGCGAACAGATTCTCAAGGTCCACATGCGCAAAGTGCCAATGGGTGACGACGTCGCTCCGGCCGTGATCGCTCGTGGTACTCCGGGCTTCTCGGGTGCTGACCTGGCCAACCTGGTCAACGAAGCATCGTTGTTCGCTGCCCGTGCCGGCAAGCGCATCGTCGAGATGAAAGAGTTCGAACTGGCCAAAGACAAGATCATGATGGGTGCCGAGCGCAAATCCATGGTCATGTCCGAGAAAGAAAAGCAGAACACCGCTTATCACGAAGCCGGCCACGCCATTGTTGGTCGCGTCGTGCCTGAGCATGATCCGGTGTACAAGGTGTCGATCATTCCGCGCGGTCGTGCGCTGGGTGTGACCATGTTCCTGCCGGAAGAAGATCGCTACAGCCTGTCCAAGCGTGCGCTGATCAGCCAGATCTGCTCGCTGTACGGTGGTCGTATCGCTGAAGAGATGACCTTAGGCTTCGATGGTGTCACCACGGGTGCATCAAACGACATCATGCGTGCCAGCCAGATTGCGCGGAACATGGTGACCAAGTGGGGCCTTTCCGAGAAACTCGGTCCGTTGATGTACGCCGAAGAAGAGGGTGAAGTGTTCCTCGGTCGTGGCGGCGGCGGTCAGAGTGCAAGCTTCTCGGGCGAGACAGCGAAGCTGATCGACTCTGAAGTGCGCAGCATCATTGATCAGTGCTACGGCACGGCGAAGCAGATCCTCACGGACAACCGTGACAAGCTCGACGCCATGGCCGATGCCCTGATGAAGTACGAAACGATCGACGCCGAGCAGATCGACGACATCATGGCGGGGCGCACCCCACGCGAACCGCGTGATTGGTCGGGTGGTACCGGTACGTCCGGAACGCCGCCAGCGGTACAGGATGAGCGTCCGCAAACACCTATCGGCGGTCCGGCTGCTGACGTTTAAGGTTTGAAATGACTTCTGTTCAGTCCTCGACCCGGTTGCCTTGCGGCAACCGGGTTCTTGATTTGGCCCAGACGCATGTCATGGGCATTCTCAATGTCACTCCCGATTCTTTCTCCGATGGTGGCCAATACAGCCAGCTCGATGCAGCTTTGCGCCACGCCGAAGCCATGGTTGCAGCCGGCGCGACACTGATCGATGTCGGTGGTGAGTCGACGCGGCCGGGTGCCAGGACGGTTTCACCGCTGGAAGAGCTGGAGCGCGTCGCGCCGGTCGTCGAGCGGATACATCGCGAGCTGGATGTGATTATTTCCGTCGATACCTCCACGCCAGCCGTCATGCGCGAAACCGCACGGCTGGGGGCCGGGTTGATCAATGACGTGCGCTCATTGCGCCGCGATGGCGCTCTGGATGCGGCGGCAGCCACGGGTTTGCCTGTGTGCCTGATGCATATGCTCGGTGAGCCGGGCGACATGCAGGACAACCCGCGGTACCGGGACGTTACGAAAGAGGTGGGCGAGTTTCTTGCCGAACGCATAGCTCAGTGTGCGGCGGTGGGTATTCCGGCTGAGCGGATCATTCTTGATCCGGGTTTTGGTTTCGCCAAAACCTTGCAGCACAATCTAAGCTTATTCAAACATATGGAAGCTTTGCATGCCTTGGGGCGACCCCTGCTGGTTGGGGTTTCGCGCAAGAGCATGATCGGTCAGGCGTTGAATCGCCCGGTGGATGAGCGCTTGTACGGTGGTCTCGCCCTCGCGGCGCTGGCTTCGCACAAGGGTGCGCGTATATTGCGCGTCCATGATGTAGCCGAAACAGTCGATGTGGTGAGGATGATCGCCGCAGTGGAATCAGCCGAATAAGAATGATGGAGCACTTATGACTAAGAAATATTTTGGCACCGACGGCATTCGTGGTCGGGTCGGTGAGTACCCGATCACTCCTGACTTCATGCTCAAGCTCGGCTGGGCCGCGGGCATGGCATTTCGCAAGTTGGGTGCCTGCAAGGTGCTGGTCGGCAAAGACACGCGGATTTCCGGATACATGTTTGAATCGGCACTTGAGGCCGGACTGACTTCGGCGGGCGCCGACGTGATGCTCCTGGGCCCGATGCCGACTCCGGCCATCGCTTACCTGACGCGTACCTTCCACGCTGAAGCCGGTATTGTGATCAGTGCTTCGCACAATCCGCATGACGACAACGGCATCAAGTTTTTCTCCGGCAAGGGCACAAAGCTCCCGGATGAAGTCGAGCACATGATCGAAGAGTTGCTCGATACCCCGATGACAGTCGTCGAGTCGAGCAAGATCGGCAAGGTCTCGCGAATCAACGACGCCTCCGGCCGTTACATTGAATTTTGCAAAAGCAGCGTGCCGACCGGTACCAGTTTTGCGGGTCTGAAAATTGTTATCGACTGCGCCCATGGCGCGACCTACAAGGTTGCGCCTAGCGTATTCCGTGAGCTGGGTGCCGAGGTCGTGGTGCTGTCCGCGCAACCCAATGGTTTGAACATCAATGACAATTGTGGTTCGACACACATGGGGCAGTTGCAGGCAGCCGTCCTGGCCGAGCACGCCGATCTGGGTATCGCGTTCGATGGTGATGGTGACCGTGTTCTGATGGTCGATCACACCGGCGCCATCGTCGATGGCGACGAGTTGCTGTACATCATTGCCCGCGATCTGCATGAGCGCAACAAACTGCAAGGCGGCGTAGTCGGTACGCTGATGAGCAACCTGGGGCTGGAATTGGCCCTTGCGGACCTGGCGATTCCATTTGTGCGTGCCAACGTCGGTGATCGCTATGTGATTGCTGATCTGCTGGAGCGTAATTGGCTGGTCGGCGGCGAGAACTCGGGCCATATCGTTTGCTTCAATCACACCACGACGGGTGATGCGATCATTGCCGCGCTGCAAGTGCTGATGGCGCTGAAGACTCGTTCCGAAGGCTTGGGTCAGGCTCGTCAGGCGCTGCGCAAATGCCCTCAGGTGCTGATCAACGTGCGTTTTGGCGGTGGTGCGAGCCCTCTCGATCACCCGTCGGTGAAAGAGGCCAGCGAGCGTGTGACCAAGGCCATGGCGGGTCGCGGGCGGGTGCTGTTGCGCAAGTCCGGAACAGAGCCGCTGGTACGTGTCATGGTTGAAGGCGAAGACGAAACGCAGGTTCGTGGCTACGCCGAAGAGCTGGCAAAACTGGTTACTGAAGTTTCTGCCTGAATTCGGCTTGCCAGTCATGATTGTGTTGGGTAACATCTGCGCCCACTTTGACCGACGAGGTACAGCATGCGTCGCCCTATGGTAGCTGGTAACTGGAAGATGCACGGTACCCGCGCCAGCGTCGCTGAGCTGATCAACGGCCTTCGTGACTTGGCCTTGCCGAGCGGTGTTGATGTCGCGGTATTCCCGTCCTGCCTGCATATCAATCAAGTAATTGATGGCTTGCAAGAAAAATCGATTTCGGTCGGCGCGCAGAATGCTGCGGTGGAATCCGGACAGGGTGCGTTGACCGGTGAAGTTGCACCGAGTCAGTTGGTGGATGCAGGTTGTTCCCTGGTACTTGTCGGACACTCCGAACGCCGCCAGATTATGGGCGAGCAGGACTCAGTGCTGATTCGCAAGTTCGCAGCGGCACAGGCAAGTGGCTTGATCCCGGTGTTGTGTGTAGGGGAGACCCTCGAGCAGCGCGAAGCGGGGAAGACTGTTGAAGTCGTCTCGCGTCAGCTGGGCAGCATCATCGACGAGCTGGGTGTCGGTGTCTTTGCAAATGCAGTAATTGCTTACGAGCCGGTCTGGGCCATTGGCACCGGGCTGACTGCTTCGCCGCAACAGGCGCAGGATGTGCACGCAGCCATCCGGGCTCAGTTGGCGGCAGAGAATTCTGAAGTCGCACAAGGTGTGCGGCTTCTATACGGCGGCAGCGTGAAGGCGGCCAATGCGGTCGAACTGTTCGGCATGCCGGATATCGATGGGGGCCTCATTGGTGGGGCTTCCCTGAATGCAGATGAGTTCGGTGCGATCTGTCGCGCCGCGGGAAACTGAAAAAATGCTGGAAACAGTCGTAGTCGTTTTTCATCTGCTGGGTGCATTGGGCGTAGTTGCTCTCGTATTGCTGCAGCAGGGTAAGGGTGCGGATGCTGGCGCGTCTTTCGGAGCAGGTGCTTCAAATACTGTGTTCGGAAGCCAAGGTTCCTCTACCTTTCTTAGTAAGTTTACTGCTATACTTGCCGCAGGTTTTTTCATAACCAGCTTGGGGTTAGGATACTTTGCTAAAGAGAAGGCTCACCAGCTGACTCAAGTAGGTCTCCCAAATCCAGCGGTACTGGAAGTTCCAAAGCAACAACCGGCTTCTGATGATGTCCCGGTGCTTCAAGAGCAAAAGTCGGCTACTCCAGCGACTGACGTGCCTCCAGCTCAAGAGCAGAAGTAAGAAGGTTTCAAACGTAGTATTGCCGAGGTGGTGGAATTGGTAGACACGCAACCTTGAGGTGGTTGTGCCCATAGGGTGTAGGGGTTCGAGTCCCCTTCTCGGTACCAATTAGTCAGGAGAGCCCGCTGTTGCGGGCTTTCTTGCAGGTGGAAGGTTACATTGACCCTGTAGGGGATCGGTCGTATACTTCCGCCCCAGCTTTGTCGCGGGGTGGAGCAGTCTGGTAGCTCGTCGGGCTCATAACCCGAAGGTCGTCGGTTCAAATCCGGCCCCCGCAACCAGTTTAAGGAGCCCCTTTTAAGGGGCTTTTTGTTAGCTGGACACTTTCAACGCCGCTGTTCGACGGCGTTTCAAGGATGGGCGTTTCGCCCATTTTTTTATTTTGCATAGCATGCACATACATGCACTAGGGGGTTCAGGTGTCGAGCAAGCTAGAAGAGTTGCAGGCCTTGCTGGCCCCGGTGGTCGTGGCCCTAGGCTATGAATGCTGGGGTATTGAGTTTTCGGCCCAGGGTCGTCACTCAATGTTGCGCGTTTATATCGATAAAGAGGGCGGCGTGCTGGTGGACGATTGCGCCATTGTCAGCCGTCAGATCAGCGGTGTGCTGGATGTTGAAGATCCAATCTCCGTTGAATACACCCTTGAAGTTTCCTCGCCTGGCATGGAACGCCCTCTGTTCACTCTTGAGCAGTTTGCAAAATTTGCCGGTGAACAAGTGAAGATCAAGCTGCGCTCGCCTTTTGAAGGTCGACGCAACTTTCAGGGCCTTCTGCGCGGCGTAGAAGAGCAGGATGTAGTGGTGCAGGTAGAAGACCATGAGTTCCTGTTGCCGATCGATATGATCGACAAGGCCAACATTATTCCCAGTTTTGACTGAGACGCGGATCCCGCGGATCCAATGGCTTGCGAAAGGCGAGGCGTACGATGAGCAAAGAAGTACTGCTGGTTGTTGAGTCGGTATCCAACGAAAAGGGTGTACCGGCAAACGTAATTTTTGAAGCGCTGGAGCTGGCTCTGGCCACTGCTACCAAAAAGCGTTTTGAGGACGAAGTCGATCTGCGTGTGGAAATCAATCGCCACACCGGTGCTTACGAGACTTTCCGTCGCTGGACGGTCGTCGAAGAAGCAGACCTGGACGATCCGGCCATCGAAACCTGGCCGAGCAAGGTTGCTGAAACGCATCCTGGTTCCAAGGTCGGTGACGTTGTCGAAGAGAAAATCGAGTCCATCGAATTCGGCCGCATCGCTGCACAGACTGCCAAGCAAGTCATCGTGCAGAAGGTTCGCGAAGCCGAGCGCGCTCAGGTTGTTGACGCTTACCGCGAACGCCTGGGTGAAATCATCTCCGGCACCGTGAAGAAAGTGACCCGCGACAACGTGATCGTCGATCTGGGCAACAACGCCGAAGCGTTGCTGGCTCGTGAAGACATCATTTCTCGCGAAACATTCCGGGTTGGCGTGCGTCTGCGTGCGCTGCTCAAGGAAATCCGCACCGAGAACCGCGGCCCGCAGTTGATCCTGTCGCGTACCGCGCCGGAAATGCTGATCGAGTTGTTCCGCATCGAAGTGCCGGAAATTGCAGAAGGCCTGATCGAAGTAATGGCTGCCTCCCGTGATCCGGGTTCGCGCGCCAAGATCGCCGTCCGCTCCAAGGACAAACGCATCGACCCGCAGGGCGCTTGCATCGGTATGCGCGGTTCGCGCGTCCAGGCAGTGTCGGGCGAGTTGGGCGGTGAGCGTGTGGACATCGTCCTGTGGGACGACAACCCGGCTCAGTTCGTAATCAACGCCATGTCCCCGGCTGAGGTTGCGGCAATTATCGTTGACGAAGATGCCCATGCAATGGACATCGCCGTTGGCGCAGACAATCTGGCTCAGGCCATCGGTCGCGGTGGTCAGAACGTGCGTCTGGCTAGCCAGTTGACTGGCTGGACCCTGAACGTGATGACCGAATCGGACATCCAGGCTAAGCAGCAAGCAGAAACCGGTGACATCCTGCGCAACTTCATCGACGAGCTGGAAGTCGATGAAGACCTGGCACAGGTGCTGGTAGATGAAGGCTTCACCAGCCTGGAAGAGATTGCCTACGTACCGTTGGAAGAAATGCTCAACATCGACGGCTTTGACGAAGACACCGTCAACGAGCTTCGCGCTCGTGCCAAGGATCGTTTGTTGACCAAAGCCATCGCTACTGAGGAAAAGCTGGCAGACGCCCATCCGGCCGAAGACCTGCTCTCGCTTGAGGGTATGGACAAGGATTTGGCGATGGAACTGGCGGTGCGCGGCGTAATTACCCGCGAAGACCTGGCCGAGCAGTCTATTGACGACCTGCTCGACATCGACGGCATTGACGATGATCGTGCCGGCAAGTTGATCATGGCCGCCCGAGCCCACTGGTTCGAGTAATTAGGCGCGGCCTGAGGAGAGAAGTGCATGACGCAAGTCACGGTGAAACAACTGGCCGATGAGGTCAAAACACCGGTAGAGCGCCTGTTGCAGCAGATGCGTGAGGCAGGTCTGCCGCACACCGCCGCCGAAGAAAGTGTGACTGACAGTGAGAAGCAATCTTTGCTGACTCACTTGAAAAGCAGCCACAAGGCGAAAGTGGAAGAACCACGCAAGATTACGCTGCAGCGTAAAACCACCAGCACCCTGCGTGTTGCTGGCAGCAAAAGCATCAGCGTTGAAGTACGCAAGAAGAAAGTCTTCGTACAGCGCAGCCCGGAAGAAATCGAAGCCGAGCGCAAGCGTGAACTGGATGAACGTCGCGCAGTAGAAAATGCTGCACGTCAGAAGGCTGAAGAAGAAGCCAAGCGTCGCGCCGAAGAAGAAGCGCGTCGCCAGCCTGCTGCTGCGCCGACCGCTCCAGCCGAACCTGTTGCCGCACCTGTTGCAGTGGCAGAGCCTGTGCGTGAAAGCGCACCGGTCGTGGCTGCAGCGCCAGCTGCCGACGCTCGCAAGCGTGACGAACCACGCCGTCCGGACAAACCACGTGCCGACGATAACAATCGTCGCGGTAGTGGCGATGGCGAGCGCAAAAACGCTCCGCATCGTGCTTCGGTCAAAGAGAAAGCGCCTGCACCACGCGTTGCTCCACGTACTACCGACGAAGAAAGCGATGGCTTCCGTCGTGGTGGTCGCGGCAAGGCCAAGCTGAAAAAACGCAACGCCCACGGTTTCCAGAGCCCAACCGGCCCTGTCGTGCGTGAAGTGAAGATTGGCGAGACCATCACTGTGGGCGATTTGGCCCAGCAGATGTCGGTCAAGGCTGCTGAAATCATCAAGTTCATGTTCAAACTGGGTACTCCAGCGACCATCAACCAGGTACTGGATCAGGAAACTGCCCAACTGGTTGCTGAAGAGCTGGGCCACAAAGTGACCCTGGTCAGCGACACCGCCCTGGAAGATTCCCTGGCTGAGTCCCTGAAGTTTGAAGGTGAGGCGGTTTCCCGTGCTCCAGTCGTGACCGTAATGGGCCACGTTGACCACGGTAAAACTTCCCTGCTCGACTACATCCGTCGTGCCAAGGTTGCTGCTGGCGAAGCCGGTGGTATCACCCAGCACATCGGTGCATACCACGTTGAAACCGACCGTGGCATGGTGACGTTCCTCGATACCCCTGGTCACGCCGCGTTTACCGCAATGCGTGCCCGTGGTGCCAAGGCGACCGACATCGTGATCCTGGTGGTTGCAGCGGACGACGGCGTGATGCCGCAGACCATCGAAGCTGTTCAGCATGCCAAGGCCGCCGGTGTTCCGCTGGTCGTGGCAGTGAACAAGATCGACAAGCCGGGCGCCGACCTCGATCGCATCCGTAGCGAACTGTCGGTACACGGCGTGACGTCGGAAGAGTGGGGTGGTGACACTCCATTCGTACCGGTCTCGGCGAAGATGGGTACTGGCGTCGACGAACTGCTCGAAGCCGTATTGCTGCAAGCCGAAGTTCTGGAACTGACTGCAACTCCATCGGCTCCTGGCCGTGGTGTCGTGGTTGAGTCCCGTCTGGACAAGGGCCGTGGCCCGGTGGCTACCGTTCTGGTTCAAGACGGTACCCTGCGTCAAGGCGACATGGTCCTGGTCGGTTCGAACTATGGCCGTGTACGTGCCATGCTCGACGAGAACGGCAAGCCAATCAAGGAAGCCGGTCCAGCCATCCCTGTCGAGATTCTCGGCCTGGACGGTACCCCGGACGCTGGCGACGAGATGAGCGTGGTTGCCGACGAGAAGAAAGCCCGTGAAGTGGCTCTGTTCCGTCAAGGCAAGTTCCGCGAAGTCAAACTGGCTCGCGCTCACGCCGGCAAGCTGGAAAACATCTTCGAAAACATGGGTCAGGAAGAGAAGAAGACGCTCAACATCGTCCTCAAATCCGACGTCCGTGGTTCGTTGGAAGCGTTGAACGGTGCCTTGAACGGCCTGGGCAACGACGAAGTGCAAGTGCGTGTAGTGGGTGGCGGTGTCGGTGGTATCACCGAATCCGACGCCAACCTGGCACTGGCCTCCAACGCTGTACTGTTCGGCTTCAACGTGCGTGCCGATGCCGGCGCTCGCAAGATCGTCGAGCAGGAAGGTCTGGATATGCGTTACTACAACGTGATCTACGACATCATCGAAGACGTCAAGAAAGCCCTGACCGGTATGCTCGGCAGCGATGTTCGCGAGAACATCCTGGGTATCGCCGAAGTGCGTGACGTGTTCCGTTCGCCGAAGTTTGGCGCGATCGCCGGTTGCATGGTTATCGAAGGTGTTGTTCACCGTAACCGTCCAATCCGTGTACTGCGTGAAGACATCGTTATCTTCGAAGGCGAGCTGGAATCCCTGCGCCGCTTCAAGGATGACGCTTCCGAAGTGCGTGCCGGCATGGAATGCGGTATCGGCGTGAAGAGCTACAACGACGTCAAAGTCGGTGACAAGATCGAAGTCTTCGAGAAGGTTCAGGTTGCTCGCAGCCTCTAACTCGCGCACTTCAAGAGCCGCGATGGCCAGCCGCATGCAACTGTGCGGCGCATCGCCCGGACTCTAAACGCAACGCCCGGTCTGGCTTCTGTCAGGCCGGGCGTTTGCCGCTTTCAGACCTTACGGGTTTCACCGTGGGGCAGTTACAGGTAACAAGACATGGCAAAAGAATATAGCCGTACCCAACGTATCGGCGATCAGATGCAGCGCGAGCTGGCCCAACTGATCCGTCGCGAAGTCAAAGACCCGCGCGTCGGCCTGGTCACCATTACTGCTGTGGAAGTCAGCCGTGACGTCGGTCACGCGAAGATTTTCATTACCGTGATGGGGCAGGACAGCGCCGAAGACATCGCACAAAGCATCAAGGTGCTGAACTCCGCCGCCGGTTTCCTGCGGATGCAGTTGGCTCGTGAAATGAAGCTGCGCAGCGTTCCACAGTTGCACTTCCACTACGACGAAAGCGTCGTACGCGGTGCGCACCTGTCGGCATTGATCGAGCGCGCAGTGGCTGAAGACAATCAGCATCCGGTTGCGGCAGAAGCCGAAGACACCAAGGAGTAATCGGTGGCTCAGGTCAAACGTATCCGTCGTAACGTCAGCGGCATCATCCTGCTCGACAAGCCGCTGGGGTTCACTTCCAACGCGGCCTTGCAGAAGGTTCGCTGGTTGCTCAACGCCGAGAAGGCCGGACACACCGGCAGTCTCGATCCCTTGGCCACCGGCGTGCTGCCGTTGTGCTTCGGTGAGGCCACCAAGTTCTCGCAATACCTGCTTGATTCCGACAAGGGTTATGAAACCCTGGCGCAATTGGGCAAAACCACCACCACGGCGGATGCCGAGGGTGAGGTTTTGCAGGAGCGCCCGGTGACCGTTGGTCGCGCCGATGTCGAAGCTGCTTTGCCGGGTTTTCGCGGTCAAATCAGTCAGATACCGCCGATGTACTCGGCACTCAAGCGTGATGGGCAACCGCTGTACAAGCTGGCCCGTGCTGGCGAAGTAGTGGAGCGTGAACCGCGTTCTGTTACTATTGCGCGCTTGGAATTGCTGGCCTTCGAAGGTGATACTGCGCGACTGGCAGTGGATTGCAGCAAAGGCACCTATATTCGTACCCTGGTGGAGGATATTGGTGAACAACTCGGTTGTGGCGCTTACGTGGCAGAACTGCGACGTACCCAGGCCGGGCCTTTCACGCTAGCCCAGACGGTCACCCTGGAAGAGCTGGAAGCGGTACATGCCGAAGGCGGCAACGAAGCGGTCGATCGCTTCCTGATGCCATCGGACAGCGGCTTGCTGGATTGGCCACTGCTGCAGTTCTCGGAAGCGAGCGCGTTCTACTGGCTCAACGGCCAGCCGGTACGTGCCCCGGATGCTCCGAAGTTCGGCATGGTGCGGGTACAGGATCACAATGGTCGCTTCATCGGTATCGGTGAAGTGAGCGAAGACGGGCGCATCGCGCCACGTCGACTGATTCGGTCAGAATGACCGAACGAGGGTGGCTGTTAACAGGCACGGTCACTACTCATTTTTAGATACAGGGATTTGTCCCTGGCCTGTTGAAACTGTTTTTCTGAAACAGTTTCCTGATAAAAGGATTGCCTCATGGCTCTCGACGTTCAAGAAAAAGCTCAAATCGTAGCTGACTACCAGCAAGCTGTTGGTGACACTGGTTCGCCAGAAGTGCAAGTTGCACTGCTGACCGCCAACATCAACAAACTGCAAGGTCACTTCAAGGCCAACGGTAAAGATCACCACTCCCGTCGTGGTCTGATCCGCATGGTTAACCAGCGTCGTAAGCTGCTGGACTACCTGAAAGGCAAAGACGTGAGCCGTTACAGCGCTCTGATCGGTCGCCTGGGTCTGCGTCGCTAATAAGCGATTGCGCTAGAGGTTGGTTGTCTGTCGTGCGTCAGCGGTTTTCCGCCGGCGCATGGCAGGCTCCCAGCCTCAAGTTTTATCTGGATGTCTGCTTTACTGCTTTACCTGTGTGAGTACACCCGGACAACCGGTCGGGCCGATTCCCGACATTGCCCAAGAATTTCGCAAGAAACCCGTTTCCCCAAGAGCCACAAAAGAAGGTAGGACACCGTGAACCCGGTAATCAAAAAATTCCAGTTCGGTCAGTCGACCGTTACCCTCGAGACTGGCCGTATCGCCCGTCAGGCCTCCGGCGCAGTATTGGTCACCGTTGACGACGACGTCAGCGTATTGGTGACCGTAGTCGGTGCCAAACAAGCCGATCCAGGCAAGGGCTTCTTCCCTCTGTCTGTTCACTACCAGGAAAAGACTTACGCTGCCGGTAAGATCCCTGGCGGTTTCTTCAAGCGTGAAGGCCGTCCTTCCGAGAAAGAAACCCTGACTTCCCGACTGATCGACCGTCCGATCCGTCCGCTGTTCCCAGAAGGTTTCATGAACGAAGTGCAGGTTGTCTGCACCGTCGTTTCCACCAGCAAGAAGACCGATCCGGACATCGCTGCGATGATCGGTACCTCGGCTGCGCTGGCAATCTCCGGTATTCCTTTCGATGGCCCGATCGGCGCAGCCCGCGTCGCTTTCCACGAAAGCACCGGCTACCTGCTGAACCCGACTTACGAGCAACAAGCTGCTTCGAGCCTGGACATGGTCGTTGCCGGTACTTCGGACGCTGTGCTGATGGTTGAATCGGAAGCCAAAGAGCTGACCGAAGACCAGATGCTGGGCGCGGTACTGTTTGCTCACGACGAGTTCCAGGTTGTGATCAACGCTGTTAAAGAACTGGCTGCCGAAGCTGCCAAGCCAACCTGGACCTGGGCTCCTGCGCCAGAAGCCACCGAACTGCTGGGCGCTATCCGTGCCGAGTTCGGCGAAGCGATCTCCCAGGCTTACACCATCACCGTCAAGGCCGACCGTTACGCTCGCCTGGGCGAGTTGAAGGATCAGGTTGTTGCCAAGCTGTCCGGTGAAGAAGGCCAGCCTTCGTCCAGCGAAGTCAAAGCGGCTTTCGGCGAAATCGAATACCGCACCGTTCGCGAAAACATCGTAAACGGCAAGCCACGTATCGACGGTCGCGACACCAAGACCGTACGTCCGCTGAACATCGAAGTCGGCGTTCTGCCAAAGACCCACGGCTCGGCTCTGTTCACCCGTGGTGAAACCCAGGCTCTGGTTGTTGCGACTCTGGGCACCGCCCGTGACGCACAGCTGCTGGACACCCTGGAAGGCGAGAAAAAAGACCCGTTCATGCTGCACTACAACTTCCCTCCGTTCTCGGTAGGCGAGTGTGGTCGCATGGGTGGTGCTGGTCGTCGTGAAATCGGTCACGGCCGTCTGGCCCGTCGTTCGGTTTCGGCCATGCTGCCTGCCGCTGACGTGTTCCCGTACACCATCCGCGTAGTGTCGGAAATCACCGAATCCAACGGTTCCAGCTCGATGGCTTCCGTTTGCGGTGCTTCCCTGGCCCTGATGGACGCTGGTGTACCGATGAAGGCACCGGTTGCCGGTATCGCCATGGGTCTGGTTAAAGAAGGCGAGAAATTCGCAGTCCTGACCGACATCCTGGGCGACGAAGATCACCTCGGCGACATGGACTTCAAAGTAGCCGGTACCGCCAAAGGCGTTACTGCGCTGCAGATGGACATCAAGATCAAGGGCATCACCGAAGAGATCATGGAGATCGCTCTGGGCCAAGCCCTGGAAGCGCGCCTGAACATCCTCGGCCAGATGAACCAGATCATCGGCCAGTCGCGTACCGAACTGTCGGCCAACGCACCGACCATGATCGCGATGAAAATCGACACCGACAAAATCCGTGATGTCATCGGTAAAGGCGGCGCGACCATTCGTGCGATCTGTGAAGAGACCAAGGCTTCGATCGATATCGAAGACGACGGCTCGATCAAGATCTTCGGCGAAACCAAGGAAGCGGCTGAAGCTGCACGTCAGCGCGTTCTGGGCATCACCGCTGAAGCCGAAATCGGCAAGATCTACGTGGGTAAGGTTGAGCGCATCGTCGACTTCGGCGCATTCGTCAACATCCTGCCGGGCAAGGACGGTCTGGTTCACATCTCCATGCTGAGCGACGCTCGCGTAGAGAAAGTGACCGACATCCTGAAAGAAGGCCAGGAAGTGGAAGTACTGGTACTGGACGTGGACAACCGCGGCCGTATCAAGCTGTCCATCAAAGACGTAGCAGCAGCCAAGGCTTCGGGCGTTTAATCACCCGCCAGGCTTGACCGCTTCAACGTTTAAAAAAGCCCCGCAGTGAAAACTGCGGGGCCTTTTTTTATCGTATGAAAAACCGGGAAACGGGTCGAAGTTGCCGGTATTGCTTCGCGATGCTAGGTTTAGCCCACTGCCCGTGTAGCTCAGTTGGTAGAGCAGCGCACTCGTAACGCGAAGGTCGCAGGTTCGATTCCTGTCTCGGGCACCATCCCCCTCTTACTTCACCTTGCTTCTCAATTCGTCGACAGTGCGTTTGAGCTGATCCATTTCGCGATCCTGATCACTGACTTCCCGTTTGAGATTCGATATCTCGCTGTTGCTGGAACTCGAGCTGGAGCCGCTGTTGCGCTTCAACTCTTCGACCTGCTTGCTCAGATTCTCCAGCTCACGCTCCTGCTCGTTGACGGTGCGCTTGAGCTCGTCGATCTCTTTGCCACTTGAACTTGAGCTGGAGCCGCTGCTGCGCTTGAGTTCTTCGATCTGACGCGCTTGATCGTTGAGGGTGGTTTGCATTGCCTTCAGGTCACTGACGTCGAAATCTGTCTTGACCATGACGTCTTTGCCATACTCACTTTGAATCGCGGTGATTTTGCCGCTGGAAGACGAGTAGCCATTACTCAATTCAATGCCGGCCAGTGCCGTTCCCGGTAGCGCCAGAATCCCCAGCAGTGCCGTGATTGTGGTGGCTGACAGTGCAGACGAAAGCTTCGAAAAACTACGCATCACTTGAGTTCCATGTGAAGTGCCATATGGCACATCGCTATGACTCGGGGGCTGATCTAATGTTCCCGAGTGCCACCGGCGGTGAATTCTTTTTTTTGGGATGGATGTAAAGAGTCGTGTAAATCGTCCGACAAAAGTCCTATATTCGGTGCCTGCATGAGCTTCGCCCAGCAGTTTTCAGATGATCCCGAATGGTTCTGAAGGCCAGACAAACCGGGCTGCAATCGGTTTTTTGCGTCAGAGAGATCCTTGATGATCCAGATCCATCTTCCATTCCCATGATCAGCGAGAACGCCATGACCGTGAAAGAATTGACTCAAGAGCAACGACACGAAGAAGCCCTGAAGAAGTACGCACTGGATGCGCCCCAACTGATAGAAGAGATCAAGGACCTGCCGGCCGACGATCAGAAAGACCAGATTCAGTGGGCGTTCGAGGATGAGGCCGAAGCCCAGGGCTTGCAGCCGTGGGAACTGACGCTCAAGTACACATCAAGCCCGGAAGAGTACGAGGCTGCCCGCCTGGCGTTGCACAAAGAGGCCGCCGAGGTCTTGGGTGTCGAGTGGGAAGAGTACTGCGAGATGAACAATCTGGTGGTTTGACGAAAAACTCTAACTGACCCGCTTTTGTAGGCGCGAGGCTTGCCCGCGATAGCGTCCTTAAGATCGCTATCGCCGGCAAGCCGTGCTCCTACAGGTTTATTGTGTGGCTCAGAGACTCAGTCGCATCGACAAGTCAACGGCCTTCACGTCCTTGGTCATTGCACCAATCGAGATGTAGTCCACACCGGTTTCGGCGATCGGCAGCAAGGTGCTTTCGTTGATCCCGCCACTGGCTTCCAGTTTTGCCTTGCCGCCGTTCAGACGTACGGCTTCGCGCATGTCATCCAGGCTCAGTTCGTCGAGCATGATGATGTCGGCGCCCGCCGCCAGGGCCTCTTTGAGCTCTATCAGGCTTTCCACTTCAATCTCCACCGGTTTGCCCGGCGCGATCTTGTGTGCGGCGGCGATAGCCTGTGCGATGCCACCGCACGCGGCGATATGGTTTTCCTTGATCAGGAAAGCGTCATACAGGCCGATGCGATGGTTGTGGCAACCGCCGCAGGTCACGGCGTACTTTTGCGCCAGGCGCAGACCCGGCAAGGTCTTGCGGGTGTCCAGCAGTTTCACCTGAGTCCGGGCCACGAAGTCGGCCAGGTACTGAGCGCGGGTGGCTACGCCGGACAACAGTTGCAGGAAATTCAGCGCGCTGCGTTCACCGGTCAGCAGCGAACGAGCCGGGCCTTCGAGGTGGAACAACACTTGATTGGGCTTGACCCGCTCGCCATCGGCGACCTGCCAGTGCACCGCAACTCGCGGGTCCAGTTGCCGAAACACGTTATCCACCCAGGCAGTACCGCAGATGACGGCGGCGTCGCGGGTGATGATGGTGGCTTTGGCCAGGCGTTCGGCGGGGATCAATTGCGCGGTGATGTCGCCGCTGCCGACGTCTTCGAGCAACGCACGGCGCACGTTGGCTTCGATTTCGGCGGTCAAATCGGCGAGACGTAGATTCGGCATAACGGGCTCCACAAACAAAGTGGCCCGATTATAGGGCCATGGCGCGGAGCAACCCAAGGCATCCGAGACGTTGCCATCGCTCTGAAGCCTGCATTTGGTCGATTCCCTCCCGCAACCGGGCTCTTGAAGCGGTGATCGGCAATCTGCGAGCACTCAATCGCGGCAAGTGATCGCGTCCTGAGGGGCTATCGCGGCATACTGGGCTCCAACACAGTCATCGTTGAAGGAAACGGTATGCAGTTGGACCCCGCGAGCGGTTGGTGTCAGGACGTGCGTTTGTGCCCCTCACCCAACTTCAATGCGCGCCCCACGGGCGAAATTTCCCTGCTGGTGATCCACAACATCAGCTTGCCGCCGGCGCAATTCGCCACGGGCAAGGTGCAGGAATTTTTCCAGAATCGTCTGGATGTCACGGAGCACCCTTACTTTGAGGGGATTGCCGATCTGCGCGTTTCTGCGCACTTTTTGATCGAGCGTGATGGCGCGGTCACTCAGTTTGTATCCTGCCTTGAGCGCGCCTGGCACGCTGGCGTTTCGAGTTTCGAGGGGCGGGAAACCTGTAACGATTTTTCCCTGGGCATTGAGCTGGAGGGCACGGATGATCTGCCGTTCACCGATGCTCAGTACGACGCATTGATTGCCCTGACCCGGCAACTGCAAAACGTCTTCACGGCCATTACTCCACAGCGTATTTGCGGGCATAGCGACATCGCGCCCGGGCGCAAGACCGATCCGGGACCGGCGTTCGACTGGGCACGCTATCGCGCGGCGCTGGCTAAAGCCGCAGTGGAAAAAGAGGAGCGACAATGAGTTTTCTGGTGTTGCTGTTGGCGGTATGGATCGAGAAGTTCTCGGCCTTGCGCCACCAGATTCAGCGAGATGGCGGTTGGGTGCGCGAGCTGCATAAACTCGAGTCCAGCCCGCGCCTGGCGAAAAAGCCATGGCTGGTTTTGCTCGTGTTGGTGTTGTTGCCGGTTGCGCTGTTGGGGTTGCTGTTGCTGGTGCTGGACCCGGTGGCTTATGGGCTGCTGGCGTTGCCGGTGCATCTGCTGGTGGTGATTTACAGTCTGGGGCGCGGTGATCTGCTGGCGGGTCTCGGGCCGTTTCGTGATGCCTGGCGCCGAGAGGACCTGCAAGCCGCGGCCCATGTCGCCAAACGTGACCTGGATATCTGCGCCGACAGTGGCGAGCAACTGCTGGAGCGGGTCGAAGGACATTTGTTGTGGGAGGCGTACCAGAGCTTTTTCGCGGTAATTTTCTGGTACTTCCTGTTGGGGCCGGTCGCTGCCCTGAGTTATCGGTTGCTCGCCTTGGCCGAGGAGCATGGGCAGAACCCTGCGGTGGTCGAGCGTGCTGCTCAGTTGCGCCATGCGTTTGATTGGGTGCCGGTGCGGTTGCTGGCGGCGAGTTTTGCCTTGGTCGGCAATTTTGTTGCGGTGAGTCGGGTGATGTTGCATGAGTTGCTGAACTGGAACATCAGTGCCGCGCAGTTGATCGAGAAAGCCGGGTTGGTGGCGGCTGAAATCCCGGCGCCGGTGGTTGGGCCTGAGGGCATCAATAATCTTGATCGGATCTGGGAGTTGTTGCTGCGGGCGGCGGTGCTTTGGTATGCGGGGTTTGCGCTTTGGACGGTGTTGCCTTAGGTCGATTTTGCTTGTTGCGTACATATCCATTCCTGCGGTAACGGCGGCTGGCGGTTTCGCCCTTACGGCGACTCACTTTTTTGACAAACGCCTCAAAAAAGTAAGCAAAAAAAACGCTCGCCCCGAACGTACCGCCCCTCGCTGGGGCTCGGGGTTCCTTCGCTACGGTATCCATCCGGGACACTGCCCTCCGGTCTGCTACGCGACGACCTACATGCAGCGTGTTCGACTGCGTCGAACGGCGCTGCGCGCCACTCCCCGGATGAACACCTCCACTCAGCGTCCCGAGGGGGCGGGTGGATCAAGATCAACCGAGGCGGCCTACCGGCCGGCCTGCTTGTTTGGTTCGTACGCATTTCAACTGTGGGAGCCAGCCTGCTGGCGATGGCGGTCTGACAGCCGACCTGATTTCGCGGTTGCATCACGAACAAACCAAAACGCCCCTCCGTTAACCTTAAGTTACAAAACCATCTCCTGTTTTGAGCTATACAGGAATAGCGCCCAATGGTGGCTATCTGCTGCCTGGCTGCGCCTGCGAATAAAAATAAGAAATCAAAGGGAGACTTCCAGTGAAGAGCTTGCTCTATCCCGCCGTTGCACTGATGAACCGCTTGAGCTTCGGCATGAAGTTCAGTTTGATCAGCGTCCTGTTCCTGGTGCCGATGCTGGTGACCAATTTCTATCTGGTGCGCGACTCCTATCGCGAATTCCAGGGCACCCGCATCGAGCTGCAAAGCCTCGACTTGCTGGGCAGCAGTCTGACGCTACGGCGCGATCTGGAAACCCTGAACAATCTGGTGCAGATCAACGTCACCCTCGGTCAGTCGGGCAAGGCCAGCAACGTCGAATCGCAGATCACCACGCTTGAACAAAGCATTCTGGCGCGCCTGCAAGGGCTGACCGCGATGACCACCGATCCGGAGCAGATCGCGGTGTTCGACGGCAAGCGCGATGAAATGATCGCCGTGTTCAAGGCTCAGCAAACGGAAAATTCCCTGCAAAGCAAAAGTGCGCTGATCGGCAAAATGGTCGGCAGCGCGCAGATTTTCAGCCAGATCGTCACCAGCCAGGCCGGCCTGAGTCGAGACAATCAGAGCGACATGCGCCAGTTGAGCGAGCTCGTGACCGTCGTCACGCCGCGTGTCACCCAGATTCTGGGTGAAGGCCGGGCGATGGGTTCCTATTCGTTGGGGCAAGGTTTCCTCAATTCGGCATCGAGCACCCGTTTTGATGAATTGCTGTCGCAGATTGAAAAGCTTCAAGGCGAATATGGCTTGAAATTGCAGGACGCGCTTAGCTCCAGCAAAGCCGCGCGGGAAACCCTTGCTGCCCAGGCTGATAGCAGCAAGGCGTCGTTGAAAAAGGCCAGCGAGTTGTTCGAAGAACAGGTGGTGATGGCCGACACGCTGGATGCGCCGTGGCAGGCTTTTTACGATCAGGTCACGGGTCTGATGGACCAGACTTACCAGCTCAATGAAGCCACCCTGAAGTTTCTCGACACCCAGTTGCAGCAGCGCCTTGAGCAAAACCGCACGCACATGATCCTGCAGGCTGTAGCGCTGTCGGTGGTGTTTGTACTGATTTTTTACCTGTATGGCGGCTTCTATTTCTCGACCCGCACCACGCTCAAACGCCTTGGCGGGGTGATGGACAAAGTGGCGGCCGGCGACATGACGGTCACGTTCAGTGCCCACAGCCGCGATGAGCTGGGCGAGTTGGGCGAGGTGTTCAATGGCACCGTGAAAAAAATCCATGACCTCATCGAACGCGTCGGGCAAACCGTCAGCGAAGTCGAGCGCCAGGCTGGGCAAGTGGAAAACGTGTCTGCGCAAAGTAATCAGGCTGTCGCCGGTCAGCGTACGCAGATCGAGCAGGTCGCCACGGCGATGAACCAGATGTCGGCTACGTCACTGGAGGTTGCGCGCAGTGCCGCTGCGGCGGTCAGCAGTGCCCACAGCGTCAACGATGAAACCATCAGTGGTCGTGGGTTGGTGCAGTCGCAGCAGGGCAGTATCGCCGCGCTGGCGAGCGAGATCGATCAATCGGTGCTGGTGATCAATCAATTGGCCAGCGACAGTCAGTCCATCAGCCGTGTACTGGAAGTGATCAAGAGCATTGCCGAGCAGACCAACCTGTTGGCGCTGAACGCCGCGATCGAAGCGGCGCGGGCCGGAGAGCAGGGGCGTGGTTTTGCGGTGGTGGCGGACGAGGTCCGGACCCTGGCCAAGCGCACGCAGCAATCGACCGAGGAAATCGAGCAGATGATCGCCAGGCTCCACGGTGGTGTCGGCGCCGCGGTGAAGGCGATGGGGGTCAGCCACGAGATGGCGAATGGCACCGTGGGCCAGTCGGAAAAGGTCCAGCAGGCGCTGGAAAATATCCTCGGTGCGGTGGGCATGATCGTCGACCAGAACCAGCAAATCGCGGCCGCCGTAGAGCAGCAAACCGCCGTGGCCCATGACATCGACCAGAACATCGTCGAGATCAACCGCGCCGGCGAGCGTACCGCCGAAGGTGCGCACCAGACTGAGGATGCCAGCCGCGCGTTGTCGGCGCAGGTGGTGGAGCTGAAACAGCTGATCAGCGCGTTCCGGGTCTGAAGGAACACCTGGATTCCTGTGGGAGCGGGCTTGCCCGCGAAAGCGGTCTGTCAGTCACTTTGATGTTGAGTGTGCCGGCGTCTTCGCGGGCAAACCCGCTCCCACAGGTTTAGTGTCTCGCCTGACGGCTTCGTAGTGTTTTTCCTTATTCGAGGTAGGATTTCTCCTGTTTTTCTGCGCCCTCTGATATTTCGTCTTCAATGAAGGAAGATCCACTTCACTGACACAGAGGAGGCCCAGTCATGTCCGCAGCAACGCTTGGAATCCAGGGGCATTGTGCCCATTGCCAGCGCACGCTGTTGCTCAAGCCCTGGCAGCTCAATGCCATTGCAATCAATGAACCCTTCACCTGTTCCCACTGCCAGAAAGCCTTGCAGTTGAATGATCCGAAACAGATCAAGCGCTTCAAGTCGCTGGACTCAGTGGCCATGTTGAAGGCGAGCCTGTTGGTCACGGTGTGCACTGCGTTGTTGGTGGCACTGGTGTTGGAGTGGGTCGGACTGCTCAGCGTCGTGGAGCAGCTGAACGCTTCGTTGCTGGCGATTTTTGTCTACTTCATCGCCGTAGGGTTTGCCCGGCAGCGTCAGCACATGACATTGATTCTAGAAGCCGCCAAGGCGCACACCGACTGATTACCAGTCGAACAACTCACAGGCATTGGCAGTACTGGCGGCGGCTAATTGCTCTGGGCTGATGAGCATTATTTCAGCCAGCGCCGCGCAGATCGCCGGCAGGTGCGCCGGGCTGTTGCGTTGGCCGGGGAACATGGCGGGCGCCATGTCCGGGGAGTCGGTTTCCAGTACTACCGATTCCAGCGGCAACTCGGCGAGCACGCGGTGCATGCGCAGTGCCTGCGGCCAGGTCGCCGCACCGCCCAGGCCCAGTTTGAAGCCGAGCTTGATGTATTCCCGGGCTTCTTCACGGCTTCCTGCAAAGGCGTGGATGATCCCGGCACGTTTCAACTTGAAGCGCTTGAGCGTGGCGATCACCGCGGCGTGACTGCGCCGTACATGAATCAGCGCGGGAAGATTGAAGTCCACCGCCAGTTGCAGTTGCGCATCGAACAGCGCTTGCTGACGTTCGCGGTCGAGGGTTTCGATGAAGTAGTCCAGGCCGATTTCACCCACCGCGCACAGTTGCCGGTGACCGGCCAGCCGCGTCAGCCAGTCGCCGAGTTCCGTCATATGTTCGGGGCGATGATCGTCCAGATAAACCGGGTGCAAGCCGAACGCGGCATGCAGGTCGGGATCGCTTTGCACCAGCTCCCACACGCGCTGCCAATTACCCTGATAAACCCCCAGCACCACCATCTGTCGCACGCCGAGCGCGCGGCTTTCGGTCATCAGCGCCTGACGATCCGTGTCGAAGTCCGGAAAGTCCAGGTGGGTGTGAGTGTCGATCAGGTCCATGGCTCAGTCCTGACGAATCCGCTGCTTGAACGTACGCGCGATGGCCTGTACGCCAGGTTGGTAATCCGATTGCTCGATGGCCGCCAGAGCCAGCTCCAGTGCTTTATCGGCGATCAACTGATGCTGCTGGGCCATGGCGTTGACTGGCAACGGCAGGAAGTCCAGCAATTGCGTATCACCAAATGTGCCAAGGCGCAGCGGGCGAGTCTTGAGCGGGAAGTCGTGCAAGGCATCGAACACGCCTTGCAGCAACACGTAGGAAGTGGTCACCAGCGCTTCGGGCAAATGCCCTACGCGTTGCAGTAACTCTTCCATCAACTGTTTGCCGCATTCACGGCTGAAGGATTCGCCGTGTTCGACCAGCACTTCGCCTTTGAATCCGGTCAGCGCCTCTTTGAATCCGGCGGCCCGTTCCTGGCTGATGCTCAACTCCGGACGCGCACCGATCAAGGCGATCTGCTTGGGCAGCGGGTCGAGCAGGCTGCGAGTCAGTTGCAGGCTGGCTTCGCGATCGTCGCTGATCACCGAGCAGAAATGTTCCGGCTCCATGACCCGGTCGATGGCGATGATCGGAATGCCTTTGGCCTGCAATTGCCGATAGCTGTCGTCGCCGGTCGGCAGACAACTGGCAACGATCAGCGCATCACAGCGTCGGGCGCGGAACAGTTTGAGCAATTGCCGTTCGCTTTCCGGTGCGTCGTCGGAACTGGCGATCAGCAGCTGATAGCCGCGTGCCCGCGCACCTTGCTCCAGCAACTTGGCGATTCGCGCGTAACTGGGGTTTTCCAGGTCCGGCAAAATGAAACCCAGGGTGCGGGTGTGGCGACTGCGCAGCCCGGCGGCCTGGGGGTTGGGCGTGAAGCCGTATTGTTCGACCACCGCGCGCACGCGCTCGACGGTCGCGCTGCTGATGCGTTGTTGTTCGGCCTTGCCGTTGATGACGTAGCTGGCGGTGGTAACGGACACACCGGCCAGCTGGGCGATATCACTGAGTTTCAACCCGCGAGTTCCTTGTTTTTTCGAGCATGCCCGACATTTTCGTCAATCCTACCCGATTCAGGCAGTCGACCATCGTCGCCACGCATCCGACAATTGGGCTTCAAGACTGAGAGATTATCGAGTAACGTGCCAATCATTCTAGATTAAACGTTTCAGCAAGCGTATTTTCTACGTTATCAGCGCTTTTTGCCGGTTCTGCCGTGAAACCGCCAAATATTGTCCTGCGACAAGCGCGTAAGCTGAATCATTCAAAACAATACCTGGTGCCCACAGGCGCCAAAAAGGAGAAAGGCATGCTCGAGCTCACTGTAGAGCAGATATCCATGGGCCAGTCGGCTGTGGATAAGTCCGCAGCGTTGCAATTGCTGGCCCGGCATCTGGTTGCTGACGGCCTGGTCGCCGAGGGTTACCTCGCCGGCTTGCAGGCGCGTGAGGCCCAGGGCTCGACCTTTCTCGGTCAAGGTATTGCCATTCCCCACGGCACGCCAGAAACCCGCGATCAGGTGTTTTCCACCGGCGTGCGCCTGATGCAGTTTCCAGAAGGCGTGGATTGGGGCGATGGGCAGATCGTGTATCTGGCGATTGGTATCGCGGCCAAATCCGATGAACACCTGCGCTTGCTGCAACTGCTGACTCGCGCCCTCGGCGAAACCGATCTGGGCCAAGCGCTGCGTCGCGCCAGCACGGCCGAAGCCTTGCTGAAATTACTGCAAGGTGCGCCGCAGGAGTTGGCGCTGGATGCGCAGATGATCGGTTTGGGCGTGGCCGCCGAAGATTTCGAAGAACTGGTCTGGCGTGGCGCGCGATTGCTGCGTCACGCCGACTGCGTGAGCAACGGTTTCTCCGCCGTGTTGCAGCAGGTCGAAGCGTTGCCGCTGGGCGATGGCCTGTGGTGGCTGCACAGCGAGCAAACGGTCAAGCGCCCGGGGCTGGCCTTCGTCACTCCGGACAAACCATTGCGCTATCTCGGTCAGCCGCTGAACGGACTGTTCTGTCTGGCCAGCCTCGGTGAGGCCCATCAAGCCTTGCTCGAACGCTTGTGCGCGTTGCTGATCGAAGGTCGCGGTCATGAATTGGGTCGCGCCACCAGTTGCCGCGCAGTGCTGGAAGTGCTCGGCGGTGAGTTGCCAGCCGATTGGCCGAGCGCACGCATTGCACTGGCCAACGCCCACGGTTTGCATGCGCGCCCGGCGAAAATCCTCGCGCAACTGGCAAAAAGTTTTGAAGGCGAGATCCGCATTCGCATCGTCGATGGTCAGGACAGCGCCGTGTCGGTAAAGAGTTTGAGCAAGCTGCTCAGCCTCGGCGCCCGTCGCGGTCAGGTGCTGGAAATCATCGCCGAGCCAAGCATCGCCGCCGATGCCTTGCCGGCGCTGTTGGCCGCGATCGAAGAAGGTCTGGGCGAAGAAGTCGAGCCGCTGCCACCGGTGAGTCAGCCGCGTGAAGAAGTCGTCGAGATAGCCGAAGTGCTTTTGGCGCCAGCGTCCGGCAGTCTTGTGCAAGCGATCGCTGCCGCACCGGGAATCGCCATCGGCCCGGCGCACATTCAAGTCCTGCAAACCATCGAATACCCGCTGCGCGGTGAGTCCGCTGCGATTGAGCGCGAGCGTCTCAAGCAAGCGCTGGCATCGGTGCGCAACGACATTCAGGGCTTGATCGAACGCAGCAAGGCCAAGGCCATTCGCGAGATTTTCATCACCCATCAGGAAATGCTCGACGACCCGGAATTGACCGATGAAGTTGATACCCGTCTCAAGCAAGGTGAAAGCGCCGAAGCGGCGTGGATGTCGGTGATTGAAGCGGCGGCCAAGCAGCAGGAAGCGTTGCAGGATGCGTTGCTCGCCGAGCGCGCCGCCGATTTGCGTGATATCGGCCGACGGGTGCTGGCGCAACTCAGCGGTATCGAAACCCCGCACGAGCCGGATCAGCCGTACATTCTGGTGATGGATGAAGTCGGCCCGTCTGATGTGGCACGTCTTGACCCGGCCCGCGTGGCCGGCATTCTCACTGCCCGTGGCGGCGCAACGGCTCACAGCGCTATCGTCGCCCGTGCCCTCGGCATTCCGGCGCTGGTCGGTGCGGGGCCTGCGGTGTTGCTGTTGGCGCCGGGCACGCCGTTGTTGATTGATGGCCAGCGCGGTCGCTTGCATGTGGACGCCGACACGGCGACCTTGCAGCGCGCCACCGAAGAGCGCGACACCCGCGAACAACGATTGAAGGCTGCCGCCGAACAACGCCATCAACCGGCGCTGACCACAGACGGTCATGCGGTTGAAGTGTTCGCCAACATCGGTGAGAGCGCCGGTGTTCACGCAGCGGTGGAGCAGGGCGCCGAAGGCATTGGCCTGTTGCGCACCGAGCTGATTTTCATGGCCCACCCGCAAGCGCCGGACGAGGCGACCCAGGAAGCCGAATACCGTCGCGTCCTCGATGGCCTCGCCGGGCGACCGCTGGTGGTGCGCACCCTCGATGTCGGCGGCGATAAACCACTGCCGTATTGGCCGATCGCCAAGGAAGAAAACCCGTTCCTCGGCGTGCGCGGCATTCGCCTGACCCTGCAGCGGCCGCAGATCATGGAAGCGCAGTTGCGTGCCTTGTTGCGCGCTGCCGACAACCGTCCGCTGCGGATCATGTTTCCGATGGTTGGCAGCGTCGATGAGTGGCGTCAGGCGCGGGACATGAGCGAACGCTTGCGTCTGGAAATCCCGGTTGCGGACCTGCAACTGGGGATCATGATCGAAGTGCCGTCGGCGGCATTGCTGGCGCCGGTACTGGCCAAGGAAGTCGACTTTTTCAGTGTCGGCACCAACGACCTGACGCAGTACACGCTGGCCATCGACCGTGGTCATCCAACGCTTTCCGCTCAGGCCGATGGCTTGCATCCGGCGGTGCTGCAACTGATCGACATCACCGTGCGCGCAGCCCATGCCAACGGCAAGTGGGTTGGCGTCTGCGGTGAACTGGCCGCCGATCCGCTGGCGGTTCCGGTGCTGGTCGGATTGGGTGTGGATGAGCTCAGTGTCGGTGGTCGCAGCATCGCCGAGGTCAAGGCGCGGATTCGTGAACTCAGCCTCGCCCAGTCTCAAATTCTTGCCCAACAGGCGCTGGCCGTGGGCAGCGCCAATGAAGTGCGCGCATTAGTGGAGGCGCTGTAATGGCCCGAATTCTTACCCTGACCCTCAACCCGGCGCTCGACCTCACCGTCGAGCTGTCGCGCCTGGAGCCCGGTCAGGTCAACCGCAGCGACGCCATGCACACCCACGCCGCCGGCAAAGGCGTGAACGTGGCGCAGGTATTGGCAGACCTCGGGCATCAGCTGACGGTCAGCGGTTTCCTCGGCGAAGACAACCTGCAAGCGTTCGAAACCCTGTTCGCCAAACGCGGTTTTGTCGACGCGTTCATCCGTGTGCCCGGCGAGACCCGCAGCAATATCAAGCTGGCGGAAAGCGACGGGCGCATCACCGACCTCAACGGTCCGGGGCCGCAGGTCAGCGCGGCGGCGCAGCAGGCATTGCTGGATCGGCTCGACCAGATAGCGCCGTCGCATGACGCTGTCGTCGTCGCCGGCAGCTTGCCGCAAGGCGTCAGTCCGCAGTGGTTGCAGGCGCTGATTCTGCGATTGAAAAACCTCGGTTTGAAGGTCGCTCTCGACACCAGCGGCGAAGCGTTGGCCGCTGCGCTCAAGGCCGGTCCGTGGCTGATCAAACCCAACACCGAAGAGCTGGCGGAAGTGCTGGGCTGCGACGTGGTTTCGGTGCTGGCGCAAGCTGAAGCGGCGAGCCGTTTGCACGCTCAGGGTATCGAGCATGTGGTGATCTCCCACGGTGCCGAGGGTGTGAATTGGTTCAGCGTCGGCTCGGCGCTGCATGCCACGCCGCCCAAGGTCAGTGTCGCCAGTACGGTGGGCGCGGGCGACTCGTTGCTGGCGGGCATGCTCCACGGATTGCTCAGCGCCGATACGCCTGAGCAGACCTTGCGCACCGCCACGGCGATTGCCGCGCTGGCGGTCACCCAGATCGGTTTCGGCATTGGCGATGCGGTGCAGCTGGCGTCGCTCGAACAGGGTGTGCGCGTGCGTCCCCTGACAGAACAATAAGAGGGTTGGTCATGAAGTTAGCCATTGTTACTGCCTGCCCGAACGGCATGGTCACCAGTGTGCTGTGCGCCCGTTTGCTCGATGCAGCGGCCCAGCGTCAGGGCTGGAGCACCAGTGTCGAAGTCACCGATGTCGCGCATCCGGAAAAACAACTGTCGGCGGCCACCCTTTCAGCGGCCGAGTGGGTGTTGCTGGTGACCAGCGCGCCGGTGGACATGTCCCGATTCGTCGGCAAACGCGTGTTCCAGAGCACGCCGGCCCAGGCCCTGCAAGATGTCGAAGCAGTGCTGCGCCGTGGTGCCGAAGAGGCTCAGGTTTATCTCGCGCCTGAAGCTGTCGCCGAACCTGTTGCCGTCACCAAAAGAGCCCCGCGTCTGGTGGCGGTCACCGCTTGCCCGACCGGCGTGGCGCACACGTTCATGGCCGCTGAAGCCTTGCAGCAAGCGGCCAAGCATTTGGGCTATGACTTGCAGGTAGAAACTCAAGGCTCGGTCGGCGCGCGAAATCCACTTAGCGCGCAGGCCATCGCCGATGCCGATGTGGTGTTGCTGGCGGCGGATATCGAAGTCGCCACCGAACGCTTCGCCGGCAAGAAAATATACCGTTGCGGCACCGGCATTGCGCTCAAGCAAGCCGAAGCGACGCTGAACAAAGCCCTTGCCGAAGGAACGCAGGAAAGCGCCTCGACCGGCGCCAAGGGCCCGGCCAAGCAAGAGAAAACCGGCGTCTACAAACACCTGCTGACCGGTGTGTCGTTCATGTTGCCGATGGTGGTGGCGGGCGGTTTGATGATCGCGCTGTCGTTCGTGTTCGGCATCACCGCGTTCAAGGAAGAAGGCACGCTGGCGGCGGCGCTGATGCAGATCGGCGGCGACACCGCGTTCAAACTGATGGTGCCTTTGCTCGCAGGATACATCGCCTACTCGATTGCCGATCGCCCGGGCCTGGCGCCGGGAATGATTGGTGGTCTGTTGGCGAGCACGCTGGGCGCCGGTTTCATCGGCGGGATCATTGCCGGTTTCATCGCCGGCTACGCGGCACAGGCGATCAATCGTTATGCGCGGTTGCCGCAAAGCCTCGAAGCGCTGAAGCCGATCCTGATCATCCCGTTGCTGGCGAGTTTGTTCACTGGGCTGGTGATGATTTACGTGGTCGGCAAACCGGTGGCGGGGATGCTCGCCGGGCTCACGCATTTCCTCGACAGCATGGGCACCACCAACGCGATTCTGCTCGGCGTGTTGCTGGGCGGGATGATGTGCGTCGACCTCGGCGGACCGATCAACAAAGCCGCTTATGCGTTCTCGGTGGGGTTGCTGGCGTCGCAGAGTTATGCGCCGATGGCCGCGACCATGGCGGCCGGTATGGTGCCGCCGATTGGCCTCGGCATCGCCACGTTCATTGCCCGGCGCAAATTCGCCCAGACCGAACGCGAGGCGGGTAAAGCGGCGCTGGTGCTGGGCTTGTGTTTCATCTCTGAAGGGGCGATTCCGTTCGCCGCGAAAGACCCGTTGCGGGTGATTCCGGCGAGCATTGCCGGTGGTGCGCTGACTGGCGCGTTGTCGATGTATTTCGGCTGCAAGCTGATGGCGCCGCATGGTGGGTTGTTTGTGCTGATGATCCCGAATGCGATCAACCATGCGTTGCTGTATTTGCTGGCGATTGTTGCCGGGAGTTTGTTGACGGCGGTGGTGTATGCGTTGGTGAAGCGGCCAGAGTCGGTTGAGATGGCGCTGGAGCCGGCCAAGGCCTGACACATAACCTTGTAGGAGCCGAGCTTGCTCGCGATGACGGACTGACATTCAACATCGAGGTGTCTGATACACCGCCATCGCGAGCAAGCTCGGCTCCTACAGGGATCGCGTTTTCACATCAGCGTCATGCACACGTGCTTAAGTTTTTCCTTTTTCAGGGAGAACACCATGAGCGATTTCAATCTCGGTCGCCGCCGTGTCATGCAAGCCGTCGGCGCCGGGCTGTTGTTGCCGGGGCTGGCGCCGGCGGTGATCGCTTCGGTCAAGGATCGGCCACAGCTCACCGACGGCGTGCAGTCCGGTGACCTGCTCGGTGACCGGGCGATCATCTGGAGCCGCAGCGACCGTCCGGCGCGGATGGTGGTGGAGTGGGACACCCGCAGCCTGTTTCCCAACCCCCGGCGTTTTGTTTCGCCGCTGGCCGATGCCCGTACCGACTTCACCGCTCGGGTCGAGCTGACCGGGCTGCCCGCCGATCAGGCGATTTTCTACCGTGTGCAATTTGAAGACGCGCAGAGCGGCGTCGCCAGCGAACCGTGGTTCGGCCACTTGCGCAGCGTGCCGCAAACCCGGCGCGACATTCGTTTCGTCTGGAGCGGTGACACGGTCGGCCAAGGCTTCGGCATCAACCCTGACATCGGCGGCATGCGCATCTACGAAGCGATGCGCCTGCGCCTGCCGGACTTCTTTATCCACAGCGGCGACACCATCTACGCCGACGGCCCGGTGCCGGCGCAGTTCACCACCGAAAGCGGCCGCGTGTGGCGCAACATCACCACCGAAGCCAAGAGCAAAGTCGCGGAAACCCTCGACGATTACCGGGGCAATTACCGCTACAACCTGATGGATGAAAACATCCGCCGCTTCAACGCCGAAGTGCCGCAGATCTGGCAGTGGGACGATCACGAGGTGGTGAACAACTGGTCGCCGGGCAAGCAACTGGACGAGCGCTACAAGAGCAAAGATATCCACAGCCTGGTGGACCGCGCGCGTCAGGCCTGGCTCGAATATGCACCGATGCGGTTGCAGAGCGCTGACGGTGGCGGGCGGATTTATCGCCAGCTCAGCTACGGGCCGTTGCTCGATGTGTTCGTGCTCGATATGCGCAGCTATCGCGAGGCCAATGATGACAACCTCGGCGCCGCGAAACCTTTCCTCGGTCGTGAACAACTGGACTGGCTGAAGGCGTCGTTGAAAGCGTCCAGCGCACAATGGAAAGTCATCGCCGCCGACATGCCGATCGGCCTCGGCGTACCCGATGGCGAGGTCAGCCCCGGTGTGGCGCGTTGGGAGGCAGTGGCCAATGGCGATCCGGGACCGGCCCAGGGGCGTGAGCTGGAAATCGCCGAGTTGCTGGGTTTCCTGCGGGCGCAACAGGTGCGCAATTTTGTCTGGCTGACGGCAGATGTGCATTACTGCGCGGCCCATCATTACCACCCGGACCGCGCTGCCTTTCAGGACTTCGAACCGTTTTGGGAGTTCGTCGCCGGGCCGCTGAATGCTGGCAGCTACGGGCCTAATCCGCTGGATAAAACCTTCGGCCCTGAAGTGGTGTTCCAGAAAGCACCGCCCGCGCAAAACACGTCACCGTTTGCCGGGTTTCAGTTTTTTGGCGAGGTGAACATCGAAGGGCAGAGCGGGGAATTGAGCGTGGTGTTGCGGGATCTGGATGGGGTGGCTGTGTTTGAGCAGAAGCTGCAGCCAGTTTAAATGTGGGAGCGGGCTTGCTCGCGAATGCGGTGTAACAGACAACAAAGATGTTGAATGTTAATCCGTCTTCGCGAGCAAGCCCGCTCCCACATTTGGATTTGTGTTGGGTCAGTAAACGTCGCGGCGGTAACGGCCCTGTTCAATCAGGTGCTGGACTTCGGCGGCACCCAATACGTCGTTGAGCACTTGATCGACCCCGGACGCCATCCCCTGCAAGCTGCCGCAGATGTAGATCACCGCACCGTCCGCCAGCCATTTCTTCAGTTCGCCGGCCGATTCACGCAGGCGATCCTGCACGTAGATTTTCTCGGCCTGATCCCGCGAGAACGCCAGGTCCAGACGTTGTAGATCACCGGAAATCAACCACTCTTCCAGTTCATCGCGGCACAGGTAATCGTGTTCGCGATTACGCTCGCCGAACAGCAGCCATTGACGTGTTTGGCCATCGGCAATCCGCGCCTTGAGCAAACTGCGCAACCCCGCCAGCCCGGTGCCGTTACCGAGCAGGATCATCGGCACCGGTTCGTTCGGCAGATGGAAACCGCTGTTACGACGCACCCGCAGGCTGATGCTGCCGCCCACTGGCGCATGTTCAGTGAGCCAGCCGGAACCAACCCCCAAGCTGCCGTCGGGGTGCAGTTCCTGGCGCACGATCAATTCCAGAATGCCGTCGGCGGCAATCGAGGCGATGGAGTATTCGCGCATGGCCAACGGCACGAGGGCGTCCAGCAGGGCTTGCGCGTGCAGGCCGACCAGATGACTGCGGTTCTGCGGCAGTTGGCGGCTGGCGAGGGCTTGCTCCAGCGGTTGCGTCAGACCGTCGTGCCCAATCGTGGCCCGACCGTCGATCCCCAGGCCATCGAGGAAATGTTCGATCGCCCAAGGGCAATTGCGCGGCAGCACTTCCACCAGGTCACCGGCCAGCCAACTGCTGGTGGTTGGCGCTGTAAGACCGAGCAGATAAACAGGCGAACCGCTGCTGTCAGGGTTGAGCAATTCGCGGCGGGTCAGGGTCCAGTTGTCGTAGCTCGGCGCTTGCCATGTATCGGCAGGCGCCTGGCCGGTCAACAGGCCGAGTTGCTGTTGCCAGTGACGCAGGGCGTAAGGATCGCCGCTGTCGACTTCCACCGGGGCGAACAAGGTCTTGCCGCCGTGTTCGCCGAGCCAGTTGTGCAGGCGTCGGGCAAAACCGCAAAAGTGTTGGTACTGGCGGTCACCGAGGCCGAGTACTGCATAGTTCAGGCTTTCCAGGCTCAAGCTGCGGCCCAGCACCTTGCGTTCAAAACCGCGGGCGCTGTCCGGCGCTTCGCCATCGCCGAAGGTGCTGACCACGAACAATGCGTTGTCTGAATCACGCAGGTCCTGCTCACTGACATTCGCCAGCGGCTGCACTTTTACCGGCAGACCGGCAGCCTGCAATTGGCCGGCGGTCTGCCACGCCAGTTGCTCGGCAAAGCCGCTCTGACTGGCAAAACCGATCAGCCACGCCGGGGCGTCGCTGCCCGGTTGAACCAGGCCTTTGCGCGCGTCCTTGATCTGGCGTTTTTTGCGTCGGCGATCCAGGTACAGCATCCATCCGGTGATGAAGAACAGCGGCATGGTCAACGCGGTGATGGTCAGGATGATCCGCCCGCCGATGCCAAAATAACTGCCGGTGTGCAACGCGTAGATACTGGTCAGCAATTGCGCCTTGAAGCTCTTGTCGCTGTAGCGGTCATGCCGCTTGATAACGCCGGTGACCGGGTCGAGGGTGATCTGGTTCAGCGCGCGGTCGTGGGGCGAATCTTTGAGCAGGTAAAAAACGGTCGCCGGTTGTCCAGCCACCGGTGGCATGCGGGTGTTATAGAAGCTCAGGCCAGGACCTGCCGCGCTGTAGATGCTGCTCCACATCGTTGAGTAATCGGCGACCGGCGCCGGGCCACTTGGTGCCGGGCCGCGAGCGCGAACGCGTTCGTTCTGTGGCGAATCGGAGAGCAATTGGGTCAGGCCTTTGCTGTACCACTCGTAAGACCAGAACAACCCGGTCAACGCCGACAAGAGGTAAAACACCAGGCACCAGGTGCCCGCAACCGAGTGCAGGTCCCAGTTGAAGCTGCGACCTTTTTTCTTCCAGTCGAGGGTCAGCCAGGCGCGCCAGCTTTTCCACTGGCGTGGCCAGCGCAGGTACAGGCCGGACAGGCAGAAGAACACCAGTATCAGCGTACAGGCGCCGGTGATTTGCCGACCGGTATCGCCCATGGCGAGGAAACGGTGCAGTTGCAGCATCAGGCCGAAGAAGTCCTGGCCAGCGGCGTCGCCCAGCAGTTCGCCGGTGTACGGGTCGAAAAAGCGCATCGGGCCGCGACGCTCACCCGCAGGCGGAGTGAAGAAGGCGCGTGCGGCGATGTCGCTGTCGATATCCACCGACAGCATCGAGACTTTCAGGCTCGTCGCCGCTTCGATTTTTTCCACCAGTTCGGCGGGCGGCAGCACACCGGCGACCTGTTTTTGCACCTGCAACACGGAAGGATTCAACGTGTACAGGATCTCATCCTGAAACGACACCATCGCCCCGGTGATGCCCATCAGGGCCAGGACCAGTCCGGCGCTGATGCCAAAAAACCAGTGCAACTGGAACAGGGTTTTCTTCAACACGTCGCTCGCCTTGTTCGTTCAAAAATAATCATCACGGCGCGCATTATGATGCCGTGGGTTGTCGAGAAACATTCTTTTTTACACACAAAAGCCCCGCTCACCTGGATGAGCGGGGCCTGGCCTTCACACTTCCATCAGAAGTGGAAGTTGGTGCTCAGCAAAGCAGTACGGCCCGCCGCCTGGTTGGCGAAGTGAGTCGAGAACGCCTTGTCGTAGTAGGTTTCGTCGGTCAGGTTCTGCACGTTCAGTTGCAGGTCGATGTTCTTGGTCAGCTTGTAGGCGGCCATCGCATCGTAGCGAACGTAGGAATCAACCATGGTGGTGTTGGCTGCGCTACCGAACACGTCGTCGACATAGAATGCGCCGCCGCCGATGGTCAGCTTCGGCGTGACCTGGTAAGTCGTCCACAGGCTGGCGCTGTTTTTCGGAGTGTTCGGCAGTTCGTTGCCATCGTTGGCTTTGTTAGCCGGCAAGTCGCCGCCATCCACTTGCTCGCTGTCCATGTAGGCGTAACCCGCGAACACCTGCCATTTGTCGGTGAGCTTGCCGGTGGCCGACAGTTCGAAACCTTGAACGCGGGTTTTACCGGCGTTTTCATAGGTGGTGGTGTTGGTTTGCACGCGAGCGTTTTCTTTCTCGGTGCGGAAGATATCGGCGGTCAGCGACAGGCGATCGTTCAGCAGATCCCACTTGGTGCCGATTTCGTAGTTCTTGGTGGTTTCCGGCTCCATGTCGCTGCTCAGCAGATTGCCGTTGCGATCAGGTGTGCCGCCCAGCGGGTTGCCGTCCTGGCCTTCGCCGAGGGTAGCGCCCGGTGGCGTTGCCGAGGTTGCGTAGGACGCATAGATGCTGCCGTTTTCCGCTGGCTTGTAGACCACACCGAACTGGCCGGTGACGAACTCGCTGACATCATCGCCTTTGGAGGTGGTGGTGCCGGCAGCGTTGTAGGTTTTGTAGTCGGTGTCGAAATGGTCGTAGCGCAGGCCCATGTTCACCAGCCACTGTTCGGACAACGTCAGGGTGTCGAACACGTAGAGCGCGTAGGTTTTGCCGGTGGTGTCGGTGCCGGCATAGTTACGCGAGATGGCACCGTTCCACGGATCGCTCGGGGTCGGGTTGGACAACGATGTGCAGTTGTAGCCGCTTGGCGCGCCGATCAATGCCGGGCTGCAGTTGGTGCTGGCGTTGCCTGGCGAGCCCGGGGTGGTGTCGGTGTTGACGTTGTACGAAGATTTTTGGCTTTCTTCGCGGCTCAACTCGACACCGGTGGCGAAGCTGTTCTTGAAGCCGGCGATGTAGACATCACCGAACAGGTCGGTCTGGTTGGTGGTGGTCTCGGTGTTGCTGACGCGGGTGTTGGCCCGGCGCCAGACGCTGCCGTTGTTGACGTTGCCCTTGCTGTCGTCCGGCTGGGTCAGGATGTAGTCCTGCATGCTGTTGCCGTGGCGCAGGGTGTTCTTGACGGTCAGCGCATCGCTCAAATCGTGTTCGATGGCGATGGTCGCGGTATCGGTGCGGCCCTTGCGGAAGTCGCGGCCATCCAGACCATAGAAGTTACTGCTGTCGCCGCCATCCTGCGGCTTGTCCGGGTTGGACTTGGTACGGGCAGCGGAGCCAGCGGTCGGAATCGAATACGGAATGCCCGAGTCCGGGGTGTCGTTGCTTTCCAGATGGTAGTAGTCGAGGTTGACGCGGGTGTCGGTGCCCAGGCCAAAGGCCAGCGACGGTGCGACGCCCCAACGGTCGTAATCGACGCTGTCGCGGCCGGCGACGTTGCTTTCGTGGCTCATCAGGTTCAGACGGCCGGCGACGGTGTCGGAGAACTGGTAGTTGCCGTCCATGGTGTAACGCTGGGTCTGGTCGGAGCCCCAGGTGTAGCCACCGTCGAACGAGTTGCCCAGGTGGGCTTTCTTGCTCACTAGGTTGATGCTGCCGCCGGCCGCACCACGGCCGCCGATGGCCGAGTTCGGGCCTTTGCTGACTTCGATCGATTCGACGGCGAAGATCTCGCGGCTCTGCGAACCGGTGTCGCGCACGCCGTCCAGGTAGGTGTCGCCCTGGGCATCGAAACCGCGAATGAACGGACGGTCGCCCTGCGGGTTGCCGCCTTCACCGGCACCGAAGGTAATGCCTGGAACAGTGCGCAGGGCGTCCTGCATGTTCAGGGCGCCGGTGTCCTTGAGGACTTGTTGCGGGATGACCGTGATCGAACGCGGTGTGTCGACCAGCGGCGCGGTGTACTTGGGCGAGGAGGCTTTCTCGACGTTGTAGGAGGTCTCGTCCTGGGCTTCGCCATTGATGGCGGTGGCGCCCAGCGAAATGGTGTTGCTCGGCGCTTTTTCGTCGGTTTTTTCCGCCGCGAATACCATGTGGCCCGCAGAGCCGGCAGTGATTGCAACGCCGATTGCAGAAGCGAGCAAACGTGGTGAACTGACCGGTAGTTGTGGTTGCTGACGTGACATTTCGGATTCCCCTCCCCAAGGATTTGAGGCCGCGGAATATAGGGTAAACACGTATTTGTATCAATTGCGAAACATTACTATTCGCACTGAATTTACATTCTTTACAATTTAACCTTACGGTTTTTACAGTTTCATTCGTCTGTCGGGTTTTACACGAGCAATAAGAATCAATACCATTGGCGCCCCTTGGTTCTCAGGCGTCCTTCCCATGCTGCTGCACATTCCCGGCTTGTTCGACAAAGAAGAAGTGCGGCGTATTCGTGAGGCTCTGCAGCAGGCCGATTGGGCTGACGGCAAGATCACGGCCGGTTATCAGTCGGCCAAGGCCAAGCACAATTTGCAGTTGCCGGAAGGTCATCCGCTGGCCAAGGAAATCGGCGCAGCCATGCTGGAGCGGTTGTGGAAAAATCCGCAGTTCATGTCAGCGGCGTTACCGCACAAGGTCTTCCCTCCGTTACTGAACTGTTACACGGCCGGCGGCAGTTTCGACTTCCACATCGACAACGCCGTTCGTCAGCCCAAGGGCAGCATCGAGCGGGTGCGCACCGATCTTTCGGCCACGCTGTTCTTCAGCGAGCCCGAGGACTACGACGGCGGCGAGCTGGAAATCCAGGACACCTTTGGCACCCAGCGCGTGAAATTGCCTGCCGGCGACATGGTGCTGTATCCCGGCACCAGCCTGCACAAGGTCAACGCGGTGACTCGGGGTGCGCGTTACGCCTCGTTCTTCTGGACGCAAAGCCTGGTGCGCGAAGACAGCCAGCGCGCGCTGTTGTTTGAAATGGACGGCGCGATCCGCCAACTGACCCAGGACGTACCCGATCACCCTTCGCTGATCCGCCTGACCGGCACCTATCACAACCTTTTGCGCCGCTGGGTCGAGGTGTAAGTGGCGGACTTTCGCTTGCGCCGCGAGGAAGTGCTCGACGGTGATCGCCTGCGCTCGATGCTCGACGAAAGTCCGCCCCGCGCAGCACAGGCCATCCTGATCGCCGCCCGCGAAGGTGAAACAGAGGCGCAGGCGTTGCTTGGGCAGATTCTGCTGGACGGGCTAGGGATCGCGCAGGATCAAACGCTGGCGCTGCGCTGGTTCGGCATCGCCGCCCGGCAAGGGCACCTGATGGCGCGCAACATGCTCGGCCGTTGTCATGAGCATGGCTGGGGTTGTGTTGCCGATGGGGCGGTTGCAGCGCGGCACTATCGAATGGCCGCCGAGGCCGGGCTGGATTGGGCGATGTACAACTACGCCAACCTGCTGGCGACCGGGCGCGGGGTGGTTGAGGATCAGTCGCAGGCGTTGAGTTTGTATCGCCACGCTGCCGAACTCGGCCATGCGAAATCGATGAATCTGTTGGGTCGATATCTGGAAGAAGGGCGAATATGTCCGGCTGATCCGGCGGCGGCCCGTGACTGGTATCGGCGGTCTGCCGAGGGCGGGGATTTTCGTGGGCAGTTCAGCTATGCGGCAGTGCTGACTGGCGAAGGGAATATTGATGATGCATTGGTCTGGCTGCGTAAGGCGCTGGCGGGTGGCAATCTGAATTTCCTGCGGGTGGCGAGTCAGGCTCTTATGGGCGCAACTGATCCACGTATTCAGGCGATGGCAGGCGACTATGCCAAACGGTGCGCTGAACTGTAGGGCGAGCGCAGTTCCGCCAGGCACAAAAAAGCCCATGACGTGTCATGGGCTTTTTGATTTCTGCGTGATGTATTTACACGTAGAACGACTTCAGCGGCGGGAAGCCATTGAACTCAACAGCGCTGTAGCTGGTGGTGTACGCACCGGTCGACAGCCAGTACAGGCGATCACCGATGGCCAGGTTCAGCGGCAGGCCGTACTTGTAGTTTTCGTACATGATGTCGGCGCTGTCGCAGGTTGGGCCGGCGATTACGACTTCTTCCATCTCGCCCTTTTTCTCGGTCCAGATCGGGAACTTGATGGCTTCGTCCATGGTTTCGATCAGGCCGGAGAACTTGCCCACATCCGTGTACACCCAACGCTCAACGGCGGTACGGGATTTACGCGCGACCAGCACCACTTCGCTGACCAGAATACCGGCGTTGGCGATCAGCGAACGGCCTGGTTCCAGGATGATTTCCGGCAGGTCGTCACCGAAGTCTTCCTTGAGGAAGCGGATGATTTCTTCAGCGTAGGTTTCCAGGCTGTTGGTGCGGGTGATGTAGTTGGCCGGGAAGCCACCGCCCATGTTGATCAGCTTCAGGTGGATGCCGTCTTCTTCTTTCAGACGTTCGAAGATCACTTTGACCTTGGCGATTGCCGCGTCCCAGACGCTGATGTCGCGCTGCTGCGAGCCAACGTGGAACGAGATGCCGTAAGGCACCAGGCCCAGGTCACGGGCGAGGATCAGCAGGTCCATGGCCATGTCGGTCTGGCAGCCGAATTTGCGCGACAAAGGCCAGTCGGCAGTGGTCGAGCCTTCGGTCAGGATACGTACGTAGACTTTCGAGCCCGGAGCGGCCTTGGCGATGTTGCGCAGGTCGGCTTCGGAGTCGGTGGAGAACAGGCGCACGCCCTTCTCGTAGAAGTAACGGATGTCCTTGGATTTCTTGATGGTGTTGCCGTAGCTGATTCGGTCGGCGCTGACGCCGCGGTCCATGACCTTGTCCAGCTCGTAGATCGAGGCGATGTCGAAGCTCGAACCCTTGTTTTTCAACAGGTCGATGATCTCGACGGCAGGGTTGGCCTTGACCGCGTAATAAACTTTGGCGAATTCGAAACCGGCGCGCAGGTCATCGTAGGCCTGGCTGATCATCGCGGTGTCGATTACCACGAACGGGGTTTCTTGCTTGTCGGCGAACGCCTTCATTTTGTCAAAAGTGGCGCGCGCGAAATAGTCTTCGACGTTGATCGACATGCTGGGAACTCCTACTGGCAAACTAAAATTATCAATGGGTGCAAATGAACGTCCTCCGTATCCCCACTTTGGTTCGCCTACTTCCCAAGGCATGTCGCCGAAAGCAAAAAGGCCATGGGAAGTGCAGCTTTCCCTTGGCCTTGCTGTCTCGTCGTCAGTACTTGAGCCGGATGGATCGTTTCCAGCATGGACGTTCGGCGCGAACTTTAGGGCGTGAGGGGCTTGAGATCAACAAAAAATGTCGCGTTTTTGCACGCTTCTGACGTGCGTTACGTTCATCACTCGTTGTAACCGACTCAGATGACAGTCGGATGTTCCCCATGAATTGCGAAGTGTTAAAAATACCTGCACGTTCGCGGCTTTTGTGCGCCAAGTCGCTAGTAAGTACGAAGGCGTCAACTTCGGCGACGTTGGGTGCGAGAAGGTGAGCTGAGAGGGGATTTGGCTAATTCAGGGAGTGATTTTTCGGAGCTTTTGTCGGTGGGGCTGTTGATATTTTTTTCCGGCCCGCGAAGCCTCCGAAATTTGCACCGAACCTGTGGGAGCCAGCCTGCTGGCGATGACAATTTCATCATCAAAACAGTGTTGACTGGCATTTCCCTATCGCTAGCAGGCTAGCTCCCACAGGTTTTTGCATTTTTACCGAGCGATTTGAGGTGTCAGGCGACCACCGCCTCGGCTGGCGACACGATGCTGGTCTTCATCCCTCGCGAACGACCCGAGCTCAAGTAAGCCGCAATGGACTCCTGCGTCACCTCACCCAGAAACACCCGCTCGGCGTCCATTACCGGCAACCACGCACGATTAAATTCGTACATGCGCGACAACAGGATGCGCAAATGTTCGTCGTACGCCGCCGTCGCATTGAACTCGCGCAGGTACTGGCCGCAGGTGCCGGTCTGACGGTGCAGGTCGCGACGTCTTACGTAGCCCAGGGCTTTGTTTTCGGTGCAGGTCACCACCACGTAACGGCGGTCGTGCTCGTCCATCAATTCCAGCGCTTCGGCCACCGGGGTTTCCGGGCTGACGGACGGTGCGTTGTCCGCTGCGTCTTCGGCTTTCACCAGCAGCAGGCGCTTGAGCGTACTGTCCTGACCGACGAAGTTGCTGACAAAGTCATCCGCCGGGTGCGCGAGCAGCGTGTCTGGATGATCAATCTGCAACAGCTTGCCGGCGCGGAAGATCGCGATCTTGTCGCCGAGCTTGATCGCCTCGTCGATGTCGTGGCTGACCATGATCACGGTCTTGTTCAGCGCCCGCTGCATTTCGAAGAATTCGTTCTGGATCATCTCGCGGTTGATCGGGTCGACCGCGCCGAACGGTTCGTCCATCAGCAACAGCGGCGCATCGGCGGCCAGTGCGCGGATCACCCCGATCCGCTGTTGCTGTCCACCGGACAACTCTCGCGGATAACGATGCAAATATTGCTTGGGCTCAAGCTTGATCATGCTCATCAATTCGCGGGCGCGGTCGTGGCATTTCTGTTTGTCCCAGCCGAGCAGTTTCGGCACCACCACGATGTTCTCTTCGATGGTCATGTTGGGGAACAAACCAATCTGCTGGATCACGTAGCCGATGTTGCGGCGCAGGGTCACTTCGTCGAGAGCGGTAGTGTCTTCGCCGTTGATCAGGATCTTGCCGGAGGTCGGTTTGATCAGGCGGTTGATCATTTTCAGCGTGGTGCTTTTGCCGCAACCCGATGGCCCGAGGAACACACAGATTTCGCCTTCATTGACGGTCAGGCTCACCGAATCCACGGCTTTCACGTCTTTGCCGTTGCTTTGGAAGGTCTTGCTGAGGTTTTGAAGTTCGATCATTTCAGGAGTCCTTTTGGAGTCAGCGAACGTTGCAGCCATTGCAGAAGCAGGTCGGCGAAGATGGCCAAGAGGCTGACCAATACGGCGCCGACGATCAGCATCGACATGTCGCTGCGGCTGATGGAAGCGAGGATGAGTACGCCCAGGCCACCGGCGCCGATGGTGGCGGCGATGGTCATCACGCCGATGTTCATCACCACGGCGGTGCGTACGCCGGCGAGGATCACCGGGACGGCGATGGGCAGTTCGACCATGCGCAAGCGCTGGCCGAAGGTCATGCCGATGCCGCGCGCGGCCTCACGAATACCCGGCTCGACGCTGGTCAGGGCCAGGTAGGTGTTGCGCATGATTGGCAGCAGTGAATAGAGGAACACGGCGGTGATCGCCGGCATCGGGCCAAGGCCCTGACCGAATTTCGAATAGAACGGCAGCAGCAGGCCAAACAGGGCAATCGACGGCACGGTCAGCAGCACCGTGGCGCTAGCCTGCAAAGGCCCGGCGAGACTCGGGAAGCGCGTCATCAAGATGCCCAGCGGCACACCGACCAGAATCGCCAGGGTCACGGCGATGCCGACCAGGGTGATGTGTTGCCACGTCAGGTGTAAGACCAATGGCCAGTCGAGATGGGAAAAGGCGTTCAAAAATTCCATGACTTTTCCTCCTTAATTGATCGGGTGCTGGCGCAGGAAATCGGCGGCAACGGCTGAGGGGCTTTGGTGCTCGACGTCGACCCGCGCGTTGAGCTCGCGCATGGTGTTGTCATCGAACAGTTCGGCCAGCGGCTTGAGTTGTTCCGCCAGTTGCGGATGCGCGTCGAGGTAGGCCTGACGAACCACGGGTGCGGCGGTGTAGTCGGGGAAGTAGTGTTTGTCGTCTTCCAGCAGTTTCAGCTTGAAGGCGTTGAGGCGACCGTCGGTGGTGTAGACCAGACCGGCAAACACCTGTCCGTTGCGCAACGCTGTGTAGACCAGACCTGCGTCCATCTGGCGGATGTTCTTGCGGCTCAGGTTCATGTCGTAGAGCTTGACCATGCCATCCAGACCGTCCGAACGATTGGCGAACTCGGTATCCAGCGCCACCAGGTTGTTGGTCTTGGCTTCCTTGCGCAGCACCGTGTTCAGCTCGCTGATGGTGTTGATCTGCGGGTACTCATCCGCGACGTTTTTCGGCAGGGCGAGGGCGTAGGTGTTGCTGAATTTCGATGGCGTTAGCCAGACCAGTCCCTTTTTGCCGTCGAGTTCTTTCACTCGTGCGTAGGACTGTTCGCTATCGAGTTTTTCAGTGACATGGTTGTAGGCCACCAGCGACACGCCGGTGTATTCCCAGAGCATGTCCAGCTGGCCACTTTCATGGGCGCTGCGGGCCAGGTTACTGCCCAATCCGCCGGTCACTTGTACGTCGTAACCCTTGGTGCGCAGGTACTGCGAGGTGATTTCCGCCAGCAGGGTTTGCTCGGTGAACACCCGGGCGCCGATGCGGATGACGGGTTTTTCCGCGGCTTGGGCAAATCCTGCACACAGCAGAACGCAGCCTAGTAAAAAGCTTGATGTTTTCATGACGATTCCTTTGCCGAGGCTTAAGACGGGCGCAAGCCGCGTTCGAGCCAGAGACGGCTGGCGAGTGTCACCAGGCCATCGAGCAACAACGCCAGCAGCGCGGTGCACGCGGCGCCGAGCAGCAGTTGCGGCTGATTGTTCAGGGCAATGCCGGGGAAGATCAGGCTGCCAAGACTATTGGCGCCGATCAGGAACGCCAGCGGCGCCGTCCCGACGTTGATCGCCAACGCCACGCGCACGCCACCGATGATGATCGGCACGGCGTTGGGCAATTCGACTTTCCACAGCACCTGGCGCGGGGTCATGCCGATGCCGACGGCGGCTTCCTTGAGCGAGCCCTGAACGTTTTTCAGGCCTTCGTAGGTGTTGCGTACGATGGGCAGCAACGAGGCGAGGAACAGGGCGAAGATGGCCGGGCCGCTGCCGATGCCGAGGATGCCGAGGGCGATGGCCAGAACGGCGAGCGGCGGAACGGTGTTGCCGATATTGAAGAACTGCATGAAGCGTTCGGCGCGGCCGACCATGTTCGGGCGGCTGAGGAGGATGCCTGCAGGAATGCCCACGACAAGGGCGGCCAGCATGGAAGCGAGGACGAGAATCAGATGAGCTTGCAGGTAAAACAACAAATCGTCGCGGTAGTGTTCGATCGTGTTGATGCCGATCCAGTGGATCAGCAGGGCCAGAAGGGCGAATACCAGCGCGCCTCCTATCAGCCCTTTGCCATAGTGGATAGCCACAGGCGGACTCCTTTTTTCAGTCGGCGAACGCAGTCCCGTGTGGCAGGCCATTCCTGGCTGCCGGGTAAAGCATTCGCGAGAAGCAGCTCTATCAATGCCGGTAAAAGGGCACGAAATCGAGCCATGAGCACAGCCTCGTCAGGCCGAATTGCAGGTGTTTCAGGCCCCCGACGAGTGGTCGTTACGGGGGAGTGGACGTCTCCGTGCTTTAAAAGGTTCCCATCTGAAGCAGTATTTGGCCACCCCTAATGTGCTCAACGGTTCGGTTATTGACTCAAGTTGGGCTATAATCTGCGCCCTTTTTTTGAATCACCTGCCAGGCGATTTCCCATGACCAAACAGGCCGCCGAAGTCGCGAAACGCCGCACTTTCGCCATTATTTCCCACCCCGATGCCGGTAAGACCACCATCACCGAGAAGCTCTTGCTGATGGGCAAGGCGATTGCGGTTGCCGGTACGGTGAAATCTCGTAAGTCCGACCGCCATGCCACCTCCGACTGGATGGAAATGGAAAAGCAGCGTGGTATTTCCATTACCACGTCGGTCATGCAGTTCCCGTATCGCGAGCACATGATCAACCTGCTCGACACCCCGGGTCACGAAGACTTCTCCGAAGATACCTACCGCACCCTGACGGCGGTGGACTCGGCGTTGATGGTTCTCGACGGCGGTAAAGGTGTAGAGCCACGGACCATCGCTCTGATGGACGTCTGCCGTCTGCGTGACACGCCGATCGTCAGCTTCATCAACAAACTCGACCGTGACATCCGTGACCCTATCGAACTGCTCGACGAAATCGAAGCGGTCCTGAAGATCAAGGCTGCGCCGATTACCTGGCCGATCGGTTGCTACCGCGACTTCAAGGGTGTTTATCACCTCGCCGACGACTACATCATTGTCTACACCGCCGGTCACGGTCACGAACGCACCGAAACCAAGATCATCGAGAAGCTCGATTCCGACGAAGCCCGTGCGCATCTGGGTGACGAGTACGAGCGTTTCATCGAGCAGCTGGAGCTGGTGCAGGGCGCCTGCCACGAGTTCAACCAGCAGGAATTCCTCGACGGTCAGCTGACCCCGGTGTTCTTCGGTACGGCACTGGGCAACTTCGGTGTCGACCACGTCCTCGACGCCGTGGTTGATTGGGCGCCGCGCCCTCTGGCGCGCGTGGCCAACGAGCGCACCGTCGAGCCGGTGGAAGAGAAGTTCTCGGGCTTCATCTTCAAGATCCAGGCGAACATGGACCCGAAACACCGCGACCGGATCGCCTTCATGCGTATCTGCTCCGGCAAGTACGAAAAAGGCATGAAGATGCGCCACGTGCGCACCGGCAAGGACGTGCGGATCGGCGACGCTCTGACGTTCTTCTCCTCGGAGCGTGAGCAACTGGAAGAGGCGTTTGCCGGCGACATCATCGGCCTGCACAACCACGGCACCATCCAGATCGGCGACACCTTTACCGAAGGTGAAGTCCTGGGCTTCACCGGCATCCCGCACTTCGCCCCGGAACTGTTCCGTCGCGTGCGTCTGCGTGATCCGCTGAAATCCAAGCAACTGCGCCAAGGTCTGCAGCAACTGGCCGAAGAAGGCGCGACCCAGGTGTTCTTCCCGGAACGCAGCAACGACATCATCCTCGGCGCCGTCGGTGTGCTGCAGTTCGATGTGGTCGCCAGCCGTTTGAAAGAGGAATACAAGGTCGAGTGCTCCTACGAGCCGATCACTGTTTACTCGGCACGCTGGATCGAATGCAGCGACAAGAAGAAGCTCGAGGAATTCTCCAACAAAGCTGTGGAAAACCTGGCACTGGACGGCGGCGGTCACCTGACCTACCTCGCGCCGACGCGGGTCAACCTGGCACTGATGGAAGAGCGCTGGCCGGACGTGAAATTCCGTGCGACGCGTGAGCATCACTAAGCGCTGAGCTGCAAAATCAAAAGCCCCGATGCGAAAGCCTCGGGGTTTTTTATTGCCTGGTGAATTTCCATGTAGGAGCGAGCCTGCTCGCGATAGCGGTGTATCCGTCACCATATTTGTTGAATGTGATGACCTCATCGCGAGCAGGCTCGCTCCTACAGGGGTAATGGGTGTTAGTGGATTTGGGTATAGGCCTTATTCGAAAGCAATCTGCCGATACACGGCATTTCCGTCCGTTCATTAGCGTCCTATCTGGAGAACCCGCCTGATCGGAACTAGATTTCAATCAGCGCCAGACAGGCTCTCTATGAAAGGATGGATACGGCCATGAACAGATTGCTCCGCGTTTTATTGATGATGAAGGTGTTGGTGATGTTGACCCTCGGTAGCTCGGCGGTCTGGGCCGAGTGTGAGGATCATGAGACTCAGGCTTCGAGCGGGCAGGGGACGCATGGCGAACTGATGATCGCCAAGTCCGAATCCGAGCCGGGCGACAAAGGGCAGGGTGGGGCTGAGGGCGACGATGACTCGACCACCGACGAACCGGACTCCGATGACTCCGACGAAGGCGATAGCCAGACGTAAATCGCAGACAAAATAAAACCCCTTCCACCTGAAATGGAAGGGGTTCAATTAACACATCTCTCTGTGGGAGCTAGCCTGCTGGCGATTGCGGTGCGCCTGTAAACAGAAATGTTGACGGGTATGTCGCTATCGCCAGCAGGCTGGCTCCCACATTTTTATGCCGCGCCGTCGAGGAACTGCTCGGCGTAGTGGCAAGCCACCTGACGACTGTCGAGCAGGCGCAGGGCCGGCTCTTCAGTGCTGCAACGCTCGGTGGCGTATGGACAGCGCTTGTGGAACGCGCAGCCGGGTGGCGGGTTCAGCGGGTTGGGCAACTCGCCGACGATCTTGATTTTCGGTTTGTTGGGGTCCGGGTGAATCGTCGGTGTGGCCGACAACAGTGCCTGGGTGTACGGGTGCAGAGGGCGTTCGTAGATGTCGTTCTTCGGCCCCATTTCCACCGGGCGACCGAGGTACATCACCATCACGTCATCGGCAACGTGTTGCACCACCGCCAGGTTGTGGGAGATGAACACGTAGGCGGTGTTGAACTCTTGTTGCAGGTCCATGAACAGGTTCAGCACCTGTGCCTGAATCGATACGTCCAGCGCCGAGGTCGGCTCATCCGCGACCAGCACTTTAGGCTGGAGCATCATCGCTCGGGCCAGGGCGATCCGCTGGCGCTGACCGCCGGAGAACATGTGCGGATAACGCTGGTAGTGCTCAGGACGCAAGCCCACCTGCTTCATCATCGCCTGGACTTTCTCGCGACGTTCGGAGGCCGACAGGTTGGTGTTGATCAGCAGCGGCTCAGCCAACTGATCGCCGACTTTTTGCCGAGGGTTCAACGAAGCGTAAGGGCTCTGGAACACCATCTGCACGTCTTTGCGCAATTGCTTGCGCTGGGCCTTGTCTGCGCCGGCGACTTCCTGGCCGGCGATTTTCAAGGAGCCCGAAGACGGCTCTTCGATCAGGGTCAGGGCGCGGGCCAGGGTGGACTTGCCACAACCCGATTCGCCTACGACAGCGAGGGTCTTGCCGGCTTCCAGTTCAAACGACACACCGTTGAGGGCGCGTACGGTGGCGTGACCCTTGAACATGCCACGGGACACTTCGTAGTGACGGGTCAGGTCGCGGGCGGTAAGTACGACGGCCATTACGCCACCTCCTGGTTCAGCGGGTAGAAGCAGCGGGCGAGGCTGTTGCTTTTCGGGTCAAGGGCCGGCCGCTGCGAGCGGCAGTTGTCCTGCACGTACGGGCAGCGCGGCGACAGCAGGCAACCCTGCGGACGGTCGTAGCGACCGGGAACGATGCCCGGCAGGGTCGACAGGCGCGCGGCACCCTGGCTGTGTTCCGGAATCGCCTTGAGCAATGCTTCGCTGTACGGGTGCGCCGGAATGTCGAACAACTGTGGCACCTGACCGACTTCGACGGCCTGGCCTGCGTACATCACGCACACGCGCTGGGCGGTTTCAGCCACGACGGCGAGGTCGTGGGTGATCAGCACCAGGCCCATGTTCTGCTCTTTCTGCAACGCCAGCAGTAGGTCCATGATCTGCGCCTGGATCGTTACGTCCAGCGCAGTGGTCGGTTCGTCGGCGATCAGCAGTTTTGGTTCGCCAGCAATAGCCATGGCGATCGCAACGCGCTGACTCATGCCACCGGACAGTTGATGCGGGTAGGCGTCCATGCGGCTGGCCGCGCCCGGGATCTCCACTTTTTCCAGCAGTTCGATGGCACGCTTGCGCGCTGCCTTGCCGGACATTTTCAGGTGCAGGCGCAGCACTTCTTCGATCTGGAAACCGACGGTGTAGCTCGGGTTCAGTGCGGTCATCGGGTCCTGGAAGACCATCGACAGGTCTTTGCCGACGATTTGCCGACGCTGACGATTGCTCAGCTTGAGCATGTCCTTGCCGTCGAAGCTGAGCGAGTCAGCGGTAACGATGCCGGGATGCTCGATCAGACCCATCAGCGCCATCATGGTCACGGATTTACCCGAACCCGACTCGCCAACGATGGCCAGCACTTCGCCTTTGTCCACTTTCAGGTCGAGGCCATCGACCACGGGCGTAGCGTTCTTGTCGCCGAAGCGAACGTTGAGATTCTTGATTTCTAACAGTGACATTGGAATCTCCTCAGGCGGCGTTCTTGAGTTTCGGGTCCAGCGCGTCGCGCAGGCCGTCACCCATCAAGTTGATTGCCAGCACGCTGAGCAAAATGGTCAAACCAGGCAGGCTGACTACCCACCAGGCGCGTTCGATGTAGTCGCGGGCCGAGGCCAGCATGGTGCCCCACTCAGGGGTTGGCGGTTGTACGCCAAGGCCGAGGAAGCCCAGTGCGGCGGCATCGAGAATTGCCGAGGAGAAGCTCAGGGTTGCCTGAACGATCAGTGGTGCCATGCAGTTAGGCAGCACAGTCACGAACATCAGGCGTGGCAGACCGGCACCGGCCAGGCGCGCGGCGGTCACGTAGTCGCGGTTCAGCTCGCCCATCACCGCAGCGCGGGTCAGACGAACGTAGGACGGCAGGGACACCACGGCGATCGCGATCACGGTGTTGATCAGGCCAGGGCCGAGGATGGCGACGATCGCCACGGCCAGCAGCAGCGACGGCAGGGCCAGCATGATGTCCATCAGACGCATGATGGTCGGGCCGACCGCTTTCGGGAAGAAACCGGCGAACAGACCCAGCAGGATCCCCGGAATCAGCGACATCACCACCGACGACAAGCCGATCAGCAGCGACAGGCGCGAACCCTGGATCAGGCGCGACAGCAGGTCGCGACCCAATTCATCGGTGCCGAGCAGGAACTGGATCTGCCCACCTTCCAGCCAGGCTGGCGGGGTCAGCAGGAAATCACGGTACTGCTCGCTCGGGTCATGGGGGGCAACCCACGGGGCGAAGATGGCGCAGAAAATCACCAGCAGCATGAACATCAGGCCGGCAACGGCGCCTTTGTTCTTGGAGAACGCTTGCCAGAATTCTTTGTACGGCGACGGATACAGCAGGCTTTGATCCACGGCGGAGGCGGCGGTGGCTACTGAGGATGTTGGAGTGCTCATGGTTATTGACCTCAGCGCTGATGACGGATGCGTGGGTTGGCAAAGCCGTAGAGGATGTCCACTACGAAGTTGACCAGAATCACCAGGCAGGCGATTAACAGGATGCCGTTTTGTACGACTGGGTAGTCCCGGGCGCCGATGGCTTCGATCAGCCATTTGCCGATGCCCGGCCAGGAGAAGATGGTTTCGGTCAGGACCGCACCGGCCAGCAGGGTGCCGACTTGCAGACCGACCACGGTCAGTACCGGAATCAGCGCGTTACGCAGACCGTGCACGAACACCACGCGCGACGGCGACAGGCCTTTGGCGCGGGCGGTACGGATGTAATCCTCGCGCAGCACTTCGAGCATCGACGAACGGGTCATCCGCGCGATCACCGCCAGCGGGATGGTGCCGAGCACGATGGCCGGCAGGATCAGGTGATGCAGGGCGTCGAAGAATGCGCCGACGTCATCGGCCAGCAATGTATCGATCAGCATGAAGCCGGTGCGCGGCTCGATGTCGTAGAGCAGGTCGATCCGCCCGGACACCGGGGTCCAGCCCAGGGATACCGAGAAGAACATGATCAGGATCAGGCCCCACCAGAAGATCGGCATCGAGTATCCCGCGAGGGAGATGCCCATCACCCCGTGGTCGAACAGGGATCCTCGCTTGAGTGCCGCGATCACCCCGGCCAGAAGGCCCAGAATGCCGGCGAACAACAGCGCGGCCATGGACAGTTCCAGGGTCGCAGGGAAGAGGGAGGTGAACTCGGTCCATACACTTTCACGGGTACGCAGGGATTCCCCGAGATCGCCGTGGGCCAGTTTGCCGATGTAATCCAGGTACTGGGCATACAGGGGTTTGTTCAGACCTAGGCGTTCCATTGCCTGAGCGTGCATTTCGGGATCGACCCTACGTTCTCCCATCATGACTTCCACGGGGTCGCCAGGGATCATGCGAATCAACGCGAAAGTCAGCAGGGTGATGCCGAAGAACGTGGGGATCAGTAACCCCAGTCGGCGGGCAATAAAACTAAACATCGTGTGTTGTACCTCATCAGCCGGTTAGGCGTGCCCGGCATGCCTGGGTCAGGCACGCCGGGAGTTTTCTTATTTACTTCACCTGGGTGGTGGCGAAGTTATTCGTGGTGAGGGGGCTAATGTGATAACCCTCTACGTTGTTGCGCATTGCGGTGAACATTCTAGTGTGTGCCATGCTGATCCATGGCTGGTCCTGGTTAAAAATAACCTGGGCCTGTTCGTACAGTGCAGCACGCTCGGCCGGGTCGGTTTTTTCGCGGGCCTGATCGATCAGGGCCTGGAATTTGTCATTGCACCAGCGTGCATAGTTTTCGCCGTTCTTGGCCGCTTCGCAACTGAGCATAGGCGTCAGGAAGTTATCCGGGTCGCCGTTGTCGCCCGCCCATCCGGCGGAAACCATGTCGTGCTCGCCGTTTTTCGCGCGCTTGAGCATTTCGCCCCATTCCATCACGCGAATGTCGATCTTGATCCCGACCTTGGCCAGGTCGGCTTGCATCATCTGCGCGCCGAGCATCGGGTTCGGGTTGGTCGGACCGCCACCGTTGCGGGTGAACAGGGTGAAGGTGGTGCCTTCCGGTACGCCGGCTTCCTTGAGCAGGGCGCGAGCCTTGTCCAGGTCACGGACCGGGTTCTTCAGGTCGTGGTTGTAGCCCAGCAGTGTATCGGGGAACGGGTTGACTGCCGCGGTCGCGTTGCCTTTGCCGAACAGCGCGTTGACATAGGCTTCCTTGTCGAAGGCGATGTCGATGGCTTTGCGCACCCGCACGTCGCTCATGTACTTGTGCGTGGTGTTCATGGCCACGTACGAGACGGTCATCGCATTCAGTTCATCGACTTTCAGCTTGTCGTCTTTCTTGATGCTCGGGATGTCATCCGGCTTCGGGTACAGCGCGACCTGGCACTCGTTGGCCTTGAGTTTCTGCAGGCGCACGTTGTTGTCGGTGGCGATGGCCAGGATCAGCGCTTCGGCCGGTGGCTTGCCACGGAAGTAGTCCGGGTTGGCCTTGAAACGAACCTGGGCGTCCTTGTTGTAGCGCTGGAAGACGAACGGGCCAGTGCCGACCGGTTTGTTGTTCAGGTCGCCGGCCTTGTTGGCCTTGAGCAGCTGATCGGCGTACTCGGCGGAGTAGATCGACGAGAAGGCCATGGCGATGTCCGCCAGGAACGGCGCTTCACGACGGGTCAGAGTGAACTTGACCGTGTTGTCGTCGACTTTCTCGACGCTCTTGAGCAGTTCTTTGAAGCCCATGCTTTCAAAGTACGGGAAGCCCACGCTCGACAGTTTGTGCCACGGATGATTTGGGTCCAGTTGACGCTGGAAGCTCCAGACCACGTCGTCGGCATTCATGTCGCGGGTCGGCTTGAAGTATTCGGTGGTGTGAAACTTGACGCCTTTACGAAGGTGGAACGTGTAGCTCAGACCGTCTTCGCTGATGTCCCAGGATTCGGCCAGTGCCGGAATCACGTCCGTGGTGCCGGGCTTGAAGTCCGCCAGACGATTGAAGATGGTTTCGGCCACCGCATCGGCTGTGACTGCAGTCGTGTACTGGACCATGTCGAAGCCTTCTGGACTGGCTTCGGTGCAAACCACCAGCGGTTTGGCCGATACGCCCACCGCGACACTCAGCAAGGCGGCCGCGATGGCCGCACGTAGGGGAAGCATTTTCATCAAGAACCCTCTGCAATCGGTTAAAGGACAAAAGCCGAACGGCGATTCTTCACGGAATTCGCCGCTCGGCACATGCATTACAGAATGTTGAACGGAACAGTGGTCACGAGACGGAACTCGTTGATGCTGCCGTCAGCCTGGTTTTCGCTGGCGCGGTGGGTGGTGTAGGTCGCGCGGATAGTCGTGGCCTTGAGCGGGCCGCTCTGCACGGCGTACGTAGAACCGATGCCGTATTCGTAGTGATGCTCGCCGTCCATTTTCTTAACGTCGTAGGCGGTGCCGGTGTAGTGAGTACCGTCGATGCCCCAGCCGCGAGCCTGGTAGATATTGAATTTCAGGCCTGGCACGCCGTATTCGGCCATGTTGAGGCCGTAAGCGATCTGGAAGGATTTCTCATTCGGACCGTTGAAGTCCGACAGCAGGGAGTTGGCCAGGTAGATGCCGTTGGTTTCGTGCAGGTAGTCGAAGTACTCGTTACCGTTCACTTCTTGGTACGAGAAAGTGACAGTGTGAGCCTGGTGAGTCAGGCCGAACGACAGGGAGTAGGTGTCGTTGTCGATCTCACCCATCAACTTTTTGCCTTCGTCGACGGTTTTGTAGTAGTTCAGGCCGGTGGTCAGGCTCAGTACCGAACTGTCGCCCAGTTGGTGAGTGGCGCCGAAGTAGTACTGGTTCCAGAAGTCTTCAGCCTGGGTCGCGTACAGGCTGGTTTGCAGGCTTTTCAGCGGCGCGTAGTTCAGACCCGCTGTGTTTACGTGGTCGGTTTCAGCGTTGATGTTGGAGTATTCGGTGCGGAATTTCGACAGGCTCTGTTCGGTACGTGGTGACACACGGTCGAAGGTGGCCAGGTCGAACGACAGATTGTCGAATTCTTCGCTGTGGATCGCTACACCTTCAAAGCTCGAAGGCAGCGGACGGTTGCCGATAACGTCGACAATCGGGCTGCTGAAATTCATGCGGCCGGCGGTCAGGGTGGTGTTGGAGACACGTGCCTTGACGTTGGCCAGACCCAGTTTGCTCCACTGATCCACGGCATCGCCGTTGGAGTGGGCGAGGGTGCGGTTGGAGCCGCCCTTGATGTCTTCGCGGCTGCGATCCAGAGCAATCGCGTTGTACGCGGCGACTTCAGTGCTGAAGCCGACAGTGCCTTGGGTGAAGCCCGAGGTGTAGTTCAGGATGGTGCCCTGAACCCAGTTGATTCGACGCGAGCCGTTCAGTTCTTCACCGTGCCGCTCGTACTTGAAGGTGCCGCCGCGCTGCTTGTCTTCGTTGGCGTACCAGTTACGGGTAGTACCCGACAGGCTCTGGCCATCGATAAAACCTTTGGCTTCCGATTGGGAATTGGTACTTGCCAGTTGAGTCGGAACGAAATCCTGACTGACGCTTTCAGCATGGGCCCCGGCGGTGATGCTGCTGATGGCTAACGCCAGTATCGCGGTGCTGCTCAGTTTCATGGGTAAAGCTCCTTACTTTCTTTTTTTTATGCCGGTCTTTTTTGGTGGTCCGGCTTTTGGTTTAGAACTCATACAGGCATCGCAAACGTTTGCTGTAAGCCATATTGGCGAATTACGGCAATACGCTTTCGTGAGGGCGCAATGCGCCCCCAGCGTTTTAGCTACACGGATTTATTTTTCGATGCTGACACCCGAGAACACGTTGCGACCGAACGGGCTGACTTTGAACCCTTCGATTTTGGCGCTCAACGGCTGGTTGACCGTCGAGTGGGCGACTGGCGTGATCGGTACCTGCTGCTTGAGGTACTGCTGCGCCTGTTTGTAGAGCAGGGTGCGCTGGTCGCGGTCGGTCACGACTTTGGCCTGCTTGATCAGCTTGTCGTAAGCCGGATCACACCACATGGAGTAGTTGTTGCCGCCAATGGCGTCGCAGCTGTACAGCGTGCCGAGCCAGTTGTCCGGGTCACCGTTGTCACCGGTCCAGCCGATCAGGCTGATGTCGTGCTCGCCGTTCTTGGTGCGCTTGATGTACTCGCCCCATTCGTAGCTGACGATCTTGACCTTGAGGCCGATCTTCGCCCAGTCAGCCTGGAGCATCTCGGCCATCAACTTGGCGTTCGGGTTGTACGGGCGTTGGACGGGCATGGCCCACAGGGTGATTTCGGTGCCTTCTTTCACGCCGGCAGCCTTGAGCAGTTCCTTGGCTTTTTCCGGATTGTAGGCGGCGTCCTTGATGGTCTCGTCGTAGGACCATTGGGTCGGTGGCATGGCGTTGACCGCCAGTTGCCCCGCGCCCTGGTAAACGGCGTTGAGAATGCCTTGCTTGTTCACCGCCATGTCGAGCGCCTGGCGCACTTCGAGCTGGTCGAACGGCTTGTGGCGCACGTTGTAGGCGATGTAGCCGAGGTTGAAGCCTGGCTTCTCGATCAGTTGCAGTTTTGGGTCGTTCTTCAGCGCAGTCACATCGGCCGGGCGCGGGTGCAGGGTGATCTGGCACTCGTCGGCCTTGAGTTTCTGCACCCGCACCGAAGCGTCGGTGTTGATGGCGAAAATCAGGTTGTCGAGCTTCACGCGGCTCGGGTCCCAGTAGTGCTTGTTGCCGGTGTAACGGATGTTCGAGTCTTTCTGGTAGCTCTTGAACACGAACGGCCCGGTGCCGATCGGTTTCTGGTTAATGTCGCTCGGCTTGCCTTCGGCCAGCAGCTTGTCGGCGTACTCGGCGGAGAGGATCGCGGCGAAGCTCATGGCGATGTTCTGGATGAACGCGGCGTCCACGCTGTTAAGCGTCATGACCACGGTCAGCGGCCCGGTCTTTTCGACCTTGGCAATGTTCTTGTTCAGGCTCATGCCGTTGAAGTAGGGGAACTCCGTCGGGTAGGCCTTACGGAAAGGTTGTTGCGGATCGAGCATGCGGTTGAACGTGAACAGCACGTCATCGGCATTGAAGTCGCGGGTCGGTGTGAAGTACTTGGTTGTATGAAACTTCACGCCTGGGCGCAGGTGAAAGGTGTACTTGAGGCCGTCTTCGGAAATATCCCAACTCGTGGCCAAGCCCGGTACGACATTGGTCGCGCCTTTTTCAAACTCTGCCAGTCGGTTGTACAGCGGCTCGGCGGCGTCGTTGTCGGTCGCGGTCGTGTACTGCGCCGTGTCGAAACCGGCGGGGCTGCCTTCCGAGCAGAACACCAGGCTGTTATTGGCGGCCTGGCTCATGGAGGTGGCGGCCAACAGACCGGTGCCCAGCAAAGCGGATAAAACCAAGGTATGGCGCATGACGCTCTCTCTTGTTCAGTGTTTTGGCAATGGGCCTTCGTCCCGCTCGGGGACGTGGAGGCCTCATTGGTTTCAAGCCATGACGTGCAGCAAAACCGATAGCCCACGCATGAGCTGGTCGGATCCCGACGGTATAATCCGTGGGTCCGGCAGTACATGCGAAGAGCCTTACAGACTCGTAGGAAAAGACGACGCGTCCTAACGGACTGCTGTAGTCAGCAGACGATTTGGATGTAGGCGAATTCCTGCTTTCTCGGTCGATAAAGTAACGGCGACGTCCAGGACGTCGCCGTTACCCGATCTTATTTGCTGACGCTGACGCCGTAGAAGGAGTTCAAGCCAAACGGGCTGATCTTGAAGTCCTGCACTTCGGCACGCATGGGTTGGAACACCGTCGAGTGAGCGATAGGTGTGTATGGAGCAGCGTCTTTGAGGACGTGTTGCGCCTGTTTGTACAGTTCGGTGCGCTTGGCCTGGTCAGAAGTACGCTTGGCTTCCTTGACGATGCCATCAAACTTCGGATCGCACCATTTGGAGAAGTTGTTGCCGCTCAGGGAGTCGCAACCGAACAGCACGTTCAGCCAGTTGTCCGGATCACCATTGTCGCCGCTCCAGCCAATCAGCATTGCTTGCTGTTCGCCGCCTTTGGCGCGTTTGATGTACTCGCCCCATTCGTAGCTCTGGATTTTGACGTTCAGGCCGATCTTCTTCCAGTCGGACTGCAGCATCTCAGCCATCAGCTTGGCGTTCGGGTTGTACGGACGTTGTACCGGCATCGCCCACAGAACGATTTCGGTACCCTCTTTGACGCCAGCTTCCTTGAGTAGCGCCTTGGCTTTCTCAGGATCGTATTTGGCATCCTTGATCGTGGTGTCGTAGGACCACTGGGTTGGCGGCATGGCGTTGACAGCCAGTTGGCCTGCGCCCTGATAGACCGATTCGATGATCTGTGGCTTGTTGACCGCCATATCCAGCGCTTGACGCACTTTCAGATCGGCCAGCGGGTTTGGAACGGTTTGACCCTTGAGCTGCGGCATCACGTTGTAGGCGATGTAACCCAGGTTGAAGCCGGCCTGGTCAGGCAGCTTCAGGGCCTTGTCTTCGCGCAGCGCCTTCAGGTCGGCCGGGCGAGGGAACAGTGTGATCTGGCACTCGCCCTTTTTCAGCTTCTGGATACGTACCGACGGGTCGGTGGTGATGGCGAAGATCAGGTTGTCGATCTTCACGTCATCAGGCTTCCAGTAGTCCTTGTTCCCGGTGTAGCGGATGTTGGAGTCTTTCTGGTAGCTCTTGAACACGAACGGACCAGTGCCGATCGGCTTCTGGTTGATGTCGGCAGCCTTGCCTTCCTTGAGCAGCTGGGCAGCGTACTCGGCGGACTGGACGGAGGCGAAGCTCATGGCCATGTTCTGGATGAACGCAGCATCAACTTCTTTCAGAGTGAACTTGACGGTCTTGTCGTCGACTTTATCGATCTTGGTGATGTTGGTATCCATCCCCATGTCGGTGAAGTACGGGAATTCAGTCGGGTACGCTTTGCGGAACGGGTCATCCTTGTTAATCATGCGATTAAAGGTGAACAGCACGTCGTCGGCGTTGAAATCACGAGTCGGCTTGAAGTACGGGGTGGTGTGGAACTTGACACCGTCACGCAGGTGGAAGGTGTACGTCAGGCCGTCATCGGAGACGTCCCAGCTGGTCGCCAGGCCAGGAATAACGGCGGTGCCGCCGCGCTCGAACTGAGTCAGGCGGTTGAACATGGTTTCTGCAGAGGCGTCGAAGTCGGTTCCGGTGGTGTATTGACCTGGATCGAAACCGGCCGGGCTCCCTTCGGAGCAGAACACCAGATTGGTCGCAGCTTGAGCGAACGGTGCGGCGGCTAACAAGCTAGCGCCGACTAAAAACGGAATGACCGCTTGTTTAAGCATGGTGGCCTCATGATTTGTTGTCATTTTTTAATTTTGAGGACGACCTCGTGAGTCGTGCCTGCGGATACTTATGCAGGGGGCATACCCAATGCAAGATCTTGAGCGACTACAGGTCTTAAACGGTGGCACGAACGTACCTTAATGTCGCATATGTATAATTTTTGACGCATTTGACCGTTTGCGCGGCGTTTTTGCAGTGCAATCGTCGCACTTTTATGGTGCGTTAAAGCGTGGGGCTGCCCGCGCGTGGGGCGGGGTGTTACCTATTTATACCCCGTCCTGTGGGGGTGGGTAGGGGTTAAATGGGAGTGGTTATTGTTGCACTCGTTTTGGTCGAAGGTGGGCAGTTGTACCAAGTGCAACTGATGTCGTTTTTCAGGGGTATTCCTGTCCGTTTCCAGAATCAGCATAGACGCAGTTTGCAAAAAAAAAGGCGACCACCGGAGTGATCGCCTTTTTTTGCCTGCGGGTTACCGATTAAGGCATCAGCACTTCAATCGAACCGTCAGCCGTCATGCTGACCTGGCTGGTACCGGCTTCCACTTCCGGGGTCACCGGGGCAGCGCCGTCCATGCTCGCGGCTTTCATCATCATCGGCGCGCGCATATAGGGCTGCGGGTAGCCGTTGCTGTTGAAGTTCAGATTGACGATTTTGTAGCCCTTGCCACCCAGTGCGTCGGTCGCCAGTTGTGCGCGGGCCTTGAAGGCGGTCACGGCATCCTTGAGCAGGGTGTCTTCACTGGCCTTGCGGGTTGGCGTGGCGATGGCGAAGTCCATGCCGCCCATCTTCAGGTCGGTGAGCAGTTCGCCGGTCAGCTTCGACAGTGCGGCGAAATCGGTGCTTTCCAGGCGCAACTCGGCGCGTTCACGCCAGCCAGTGATTTTCTGGCCCTTGGCGTCGTAGATCGGGTAGCTGTTGCGGCTGCCCTGGCGCAGGGTGATGTCCTTGACTTGCTTGGCCTGGGCCAGCGCCTTGTTCATGGTGGTGCTGACGTCGGCGGCAAGTTTGGCCGGGTCGGTGTTTTGCTCTTCGGTGTAGAGGGTCACGATCATCAGGTCGCGAGCCACTTCCTGGCTGACTTCGGCGCGCAGGGAAATCTGGTTGTAATGAAGCTCGTCGGCAGCCAGGGCCGGGAGGCTGGCGACGGTGCCAACGCTCAGGGCGAGAAGGGCGGCGCTGCGGCGGAATGTGTGCATGAAAGCTCCTAAGGTGGTGCGCAGGTTTTTGACCGAGCCTGCGTGAAACCATCAGACTCTAGCTTTAATGATCCGGTTCGCACAGTTACAACTTCTATACAGATAACGCGTGCAGAGCTTTTTGTGGCGAGGGAGCTTGCTCCCGTTCGGCTGCGAAGCAGTCGCAAAATCGGTTGCAGGATTTCCCTGTTTTGCACAGTGAGATGGTAGGGGCCTGCTTCGCAGTCCAGCGGGAGCAAGCTCCCTCGCCACAAAAGCATTATCAGTTTCGGCATGTGGTCGTTTGCCGCACTTTCGCTTCTGAAGCCGCCGCTTGGTTATACTCCCTGCGATCCGCCTGGAGCGCTCATCAGGAGAGCTCATGCTCGCCCCCGTTCAAATCACTTCCGCCACTCGCCAGAACCTCTGGCGGCTGACTTTCATCCGTACTTTGGTGCTGGCCGCCCAAGCCGGTTCCGTGGGTCTGGCCTACTGGCTCGAATTGCTGCCGCTGCCCTGGTTCCAATTGGCCGCGACCCTTGGTTGCTCGATGTTGTTGTGTGCATTCACGGCGATTCGCCTGCGCACTTCGTGGCCGGTCACCGAGTTGGAATACGCCGTGCAACTGGCCTGCGACCTGTTTATCCACAGCGCCTTGCTGTATTTCTCCGGCGGTTCGACCAACCCCTTCGTCTCTTATTACCTGGTGCCGCTGACCATCGCCGCCGTGACATTGCCATGGCGTTACTCAGTGATTCTGTCGGGCATCGCGCTGACGATGTACACCTTGCTGCTGGCGCGTTTCTATCCGTTGCAAACTTTCCCGATCGCCCGGGAAAACTTGCAGGTGTACGGGATGTGGTTGAGTTTCGCGCTTGCGGCGGCAGTGATCACTTTCTTCGCCGCGCGCATGGCTGAAGAGCTGCGCCGTCAGGAAGAGCTACGAGCGATCCGCCGCGAAGAAGGCCTGCGTGATCAGCAACTGTTGGCCGTGGCCACGCAAGCAGCAGGCGCCGCCCATGAACTGGGCACGCCGCTGGCGACCATGAGCGTATTGCTGAAGGAGATGCGCCAGGACCATCACGACCCGATGTTGCAGGACGACCTGAGCGTGCTGCAGGATCAGGTCAAGCTATGTAAAGAGACGTTGCAGCAACTGGTGCGCGCCGCCGAGGCCAATCGCCGGTTGGCGGTGGAGATGCAGGACGTCACCGACTGGCTCGACGAAGCGCTCAATCGCTGGCACCTGATGCGCCCGGAAGCCAGTTATCGCTTCCAGCGCCTCGGCCAGGGCACCGTGCCGCGCATGGCACCGCCGCCAGACCTGACCCAGGCCTTGCTGAATTTGCTGAACAACGCGGCGGACGCCTGTCCCGAGGGTCTGCAAGTGACCCTGGACTGGAACGCCGAGGACATGACCATCAGCATCCGCGACCACGGTGCCGGTGTGCCGCTGGCGATTGCCGAGCAGATCGGCAAGCCCTTTTTTACCACCAAGGGCAAAGGTTTCGGCCTGGGCCTGTTTTTGAGCAAGGCCAGCGTGACACGCGCCGGCGGCTCAGTGAAACTCTATAGTCATGAAGAAGGCGGCACGCTCACCGAGCTGCGCCTGCCTCACGGCGCCCGAGGAGACGAACATGAGTGACGAAATCCAAGTCGAAGGCGAAGAACTGCCGCATTTGCTGCTGGTCGACGATGACGCGACCTTTACCCGTGTGATGGCCCGCGCCATGGCTCGCCGTGGTTTCCGTGTGAGCACGGCCGGTTCCGCCGAAGAAGGCCTGGCGCTGGCTCAGGCTGATCTGCCGGATTACGCCGCACTGGACCTGAAAATGGACGGCGACTCGGGCCTGGTGCTGCTGCCCAAACTGCTGGAAATGGACCCGGAAATGCGTGTGGTGATCCTCACCGGTTATTCGAGCATTGCCACCGCCGTCGAAGCCATCAAGCGTGGCGCCTGCAACTACCTGTGCAAACCGGCAGACGCCGACGACGTATTGGCCGCGCTGCTGTCCGAGCACGCCGACCTCGACAGCCTGGTGCCGGAAAATCCGATGTCCGTGGACCGCTTGCAGTGGGAACACATCCAGCGCGTGCTGACCGAGCACGAAGGCAACATCTCCGCCACTGCCCGCGCCCTGGGCATGCACCGCCGCACGCTGCAGCGCAAACTGCAGAAACGCCCCGTTCGCCGCTGAACCTGCGCTGAACGAATGCGGGCCGCTCCTCGCGACAAACCGGACCGATCATCTATGATCGGTTCGTGCGTGTACTTTTCTCTATCGAGCCTTATCCATGAATCAGAACGCTGAGTATTCCGCGGTCAACGATGCTGTGCGCGGGCAGTTTTTTCGTAAAGTGTGGGCGATGATCACGCCTTATTGGCAGAGTGAAGAGAAGGTCAAGGCCTGGACGCTGTTGATCGCGGTGATTGCGCTGTCGCTGATCAGCGTGGGGATCTCGGTGTGGTTCAACACCTGGTACAAGGACTTCTACAACGCGCTGCAACAGAAGGACGAAGCGGCGTTTTGGCGGCTGATTCTGTACTTCTGCGCGATTGCGGCGGTGGCGATTGTCGGCGCGGTGTACCGCCTCTACCTCACCCAGATGTTGACGATTCGCTGGCGGGCCTGGCTCACCGAAAAGCATTTTTCCCGTTGGCTCAGTGACAAGAATTACTACAAGCTGGAGCAGGGCGGTTACACCGATAACCCGGACCAGCGGATTTCCGAAGACCTCAACAACTTCACCTCCAACACCCTTGAACTGGGTATCGGGCTGCTGCGCAATATCGTCAGCCTGGTGTCGTTCTCGATCATTCTGTGGGGCGTGTCGGGCAGTATCGAAGTCTTCGGTATTACCATTCCCGGCTACATGTTCTGGTGCGTGCTGGTTTACGCGGTGGTCGGCAGCTGGTTGACGCATTTGATCGGTCGTCGCCTGATCGGTCTGAACAACCAACAACAACGCTTCGAAGCCGACCTGCGTTTCTCCATGGTGCGGATTCGAGAGAATGCCGAAAGCATCGCGTTGTACAACGGCGAACCGAACGAAAACCGCCGGCTGAGCGGCCGCTTCGGGATGGTCTGGCATAACTTCTGGGACATCATGAAGGTGTCCAAGCGCCTGACGTTCTTCACCGCCGGTTACAGCCAGGCGGCCATTATTTTCCCGTTCATCGTGGCTGCGCCGCGTTACCTCTCGGGCAAGATCGAACTCGGTGAGTTGATGCAAATCAGCTCGGCGTTCGGCAACGTGCAGGAAAGTTTCAGCTGGTTTATCAGTGCCTATCAAAGCCTCGCTTCATGGCGCGCCACCTGCGATCGTCTGCTCAGTTTCCGTCAGGCCATGACCGACAACGAGGAGCGCGCACCGGCCATCGACGTGCAGAACACGGGCTCGGCCTTGAAGATGCACAACCTTGGGCTGGATCTCGCTGACGGCCGTCACTTGCTGACCAATGCCGACATGACCGTGGAAGAGGGCGAGCGCGTGATGCTCAGCGGTCGCTCCGGCAGCGGCAAGTCGACGCTGTTGCGGGCGATGGGGCACTTGTGGCCCGCAGGCCACGGCAGCATTCGCCTGCCGGCGGCGCGGTATCTGTTCCTGCCGCAAAAACCGTATCTGCCAATCGGCACATTGCGTGAGGCGCTGAGTTATCCACAGGCCGGCGATACGTATCCGAACGAGCGCTACGTGCACGTCCTGGAAACCTGTCGCTTGCCGCATCTGGTGGGACGTCTCGACGAAGCCAACCATTGGCAGCGCATGCTTTCCCCGGGTGAGCAGCAACGCCTGGCCTTTGCCCGCGCGCTGCTGTATGCGCCGCAATGGCTGTACATGGACGAAGCGACGTCGGCGATGGACGAAGAGGATGAAGCGTCGCTGTACCAAGCGCTGATCGATGAGTTGCCGGGACTGAGCATTGTCAGTGTCGGCCATCGCAGCAGTCTCAAGCGCTTCCATCCACGGCATGTGCGGATCGAGAACGGCCATTTGGTGGACCAGACCGTGACCGCATAAACACCATGCCCCGGTAGGAGCAAAGCTTGCTCGCGATGGCCATCATGCGGTTTTCGATCTGGGACCGCGTTATCGTTCATCGCGAGCAAGCTTTGCTCCTACAAGGGTGGTGGTGATCGTACAACCGCGTTGCGCTATGATGCGGTTTCAGCAGCCGAATTTTTCGAGACAGATGTTCACCATGGAAAACCTGAACGACGCACCACGCCTACCTCGCAAGCGCCGCAGCCTCGCTCAGGAACTGGTGACGGTGCTGTCCGAGCAGATCCGCGACGGTCACCTCAAGCGTGGCGACAAGTTGCCCACCGAGTCGGCGATCATGGATGCCCATGGCGTCAGCCGCACCGTAGTGCGCGAAGCGATCTCCCGTTTGCAGGCGGCGGGGCAGGTGGAAACCCGCCACGGTATCGGCACTTTCGTGCTGGATACGCCGAGCCCGAGCGGTTTCCGCATCGACCCGGCAACCGTGGTGACCCTGCGTGACGTGCTGGCGATTCTGGAATTGCGCATCAGCCTCGAAGTGGAATCCGCCGGCCTTGCCGCGCAACGTCGCAGTTCCGAGCAGTTGGCGTTGATGCGTGCGGCGCTGGATGCACTGAACGAAAGCGTCTCCCACGCCAGCGATGCAGTGGCGTCGGACTTCCAGTTCCATTTGCAGATTGCACTGTCCACCGGCAACCGCTACTTCACTGACATCATGACTCACCTGGGCACCAGCATCATTCCGCGCACACGCCTCAATTCGGCGCGGCTGGCCCATGATGATCAGCAGCACTACATGAATCGCCTGAGCCGTGAGCACGAAGAAATCTACGACGCCATCGCCCGCCAGGATTCCGATGCGGCGCGTGCGGCCATGAGATTGCACCTGACCAACAGCCGTGAGCGGTTGCGTCATGCGCATGAAGAGGCTGAGGCGCAGCGGGGTTAGAATTTCTGCCTCAAGTGACTCATTGGCTGATATGCCGCCTTCGCGAGCAAGCCCGCTCCCACATTTGATCATGCCGGACACAAAATCTGTGTGCGCCGAGAGTCAAATGTGGGAGCGGGCTTGCTCGCGAAGGGGCCAAAAGCCATTTCACAAAACCCAGTCATTTCCCCCTCGTTTACTAATCCCAACCCCAATCTTCCGACAACATATCTCTAGACCCCGCGTCATTGTCTGCGCACGCTGTCGTGTACACCGACCTGAAAGGCAAGAATTAGTGCTTCCGGATGCATTCTTGTCGAACAATTTTCACCCCCAGCGATGAAATGCAGTTGACGGTTGTATTTTAAGTTGTACGATGACCTACAACTTCAGCGCAGGCTGAACAGTCATTTCACACAAACGTCGCAACTCAGGGTGTTCGAATAATGAATCCACAAGAACTGAAGTCCATCCTCTCTTCCGGTCTGCTGTCTTTCCCGGTTACCGATTTCAATGCACAGGGCGATTTCAACCGCGCTGGCTACATCAAACGTCTCGAATGGCTGGCCCCATACGGCGCCTCGGCTCTGTTCGCCGCAGGCGGCACCGGTGAGTTCTTCTCTCTGGCGGCCAGCGAATATTCGGAAATCATCAAGACTGCCGTCGACACTTGCGCCACCAGCGTGCCAATCCTGGCCGGCGTGGGCGGTTCGACCCGTCAAGCCATCGAGTACGCACAGGAAGCCGAGCGTCTGGGCGCCAAAGGCCTGTTGCTGCTGCCGCACTACCTGACCGAAGCCAGCCAGGACGGCGTTGCCGCCCACGTTGAAGCCGTGTGCAAATCGGTCAACATCGGCGTCGTGGTCTACAACCGTAACGTCTGCCGCCTGACCGCGCCGCTGCTGGAACGTCTGGCCGAGCGCTGCCCGAACCTGATCGGCTACAAGGATGGCCTGGGCGATATCGAGTTGATGGTGTCGATCCGTCGCCGCCTCGGTGATCGTTTCAGCTACCTGGGCGGCTTGCCGACCGCCGAAGTCTACGCCGCTGCCTACAAGGCGCTGGGCGTACCGGTCTACTCCTCGGCGGTGTTCAACTTCATCCCGAAAACCGCGATGGACTTCTACCACGCGATCGCTCGCGAAGATCACGCCACCGTCGGCAAGATCATCGACGACTTCTTCCTGCCGTACCTGGACATCCGCAACCGCAAGTCTGGCTATGCCGTGAGCATCGTCAAGGCCGGGGCAAAAATTGCCGGCTATGACGCAGGCCCTGTACGGGCACCGCTGACCGATCTGACTGGCGAAGAGTACGAAATGCTCGCCGCGCTGATCGACAAGCAGGGTGCGCAGTAACACATCCGTTTAAGTAAGGCCGCTGAGCAATCAGCGGCTTTTTGCGTGAGGAGATCTCAAAGTGGCAGATGCAAAGCGTTTCGATAACTACATCAACGGCGAATGGGTTGCCGGTGGCGATTACTCGGCCAACATCAACCCGTCCGAGCTCAGCGACACCATCGGCGACTACGCCAAGGCTGACCTGGCTCAGGTCAACGCCGCCATCGATGCTGCCCGTGCCGCATTCCCGGCGTGGTCCACTTCCGGCATTCAGGCGCGTCATGATTCGCTGGATAAAGTCGGCACTGAAATCCTCGCCCGTCGCGAAGAACTCGGCACCCTGCTGGCTCGCGAAGAGGGCAAGACCCTGCCTGAAGCCATCGGCGAAGTGACCCGCGCCGGCAACATCTTCAAGTTCTTCGCCGGTGAATGCCTGCGTCTGTCTGGCGACTATCTGCCGTCCGTACGTCCGGGCGTCAACGTCGAAGTTACTCGCGAAGCCTTGGGCGTGGTGGGTCTGATCACCCCGTGGAACTTCCCGATTGCCATTCCTTCATGGAAAATCGCCCCGGCCCTGGCCTATGGCAACTGCGTCGTGCTCAAGCCTGCTGACCTGGTGCCGGGTTGCGCCTGGGCGCTGGCGGAAATCATCTCCCGCGCAGGCTTCCCGGCCGGCGTGTTCAACCTGGTGATGGGCAGCGGTCGTGTGGTTGGCGATGCACTGGTCCACAGCCCGAAAGTCGACGGCATCAGTTTCACCGGTTCCGTGGGTGTCGGTCGTCAGATCGCCGTCAGCTGCGTGTCGCGTCAAGCCAAAGTCCAGTTGGAAATGGGTGGCAAGAACCCGCAGGTCATTCTCGACGACGCCGACCTCAAGCAAGCGGTCGAGTTGTCGGTACAGAGCGCGTTCTACTCCACCGGCCAGCGTTGCACGGCGTCGAGCCGCTTCATCGTCACCGCCGGCATCCACGACAAGTTCGTTGAAGCCATGGCCGAGCGCATGAAGTCGATCAAGGTCGGCCACGCGCTGAAAGCCGGCACCGACATCGGTCCGGTGGTTTCCCAGGCCCAGCTTGAACAGGACATGAAGTACATCGACATCGGCCAGTCCGAAGGTGCACGTCTGGTCAGCGGCGGCGGTCTGGTGACCTGCGACACCGAGGGTTATTTCCTCGCGCCAACCCTGTTTGCCGACAGCGAAGCGTCGATGCGTATCAGCCAGGAAGAGATCTTTGGCCCAGTGGCCAACATCGTCCGCGTGGCCGATTACGAAGCTGCCCTGGCCATGGCCAACGACACCGAATTCGGTCTGTCGGCGGGCATCGCCACCACGTCGTTGAAGTACGCCAACCACTTCAAGCGCCACTCCCAGGCCGGGATGGTGATGGTCAACCTGCCGACCGCCGGCGTGGACTACCACGTTCCGTTCGGTGGCCGTAAAGGTTCATCCTATGGATCACGTGAGCAAGGTCGCTATGCGCAAGAGTTTTACACGGTCGTGAAGACCTCCTACATCGGTTCGTAAACGCAAAACCCTGTAGGAGCGAGCCTGCTCGCGATGGTCTTGAGGTCGCGGCGGTAAACCTGATGCCCCGCGTCATCGTTGACGACCATCGCGAGCAGGCTCGCTCCTACAGGGAGCAGTAACAGATTCACCCGCGCATAAAAATAATTTGTGGGAGTACATCTACATGCAATCGACCCAGAAGCCGACTCACGTCCGCTATTTGATCCTGCTCATGCTGTTTCTGGTGACCACGATCAACTACGCCGACCGGGCTACCATCGCAATCGCCGGCTCCAGCCTGCAAAAAGACCTCGGCATCGACGCCGTTACCCTCGGCTATATCTTCTCCGCATTCGGTTGGGCCTACGTGGCCGGGCAAATTCCCGGTGGCTGGTTGCTGGACCGTTTTGGTTCGAAAAAAATCTACGCACTGAGCATCTTCACCTGGTCGCTGTTCACAGTGCTGCAGGGTTATGTCGGCGAGTTCGGCATGTCCACGGCCGTGGTTGCGCTGTTCATGCTGCGCTTCTTGGTAGGCCTGGCCGAAGCGCCATCCTTCCCCGGCAACGCACGTATCGTGGCGGCCTGGTTCCCGACCGCTGAACGCGGCACCGCCTCGGCGATCTTCAACTCAGCGCAATACTTTGCCACCGTGTTGTTCGCACCGCTGATGGGCTGGATCGTCTACAGCTTCGGCTGGCAGCACGTGTTCATCGTCATGGGCGTGATCGGCATCATCTTCTCCGGCATCTGGTTGAAAGTGATCTACAGCCCGCGCCAGCACCCGATGATCAACGATGCCGAGTTCAAGCACATCGCCGACAACGGCGGCATGGTCGACATGGACCAGGACAAGGGCAAAGGCAAAAAAGCCGATGGCCCGAAATGGGACTACATTCGTCAGCTGCTGACCAACCGCATGATGCTCGGCGTGTACCTGGGCCAATACTGCATCAACGGCATCACCTACTTCTTCCTGACCTGGTTCCCGGTGTACCTGGTGCAAGAACGCGGCATGACCATCCTCAAGGCCGGTTTCATCGCCTCGTTGCCGGCGATCTGCGGCTTCATTGGTGGTGTGCTGGGCGGGGTAATCTCCGACTACCTGCTGCGCAAAGGCCATACACTGACCTTCGCCCGCAAGGCGCCGATTATTGCTGGCCTGTTGGTTTCCAGCAGCATCGTGGCCTGTAACTACGTGGATGTTGAATGGATGGTCGTCGGCTTCATGGCCCTCGCATTCTTCGGCAAAGGCGTGGGCGCATTGGGCTGGGCCGTGGTGTCCGATACTTCGCCGAAGCAGATCGCCGGTCTGAGCGGTGGCTTGTTCAACACCTTCGGTAACATCGCTTCGATCACCACCCCGATCGTGATCGGCTACATCATCAGCTCCACCGGTTCGTTCAAATGGGCGTTGGTATTCGTCGGTTGCAACGCACTGGTCGCGGTGTTCAGCTATCTGGTCATCGTTGGTCCGATCAAGCGTGTGGTGCTCAAAGAGCCACCGGTCAACGGTCCTGAAACCAACAACAAATTGTCTCAAGCGCATTCCTGAGGAGCGGCGTCATGCAGTTGATTGAACATTCCGACTCTCCGCGCTACATCCGCCTGCACGAGCGGGACAACGTGGTGATCGTGGTCAATGATCAGGGCGTCCCGGCCGGTACCGAGTTTGCGGATGGCCTGGTCACCGTGGACTTCGTGCCACAGAGCCACAAGGTCACCCTGGAAGACATTCCCGAGGGTGGCCAGGTGATTCGTTACGGCCAGGTCATTGGCTACGCCTTGCAGCCGATTCCACGCGGCAGTTGGGTCAAGGAGGATCAACTGCGCATGCCGACCGCGCCACCGCTGGACAGCCTGCCGCTGTCCACCGAAGTGCAGGCCGCGCCAGCACCGCTGGAAGGCTTCACCTTCGAGGGTTATCGCAATGCCGACGGCACCGTTGGCACGCGCAACATTCTCGGTATTACCACTACTGTGCAGTGCGTCACCGGCGTGCTGGATCACGCGGTCAAGCGCATCAAGGACGAGTTGCTGCCCAAGTACCCGCACGTCGATGACGTAGTGGCGCTGACCCACAGCTACGGCTGTGGCGTGGCGATCACCGCGACGGACGCGTACATCCCGATTCGCACCGTGCGCAATTTGGCGCGCAACCCGAATCTGGGCGGCGAGGCTCTGGTGATCAGTCTGGGCTGCGAGAAATTGCAGGCCGGGCAGGTGATGCATGAGAACGACAGCTCGGTGGACTTGAGTGAGCCATGGCTGTACCGCCTGCAGGATTCCAGCCACGGTTTCACCGAGATGATCGAACAGATCATGGAACTGGCCGAAACCCGTTTGAAGAAGCTCGATCAACGTCGCCGGGAAACCGTGCCGGCGTCCGAGCTGATCCTCGGCATGCAGTGCGGCGGCAGCGATGCGTTCTCCGGCATCACCGCCAACCCGGCGCTGGGTTATGCCTCGGACCTGTTGCTGCGCGCGGGCGCGACGGTGATGTTTTCCGAAGTCACCGAAGTGCGCGACGCGATCTACCTGCTGACTTCTCGGGCGCAAACCAAGGAAGTCGCGCAGGAACTGGTACGGGAAATGGACTGGTACGACCGTTATCTCGCCAAGGGTGAAGCGGATCGCAGCGCCAACACTACGCCGGGCAACAAGAAGGGCGGGCTGTCGAACATTGTCGAGAAGTCGTTGGGTTCGATCGTCAAGTCCGGCAGCAGCGCGATCAGCGGCGTGCTCGGTCCTGGCGAGCGCTTCAAGGAAAAAGGCCTGATCTTCTGCGCGACCCCGGCCAGCGACTTTGTCTGCGGGACGTTGCAGCTGGCGGCCGGGATGAACCTGCACGTGTTCACCACCGGGCGTGGCACGCCTTACGGTTTGGCCATGGCGCCGGTGGTGAAGGTGTCGACCCGGACCGAACTGGCGCAACGCTGGCCGGACCTGATCGACATCGACGCGGGCCGAATCGCTACCGGGCGCGCTTCCATCGAGGAGCTTGGCTGGGAGTTGTTCCACTACTACCTGGACGTGGCCAGCGGCAAGCAACAGACGTGGGCTGAAAAGCACAAGCTGCATAACGACATCACCCTGTTCAACCCGGCGCCGATCACCTGAGACTGTGGCGAGGGAGCTTGCTCCCGCTGGACTGCGTAGCAGTCCCATCTTTTGGGGCCGCTTCGCGACCCAGCGGGAGCAAGCTCCCTCGCCACATGTAATTCATTGCCTGTTCAAGAGGGCGATCCAGCAGGCGCCGAAGTCTTCAGTGGCTTATCATTAGCCACCTAACGACGCCCACCCCAAGGTCCTCCCGGCATGCTGGCAATTTTCCTCGAAACCCTGAACATCACCGCACCGGTGTTCGCCATGCTGTTTCTCGGGGTTTTGCTCAAACGCATCGACTGGATCAACGACAACTTCATCCACACCGCGTCGTCCCTGGTGTTCAACGTCACCATGCCGGCGTTGCTGTTTCTGGGCATCCTGCATGCCGACCTGCACGCCGCGCTGCAACCGGCGCTGCTGATCTACTTCTCCCTCGCGACCCTGGTGTGCTTTGCCATTGCCTGGGGCTGGGCGATTTTCAAGTGCCCGCGCGAAGACCGCGGAATCTACACTCAGGGTGCCTTTCGCGGTAACAACGGCGTGATCGGCTTGGCACTGGCGGCCAGCATGTACGGCGATTACGGGATTTCTCTCGGGGCGATTCTCGCGGCGCTGGTGATCCTGTTCTACAACACGCTCTCGACCATTGTGCTGGCGGTGTACAGCCCGGTGATCAAGTCCGATCCGTGGAGCATCTGCAAAAGCGTCATGGTCAATCCGTTGATCATCAGCGTGATTGCGGCGGCGCCGTTTGCGTACTTCAAAATCGGCCTGCCGGGATGGCTGGAGACGTCCGGCCAGTATCTGGCGCAAACCACGTTGCCGCTGGCGTTGATCTGCATCGGCGGCACACTGTCGCTGGCGGCGATGCGCAAAAGCGGTTCGATGGCGCTTAGTTCAAGCCTGGTGAAAATGCTCGGCCTGCCGATTCTGGCGACGCTCGGTGCGTGGCTGTGGGGTTTTCGTGGTGCGGAGTTGGGGATTCTTTTTCTGTACTTCGGCAGCCCGACCGCCGCGGCCAGTTTCGTCATGGCTCGCGCGGCCGATGGCAATCATGAACTGGCGGCGGCGATCATCGTGATCACCACGCTGATGGCGGCGGTGACTACCAACATCGGGATCTTTTTGTTGCAGTGGGGCGGGTGGATTTAGCTCCGGGAATTTCGGTGTTCTTCAGGGCCCCATCGCGGGCAAGCCTTGCTCCTACAGGATCTTCGTCGGGAGCAATTTATGCGAACGACACAATACCTGTAGGAGCAAGGCTTGCCCGCGATGACAATTTTATTTTCACTGCAAATGCTGAGTTGTCACTCCGACTTCTGGTAGCTGTCGATCACTTCCTGCGCCGCCCGAAACGCATCAATCGCCGCCGGTACGCCGGCATACACCGCGCAATGCAGCAACGCCTCGCGAATCTCATCCACGGTGCAGCCATTGTTCAGCGCACCGCGCACGTGGCCTTTCAATTCCTGCGGGCACTTCAGTGCGGTCAATGCGGCGAGGGTGATCAGGCTGCGGGTTTTCAGCGGCAGACCTTCACGGTTCCACACAGCGCCCCAAGCGTGTTCGTTGACGAAGTCCTGCAACGGTTGGGTGAACTCGGTGGCATTGCCCAGCGCGCGGTCGACGAAGGCATCGCCCATCACTTGGCGTCGGACTTCAACGCCGGGTTTCTTGTTATCGGTCATGGCAATTCCCTCTTATGGTGTTGGCGACGCCAGGCGCGCAGCGACGTGAACAGCAAGAACGCCAACAGCGCCGGCAGGACGAAAAACAGCATCAAGTGTTCAAGCTTGCCCGCCAGCGGCATGCCGGTGGTGAACGACACCACGTGCAGGCCGTAAGCCAGGTACAAACCCAAAAACAGCAGGCCTTCGGCGCGGGTCACCCGGTAACCGGAATAGAACACCGGCAGGCACAACGCCGCGACGCCGAGCATCACCGGCAAGTCGAAATCCAGCGCATTGGGCGATACCGACAATGGTGATGGCGCGACCAGCGCAGTCAAACCCAGCACCCCCAGAAGATTGAACAAATTGCTGCCGATCACGTTGCCCACGGCAATCTCTCGCTGACCGCGCAAGGCAGCGATCAATGAAGTGGCGAGCTCCGGCAGCGATGTGCTGACGGCGACAATAGTCAGGCCGATGATTCGCTCGGACAGTCCGAGATCAGTGGCGACCGCCACCGCTGCGCCCAGCAGTAAATGCCCTGCATAAACCAACATCGCCAGGCCGACGACGATCATCAGCAAGCTGCTGAACCACGGCGCTTCGCCGGTGTGGTTGTGACTCGATACCGGGCGCACCGAATGTCGCGACTGGCGCAGCAACAACGCCAGATACACCAGCAGCGCCGTCAGCAATATCACGCCGTCGGCGCGGGTCAGTTCTTCATTCCAGGCGAGGACGAACACCAGCAGGCTGGCGCCAATCATTAGCGGAATATCCAGGCGCACCAGTTGCCGCGAAACCCGCAGCGGAATGATCAGCGCCGATAACCCGAGCGTGACGAGGATGTTGAAAATGCTGCTGCCGATCACGCTGCCGACGGCGATGTCGGCGTTGTGCGCCAACGTGGCTTGCAGGCTGACGGCCATCTGCGGTGCGCTGCTGCCGAGGGCGACGATGGTCAAGCCGATGATCAGCGGCCGAACGTGCAGCCGCGCTGCCAGGCGCACCGCGGCGCGCACCATCAATTCGGCGCCGGCAATCAGCAGGAACAGCCCGCTGAGCAATTCGACCACGTTGATCAGGGGTAAGTCGGCTAGTCCGAAAATGGCCAGGGCTCCAGGTGTCAGTCGAGGGCTTGCACGCGTACCCGCGCGGTGCCGCTCTTGAGCATGCCCAAGCGTTCGGCGGCTTCATGGGACAGATCGATCAGGCGGCCACGAGTATGCGGCCCGCGGTCGTTGATGCGCACCACGCAGGATCTGTCGTTGTTCAGATTGGTGACCTTCACCCGTGTGCCGAAGGGTAGCTGGCGGTGGGCGGCGGTCATGGAATTCTTGTCGAAACGCTCGCCGCTGGCGGTGCGTTTGCCTTGGTGTTTGGCGCCGTAATACGAGGCAACGCCGGTTTTGTCGTAGCCGTGCGGGTCGACGATGTCGTTGCTGGCGCAACCGGCCAACAGAGAGAGCAGGGCGCAGGCGCCGAGTAGACGTTTCATTTCAAAGGCTCCCAAAAAATTGTGGCGAGGGAGCTTGCTCCCGCTCGGCCGCGAAGCGGTCGCAAAATCAGACAATGCATTTGCTGAAAAAATGCGGTGACTGATTTGGGCCTGCTTCGCAGACCAGCGGGAGCGAGCTCCCTCGCCACAGGGAATGGAGCCAGATTTGAAGGCTGGCTCCATTTGCATCAGCCTTCGAGCTTGCTTTTCAGCAATTCGTTCACCTGTTGCGGGTTGGCCTTGCCTTTGGAGGCTTTCATGGCCTGGCCGACGAAGAAGCCGAACATCTTGCCGCGCTTGGCTTCGTCTGCCGCACGGTATTGTTCGACCTGCTCGGCGTTGGCCGCGAGCATTTCGTCCAGCACCGCCGAGATCGCGCCGGTGTCGGTCACTTGCTTGAGGCCGCGCTTGTCGATGATCTCGTCCGCGCTGCCTTCGCCGTTGGCCATCGCTTCAAACACGACCTTGGCGATTTTGCCGGAGATGGTGTTGTCCTTGATGCGCAACAGCATGCCGCCCAGAAGCTCTGCGGAAACCGGCGACTCTTCGATGTCCAGGCCTTGCTTGTTGAGCAGGCTGCCCAACTCGACCATCACCCAGTTCGCCGCCAGTTTGGCGTCGCCGCCAATGCTTGCGACTTTCTCGAAGTAATCGGCTTGCTCACGGCTGGTGGCCAGCACGCTGGCGTCGTAGACCGACAGACCGAACTGCTCCTGGAAACGCTCGCGCTTTTGCGGTGGCAATTCCGGCAGGGTGGCGCGCACGTCGTCGAGGAACGAGTTCTCGATGACCACCGGCAACAGGTCCGGATCGGGGAAGTAACGGTAGTCGTTGGCTTCCTCTTTGCTGCGCATCGGACGGGTTTCGTCCTTGTTCGGATCGTACAGGCGGGTCTGCTGGATCACTTTTCCGCCGTCTTCGATCAGTTCGATCTGACGCTGGATTTCGCTGTTGATCGCCTTCTCGATGAAGCGGAACGAGTTGACGTTCTTGATCTCGCAGCGGGTGCCGAACTCGACCTGGCCTTTCGGACGGATCGACACGTTGCAGTCGCAACGCAGCGAGCCTTCGGCCATGTTGCCGTCGCAAATGCCCAGGTAACGGACCAGCGCGTGAACCGCCTTGACGTAAGCCACGGCTTCCTTGGCGCTGCGCATGTCCGGTTCGGAGACGATTTCCAGCAACGGCGTGCCGGCACGGTTCAGGTCGATGCCACTGGCGCCGCTGAACTCTTCGTGCAGGCTCTTGCCGGCGTCTTCTTCCAAATGCGCGCGGGTGATGCCGACGCGTTTGACCGTGCCGTCTTCGAGGGCGATGTCCAGGTGGCCCTTGCCGACGATCGGCAATTCCATCTGGCTGATCTGGTATCCCTTCGGCAAGTCCGGGTAGAAATAGTTTTTACGGGCGAACACGTTGTGCTGGCCGATCTCGGCGTCAATCGCCAGACCGAACATCACCGCCATGCGCACCGCTTCCTGGTTCAGCACCGGCAGCACGCCGGGCATGCCCAGGTCGATCAGGCTGGCCTGGGTGTTCGGCTCGGAACCGAACGTGGTGGAACTACCGGAAAAGATTTTCGACCGGGTGGTGAGCTGGGTGTGAATCTCCAGCCCGATCACGACTTCCCATTGCATGTGTGTCTCCTCAGAAGCCGGTTGGGGTGCGGGTGTGCCAGTCAGTGTTCAGCTGATACTGGTGCGCAACGTTGAGCAAGCGGCCTTCCTGGAAATACGGGGCGAGCAGTTGCACGCCGACCGGCAGACCGTCGACGAAACCGGCCGGCATGGACAAGCCCGGCAGACCCGCGAGGTTGGCGGTGATGGTGTAGACGTCTTCCAGGTACGCAGCGACCGGGTCGCTGTTCTTGGCGCCGAGCTTCCAGGCCGGGTTCGGCGTGGTTGGGCCGAGGATGATGTCGACCTCATTAAAGGCAGCCATGAAGTCGTTCTTGATCAAGCGACGAATCTTCTGCGCCTTGAGGTAATAGGCATCGTAGTAACCGGCGGACAGCGCATAGGCGCCGACCATGATCCGGCGCTGCACTTCCGGACCGAAGCCTTCGCGGCGGGAGCGTTTGTACAGGTCTTCGAGGTTTTTCGGGTCTTCGCAGCGGTAGCCGAAACGCACGCCGTCGAAACGCGACAGGTTGGACGAGGCCTCTGCTGGCGCGATCACGTAGTACGCAGGAATCGCGTGCTGCATGTTAGGCAGGCTGATTTCCTTGATCACGGCGCCGAGCTTTTCCAGCTCCTTGACGCTGTTGTGGATCAGCTCGGCGATTCGCGGGTCGAGACCGGCGCTGAAATACTCTTTTGGCACGCCGATACGCAGGCCTTGCAGCGAACCGTTGAGGCTGGCGCTGTAGTCCGGCACGGGTTCGTCGATGCTGGTGGAGTCGTTCGGATCGAAGCCGGCCATACCTTGCAACAATATTGCGCAGTCTTCGGCGGTGCGGGCCAATGGACCGCCCTGATCGAGGCTGGAGGCGTAGGCGATCATGCCCCAGCGCGAAACGCGACCGTACGTCGGTTTCAGGCCGGTAAGGTTGGTTAGCGCAGCGGGCTGACGAATGGAGCCACCAGTGTCGGTGCCGGTCGCCGCAGGTAGCAGACGAGCAGCAACGGCCGCCGCCGAACCGCCGGACGAACCGCCTGGAACGTATTCCAGATTCCAAGGGTTTTTCACCGCGCCGTAGTAGCTCGACTCGTTGGCCGAACCCATGGCGAATTCGTCCATGTTGGTCTTGCCCAGGGTCACGGCCCCGGCAGCGGCCAGCTTGGCGACGACAGTGGCGTCGTACGGTGCTTTGAAGTTGTCGAGCATCTTCGAGCCGCAGCTGGTGCGGATGCCCTGGGTGCAGAACAGGTCTTTGTGGGCGATCGGCGCGCCGAGCAGGGCGCCGCTCTCACCATTGGCCCGGCGTGCGTCGGCGGCTTTCGCCTGCGTCAGCGCAAGGTCTTCGGTGAGGCTGATGAAACTGTTGAGCTGTGGATCGAGCTGGGCGATGCGCGCCAGCAGGACTTTGGTCAGCTCTTCGGAGGAAAACTTTTTATCGGCGAGTCCGCGGGCGATCTCGGCCAGAGTCAATTGATGCATTGCAGGCTCTTTCCCTTTAGTCGATGACTTTCGGAACCAGGTACAGGCCGTTTTCGACCGCTGGTGCGATGGACTGGTAAGCCTCGCGGTTATTGGTCTCGGTCACGACGTCTGCGCGCAGGCGCTGGCTGGCTTCCAGTGGGTGGGCGAGCGGTTCGATACCGTCGGTATTGACCGCCTGCATTTCGTCGACCAGCCCGAGAATGCTGTTGAGGGCCGAAGTGATGTGTGGAAGATCGGCATCATTGAGGCCAAGACAGGCCAGATGAGCGATTTTTTCCACGTCGGAGCGTTCTAGCGCCATTGGGATTCTCCAGTGGAAAACAAAACGGACGGCGTCCGTGTGTTAGATTGTCGGAACACTACCGCACTTCTACGGTCATAAGGCCGCGATTGTGGGGCTTGGTGCACAGAAAAGCGGCCAATTTAACATATTGGCGCCTTGCCCAAAATCCCTGTCGTTGTTAGAGTTTGCCGCACTTTTTTACCCACGCGTTGCCTAGGGTCCCTTTCCCATGTTCAAGAAACTGCGTGGCATGTTTTCCAGCGATCTCTCCATTGACCTGGGCACTGCCAACACCCTTATTTACGTGCGCGAGCGCGGAATCGTCCTGAATGAGCCATCGGTTGTGGCTATTCGGACACACGGTAACCAGAAAAGTGTCGTTGCTGTCGGCACCGAAGCCAAGCGCATGCTCGGCCGTACGCCGGGCAACATTGCTGCCATTCGTCCGATGAAGGACGGCGTGATCGCCGACTTCAGCGTCTGCGAAAAGATGCTGCAGTACTTCATCAACAAGGTTCACGAAAACAGCTTCCTGCAACCTAGCCCTCGCGTGCTGATTTGCGTTCCTTGCAAATCCACCCAGGTCGAGCGTCGCGCCATCCGTGAATCGGCCCTTGGTGCCGGTGCCCGTGAAGTGTTCCTGATCGAAGAGCCAATGGCTGCTGCGATCGGTGCCGGCCTGCCGGTGGAAGAAGCTCGCGGTTCGATGGTCGTGGATATCGGTGGTGGTACCACTGAAATCGCATTGATCTCCCTGAACGGTGTGGTTTACGCCGAATCCGTCCGTGTTGGCGGCGACCGTTTCGACGAAGCGATCATCACCTACGTGCGTCGCAACTACGGCAGCCTGATCGGCGAGTCGACTGCAGAGCGCATCAAGCAGGAAATCGGTACTGCCTACCCGGGCGGCGAAGTTCGTGAAGTCGACGTTCGTGGCCGTAACCTGGCCGAAGGCGTTCCACGCGCATTCACCCTGAACTCCAACGAAGTGCTGGAAGCTCTGCAAGAGTCCCTGGCAACCATCGTTCAGGCCGTGAAAAGTGCACTGGAGCAATCGCCTCCGGAACTGGCTTCCGACATCGCCGAGCGTGGTCTGGTACTGACCGGTGGTGGCGCCTTGCTGCGTGACCTGGACAAATTGCTGGCCCAGGAAACCGGTCTGCCGGTGATCGTTGCCGAAGATCCGCTGACCTGCGTTGCTCGCGGCGGTGGCCGTGCATTGGAAATGATGGATAAACACACCATGGATCTGCTCTCCAGCGAATAAGTCGCCGGATCGCCTCTATGCTGTTGAGCGCGCAGGCGGCACTTTGCAGTGCTGCCTGTTCGCGTTTATCTTCTGTCAGTCTGCATCCAGGCCGGTTTGCTGCCGTATGAATAAAGAGAACATTTGCCTGGGAGGAGCGGCTTATTAAACCGCTTTTCACCAAGGGTCCCTCACTGGGCGTGCGCTTGTTGGTGCTGGTCGTGCTTTCGGTCGCGCTGATGGTCGTCGATGCCCGCTTCACACTGCTCAAGCCAGTGCGTAGCCAAATGTCGCTGGTGCTGATGCAGTCTTACTGGATCACCGACCTGCCGCAGCGGCTATGGCAGGGTGTGGCCAGCCAGTTTGGCAGCCGGACCGAACTCGTCGCCGAAAACGAAAAACTCAAAAGCGAAAACCTGCTGTTGCAGGGGCGCATGCAGAAGCTTGCCTCCCTGACCGAGCAGAACGTTCGGCTGCGCGAGTTGCTCAACTCTTCGGCGCTGGTCAACGAGAAGGTCGAAGTGGCCGAGTTGATCGGTATGGACCCCAATCCGTTCACCCACCGCATCATCATCAACAAGGGTGAGCGCGACGGTGTGGTTCTGGGTCAGCCGGTGCTCGATGCCCGCGGCCTGATGGGCCAGGTGGTCGAGTTGATGCCGTACACCTCGCGTGTCCTGCTGCTGACCGATTCCACCCACAGCATTCCGGTACAGGTCAACCGTAACGGTCTGCGGGCGATTGCCAGCGGCACCGGTAACCCGGAGCGTCTTGAGTTGCGTCACGTGGCGGACACCGCCGACATCAAGGAAGGCGATCTGCTGGTCAGCTCCGGCCTTGGTCAGCGTTTCCCGGCGGGTTACCCGGTGGCCACGGTCAAGGAAGTGATCCACGATTCCGGCCAGCCATTCGCCATTGTCCGCGCAGTGCCGACTGCAGCACTGAACCGCAGTCGCTACCTGCTGCTGGTGTTCAGCGATACCCGTACCCCGGAAGAACGTGCCAACGACGCCGCGCAGGCTCAGGAATCTCTGGATGCGCAGGGCGGTGGGCCGATCATCCCGGCGACCGTGCCGAAACCGGCAATCGTCCCGGCAATCGTTCCGGCTGCCGTTGCGGCACCGGCGGCCACTCCAGCAGCCCCGGCGACCGCACCGGCTGCCGCCGCGCCGGTCAAGCCTGCGGCCGCGCATCCAGCCGCGACTAAACCGCCTGCGACTGCGCCCGCTGCCGCCGCCAAACCACCGGCGGCTCAACCCGCTGTCGTGAAACCTGCTGCCAAACCGCCAGTCTCCGCACCGGCTACCACTGGGGGACGAGAATAATGGTCGGTGTCAAAGCCTCCCGGAACGGCTGGATGATCTGGCTGACATTCGCCATCGGCATGCTGCTCAGCGTATCGCCGTTGCCGCAATTCATGGAAATCCTCCGCCCGCTGTGGCTGGCCTTGCTGCTGGCATTCTGGGCGCTGGCCCTGCCGCAGAAAGTCGGGATGGTCACCGCGTGGTGCCTGGGCCTGGCTGAAGACGTGCTGTACGGCACGTTGCTGGGCCAGAACGCATTGATCCTGACGCTCATCACTTACTTGGTGCTGGCGCTTCAGCAACGGCTGCGGATGTTCCCGATGTGGCAGCAGAGTCTGGTGATCCTGGTGATCTTCGGCCTCGCGCAGCTTGTCCAGCTTTGGCTCAGTGCCTTGACCGGCAATCGTCAGCCAACGCTGGCGCTGGTTTTGCCGGCACTGGTCAGTGCATTGCTCTGGCCTTGGGTCAGCTTCGGTTTGCGCGGGTTGCGTCGACGCTACAAAATCAACTGATTCGGTCAGGCATTTGCCCATACCACGACAGGGAGATGTCTTGATGAAACAGCTGTTCCTCGCCTCTGGCTCGCCGCGTCGGCGTGAACTGCTCACGCAGATCGGCGTGCCGTTCACCGCCGTCAGCGCGGACATCGATGAAACCCCTTTGACTGAAGAATCGCCCTCGGCCTATGTCGAGCGTCTGGCGCGCGGAAAAGCCGCGGCCGGGCGCGACGCAGTTGTGTCCGATGCGGATTTTTGTGTGCTCGGCGCCGACACCGCCGTGGTCCTCGACGGAAAAATTCTTGGCAAACCGGTTGATGAAGCCGATGCGTGCGCCATGCTGATGATGTTGTCCGGCAACGAGCATCAGGTGCTGACGGCGATTGCCGTGCTGGATGGCGAGCGTTGCGAGTCTCGGGTGATCACCAGCCGGGTGCGTTTTCGCCAGATCAGTCGCGATGAAGCGGTAGCCTACTGGGCCAGCGGCGAGCCGCGGGACAAGGCCGGTGGCTATGGCATTCAAGGATTGGGCGCGGTGTTTGTCGCCGGGCTCAATGGAAGTTACTCGGCGGTGGTTGGACTGCCGCTGTGCGAAACCGCAGAACTGCTCGGCCATTTCGGCATAACCTGTTGGCAAACCCTTAACGCGCGCTGAGCGTCGTACTGACAAGATGCGGCCATTATCGTGAACATGCCTGAACGAGACCCTGCCATGAGTGAAGAGATCCTGATCAACATCACGCCGATGGAATCACGCGTGGCGGTGGTCGAAAACGGTGTCCTGCAAGAGGTCCACGTCGAGCGTACGCAAAAACGCGGGATCGTCGGCAACATCTATAAAGGCAAAGTCGTGCGGGTACTGCCCGGCATGCAAGCGGCTTTCGTCGACATCGGCCTGGATCGCGCGGCGTTCATTCATGCGTCGGAAATTTCCTTGCGCGAAGGCCCGGCGGTAGAGAGCATCAGTGCGCTGGTGCACGAAGGCCAGAGCCTGGTGGTGCAAGTCACCAAAGACCCGATCGGCTCCAAGGGCGCACGGTTGACGACGCAGTTGTCGATCCCGTCGCGCTATTTGGTGTACATGCCGCGCACCGCCCATGTCGGCATTTCGCTGAAGATCGAAGACGAAGCCGAGCGCGAACGCCTCAAGCAAGTGGTCACCGATTGCGTCGCCAAAGAAGGCATCAAGGAAGCGGGCGGATTCATCCTGCGAACGGCTGCCGAAGGTGCCGGGGCCGATGAAATCCTCATGGACATCCGCTACCTGCGCCGCCTCTGGGACCAGATCAGCGACCAGATCAAAACCATCGGCGCGCCAAGCGTGATCTATGAAGATCTTGGTCTGGCGCTACGCACCTTGCGTGACCTGGTAAGCCCTAAGATCGAGAAGATTCGCATCGATTCCCGGGAAACCTTCCAGAAAACCACGCAGTTCGTCGCCGAGTTGATGCCTGAGATCGCCGATCGTCTGGAACACTACCCCGGCGAGCGGCCGATTTTCGACCTGTACGGCGTCGAGGATGAAATCCAGAAAGCCCTGGAGCGCAAAGTCCCGCTGAAATCCGGGGGCTATCTGGTGGTCGACCCGGCGGAAGCCATGAGCACCATCGACGTCAACACCGGGGCGTTCGTCGGGCATCGCAACCTCGAAGAAACCATCTTCAAGACCAATCTTGAAGCGGCGACCGCCATCGCTCGTCAACTGCGCCTGCGTAACCTGGGCGGGATTATCATCATCGACTTCATCGACATGGAGGATGAAGAGCACCAGCGCCAGGTGCTGCGCACGCTGGAGAAACAGCTGGAGCGCGATCACGCCAAGACCAACATCATCGGCATCACCGAGTTGGGCCTGGTGCAGATGACCCGCAAGCGCACCCGCGAAAGCCTCGAACAAGTGCTGTGCGAGCCGTGCAATGCCTGCCAGGGACGCGGCAAGCTCAAGACGCCGGAAACCGTTTGCTACGAAATCTTCCGCGAAATCCTCCGCGAGGCTCGCGCCTATCAGGCGGAAGGCTATCGTGTATTGGCGAACCAGAAAGTTGTCGATCGTCTTCTTGATGAAGAGTCGGGGAACGTTGCCGAACTTGAAGGGTTTATCGGGCGCACCATTCGCTTCCAGGTAGAAACCATGTATTCCCAGGAACAATACGACGTGGTGCTGCTCTGATTCGCTACGTTTTAACTTTTCCTGAACGGCTGGCCTCAGCTTTTTGCAAAACTTTTGCCATGGGAGCCAACTGACATGGAGCGTCTGACACGCATTTTGGCCGCACTGACCCGTTGGGGTCTGGGCCTGTGCGCGTTGGTTTTGGTGTTGATGGCGTTGTACGTCAGTCTCGGTCGGGAACTGGCGCCGCTGGTGGCCGAATACCGCGTCGAAATCGAAACCCGGGCCACTGAAGCCTTGGGCATGCCACTGCAAATCGGCGAGCTCAAAGGCAGCTGGAGCGGCTTCGCGCCTATTTTATCGGCTCACGATGTGACAGTTGGCGAGGGTGCCAACGCCCTGCATCTGGAACAGGTGCGCGCGGTGCCGGACCTGTGGGCCAGCCTGTTGGCGCGTGAGGTGCGAATCGCCCATTTGGCGCTCAATGGCCTGAAGATCAGTCTCAAGCAAGGCGATGATGGCCAGTGGGCGCTCGAAGGCTTGCCGGTCAAGGACGATCAGCCCCTTGATCCGGAACAACTGCTCAATCGCCTGCAGATGATCCAGCAGTTGTCGGTGCTCGACAGCCAGGTCACGTTACAGCCGTGGGGCGAATCGCCGCTGACCCTGACTTACGTTGGGATGAACCTGAAAGTCGGTTCCGCTCGCCAGCGACTCGATGCCCGTCTGACCCTGCCCGACGGCCAGCCGATGGCCTTGAGCCTGAAGACCCGTGTTCGCGCCAGCCAGTGGAAGGACGGTGAAGCTGAGATTTACCTGAGCCTGCCACAAAGTGACTGGTCGAAATGGCTGCCTGAAAACATCAGCCAACAGTGGAATTTCTCCGAGATCAAGGCCGGTGGCGAGCTATGGGCGACGTGGGGCGAAGGCACCCTGCAAAGCGCAGCGGTGCGTTTGAACGCGCCGCAACTCAAAGGCGCCTACGCCGACCGCAAGCCGGTCAAGATCGACAACCTGGCGCTCAACGGCTACTTCCAGCGCAGCGCCGAAGGCAGTCTGGTGACGCTGGATTCCCTGGCCATGAGCCTCGGCGAGACACGCTGGGAAACCCATCTGCAACTCAAGCAAACCGCAGCTTCCGACAAATCGGAAGAGCTCTGGCATCTGCAAGCCGACCGCCTCGACCTCACTCCGCTCACGCCGTTGCTCAATGCCCTGGCACCCTTGCCGGAAGGCTTTGCCACGGTGGTCGAGCGACTGAAAGTCACGGGTGTGCTGCGCAATGTGCTGCTCGACGTGAAACCCAATGCCACCGACGACAGCAAGTTCAGCTTCGCGGCCAACCTCGAACAGGTCGGCTTCGATGCGTATCACGGCGCTCCGGCGGCGCGAAATGTCACGGGCAGCATCAGCGGTGACATGGGGCACGGCGAACTGCGCATGGACAGCAAGGATTTCATGCTGCACCTGGACCCGATTTTCGCCAAGCCATGGCAGTACATTCAGGCCAACGCGCGCCTGACCTGGAAACTCGACAAAGAAGGTTTCACCCTGATCGCGCCGTACCTGAAAGTGCTGGGCGAAGAGGGCAAGATTGCCGGCGACTTCCTGATCCGCCTGTACTTCGAAGAAAACCGGGAAGACTACATGGACTTGCGGGTCGGCCTGGTGGACGGCGATGGTCGCTATACCGCCAAGTACCTGCCGACCGTCCTCAGCCCGGCGCTGGACGAATGGCTGCGCTCGGCGATTCTCAAAGGGGCGGTGGATCAGGGCTTCTTCCAGTATCAGGGCTCGCTCAACCACGGCGCTGCGGATACCGACCGCAGCATCAGCCTGTTCTTCAAGGTCCACGATGCCGAACTGGCGTTCCAGCCGGGCTGGCCGCATGTCAGCAAGGTCACCGGTGACGTGTTCGTCGAAGACAGCGGCGTGCGGATTCTGGCCAGCAAGGGGCAACTGCTCGATACCCAGGTCAGCGATATCTACGTCAATATTCCCCATGTGCCGCAGGGCCAGAACAGTCATCTGTTTCTCGACGGTGCATTTGCCGGCGGGTTGGGCGATGGCCTGAAAATCCTCAAGGAAGCACCGATCGGCACCGCCGAGACCTTTGCCGGTTGGGAAGGCGAGGGCGAGCTGCAAGGCAAGCTGAAGCTGGATATTCCGCTGGCCAAAGGCGAGGAGCCGAAAATCCTCGTCGATTTCAAGACCGCCAAGTCTCGTCTGAAACTGCCCGAGCCACCCCTGGAACTGACTCAACTCAAGGGCGATTTCCGCTTCGACAGCACCAAGGGCCTGAGCGGGCAGAACATCACCGCCCGCGCGTTCGACAAACCGGTGACTGCGCAGATTTTTGCCGATGGTCGTGCGGGCAAGCTCAATACGCGGGTCACGGCGTCGGGGCAGGTCGAAGTCAAGAAACTCACCGAGTGGTTGAGCGTGACCCAGCCGTTGCCGGTGAGCGGTGTGATCCCCTATCAACTGCAATTGACCCTGGATGGCGCCGACAGCCAGTTGATGGTCAATTCCAGTCTCAAGGGTGTAACCGTTGATTTGCCCGCACCCTTCGGCATGACGGCGGATGCGGGGCGGGATACGACGTTCCGCATGACCCTGCAAGGTGCGGAGCGCCGCTACTGGGTGAACTACGGTGAACTGGCCAATTTCACTTTTGCCGCGCCGACCGGCAATTTTGCCGACGGTCGTGGTGAGTTGTTCCTGGGTAACGGCGATGCCGTGTTGCCGGGCGCCAAAGGGCTGCGGATTCGCGGGGTACTGTCGGAACTGGACGTCGGCCCATGGCAGGACCTGGTGAGCAAATATGCCGGGCAAGACCCCGGCGGTAGCGCCAAACAGTTGCTCAGCAGTGCGGATTTCAAGGTCGGCAAGCTCAGCGCCCTCGGCACCACACTGGATCAGGCCTCGGTGCAGTTGACGCGCAAACCAAGCGCCTGGGCCTTGCAGCTCGACAGTCAGCAGGCCAAGGGCAGCGCCAGCATTCCCGATGCGAAAGCCGCGCCGATGGTGATCAACCTGCAATACGTGCGGTTGCCGGCACCTGACCCACAGGTCCTGGCCGACGAGAACTCACCGGATCCACTGGCCTCGGTAGATCCGACGAAGATTCCGGCGCTGGATATCACCATCAACCAGTTGTTCCAGGGTAACGACCTGGTCGGCGGCTGGTCATTGAAAATTCGTCCGACGGCCAAAGGCATTGCCTTCAATTCGCTGGACATGGGACTGAAGGGCATTCTGTTGCAGGGCAGCAGTGGCTGGGAAGGCGTACCGGGTGCCAGCACCAGCTTTTTCAAGGGTCGGGCCAGCGGCAAGAACCTCGCGGATGTGCTCAAGGGCTGGGGCTTTGCGCCGAGCGTTACCAGCCAGGAGTTCCACATGGATGTCGACGGCCGCTGGCCCGGTTCACCGGCGTGGCTGGCAACAAAACGCTTCTCTGGCACCCTTGATGCGTCGCTCAACGAAGGCCAGTTTGTCGAGGTCGAAGGCAGTGCCCAGGCGTTGCGGGTATTCGGCCTGCTCAACTTCAACTCCATCGGCCGGCGTTTGCGCCTGGACTTCTCCGACCTGTTCGGCAAGGGCCTGAGTTATGACCGGGTCAAAGGCCTGCTGGTGGCGACCAATGGCGTGTACGTCACCAAGGAGCCGATCCGCCTGACCGGCCCGTCGAGCACCATTGAACTGGACGGTACCCTGAACATGGTGGCTGATCAGATCGATGCGAAACTGCTGGTGACCTTGCCCGTGACCAACAATCTGCCGATTGCTGCACTGATCGTCGGCGCACCGGCCATCGGTGGTGCGCTGTTCCTGATCGACAAGTTGATTGGTGACCGCGTGTCCCGCTTTGCCAGCGTGAAGTACACCGTCAAGGGACCGTGGAAAGAACCGAAAATCACCTTCGACAAACCTTTTTGAAAACCCATTCTCCAAACCTATGGAGTAGCATGGCCGTATGTGTAGGAGCTGCCGCAGGCTGCGATCTTTTGACGTTAAAGATCAAAAGATCGCAGCCTCGTTTCACTCGACAGCGCCTACAGGTTTGCGTTGATTTCAGATAAGGATTGGCCATGTCTTTTGCGGTGATTCAAATGATCAGCCAGAGCGATGTGCTGGCCAATCTGGCCCAGGCCCGGCGTTTGCTCGAACAGGCAGCGAGTGCCGGGGCGAAGCTTGCCGTACTGCCGGAAAACTTCGCCGCCATGGGCCGTCGCGACGTCGCCGACATCGGGCGCGCCGAAGCCTTGGGCGAAGGCCCGATCCTGCCGTGGTTGAAACAGACTGCACGCGACCTCAAGTTATGGATTGTGGCCGGCACGTTGCCGTTGCCGCCGGTGGACCAACCGACGGCCAAGTCGCATGCCTGCTCGCTGTTGATCAATGATCAGGGCGAAACGGTGGCGCGCTACGACAAGTTGCATCTGTTCGATGTCGATGTCGCGGACAATCGCGGCCGTTATCGCGAATCCGATGACTATGCTTATGGCAGTGGAGTGGTAGTGGCTGATACGCCGGTGGGCCGGGTTGGCCTGACGGTCTGTTATGACCTGCGCTTCCCGGAGCTGTACAGCGAGCTGCGTGCGGCCGGTGCGGAACTGATTACCGCGCCGTCGGCCTTTACCGCCGTGACCGGCGCAGCGCACTGGGATGTGCTGATTCGCGCGCGGGCCATCGAGACGCAATGTTATGTGCTCGCGGCCGCCCAGGGCGGGACGCATCCGGGCCCTCGGGAAACCTGGGGGCATGCGGCAATCGTCGACCCGTGGGGGCGAGTGCTGGCGCAACAGGATCAAGGCGAGGCCGTGCTGCTGGCCGAACGCGATAGCAGCGAACAGGCGTCCATACGGGCGCGGATGCCGGTGTCCAGTCACCGGCGCTTTTTCTCGCAGGGCGCCCAGCGACCTGCATCAGAACGACGAATTTAAGGCGTAAAGCATATGAGCGAGTTGTTGTCCTCAGTCAGTGAACACCTCCTGGCGCCTGGCGGCGTAACGATCGAAAGCTTGCAAGGTGTGCTCGGCGACCTGGCCGGCCCGGGCATCGATGCCGCGGACCTGTATTTCCAGGGGCAGATTTCCGAGTCGTGGGCGCTGGAAGACGGCATCGTCAAGGAAGGCAGTTTCAACCTCGACCAAGGCGTCGGCGTGCGCGCTCAATCGGGTGAGAAAACCGGTTTTGCCTACAGCAATGCCATCACGTTGGAAGCGTTGGGCGCGGCGGCCCGTGCTGCCCGTTCGATTTCCCGCGCCGGCCAGAATGGCACCGTGCAGGCGTTCACCACTCAGGATGTGGCGCAGCTGTACGCGCCGGACAATCCTCTGGAAGTGCTGACCCGTGCCGAAAAAGTCGATCTGCTCAAGCGCGTCGATGCCGCTACTCGCGCGCTTGACCCACGTATCCAGCAAGTCACCGTGAGCATGGCCGGTGTCTGGGAACGAATTCTGGTGGCGTCCACCGATGGTGGTCTGGCGGCGGATGTGCGGCCGCTGGTGCGCTTCAACGTCAGTGTGATCGTCGAGCAGAACGGTCGCCGTGAGCGTGGCGGCCATGGCGGTGGCGGGCGTACCGATTACCGTTATTTCCTCGCCGAAGACCGCGCCATGGGCTATGCCCGTGAAGCGCTGCGCCAGGCGCTGGTCAATCTCGAAGCGATCCCTGCGCCGGCAGGTACGTTGCCGGTAGTGCTGGGTTCCGGTTGGTCCGGCGTGCTGCTGCACGAAGCGGTCGGCCACGGTCTGGAAGGCGACTTCAACCGCAAGGGCAGTTCGGCCTACAGCGGGCGCATGGGCGAGATGGTGGCCTCCAAGCTGTGCACCATCGTCGATGACGGCACGCTGTCGGGCCGTCGCGGCTCGTTGAGCGTCGACGACGAAGGTACACCGACCGAGTGCACAACGCTGATCGAGAACGGCGTACTCAAGGGCTACATGCAGGACAAGCTCAATGCCCGACTGATGGGCGTGGCCCGCACCGGTAACGGCCGTCGCGAATCGTACGCGCACCTGCCGATGCCGCGCATGACCAACACCTACATGCTCGCCGGCGAAAGCGATCCGGAAGAAATCATCGCCTCGGTGAAGCGCGGCATCTACTGCGCCAACCTCGGCGGTGGTCAGGTGGATATCACCAGTGGCAAGTTCGTGTTCTCCACCAGTGAGGCGTACCTGATCGAGGACGGCAAGATTACCGCGCCGGTCAAAGGTGCAACGTTGATCGGCAACGGCCCGGAAGCCATGAGCAAAGTGTCGATGGTCGGCAACGATCTGGCGCTGGACAGTGGTGTGGGGACGTGTGGCAAGGATGGGCAGTCGGTGCCGGTGGGTGTCGGCCAGCCAACGCTGAAGATTGATGCGATCACCGTGGGTGGCACGGGTTCGTAAGAATGTACAACTCCTGTAGGAGCTGCCGCAGGCTGCGATCTTTGCTTCTTAAAAGATCAAAAGATCGCAGCCTTCGGCAGCTCCTGCAGGGGGCGAGATTTAACGCAGACCGCGTTGAGTCTCGTCCAGCTCACGGATGTACTTGAAGATTTTACGGCTGGAAGCAGGAGGCTTGTTTTGCGCAACCTCGTGCTGGGCCTGACGGATCAGGGAGCGCAATTGCTGACGATCGGCCTCCGGGTAGTCGACAACGAACTTCTCCAGGACGCCGTCGTCGCCTGCGATCAAGCGATCGCGCCAGCGTTCCAGGCCATGGAAGCGTTCGTTGTACTGGCGAGTGGAGGCATCGAGTTGATCGAGCAGAACCAGAATCGCGTCAGTGTCCTGATCGCGCATCAGTTTGCCGATGAACTGGAGATGCCGTTTACGCGCGATGTTCGCGGTGTGCTTGGGCGCATCGGCCAGGGCCCGGCGCAAAGCGTCGGTCAACGGCAGTTTGCCAAGCAAGTCAGGCTTGAGCGTTGTAAGGCGCTCGCCGAGGTCAACCAGAGCATGCAGCTCGCGTTTGACCTGGGATTTGCTTTTTTCTCCCGTATCGAGGGAGTCGTCGTAAGAATCAACCATGGTGGCAGTCCGCAAAGAAACGCCGCCATGATAACCAGTCGGGGGCCGCTTGTCCGGCCCGGTCGCTCGATGACCGTTACCGAAAGCAGAATTTGAGTGGAGAACAGCATGAGTGCAGTTGAAAGCGTCGGCCCACAAGCATTGCCGGCACTGCAGGAGCAAGTCGAGCAGATCATCGCTGAAGCCAAGCGTCAGGGCGCCAGTGCCTGTGAAGTGGCGGTGTCCCTGGAGCAGGGCCTGTCGACTTCGGTGCGCCAGCGTGAAGTCGAAACCGTCGAATTCAATCGTGATCAGGGTTTCGGCATCACCTTGTATGTCGGCCAGCGCAAAGGCTCGGCCAGCACGTCGGCCAGTGGTCCGGACGCCATTCGTGAAACGGTTGCTGCTGCATTGGCAATCGCCAAGCACACCTCGGAAGACGAGGCCTCGGGCCTGGCGGACGCGGCGCTGATGGCGCGTGACGTGCAGGACTACGACCTGTTCCACCAATGGGATATCACCCCGGAGCAAGCCATCGAACAGGCACTGGCTTGCGAAGCGGCGGCGTTTGCCGCCGACAGCCGGATCAAGAACGCCGACGGCACCACCCTCAGCACCCACCAGGGCTGCCGTGTCTACGGCAACAGCCACGGTTTTATCGGCGGCTATGCATCGACCCGACACAGCCTGAGTTGCGTGATGATCGCCGAGGCCGACGGCCAGATGCAGCGCGATTACTGGTACGACGTGAACCGTCAGGGCAATTTGCTGGCGGATCCGGTGAGCATCGGCCAAAAAGCCGCGCAACGGGCGGCCAGCCGTCTTGGTGCGCGTCCTGTACCGACCTGCGAAGTGCCGGTGTTGTTTTCCGCGGAGTTGGCCGGTGGCTTGTTCGGCAGTTTCCTCTCGGCGATTTCCGGTGGCAGCCTGTATCGCAAGTCGTCGTTCCTCGAAGGCACGCTGGGCCAGAAGCTGTTCCCTGAGTGGCTGACCATCGACGAGCGTCCGCACCTGATGCGTGCCATGGGCAGTGCGGGGTTCGATGGCGATGGTCTGGCGACCTATGCCAAACCGTTCGTCGAAAAAGGCGAGCTGGTGTCGTACATCCTCGGCACCTATTCCGGGCGCAAACTCGGCATGCCGAGCACCGCCAATGCCGGCGGCGTGCACAACCTGTTCGTCACCCATGGCGATGAAGACCAGGCAGCTTTGTTGCGTCGCATGGGCCGTGGTTTGCTGGTGACCGAACTGATGGGCCAGGGCCTGAACATGGTGACCGGCGATTACTCCCGCGGCGCGGCGGGCTACTGGGTCGAGAACGGTGAAATCCAGTTCGCGGTCCAGGAAGTGACCATCGCCGGCAACATGCGCGACATGTTCAAGCAGATCGTTGCGGTGGGTAATGACCTGGAGTTGCGCAGCAACATTCGCACAGGTTCCGTGTTGATCGAGCGGATGACGGTGGCGGGTAGCTAAGTCCAGACCGCTGTAAAAAAAGGCGCGCCACCCATTGGGTGGCGCGCCTTTTTTATTGGCCTTGCCCCAATCCCCTGTAGGAGCACGGCTTGCCGGCGATGGCGGCGCATCAGGCGGCATCAATGTTGAATGTCAGTCCGCAATCGCGAGCAAGCTTTGCTCCTACAGCTTGTTTTGCTTCTCATTATCATCTAATAATAAATCTCATTACCGAATGAGCCCCGGATCATGAGTTCTGCCTTGCACGAGCAGCCGTACCTCGAAAGCTGGCGCTGGATGAGTCGCCAGATCCGTTGCGCGATGAACCCCGACGAACCTCGCCTGATCGACCACTACCTGGCCGAAGGCCGGTATCTGGCTTGTTGCACGGCAACCTCATCCTGGACCATCGCCGAAACTTCCTTCCGCTTGTTGCTCGACACCGCCGCCGATGTCGCGCTGCCCTGGCACTGGCGCACTTACTGCCTGGACCAGGCGTGGCGTCCGCTGCGCGAACTCGAACGCCTCTCTTTGTGCAAGTGCCGCCTCAAGCGCTGGCAGAGCTACACCTGGCAACTGGCGACCTGCGAGTTACAGCCCTCGATTCCCCTAACTGAACTGGTGCAAGGATTTACAGATGACCAAGACACGTATTGAGCGCGACAGCATGGGCGAACTTCAGGTCCCGGAAGACGCCCTTTACGGCGCACAAACCCAGCGTGCGGTGGATAACTTTCCCATCAGCGGCAAACCGATGCCCGTGCAGTTCATCCGCGCGTTGATCCTGGCCAAGGCCGCCGCCGCCCGCGCCAACATCGAACTCAAGCAGATCAGCGAAGCCCAGGGCAAAGCCATCGCTGATGCGGCTCAAGGTCTGCTCGAAGGCGATTTCATGCAGCACTTCCCGGTGGATATCTTCCAGACCGGTTCCGGCACCAGTTCCAACATGAACGCCAACGAAGTGATTGCCACCTTGGCCAGCCGTCTGCTCGGCGAACCGGTGAACCCGAACGATCACGTCAACTGCGGCCAAAGCAGCAACGACATCATTCCGACCACCATCCACGTCAGCGCGGCGCTGGCATTGCACGAGCAGTTGCTGCCGGCCCTGACCGGTCTGGTGCAGGTGATCGAGCGCAAGGCTGAGGAAGTCCATCACCACGTCAAAACCGGCCGCACCCACTTGATGGACGCCATGCCGGTGCGCATGAGCCAGGTCCTCAATGGCTGGGCGCAACAGCTCAAGGCCAACATCGTCCTTTTGCAGGGCTTGCAGCCAAGCCTGCAATCGTTGGCCCAGGGCGGCACGGCAGTGGGTACCGGCGTCAATGCGCATCCCGAATTCGCCGCGCGTTTCAGCCAGCAGCTGAGCAAGATGACCCAGGTTCAATTTACGCCGGGCGTGGATCTGTTTGCGCTGATCGGTTCCCAGGACACCGCCGTTGCCGTCTCCGGTCAGCTCAAGGCCACCGCCGTATCGCTGATGAAAATCGCCAACGACCTGCGCTGGATGAACTCCGGCCCATTGGCCGGCTTGGGCGAAATCGAGCTGGAAGCCTTGCAACCGGGTTCTTCGATCATGCCTGGCAAGGTCAACCCGGTGATCCCGGAAGCCACTGCCATGGTCGCTGCCCAAGTGATCGGCAACGACACGGTGATCACCATCGCCGGTCAGTCGGGCAACTTCGAACTGAACGTGATGCTGCCGATCATCGCCCAGAACCTGCTGAGCAGCATTGAGTTGTTGGCCAATTCCAGCCGTTTGTTGGGCGAAAAGGCCATCGCCAGCTTCAAGGTCAATGAAGACCGCATCAAGCAAGCGTTGTCTCGCAACCCGATTCTGGTGACCGCACTCAACCCGATCATTGGTTACCAGAAAGCCGCCGAAATCGCCAAGAAGGCCTATCAGCAAGGCCGCCCGGTGATCGACGTTGCGCTGGAACACACCGACCTGTCGCGCAGCCAGCTGGAAGAGCTGCTCAACCCGGAAAAACTCACCGCAGGCGGCGTGTAAATTCCCCACCGCTTTGGAGGCTCACCATGGAGCACTGGAAACGCACGATCGAAAGGGCCAATCGCTTTTTCATGTTGGGTGAACTGGTTGATGCTCGCGAGGCTTACTTGCAGGCATTGGCCCTGGCCCAGGTGCTGTTCGAGCGCTGGGCGGATGCCGACGAAGCGGTGGCGGCTTGTGTGATTTCCCATCACAACCTGGCGGACCTGCATCTGCGTCTGAACCAGCCGGAGGAGAGCGCCGAGTACCTGTGCGCCATTCACCAACGGCTGTTGCAGACCATGCAGGACCCGCGACTGTCGCCAGCATTGCGCGAAGCAGCGCTGCGCCAGAGCAGCAAAACCTATGTCGAGCTGCTGAATTTCATCAGCGAACACGGCGAATACCCACGCACGCATCGCTTGCTGCACATCGATGCCGCCTCGCCGTCGCAACCCCCTGCGCCTCACCATCATGGAGTCCACTGAAATGGCTTTTACCTTGCCTGCCTTGCCGTATGCCTATGACGCCCTGGAGCCGCACATCGATGCGCAGACCATGGAGACCCACTACACCAAGCACCACCAGACCTATATCAACAACCTGAACGCTGCGGTCGAAGGCACTGAGTTCGCCGAATGGCCGGTGGAGAAACTGGTGGCCGCTGTGCAGCAACTGCCGGAAAAACTCCGCGCGGCGGTGATCAATCAAGGCGGTGGCCACGCCAATCATTCGCTGTTCTGGGAAGTCATGGCGCCTCACTGTGGCGGCAAACCCGAAGGCGCGCTGGCCAGGGCCATCGACGAGCAACTGGGCGGCCTCGACAGTTTCAAAGAGGCTTTCACCAAAGCCGCACTGACCCGATTCGGCAGTGGCTGGGCCTGGTTGAGCGTGACGCCGCAGAAAACGCTGGTCGTGGAAAGCAGCGGTAACCAGGACAGCCCATTGATGAACGGCAATACGCCGATCCTCGGTCTGGATGTGTGGGAGCACGCCTATTACCTGCAATATCAGAACCGCCGCCCGGAATACATCAGCGCGTTCTACAACGTGATCAACTGGCCTGAAGTCGCTGCGCGCTATCAGGCTGCGCTGGTTTAAGTCTTCTAAAAAACAATCCAAGGCTGACTATGGGCACTGAAACACTGGCGATCGGAAGTGGGCGAATGTTTCGTTACGCATTTGGATCGCTGCTTCTGCTGGCGGGCATGAGCTTGTTGGTAGCGCACGGGCTGGAGTGGCTGGATCTGGAACCGAAGCTGTCGCGGGCGTTGCAAGGTGGTGCGATCTGCGCCCTCGGCACCGCGCTTGGGGCGGTGCCGGTGCTGGTGATCCGCCGCATGCCCCAGGCACTCAGCGATTCCTTGCTGGGCTTCGGTGCCGGAGTGATGTTGGCCGCGACGGCGTTTTCGCTGATCGTGCCAGGCATTGCTGCGGCAGAGAACCTTGGCATGACGCCGTGGGCGGCCAGCGGCCTGATCTGCTTTGGCATCATGCTCGGCGCATTCGGCCTGTTTCTGGTGGATCGCAAAGTGTCCGGCGCGTCGCCGGAGATGCTCATTGGCACTGTAGAACACCCGGTGATTCCGCCGCGCATCTGGCTGTTCGTGTTCGCGATCATCGCCCACAATATTCCCGAAGGCATGGCGGTGGGTGTCTCGGCGGGTGGCGGTATGCCGGATGCCGACAGTTTGGCGATGGGCATTGCCTTGCAGGATGTGCCGGAGGGATTGGTGATTGCCTTGGTGCTGGCCGGGGCAGGGATGTCGCGGTTCAAGGCGTTCCTGATCGGTGCTGCTTCAGGTTTGGTCGAACCGGTGTTCGCGTTGTTGTGCGCGTGGCTCGTCAGCCTGGCCGAACTGTTGTTGCCTTTGGGGCTGGCCTTGGCGGCCGGGGCCATGTTGCTGGTGGTCACCCACGAAGTCATTCCTGAGTCGCGTCGACACGGTCATGACAAACTGGCCAGCCTTGGGTTGCTGGTCGGGTTCTGTTTGATGATGGTGATGGATACCGCGCTCGCTTAGGCGAGCGCTTATTCGCCTTCGTCGAAGTAGTTGTTGATCAGGGCCACCAGCGCGTCCAGTGCTTCCTGCTCCTGCTCGCCTTCCGTACTCAGATGAATTTTTGTGCCCTTGCCGGCAGCGAGCATCATCATGGCCATGATGCTTTTGCCGTCGACTGTAGTCTCTGGTGTGCGTCCGACCCTGATCGTGCAGTCCTTGAACTGACCGGCAACTCCAACGAATTTTGCAGACGCCCGAGCGTGCAGGCCCAGCTTGTTGATGATTTCGATTTCCAGAGCAGGCATCGCGATGTGAATCCTTTAGCTGAGGTCGCGGTGGCGGACCTGGACGTTCTTCAGGGATTGCTGCAGGGTCTTGCCCAGGCGTTCGGTCAGGTAGACGGAGCGGTGATGCCCGCCGGTACAACCGATTGCAATGGTGACATAAGCACGGTTACTGGCGGCAAACCGGGGTAACCATTTAAGCAGGTACGCGGAAATGTCCTGGAACATCTCCTCGACATCCGGTTGTGCCGCCAGGTACTCGGCAACCGGTTGATCAAGCCCGGACTGCGCGCGCAGTTCCGGCTTCCAGTAGGGATTGGGCAGGCAACGCACGTCGAACACCAGATCGGCGTCGACCGGCATGCCACGCTTGAAGCCGAAAGACTCGATCAGGAAAGCCGTGCCGGGCTCCGGCTGGTTCAGCAGGCGCAACTTGATGGTATCGCCCAACTGATACAAGTTCAGGTTAGTCGTGTCTACCTTGAGGTCGGCCAGGTCGGCAATCGGTCCGAGCAGGCTGGTTTCATCGTTGATCGCCTCGGCCAGTGAGCGATTGGGGCTGCTCAGCGGGTGGCGACGACGGGTTTCCGAAAAGCGTTTGAGCAGGGTTTCCGCGTCGGCATCCAGGTACAGGACATCGCACTGGATGTGCCGGCTGCGGACTTCTTCCAGCAGCTCTGGAAACCGCGACAGATGGCTGGGCAGGTTGCGTGCATCGATGGACACGGCTACCAGCGGCTGTGACAGCTCAGTGTGGATAAGCGCACGTTCAGCCAATTCCGGCAGTAACCCGGCAGGCAAGTTGTCGATGCAGTAGTAACCGTTGTCCTCAAGAACATCGAGGGCGGTACTTTTACCTGAGCCGGAGCGACCGCTGACGATGATCAAGCGCATGATTAATGACCGTTTTGCTCGTCCAGGACAACCTGATACAAGGCTTCATTACTCGGGGCGCTGCGCAGTTTTTCGCGCACTTCCTTGCGGTCGAGCATGCTGGCGATCTGGCGTAACAGTTCCAGGTGCGCATCGGTAGCGGCTTCCGGGACCAGTAGAACGAACAACAGGTCAACCGGTGCACCATCGATGGCGTCGAAATCGATAGGGGCGTCAAGGTGCATCAAGGCACTGATGGGCGCATTACAGCCCTTGAGACGGCAGTGGGGGATGGCGATGCCGTTGCCAAAACCGGTTGAACCGAGTTTTTCACGGGCGACCAGGCTCTCGAAGACATCCTGCATGGCCAGATCCGGCACTTCGCGATGGATGAGGTTGGCAATTTGCTCGAGGGCTTTCTTTTTACTGCCGCCCGGCACGTTCACCAGGGAACGGCCGGGGGTCAGGATGCTTTCAAGTCGGATCATGGGTAGGGAGTGTTAACGACCGGTAGCGCCCTGGAGGAGGCTCTGGGTCTTTTCCTTATGCTTTTTGAGTTGTTTATCCAGCTTGTCGGTCAGTGCGTCGATCGCCGCGTACATATCGGTATGTTCCGCGTTGGCGACCACTTCATTGCCGGGAATATGCAGCGTGGCTTCGATTTTCTGCTTGAGCTTTTCGACCGTCATCGTGACCTGCACGTTGGTGATCTTGTCGAAATGCCTCTCTAATCGTTCGAGTTTTTCGCCGATGTAAGTGCGAAGAGGTTCGGTCACTTCCAGTTGGTGTCCACTGATGTTGACTTGCATACAGCTTCTCCTTCGTTGCCAGTGCATAAAGCGGCAGACCAGATGATCTGCCACTGGAACGCTGTGGCGTGGCTCTACATCAACCGCTTGCGTTCGCTCGAAGGCGCGATCCCGAGGGATTCGCGGTACTTGGCGACGGTGCGGCGAGCCACCTGAATGCCTTGTGCCTCCAGTAAACCAGCGATCTTGCTGTCACTCAACGGCTTTTTCTGATTTTCAGCGGCAACCAGTTTTTTGATGATCGCGCGGATCGCCGTGGACGAGCATTCACCGCCTTCGGAGGTGCTGACGTGGCTGGAGAAAAAGTATTTCAGCTCATATATGCCCCGAGGGGTATGCATGAATTTTTGCGTGGTCACCCGGGAAATTGTCGATTCGTGCATGCCAACCGCTTCAGCGATGTCATGCAGGACCAGCGGTTTCATCGCTTCATCGCCATACTCCAGGAAGCCGCGCTGATGCTCGACGATCTGGGTGGCCACTTTCATCAGGGTTTCGTTGCGGCTTTGCAGGCTCTTGATGAACCAGCGGGCTTCCTGCAACTGATTGCGCATGAAGGTGTTGTCGGCGCTGGTGTCGGCGCGGCGCACGAAGCCGGCGTACTGGGCATTGACCCGCAGCCGTGGCACCGACTCCTGGTTGAGCTCGACCAGCCAGCGCTCGTTGTCCTTGCGTACGATCACGTCGGGGACAACGTACTCGGCCTCGGTGGATTCGATTTGCGAACCCGGACGCGGGTTGAGGCTCTGGACCAGTTCGATTACCTGGCGCAGCTCATCTTCCTTGAGCTTCATGCGACGCATCAACTGGCTGTAGTCGCGACTGCCGAGCAGGTCGATGTAGTCGGTGACCAAGCGCTTGGCTTCGGCCAGCCACGGCGTTTTGGCTGGCAGCTGACGCAATTGCAGCAGCAGGCATTCGCCCAGGTTGCGGGCGCCGATGCCGGCAGGTTCGAATTGCTGGATGCGGTGCAGGACGGCTTCGATTTCGTCCAGCTCGATGTCCAGTTCCGGATCGAAGGCTTCGAGGATTTCCTCGAGCGTTTCGTCCAGATAGCCCTGATTGTTGATGCAGTCGATCAGGGTGACGGCGATCAGGCGATCGGTGTCGGACATCGGTGCCAGGTTCAGTTGCCACAGCAAGTGGCTTTGCAGGCTTTCGCCGGCGGACGTGCGGGTGGTGAAATCCCACTCGTCATCATCATTGCTCGGCAGGCTGCTGGCACTGGTCTGGTAGACGTCTTCCCAGGCGGTATCGACGGGAAGTTCGTTGGGAATGCGTTCGTTCCAGTCGCCTTCTTCGAGGTTATCAACCGTCGGCGCGGTTTCCTGGTAGGAGGGTTCCTGAATGTCAGTGTTGGGCTTCTGTTCTGCGTTGTCGGCCAAGGGGTCGGTGTTATCGAAGTCGTCGCCTTCTTCCTGGCGTTCGAGCATCGGATTGGACTCCAGGGCCTCCTGGATTTCCTGTTGCAGATCCAGGGTCGACAATTGGAGCAGGCGGATGGCCTGTTGCAGCTGCGGTGTCATCGTCAGCTGCTGGCCCATTCTCAAGACTAGCGATGGTTTCATGGCAGGGGCTTAACACCTTATTCGCCGGCGCACATGCGCCATCCACTACAGGGCGCCGAGGCGCCAAACATAAGCAAATTATATGCCCGAAATTGCAGTGTTTGCCTAGAGCGCTGTAACAATAAAAAGATCTTGATTTTTTATCGAGACAAGCGCTCGGTCGACTAGCCAGGCAAGCCCTTACAGGCGGAACTCATGACCCAGGTAGACTTCCTTGACCAAGTCGTTGGCCAGGATGGTTTCCGCGTCACCTTCTGCAATCAGCTGGCCATCGTTGACGATGTAGGCGGTTTCGCAGATATCCAGGGTTTCACGAACGTTGTGGTCGGTGATCAGCACGCCAATGCCTTTGGCCTTGAGGTGATGGATGATCTGTTTGATGTCGCCCACCGAAATCGGGTCCACGCCGGCGAAAGGTTCGTCGAGCAGGATGAATTTCGGGTTGGTGGCCAGTGCCCGGGCGATCTCCACGCGGCGGCGTTCACCACCGGACAGGCTCATCCCGAGGTTGTCGCGGATGTGGCTGATGTGGAACTCCTGCAGCAGGCTCTCCAGCTCCTTGCGACGGCCGGCCTTGTCGAGTTCCTTGCGGGTCTCGAGGATCGCCATGATGTTGTCGGCAACCGAAAGTTTGCGGAAGATCGACGCTTCTTGCGGCAGATAGCCGATACCTGCCTTCGCACGGCCGTGCATGGGCTGGTGGCTGACGTCCAGGTCGTCGATCAGCACGCGGCCCTGATCAGCCTGCACCAGGCCGACGATCATGTAGAAGCAGGTTGTCTTGCCGGCGCCGTTGGGGCCAAGCAGGCCGACGATCTGACCGCTGTCGATCGACAGGCTGACATCGCGCACGACCTGGCGGCTCTTGTAGCTCTTGGCCAGATGCTGAGCTTTCAGAGTTGCCATTACTGGGCCTTTTGCTCGTCGGTTTTCTTTTTCGGCTGAATGACCATGTCAATACGCGGACGTGCCTCGGTCACTTTGCTGCCTGTGGCGCGACCGGCGCTCGCCAGCTTCTTCTCGGTGTCGTAGACGATTTTCTCGCCTTGGGTGACGTTGTTGTCCTTGTCGATGACTTTGGCCTTGTCGATCAGCACAACGCGGTTTTGCGTGGCGTGGTACTGGATTGTCACACCCCAACCCTGAACCGGCTTGGTGTCGCCCGCCGTTTGCAGTTGCTCGAAGTAGGCCAGGTTGCCGACCGAGGTCACCACGTCGATGTCGCCACTCGGGGCGCGGGTCATGGTCACTTTATTGCCGGTGACCTTCATCGAGCCTTGGGTGATGATCACATCGCCCGTGTAGGTGGCAACGCCATTCTTGTCGTCCAGTTGGGCATCGTCGGCCTGAATGCGGATTGGCTGTTGTTGATCGTCCGGCAGGGCCCAGGCGCTCACGCTTCCCAGTGCTGCGCCCAGACTGAGCAAAATAGGGAGGGTTTTAACGAGCCTCATACTGTCCTCTTACGTTCGATAGCAGGTGTATCCTGCTTTCTTTCAAATACGCTTTCATTCCCTTGCCAGTCGAAACACCGCCAGCGCCGTCGATTCTAACGTCTCGCTCGGTCTGCGCATATTGCTGTTGCGGGAACACTGTCATGCGGGTGGTGGTGATCAGGGTTCTGCGGTTTTTCTCGTCGAAACGCGTGATGCGAACCGAGTCGATCAGTTCGACTTCGGTGCCATCAGGGTTGACCTCACCTTTTTCGCTCTGGACGTGCCACGGGAACTCGGTGCCGCGGAACATGTTCAGGTCGGGATTGGTCAGCAGGGTCACCTCGGAGGCTTTCAGGTGTTCGACCTTGTCCGACGTCATTTCGTACTGCAGCCTGCCATCCGGCAGGTACTGCACGCTGTGGGCGTTGGTGGCGTAATAGTCGATCTCGCTGTTGTCGACTTGCACAACCGGCTTGTCGAGAAAGCGTTCCGGGCTGATGTTCCAGTAGCCGACCGCGGCGAAAATCGCCGCGATGCAACCGAACATCAGGATGTTGCGAATCTTTTTGCTCAGCATGTTTGGCTCACAGGTACGCGGCGTTGGCCGCATCGAGGCGGCCCTGGGCGCGCAGGATCAATTCGCAGAATTCGCGGGCGGCACCTTCGCCGCCACGGGCCTGGGTGACACCGTGAGCGTGTTCACGCACGAAACTGGCGGCGTTGGCCACTGCCATGCCCAGGCCTACGCGGCGAATCACCGGCAGGTCCGGCAGGTCGTCACCAAGGTAGGCGACCTGTTCATAGCTTAGGTTGAGCTGGCCAAGAAGCTCGTCGAGCACCACCAGTTTGTCTTCGCGCCCCTGATACAGGTGCGGAATGCCGAGGTTCTTCGCCCGTCGCTCGACCACCGGGGTCTTGCGGCCGCTAATGATAGCGGTCTGCACGCCGGCGGCCATCAGCATCTTGATGCCCTGGCCGTCGAGGGTGTTGAAGGTCTTGAATTCACTGCCGTCTTCGAGGAAGTACAGGCGTCCGTCGGTGAGGACGCCGTCGACGTCGAAAACCGCCAGTTTGATCTGTTGGCCGCGTTGCAGCAGGTCCGTGCTCATTACATTACCCCCGCACGCAGCAAGTCGTGCATGTTCAAGGCGCCGACCGGACGGTCTTCGCCGTCGACCACGACCAGCGCATTGATTTTATGGTCTTCCATGATTTTCAGGGCCTCGGCGGCGAGCATCTCGGCGCGGGCGGTCTTGCCGTGGGCGGTCATGACCTGATCGATGGTGACGCTGTGGATATCGATGGTGCGATCCAGCGTGCGGCGCAAATCGCCGTCAGTGAAAATCCCGGCGAGCTTGCCGTCGGCTTCCAGGATGACGGTCATGCCCAAGCCCTTGCGGGTCATTTCCATCAGCGCATCCTTGAGCAGGGTGCCACGTTGAACCTGCGGCAACTCTTGCCCGGCGTGCATGACGTTTTCCACTTTCAGCAGAAGGCGTCGGCCCAATGCGCCACCCGGGTGGGAAAAGGCGAAGTCTTCGGCGGTGAAGCCGCGCGCTTCCAGCAGTGCGACAGCCAGGGCGTCGCCCATGACCAGCGCAGCGGTAGTCGAAGAGGTAGGCGCCAGGTTCAGCGGACAGGCTTCATGCTCGACGTGAACGTTGAGGTTAACCTCGGCGGCCTTGGCCAGCGGCGAATCAGGGTTCCCGGTCACGCTGATCAACTGGATGCCCAGGCGCTTGATCAATGGCAGCAGGGTGATGATTTCATTGGTGGAGCCGGAGTTCGACAGCGCCAGGATGATGTCATCGCGGGTGATCATGCCCATGTCACCGTGGCTGGCTTCAGCTGGGTGAACGAAAAATGCCGTGGTGCCGGTGCTGGCCAGGGTGGCGGCAATCTTGCTGCCGATGTGCCCCGACTTGCCCATGCCGACCACGACAACGCGGCCTTTGCTGGCCAGAATCATCTCGCAAGCGCGTACAAAATCTGCGTCGATATGCGGCAGCAAGCCTTGTACGGCTTCCACTTCGAGGCGGATGGTGCGTTGGGCAGATTGAATCAGGTCGCTGGATTGGCTCATGTCAGAAATCGTTTAGCCTGATGAAAAGGCGGCGATTATAGCGGTTATGATCGAAACCCTCACGCAAGTTCGTCGTGCATTGTCATTCCTTGTTACCTAATCCCTCTAAATGAAGCTTTTTGCCGGTCATATCGCTCAACTTGGGCCGGCAATGGCCTTGGGCGCACGGTGTTTGCAGTGATATAGTTCGCCGCCAGTTCGGCCCGCCCGGGAGGCATGTGCTTTCGTCAGGAAGTCAGGCGTCCGAGTGAGAGGCTGCATCGCAAGGAGTTTAGATGAGTGCCGATAACGCCTACGCGGTCGAGCTGAAGGGACTGTCCTTCAAGCGCGGTGCGCGCAGCATTTTCAATAACGTCGATATCCGTATTCCCCGCGGCAAGGTCACCGGCATCATGGGACCTTCCGGGTGTGGCAAGACAACGCTGTTGCGGTTGATGGGCGCCCAGTTGCGCCCCACCAGCGGCGAAGTCTGGGTCAACGGTCAGAACCTGCCGAAGCTATCGCGCAGCGATCTGTTCGATGCCCGCAAGCACATGGGCGTGCTGTTTCAGAGTGGCGCACTGTTTACCGATCTCGATGTGTTCGAGAACGTGGCCTTTCCACTGCGCGTTCACACCGAACTGCCCGAGGAAATGATCCGCGACATCGTCCTGCTCAAATTGCAGGCCGTGGGGTTGCGTGGTGCCATTGACCTGATGCCCGACGAACTGTCCGGCGGCATGAAGCGCCGTGTCGCACTGGCGCGGGCGATTGCGCTCGATCCACAGATTCTCATGTATGACGAGCCCTTTGTCGGCCAGGACCCTATCGCCATGGGCGTGTTGGTGCGCCTGATCCGCTTGCTCAACGATGCGCTGGGGATCACCAGTATCGTGGTTTCCCATGACCTCGCCGAGACTGCGAGCATTGCCGATTACATCTATGTAGTGGGCGACGGGCAGGTGTTGGGGCAGGGGACTCCCGATGAGCTGATGAACTCGGACGAACCGCGCATCCGTCAGTTCATGACCGGCGAACCCGACGGTCCGGTCGCCTACCACTTTCCAGCGACGGATTACCGCGCAGATCTTCTGGGGAAGCGCTGATGCGCAGAATTTCATTAATGGAACGCGTACGCCGGTTCGGCCAGGCAGGCATTGACGTGCTGGCTGTGTTCGGGCGCTCGGCATTGTTCCTGTTTCATGCCTTGCTCGGTCGCGGCGGTATCGGCGGCGGTTTCGGGCTGCTGGTCAAGCAACTGCATTCCGTGGGCGTGATGTCCCTGGTGATCATTGTGGTCTCCGGGGTTTTCATCGGCATGGTGCTGGCGCTGCAAGGGTTCAACATCCTGTCCAGCTATGGCTCGGAGCAGGCCGTCGGGCAGATGGTGGCGCTGACCCTGTTGCGCGAACTGGGGCCGGTAGTGACCGCTCTGCTGTTCGCCGGGCGTGCCGGTTCGGCATTGACGGCCGAAATCGGCAATATGAAATCCACCGAACAACTGTCCAGCCTGGAAATGATCGGTGTCGACCCGCTCAAGTACATTATTGCCCCGCGCTTGTGGGCCGGCTTCATTTCCCTGCCGGTGCTGGCGATGATTTTCAGCGTGGTGGGCATCTGGGGCGGTTCGTGGGTAGCCGTCGACTGGCTGGGTGTCTATGAAGGTTCCTACTGGTCGAACATGCAGAACAGCGTGACCTTTGCCGACGATGTGCTCAACGGCATCATCAAAAGCATGGTCTTTGCCTTCGTTGTGACCTGGATCGCCGTATTCCAAGGCTATGACTGCGAGCCCACTTCCGAGGGGATCAGTCGTGCCACTACCAAGACCGTGGTGTTTGCCTCTTTGGCAGTACTCGGCCTGGATTTTATTCTGACCGCCTTGATGTTTGGAGATTTCTGATGCAAAACCGCACCCTGGAAATCGGTGTCGGCCTTTTCTTGCTGGCTGGCATCCTGGCTTTGCTGCTGCTGGCGCTTCGGGTCAGTGGCCTGTCGCCGAGCCCGAGCACCGACACTTATAAACTTTATGCGTACTTCGACAATATCGCCGGTTTGACGGTCAGAGCTAAAGTGACCATGGCCGGTGTGACCATCGGCAAGGTCACGGCGATCGATCTGGACCGCGACAGTTTCACCGGTCGAGTGACCATGCAGCTGGAAAAGCGCGTAGATAATCTGCCGGCCGACTCCACTGCATCTATCCTGACCGCGGGCTTGTTGGGCGAGAAGTACATCGGTATCAGCGTGGGCGGCGAAGAAGCCCTGCTCAAGGATGGCGGGACCATCCATGACACCCAGTCGTCGCTGGTGCTCGAGGACCTGATCGGTAAGTTCCTTCTCAACACCGTTAGCAAAGACGCCAAATGAGGAATTTGTAAATGATCTCTACCTTGCGACGTGGCCTGTTGGTATTGCTCGCGGCCTTGCCGTTGATGGCTAACGCCGTGGCGGCGCCTACTTCCGCGCACGAACTGGTACAGGACACCACCAACCGGTTGCTGGCCGATCTGGCTGCGAACAAAGAGAAGTACAAGCAGGATCCGCAGGATTTTTACGCGGCGCTGAACAGCATTGTCGGCCCTGTCGTGGATGCCGAGGGTATTTCCAAGAGCATCATGACGGTCAAGTACTCGCGCAAAGCCACGCCTGCGCAAATGAAAACCTTCGAAGAAAACTTCAAGAAGGGCCTGTTCCAGTTCTATGGCAATGCCTTGCTCGAGTACAACAACCAAGGCATTACCGTGGATCCGGCCAAGGATGAATCCGGCGACCGTACAAGCGTCGGCATGACGGTCAAGGGCAGCAATGGCGCGATCTATCCAGTGTCCTACACCCTGGAAAAGGTCGGTGGCGAATGGAAGCTGCGTAACGTCATCATCAACGGCATCAACATTGGCAAGCTGTTCCGCGATCAGTTCGCTGATGCGATGCAGCGTAATGGCAACGACCTGGACAAGACCATCAATGGTTGGGCCGGGGAAGTCGCCAAAGCCAAGGAAACCGCTGAGCAATCCCCCGAGAAGCAAACCCAATGAGCGAGTCGGCAGTCCTGATGGACGAGTTCGGCGAGCTGCGTCTCAGCGGCGTGCTGGATTACCGCACCGGCCCGGCCCTGCGTGAGCAGGGGCAGGCGCTGATCAAGGCCAGCAAGGCTGCGGCCGTAGTGGTCGATTGTTCGGCGGTGAGCAAATCCAGCAGCGTCGGGCTGTCGTTGCTGTTGTGCTTCATGCGCGATGCTCAGGCGGCCGGCAAGGCGCTGAGCATCCGCGGGATGCCAGAAGACATGCGCGAAATCGCTCAGGTCAGTGAGCTGACCGAGCTATTGGCGCATCCCTAACCCGCATCTATAAAGAAGCCCCCCGTCAGAGTCCTGCTTCCCGGGGTTCGCAGGCGCGGGGCTTTTTTGTATGATGTCCGACCCGCGCGCACAGGGCGCCGATTGAGGTTGAGCATGCAGGCCGTAGAAGTGAAGAGCTTCCTTGAAGGAAAGCTGCCAGGAACCCAAGTAGAAGTTGAGGGCGAAGGCTGCAATTTCCAGCTGAATTTGATTAGCGATGAACTGGCGGCACTGAGCCCGGTCAAGCGTCAGCAGCAGGTCTATGCCCATTTGAACCCATGGATCACCGATGGCAGCATCCATGCGGTCACTATGAAATTTTTCAGCAGCGCGGCCTGGGCCGAGCGCACCTGAGCCCAAGGGCGTCGAGATTCTTATGGATAAATTGATTATTACTGGCGGTGCTCGTCTTGACGGCGAAATCCGCATCTCCGGGGCAAAGAACTCTGCCCTGCCGATCCTGGCTGCCACGCTGCTGTGCGACGGTCCGGTAACCGTTGCCAACCTGCCGCACCTGCACGACATCACCACCATGATCGAGCTGTTCGGTCGTATGGGGATCGAGCCGGTGATCGACGAGAAACTCGCCGTCGAAATCGACCCGCGCACCATCAAGACCCTGATCGCCCCGTACGAACTGGTTAAAACCATGCGTGCGTCGATCCTGGTACTGGGTCCGATGGTTGCCCGTTTCGGTGAAGCCGAAGTCGCACTGCCTGGCGGTTGCGCCATCGGTTCGCGTCCGGTTGACCTGCACATCCGTGGCCTGGAAGCCATGGGCGCGGTCATCGACGTCGAAGGCGGCTACATCAAGGCCAAGGCGCCTGAAGGCGGCTTGCGTGGTGCGCACTTCTTCTTCGACACCGTCAGCGTGACCGGTACCGAGAACATCATGATGGCCGCTGCCCTGGCCAAGGGCCGCAGCGTCCTGGCCAACGCCGCCCGCGAACCTGAAGTCGTCGACCTGGCAAACTTCCTGAACGCCATGGGCGCCAAGGTTTCCGGCGCCGGTACCGACACCATCACCATCGATGGCGTTGAGCGTCTGCACACCACCACTTACAAGGTGATGCCGGACCGTATTGAAACCGGTACCTACCTGGTTGCCGCTGCCGTGACCGGCGGCCGAGTGAAGGTCAAGGACACCGATCCGACCATCCTCGAAGCCGTTCTGGAAAAACTTCGCGAAGCAGGCGCCGAGATCACCTGCGGTAATGACTGGATCGAGCTGAACATGCACGGCAAGCGGCCAAAAGCTGTCAACGTGCGCACCGCTCCGTACCCGGCGTTCCCGACCGACATGCAGGCGCAGTTCATCTCCCTCAACGCCATTGCCGAAGGCACGGGCGCAGTGATCGAGACGATCTTCGAAAACCGCTTCATGCACGTTTACGAACTGCACCGCATGGGCGCCAAGATCCAGGTCGAAGGCAACACCGCCATCGTCACCGGTACCGAAAAGCTCAAGGGCGCGCCAGTGATGGCAACCGACCTGCGTGCTTCGGCCAGCCTGGTCATTTCGGCGCTGATCGCTGAAGGCGACACCCTGATCGACCGCATTTACCACATCGACCGTGGTTACGAGTGCATCGAAGAGAAACTGCAGATGCTGGGCGCCAAGATCCGTCGCGTTCCGGGCTAGTACCTGCTGCATGGGCATAAGGACATGCCCGTTGATTTGTTGAAGTCGAGCCGGTTTCCGGCTCGATGTGTGTCCGGCGCCATTTGCGACCGGGCATGAGTACCTTGATAAGGACTGACGTTTCCCATGTTGACCATCGCACTGTCCAAGGGCCGCATCCTTGACGACACCCTGCCGCTTCTGGCTGAAGCGGGCATCGTGCCGACCGAGAATCCGGACAAGAGCCGCAAGCTGATCATTCCCACGACCCAGGACGATGTGCGCCTGTTGATCGTGCGTGCCACCGACGTGCCGACCTATGTCGAGCATGGTGCCGCCGATCTCGGTGTCGCCGGTAAAGACGTGCTGATGGAATACGGCGGCCAGGGCCTGTACGAGCCGCTGGACCTGCAAATTGCCCGCTGCAAGCTGATGACAGCCGGCAAGGTCGGCGCGGTCGAGCCCAAGGGCCGCCTGCGCATCGCCACCAAGTTCGTCAACGTAGCCAAGCGCTACTACGCCGAACAGGGCCGCCAAGTCGACATCATCAAGCTCTACGGCTCGATGGAACTGGCGCCGCTGATCGGTCTGGCCGACAAGATCATCGACGTGGTCGACACCGGTAACACGCTGCGGGCCAATGGCCTGGAGCCACAGGATTTCATTGCGGACATCAGCTCCCGGCTGATCGTCAACAAAGCGTCCATGAAAATGCAGCACGCCCGTATCCAGGCGTTGATCGACACCCTGCGCAAGGCAGTGGAGTCTCGACACCGCGGCTGATTCACTTGCGCGACTCTGAGTCGCGCCGTCTATCCGCCTCATAGCCAGAATTCTCAGGTGCCCAAGCGGATCGAATGTTAGCTTCGGGCGCCTGAGTTTTTTGCCATTCCTATGAGGCTCTCGCTATGACCGCACCGACTGCAATTCGCCGACTCAACGCTGCTGACCCGGATTTCGCGCATCATCTGGATCATCTGCTGAGCTGGGAAAGTGTGTCTGACGACTCGGTCAATCAGCGCGTGCTGGACATCATCAAGGCTGTGCGCGAGCGTGGCGATGCGGCGCTGGTGGACTTTACCCGCCAGTTCGACGGTCTGGACGTGAAGTCCATGGCCGACCTGATCCTGCCGCGCGAGCGTCTGGAGCTGGCGCTGACGCGCATCTCCGTGCCTCAGCGTGAAGCCCTGGAAGTCGCCGCCGCCCGCGTGCGCAGCTACCACGAAAAACAGAAGCAGGATTCCTGGAGCTACACCGAGGCCGACGGCACCGTGTTGGGCCAGAAGGTCACGCCGCTGGACCGCGCCGGTCTGTATGTGCCGGGCGGCAAGGCGTCGTATCCGTCGTCGGTATTGATGAACGCGATTCCCGCGAAGGTGGCCGGCGTGACCGAAGTGGTCATGGTGGTGCCGACCCCGCGCGGTGAAATCAACGAACTGGTGTTGGCTGCTGCCTGCATCGCCGGCGTCGACCGCGTGTTCACCATCGGTGGTGCTCAGGCCGTTGCGGCGCTGGCTTACGGCACCGAAAGCGTGCCGAAGGTCGATAAAGTGGTCGGCCCGGGCAACATCTATGTCGCCACCGCCAAGCGCCACGTGTTTGGCCAGGTCGGTATCGACATGATCGCCGGTCCATCGGAAATCCTCGTGGTATGCGACGGCCAGACTGATCCGGACTGGATCGCCATGGACCTGTTCTCCCAGGCCGAGCACGACGAAGATGCCCAGGCGATCCTGGTCAGCCCGGACGCCGAATTCCTCGACAAGGTCGCGGCCAGCATCGCCAAACTGATGCCGACCATGGAACGCGCTGCAATCATCGAAACCTCGATCAATGGTCGTGGCGCGTTGATCAAGGTGCGCGACATGGACCAAGCCATCGAAGTGGCCAACCGCATCGCGCCGGAACACCTGGAATTGTCGGTTGCCGATCCACACGCCTGGCTGCCGCAGATCCGCCACGCCGGCGCGATCTTCATGGGCCGTCACACGTCCGAAGCGCTGGGTGATTACTGCGCCGGCCCGAACCACGTGTTGCCGACTTCCGGCACCGCGCGTTTCTCTTCGCCGCTGGGTGTGTACGATTTCCAGAAACGCTCGTCGATCATCTTCTGCTCCGAGCAGGGTGCTTCCGAGCTGGGCAAAACCGCGTCCGTGCTGGCCCGTGGCGAGTCGCTGACCGCCCACGCCCGCAGCGCTGAATACCGCATCGTTGATGAACAAAAGGGAAACTGAACATGAGTAAATTCTGGAGCCCGTTCGTCAAGAATCTGGTGCCTTACGTCCCGGGCGAGCAGCCGAAGCTGGCGAAGCTGGTAAAGCTCAACACCAATGAAAACCCGTACGGTCCATCGCCCAAAGCCTTGGCCGCGATGCAGACCGAACTGAACGACAACCTGCGTCTGTACCCGGACCCTAACAGCGATCTGCTGAAGAACGCGGTCGCCAAGTACTACGGCGTGCAGAGCAATCAGGTGTTCCTCGGCAACGGTTCCGATGAAGTGCTGGCGCACATCTTCCACGGTTTGCTTCAGCACGATCAGCCGCTGTTGTTCCCGGACATCAGCTACAGCTTTTACCCGGTTTACTGTGGGTTGTATGGCATCAAGTTCGACGCGGTGCCGCTGGACGAGCAGTTCCAGATCAACCCGGCGGACTACGCCAAGCCGAACGGCGGGATCATCTTCCCTAACCCGAACGCACCGACCGGTTGCCTGTTGGCGTTGGAGGCTGTTGAACAAATCCTTAAGGCCAGCCCGGATTCGGTGGTTGTAGTCGACGAGGCGTACATCGACTTCGGCGGTGAAACCGCGATCGCGCTTGTAGGCCGTTATCCAAACCTGTTGGTCACGCAGACCCTGTCCAAGTCGCGCTCCCTGGCTGGGCTGCGGGTTGGTCTGGCCGTTGGGCATCCGGACCTGATCGAGGCGCTGGAGCGGATCAAGAACAGCTTCAACTCTTATCCGCTGGATCGCATGGCGAATGTCGGCGCCGCTGCCGCGTTCGAGGATCGCGAGTACTTCGACAAGACTTGCCGGTTGGTGATCGAGAATCGTGAGAAGGTCGTTGCGCAGTTGGAAGCGAAGGGTTTTGACGTACTGCCTTCGGCGGCTAACTTCATTTTCGTCCGTCACCCGCAGCACGATGCGGCGGGGCTGGCGGCGAAGTTGCGTGAGCAAGGCGTGATCGTCCGGCACTTCAAGCAGGAGCGGATTGCGCAGTTCTTGCGGATTTCGATTGGTACGCCGGAGCAGAATCAGGCGTTGATCGACGGTCTCGGCGACCTTTAAGCCGCCGCTTACCCTGTAGGAGCAAGGCTTGCCCGCGATGAACGAAAACGCGGTGACCCTGCTGAACCGCGGTGCCTCCATCGCGGGCAAGCCATGCTCCTACAAGGTTTTGTGGGTTACTCGTGATGCGGTTCGCCGAGGAACGTCAGTGAACTGAACAACCCACGACTGCTCACGTCAGCACTGTCCTTCACCGGCACTTCCACCTGCGCCGAAATCACGTTCAATCCTTCGTTGCGTACCAGCACCTGCGCCCGGCCGTTTGCATCGGTTTCGGTGCTCAAGGTATTCGGCGCGTTGCGATAGTCGCCCACCAACTTCACGCCCGCCGCCGGTTTGCCGTCCAGCAACACCTGCACGGGCAATGATTTGCCTGGCCCAACGGTCAGCGGATCGACCTCCGGCAGAATCAGCAACTTCAATTGATCAAGTTTGGGAAGCTTCGCCCCCGGTTGATAAATCGCCAGGCTGTATTTGAAGGTCTGGGTCGACTCGATCGCGCCCGGCACTTTGCTGCGTCCTTCGTTGATCCATTTCTTGTCGGCAGTCTGCGACCACATGCCGTTGTTCAGGGCTACCGCGAGCACCGCGGGCGACTTCAACGGTATCAGGCGCGCGTGATCAGCCAGGCGCTGCACCGTGACCGGGATCATTTTGGCGTTGGCGTCATAGGCCCAGGCGCCGCTGATTTTCTGCGCCTTGAAGGCATTGTCTTCGGCGCCGTGGCCGTAAATCACTTCGATGTTGCCACGCCGCTGCTCGGTCCACAGACCGTGGGCCGAGACCTCAGTGGCGAACAGCAAGCCGAGCAGCGCCAAGGGTTTAAGAGGGTGCATAGGGACGTCCTTTTACAGATTGAGTGTCAGGCTGACGGTGAAATTTCGCGGCTCGCCGGGGTTGACCCAGTAATTGCTGTAGGAGCGCTCGAAGTATTTCTCGTCGAAAAGGTTGTTCAGGTTCAGGCCCACCGTGACGTTGTCGCTGGCCTTGTAATGGGCCAGCAGATCGACGGTGTGGTACGCGGGCAGTTCGAAATCACTGCCGGCTTCGCCCGAGCGATCACCGACGTAAGTGAACGCGGCACCCACGTCTGAGCCGCGCAGTTGACCGTCCTGAAATTCGTACACGCCCAGCAGACTGCCGCTGCGTTTGGCCACGCCGAGAATGCGGCTGCCGGTGGGAATGACCTTGTCGCCTTGTGTCACCTCGGCGTCGATATAGGCGAAGGCACCGATCACCCGTACCGCATCGGTCACTTGCCCGGCGACTTGCAGATCGAAACCCTGGCTGCGCGCCTTGCCCATGGCGCGGCTGGTGTCGGTACCTGGATCGAGGGCGAGGACGTTTTCCTTTTCGATATGGAAGGCGGCGAGGGTGCTGCTCAAGCGCTCGTCGAACAGCTCGCTCTTGATCCCGACTTCGTAGCCGACGCCTTCTTCCGGGTCGAATGATTTGCCGGTGGCATCCAGGCCATTGTTCGGTTTGAACGAGTTGGAGACGTTGGCGAACAGGCCGACTTCAGGCATCAGTTGATAGAGCAAACCGGCGCGTTGAGTCAGTGCGTCGTGACGCTGGCGGCTCGTGGCGTCACGGGTGTGATCGTCGATGCGTTGCTCGAAATGTTCGAAGCGCGCGCCGAGCATGCCTCGCAGTTTCTCGGTGAAGATGATCTGGTCTTGCAGGTTCAGCGCGTGGCTTTCGACGTGTTCGAAGAAGTCCGTGCCGGAGCGTGCGCCGTTGGGTTTCGGCTGGCCATAAACGGGTTGGTAAATGTCGATGGCGTAAGGGCTGCCGGCAATGGTCGTGACCCGTTCGTCCTTGCGGTAGTTCTCGTATTCACTGCCGATCAGCAGTTCGTGCTGCAAGGTGCCGGTGTCGAAAAAACCGCGCAGTTCGAGTTGGGTAATGCTGTCGTGCCAGTTGTTGTCGCGCTCGCGGTAGCGGCGGTTGACGGTGTGGCCATCGGCATTCAGCGGGCGCGACTCCGAGGCGAAACCCCAAAGTTTGCCTTCCTTGTAGTGGCTGGCCAGACGCAGTTGCCAACGGTCGTTGAGCTGATGTTCGAGGGCGGCTTGCAGCAGGTTGTTGTGGTTGTCGATGTTGCCGTCGTTGGGTTCGCCGAGAAAGGTCGAACGGGAAACACCGCTCCAGGTGTTGTTCGGCGCGACGATGCCGCGATCGAAGGTCGAGCGGTGGCGAACGAACTCGCTTTCCACCAGCAGGCGTGTGTCGGGATTGAGTTGCCAACTGAAAGTGGGCGCGACGAACACCCGCTGGCTGTCGACGTGATCGCGAAAGCTGTGGTTGTCCTCGACGGCCAGGTTGACCCGCGACAGTACGTTGCCGTGGTCATCCAGCGGTGTGTTGACGTCCAGTGCAGTGCGGTAGCGATCCCAATTGCCGGCGCTGGTTTGCAGGGTGGCGAAGGCTTCGGGCTGAGGTTTTTTGGTGACGATATTGACGGTGCCACCCGGATCACCTCGGCCATAGAGGCTGGCGGCGGGACCTTTGAGCACTTCGATGCGCTCAATGTTCGCCACGTCCGGCGTGCTCGGATAGCCACGGTTGGCGCTGAATCCATCCTTGTAGAACTCCGACGTGGTGAAGCCGCGCACGCTGTACTCGTACAGCGTCAGGCCGCCGAAGTTGTTCTGCTTCGACACGCCGCCGGCAAACTCCAGCGCACGTTCGACGCTGGTGCTGCCCAGGTCGTTGAGCACGCTGACGGGAATTACGCTGATCGATTGCGGGATGTCGCGAATCGCGGTGTCGGTTTTGGTCGCGCTGGCGGAGCGGGTGGCGCGATAGCCATCGACCGGGCCGGTGGGGGATTCGTAGTCGGACGTGACGCTGATTGCGTCCAGTTCCAGGGCTCGGGAATCTTCGGCGAAGACCGGATCCCCCAGCAGCCCGAGGGCAAGACTTGCCACGGAGGCCTTTATTCGAGACGACATGTTATGTTGTTCCAATTGCGAGAATTGAAACAATATAACATGTCTAATGAGAATGTCTGCTAATGGCTCGAGATTCTCGAGCCGGGCTTAGTTTTCTTCTTTTTCCTTGATCGGCGCGGGCGGCGGACGCAGGCCGATTTCTGCTGTCAGCTTGAGCTCCTTGCTGTTGCGCATGACCTGGATAGTGACTTTGTCGGTCGGTTTGATCCGCGCCACCTGGTTCATCGAGCGGCGCCCGTCGCCGGCCGGTTCGCCGTCGATGGCAAGGATCACGTCGCCCAATTGCAGGCCAGCCTTCTGCGCCGGACCGTCGCGGAAAATCCCCGCGACGACGATGCCCGGACGTCCCGACAGGCCAAAGGATTCCGCCAGTTCCTGGGTCAACGGTTGCACTTCAATGCCGAGCCAGCCGCGAATCACCTGGCCGTGTTCGATGATCGATTTCATCACTTCCATCGCCAGTTTGACCGGAATGGCGAAGCCGATGCCTTGGGAGCCACCGGACTTGGAGAAGATCGCCGTGTTGATGCCGGTCAGGTTGCCGTTGGCATCTACCAGAGCACCGCCGGAGTTGCCGGGGTTGATCGCGGCGTCGGTCTGGATGAAGTCTTCGTAATTGTTCAGACCCAGCTGATTACGCCCGGTGGCGCTGATGATGCCCATGGTCACGGTCTGGCCGACGCCGAACGGGTTACCGATGGCCAGCGCGACGTCACCGATGCGGATGTTGTCGGAGCGACCGACGGTGATCGACGGCAGGTTCTTCAGGTCGATCTTCAGCACCGCGAGGTCGGTTTCCGGGTCGCTGCCGATGACTCGCGCCAGGGTTTCACGACCGTCCTTGAGCGCCACCACAATCTGATCGGCGCCGCTGGTCACGTGGTTGTTGGTCAGGATGTAGCCTTCCGGGCTCATGATTACGCCGGAACCGAGGCTCGATTCCATGCGTTTCTGTTTGGGCGAGTTGTCGCCGAAGAAGCGCCGGAACTGCGGATCTTCAAACAGCGGATGGCTGGGTTTGTTGATGACTTTGGTGGTGTACAGGTTCACCACCGACGGCGCGGCGGTGGTCACCGCGTCGGAATAGGACACCGGACCTTGCTGCATGCTGGTGGTTTGCGGGGCTTGCTGCAGATTGACGTCGAGGCTTGGAAGCCCGACCCACTGCGGGTAACGCTGGATGATTAACAGAGCGACAAGCACGCCGGCCAACAGCGGCCAGCCGGAAAAACGCAGCGCCTTGAGCATTAAGCACGTCCTGAGAGAGTTGCAGGCGGAATGAGACCGCTCATAATGACGCGCATTATACGAGGCCGCGCGTGCCTCTGAACGGGATATTTAGGAGTCTTTTATGGCCGTCGCCCTGAGCACCCTGGTCGAAGAAGCCGACCGTTACCTCAGCAGTTCGAAAATTGCCGATTACTGCCCCAATGGCCTGCAAGTCGAAGGTCGGCCGCAGGTGATGCGCATCGTCAGCGGCGTCACCGCAAGCCAGGCCTTGCTCGATGCCGCCGTGGAAGCCAATGCCGATCTGGTGCTGGTGCATCACGGTTATTTCTGGAAGGGCGAAAACCCGTGCATCACCGGCATGAAGCAGCGTCGCTTGAAGACCTTGCTCAAGCACGACATCAGTCTGCTGGGCTATCACTTGCCGCTGGATCTGCACCCGGAAGTCGGCAACAACGTGCAACTGGCGCGGCAACTCGACATCACCGTCGAAGGCCCGCTCGATCCGGACAACCTGAAGATCGTAGGTCTGGTCGGCTCCTTGAGCGAACCGGTGACGCCCCGGGATTTCGCCCGCCGCGTGCAGGAAGTCATGGGCCGCGAGCCCTTGCTGATTGAAGGCAGTCAAATGATCCGCCGCGTCGGCTGGTGCACCGGTGGTGGCCAGGGCTACATCGATCAGGCAGTGCTGGCGGGTGTCGATTTGTACCTCAGTGGTGAAGCATCGGAGCAAACTTTCCACAGCGCTCGGGAAAATGACATCAGCTTCATTGCTGCCGGTCACCACGCGACCGAGCGTTATGGCGTTCAGGCGCTCGGTGACTATCTCGCACGGCGTTTTGCCCTTGAACACATCTTCATCGATTGCCCGAATCCGATCTGACATCAATCCGATCTGTAGGAGCACGGCTTGCCGGCGATGGCGTCCTTGAGATCGCCATCGCGAGCAAGCTCAGCTCCTACGGGGGCTGATTGCCCAAACGCACAGGCATATTCATATGCTCTTTCGATCTAGTTGGTGTCCTGATTAGAAGAGGTCGCTGTGCTAGGATTCCCCGCTCGAACACGGCCCGCTGGCCGTTCATAAGAAAGATTTCGTGAGTAGCCATGGTCGACAAACTGACGCATCTGAAACAGCTGGAGGCGGAAAGCATCCACATCATCCGCGAGGTGGCAGCCGAGTTCGACAACCCGGTGATGCTGTACTCGATCGGTAAAGACTCCGCCGTGATGCTGCACTTGGCTCGCAAGGCATTCTTCCCTGGCAAGCTGCCGTTTCCCGTGATGCACGTCGACACGCGCTGGAAATTTCAGGAGATGTACAGCTTCCGCGACAAGATGGTCGCCGAGCTGGGCCTCGACCTGATCACCCACGTCAACCCCGACGGCGTGGCGCAGAACATCAACCCGTTCACCCACGGCAGCGCCAAGCACACCGACATCATGAAGACCGAAGGCCTGAAACAGGCTCTCGATAAATATGGTTTCGATGCAGCCTTCGGTGGTGCCCGCCGCGATGAAGAGAAATCCCGTGCCAAAGAGCGCGTGTACTCGTTCCGCGACAGCAAGCACCGCTGGGACCCGAAAAACCAGCGTCCAGAGTTGTGGAACGTCTACAACGGCAAGGTCAACAAGGGCGAGTCGATCCGCGTATTCCCTTTGTCGAACTGGACCGAACTGGACATCTGGCAGTACATCTATCTTGAAGGCATCCCGATCGTTCCGTTGTACTTCGCTGCCGAGCGTGAAGTCATCGAGAAGAACGGCACGCTGATCATGATCGACGACGAGCGCATCCTCGAGCACCTGAGCGATGAAGACAAAGCCCGCATCGTCAAAAAGAAAGTGCGTTTCCGTACCCTTGGCTGCTACCCGTTGACGGGCGCGGTGGAGTCCGAGGCCGAAAGCCTCACGGACATCATTCAGGAAATGCTCCTGACGCGAACTTCCGAGCGCCAGGGCCGTGTCATCGACCACGATGGCGCAGGCTCGATGGAAGATAAAAAACGTCAAGGTTATTTCTAAGGGGCTGTCATGTCGCATCAATCTGATTTGATCAGCGAGGACATCCTCGCCTACCTGGGCCAGCACGAACGTAAAGAACTGCTGCGCTTTTTGACCTGCGGTAATGTCGACGACGGCAAGAGCACCCTGATCGGGCGCCTGCTGCACGACTCCAAGATGATCTACGAAGATCACCTGGAAGCGATTACCCGCGACTCGAAAAAAGTCGGCACCACCGGCGAAGACATCGACCTGGCATTGCTGGTCGACGGCCTGCAGGCCGAGCGTGAGCAAGGCATCACCATCGATGTCGCGTACCGCTACTTCTCCACCGCCAAGCGCAAATTCATCATCGCCGACACCCCCGGCCATGAGCAGTACACCCGCAATATGGCCACCGGTGCGTCCACCTGTGACCTGGCGATCATCCTGGTCGACGCCCGTTACGGCGTGCAGACCCAGACCCGCCGCCACAGCTTCATCGCCTCGTTGCTGGGCATCAAGCACATCGTCGTCGCCATCAACAAGATGGACCTCAAGGACTTCGACCAGGGCGTGTTCGAGTCGATCAAGGCCGACTACCTGAAGTTCGCCGAAGGCTTGAAGCTGAAGCCAACCAGCATGCACTTCGTGCCGATGTCGGCGCTGAAGGGCGACAACGTGGTGAACAAGTCCGAGCGCTCGCCGTGGTACACCGGCCAGTCGCTGATGGAAATCCTCGAGACCGTGGAAGTGGCGGGCGATCGCAACTTCACCGACCTGCGTTTCCCGGTGCAGTACGTCAACCGTCCTAACCTGAACTTCCGCGGTTTCGCCGGCACCCTCGCCAGCGGCATCGTCAAGAAAGGCGACGAAGTCGTTGTGTTGCCTTCGGGCAAGAGCAGCCGCGTGAAATCCATCGTCACCTTCGAAGGTGAGCTGGAACACGCCGGTCCTGGTCAGGCGGTAACGCTGACTATGGAAGACGAAATCGACATCTCCCGTGGCGACCTGTTGGTGCATGCCGACAACGTGCCACCGGTGACCGACAGCTTCGAAGCGATGCTGGTGTGGATGGCTGAAGAGCCGATGCTGCCGGGCAAGAAATACGACATCAAGCGCGCCACCAGTTACGTGCCGGGTTCCATCGCCAGCATCGTCAACAAGGTCGACGTCAACACCCTTAAAGAAGGCCCGGCCAGCGCGTTGCAGTTGAACGAAATCGGCAAGGTCAAGATCGCGCTCGATGCGCCGATTGCCCTCGACGGTTACGACAGCAACCGCACCACCGGCGCGTTCATCATCATCGACCGCCTGACCAACGGCACCGTTGGCGCCGGCATGATCGTCGCCCAGCCGTTGGCGCATGGCACCAGCACCCACCATGGCAAACTGGCCCACGTTGCCACCGAAGAACGCGCCCAGCGCTTCGGCCAGCAGCCGGCCACCGTGTTGTTCAGCGGCTTGTCGGGCGCTGGCAAAAGTACTCTGGCCTACGCCGTTGAACGCAAGCTGTTCGACCTGGGCCGTGCAGTGTTCGTACTCGATGGCCAGAACCTTCGTCACGACCTCAACAAAGGTCTGCCGCAGGATCGCGCCGGGCGTACCGAGAACTGGCGTCGTGCGGCTCACGTTGCGCGTCAGTTCAACGAAGCCGGTCTGCTGACCCTCGCTGCTTTCGTTGCGCCGAGCGCCGAAGGTCGTGAACAGGCACGAGAGCTGATCGGCAAAGAACGTCTGCTGACGGTCTACGTCCAGGCTTCGCCGACTGTGTGCGCCGAGCGTGACCCGCAAGGCCTGTACGCGGCAGCCGGGGACAACATCCCGGGCGAGTCCTTCCCGTACGACGTGCCGCTGGATGCCGATCTGGTTGTCGACACCCAGTCCGTGACGCTGGAAGAAGGCGTCAAGCAAGTGCTGGATCTGCTTCGCAAGCGTGGCGCGATCTAAGCGTTAGCCGATAATAAAAAACCCGCCGATGAGTGATCATCCGGCGGGTTTTTTTTGAGTGCGGCTCGGTCAAATGTGGGAGCGGGCTTGCTCGCGAAAGCGGTGGATCAGTCAGCATCTATGTTGAATGTCAGTCCGTATTCGCGAGCAAGCCCGCTCCCACATTGGTTCAGCGGCGGTCTGGATACTCGCGATGCATCTGCCCCAGCAACGCATCCTTGTCCTGCCACAACTGGTTGATCCAGCCCTGAAACTGCAGTCGGTACTCGCCGTCCTGGTCGTAGTTCTTGCCAATGAACTGCGGCGGAATCTTCAGCTCTTCAAAGTGCACCACCACGTCCGCAATATTCCCGCACAGCAAGTCCCAGAATCCTGGACGCCCGGCAGGGTAGTGGATGGTCACGTTGACCAGGGACTCAAGCTGCTCGCCCATTGCATCGAGCACGAAAGCAATGCCGCCCGCCTTGGGCTTGAGCAGATACTTGAACGGTGATTGCTGTTGCTTGTGCTTGCCCTCGGTGAAGCGCGTGCCTTCGACAAAGTTGAAAATGCCCACTGGGTTGTTGCGAAACTTTGCGCAGGTCTTGCGGGTGGTTTCCAGGTCCTTGCCTTTCTTCTCCGGATGCTTCTCCAGATACGCCTTCGAATAGCGCTTCATGAACGGAAAGCCCAGCGCCCACCACGCCAGTCCAATCACCGGCACCCAGATCAGCTCCTGTTTGAGAAAGAACTTCAGCGGCTGGATGCGCCGGTTGAGCACGTATTGCAGCACCAGAATGTCGACCCAACTCTGGTGGTTGCTGGTGATCAGGTACGAGTGCTGGTAGTCGAGCCCTTGCAGGCCGCTGATGTGCCAGCGGGTGCGGCGCACCAGGTTCATCCAGCCCTTGTTGATACTGATCCAGGCTTCGTGGGTATGGCTCATCAACCAGCCCGCAATGCGCTGGGTAAAGGCGAACGGCAACACCTTGACGAGCGCCACGCAGAACAGAAACGAGCAGAGCAAAATCGTGTTCAGGGCCAACAACAGTGAGGCAATCACGCCTCGCAGTGGTGCGGGTAGAAAATCCAGCATTTAAACATCCATAGGTCGGTTGGCTGCCTGGATCGCGGTCAGCGCGATGGTGTAGACGATGTCGTCGACTTGCGCGCCGCGCGGCAAATCGTTCACCGGTTTGCGCAGGCCTTGCAGCATCGGCCCGAGGCTGACGCAGTCGGCGCTGCGCTGCACGGCTTTGTGGGTGGTGTTGCCAGTGTTGAGGTCGGGGAACACGAACACCGTGGCGCGACCGGCCACCTGGCTGTTCGGTGCCATTTGCCGGGCCACGGCTTCGTTGGCGGCGGCGTCGTACTGCAACGGGCCGTCGATCAACAGCGAGTGCTGTTGTTCGTGGGCCAGCAGCGTCGCTTCGCGGACCTTCTCGACTTCTTCGCCACTGGCCGACTCACCGCTGGAGTAGCTGATCATCGCCACTCGCGGGGTGATGCCGAACGCCGCTGCCGAATCCGCACTTTGCAGTGCAATCTCGGCCAGCTCGCTGGCGCTTGGGTGCGGGTTCATCACGCAGTCGCCATAGACCAGCACTTCTTCTGGAAACAGCATGAAGAACACCGACGACACCAGTGTGCAACCCGGTGCGGTTTTAATCAGTTGAAGGGCCGGGCGAATGGTGTTGGCGGTGGAGTGAATCACGCCCGACACCAGTCCATCGACTTCATCCAGCGCCAGCATCATGGTGCCGATCACCACGGTGTCTTCCAGTTGCTGCTCGGCCATCGGCGCGTTGAGACTTTTGCTTTTGCGCAGCGAAACCATCGGCTCGACGTAGCGTTCGCGGATCAGGTCCGGATCCAGAATTTCCAGCCCCGGTGGCAACTCGATCCCTTGGGCGCGGGCAACGGCCTGCACGTCTTCGGGTTTGGCCAACAACACACAACGGGCAATGCCTCGGGCTTGGCAGATTGCGGCCGCTTGAACGGTCAGTGGCTCGCTGCCTTCGGGCAGGACGATGCGTTTGTTGGCGTTCTGCGCGCGCTGGATCAGTTGATAGCGGAACACCGCTGGCGACAGGCGCATTTCGCGTGGCGTGCCGCAACGCTGGTGCAGCCACTTGGCATCGAGATGACTGGCAACGAAATCAGTGATGATCTCGGCGCGTTCGCGGTCGTCGATCGGGATTTCCTTGTTCAGCCCGTTCAACTGGTTGGCGGTGTCGTAAGAACCGGTACTCACCGACAACACCGGCAAGCCTGCCTGCAACGCGCCCCGGCACAAATCCATGATGCGCGGGTCGGGCAGGGTGTCGCTGGTCAGTAACAGGCCGGCCAGCGGTACGCCGTTCATGGCCGCGAGGCTGACGGCGAGGATGATGTCGTCGCGATCGCCGGGGGTCACCACCAGCACGCCGGGCTTGAGCAGCTCCACGGTGTTGCGCATGGTGCGCGCGCAGATGATGATTTTGGTCATGCGCCGGGTTTCATAATCGCCTGCGTTGAGCACTTGTGCGCCCATCAGATCAGCAACGTCACGGGTGCGCGGCGCGTTCAGTTCCGGTTGGAACGGAATGCAACCCAACAAGCGGAAATCGCCGCTGCGCAACAGCGGTGAATGCTCCTTCAGGCGCGAGGCGAAGGCTTCCATGCTTTCGTCGGTCTTGACCTTGTTGAGGATCACACCGAGGACTTTCGGGTCTTTCGGGCCGCCAAACAATTGGGCCTGCAACTCCACGCGACCGGAGAGTTCGGTCAGCACTTCGTTTTCCGGCGCCGACACCAGAATCACCTCGGCGTCGAGACTCTTGGCCAGGTGCAGATTGACCCGCGCGGCGTAACTGGCGCTGCGCGTCGGCACCATGCCTTCGACGATCAACACATCCTTGCCGATGGCGGCCTGCTGATAAAGCGTAATGATTTCTTCGAGCAACTCATCCAGCTGACCGTCGCCAAGCATGCGCTCGACATGTGCCAGTCCCAGCGGCTGCGGCGGTTTCAGGCCGTGGGTGCGGGCCACCAGTTCGGTGGAGCGCTCAGGCCCGGTGTCACCCGGATGCGGTTGGGCGATCGGTTTGAAAAAGCCGACCTTGAGGCCGGCGCGCTCAAGCGTACGCACCAGCCCGAGGCTGATGGAGGTCAGACCCACGCCAAAATCGGTGGGTGCGATAAAAAAAGTTTGCATGCGGATTCTCTAAAGGAGCAGGCAAAGGTGAACGCCTATAGCTGGCGATCTACCGAAATTCAGTCGCCAAGGTTATCGCTAACCGAGCCTTGTGCGCACCAACCGCAAGCAAAGGGCTGGCCTATTTTTTCAAGACGTTGCGCAGGGTCCATGACCCAGGCCCGCGATTGCCACGGTGGCTGGTGTCGCAGGTGTTGAGTGTGGCCGCAGGAAAGTTCGGCCACCCAGTGGCCGTCCTCGTCCTGATGGAAGCCTGTGATCGTCGCAACCCGTTTGTCCGGGTTGTGTTCGCTTTCGGACGATTGCTTCGCTAAACTTGGCCTTTCTATATTCTTATGCAAAAGGTCTCGCCCCATGCTGATCGCCGCCAATAAGGCTGTCTCCATCGACTATACCCTGACCAACGACGCTGGTGAGGTCATCGACAGCTCCGCCGGCGGCGCGCCGCTGGTCTACCTGCAAGGCGCAGGTAACATCATCCCGGGTCTGGAAAAGGCTCTGGAAGGCAAAGCAGTCGGCGACGAGCTGACCGTAGCCGTTGAACCTGAAGACGCTTACGGCGAATACGCTGCCGAACTGGTCAGCACCCTGAGCCGCAGCATGTTCGAAGGCGTCGACGAACTGGAAGTGGGCATGCAGTTCCACGCTTCCGCTCCGGACGGCCAGATGCAGATCGTGACCATCCGCGATCTGGACGGCGACGACGTCACCGTCGACGGCAACCACCCGTTGGCTGGTCAGCGCCTGAACTTCCAGGTCAAGATCATCAGCATCCGTGATGCCAGCCAGGAAGAAATCGCTCATGGTCACGTCCATGGCGAAGGTGGCCATCACCACTGATTTTCTGCGCTAAGCTTTCGAGAACTGGAGAGGCGCCCCGAGGGCGCCTTTTTAGTCTGCGGCTGTCCCAAGCGACACCGCCAAGTGGCTGTTTCGAGAAGAACACGGGAATCTGGAGTACGTCATGAGTGCTTTTCACGACCTTAATTTGACAGCCCTGGATGGTCAGGCGCTACCTTTGGCGCCTTTCAAGGGGCACGTCGTGCTGGTGGTCAACGTTGCCTCCAAATGTGGCCTGACCCCACAGTACGCGGCATTGGAAAACCTCTACCAGCAATACAAGGGCAAGGGTTTCAGCGTGCTTGGCCTGCCGTGCAACCAGTTTGCCGGGCAGGAACCGGGTTCCGAGCAAGAGATCCAGGAGTTTTGCAGCCTCAACTATGGCGTGACTTTTCCGTTGTCCAGCAAGCTGGAAGTCAACGGTCATGAGCGTCATCAGCTGTACAAGCTGCTGGCCGGCGAGGGCGCCGAATTCCCCGGCGACATTACCTGGAACTTCGAGAAGTTCCTGCTGGGTAAGGACGGGCGTGTGCTGGCGCGGTTTTCCCCGCGTACACCACCGGATGATCCGGCCGTGGTTCAGGCGATTGAAAAAGCCCTGAGCTGATACAGCAACTTCAAAAGATCGCAGCCTTCGGCAGCTCCTACAGGTGTACACATTCTTCTGTAGGAGCTGCCGAAGGCTGCGATCTTTTACTTTGTGTCTTTTGACTCTTAATCAACAAAATCAATAATGCTGTTCAAGGCGTCGGACTCTCCATATTATCGCCGTCATAAAGTCATTCTTCCGTGGAGCGTCCCATGCCCGTAAAAGCCCTGTTCAAACCGTTCCACCTCGGCACCCTCGAACTGCCGACCCGTGTCGTCATGGCGCCGATGACCCGCTCGTTCTCACCCGGTGGCGTACCGAATTCCAAAGTGATCGAGTACTACCGTCGTCGCGCGGCGGCTGGCGTCGGCCTGATCATCACCGAAGGCACCACCGTCGGCCACAAGGCTTCCAACGGCTACCCGAATGTTCCGCATTTCTATGGTGACGCGGCATTGGCCGGCTGGAAGAAAGTCGTTGATGCAGTGCACGCCGAAGGCGGCAAGATCGTTCCGCAGCTGTGGCATGTGGGCAGCGTGCGCCGCATCGGCACCGAGCCAGACGCCAGTGTGCCGGGTTACGGTCCGTCGGAAAAAATCAAAGACGGTCAGGTCGTAGTCCACGGCATGACCCAGCAAGACATTCAGGACGTGATCGCTGCGTTCGCCCAAGCCGCCAAGGATGCCCAGAGCATCGGCATGGACGGCGTGGAAATCCACGGTGCCCACGGCTATCTGATCGACCAGTTCTTCTGGGAAGGCAGCAACCAGCGTACCGATGAATACGGCGGCAGCCTGGCCAATCGCTCGCGTTTCGCCATCGAGCTGATTCAGGCAGTGCGTGCAGCGGTCGGTGAAGGTTTCCCGATCATTTTCCGTTTCTCGCAGTGGAAGCAGCAGGATTACACCGCGCGTCTGGTGCAGACGCCGGAAGCCTTGGGTGAATTTCTCAAGCCGTTGTCTGACGCCGGCGTGGATATTTTCCACTGCTCGACGCGCCGTTTCTGGGAGCCGGAGTTCGACGGTTCCGAACTGAACCTGGCTGGCTGGACCCGCAAGCTCACCGGCAAGCCGACCATCACCGTAGGCAGCGTCGGCCTGGATGGCGAGTTCCTGCAGTTCATGGTCAACACCGACAAGGTCGCGCAACCGGCCAGCCTGGAAAAACTGCTGGAGCGTTTGAACAACGATGAGTTCGACCTGGTGGCGGTCGGTCGTGCGCTGTTGGTGGATCCGGACTGGGCGCAGAAAGTGCGTGACGGTCGTGAGGAAGACATCCTGCCGTTCAGCCGTGAGGCGTTGATGACGCTGGTTTAAGCCTGATCAATCCCCATCGCCAGCAGGCTGGCTCCCACAGGTTCTGTGTACACCGCAGATCCCATGTGGGAGCCAGCCTGCTGGCGATGAGGGACTCCAAGTCAGCAAAACATCAGGGCACCGTCGGCGCATTCGGCACCACCTGCTCCCCAACACAAGCACCCCGCAACTGCCCTTCAAATTGTTCAATGATCGCCGCCCAACCCTGCCGACTGGCATGCTGGCGCGCATTGAGCCGCACGCAGCGCAAGGTTTCGCGCTCTTCCAGCAACCACACCGCCGCATCGCAGAACGCCTCTTCGTCCCCCGGCATCGCCAACACGCCGTTGTAGCCATGGCGGATATGCTGCGCCGCTGCAGCCTGATCGTAAGCCACTACGCCCAACCCTGAAGCCAGCGCCTCCAGCACCACATTGCCGAAGGTTTCAGTCAGGCTGGGAAACAGAAACACATCCCCCGATGCATAGTGACTGGCCAGGGCTTCGCCGCGTTGGGCGCCGCAGAAGATCGCTTCGGGCATTTCGCTTTCCATCAGCAGGCGTTGCGGGCCATCGCCCACCACGATCAGCTTCAGGTTGCGCTGTGGATAAGTCGCCTTGAGGGTGTTGAAGCAGCGCTTGAGCAAACCCAGGTTTTTCTCCTGCGCCAAACGTCCTACATGGATGACGGCAATGTCGTTCTCGCCCAGTCCCCATTGCTCGCGCAGCGCATTCAAGCGTTTGGCCGGGTGAAACAACTGGCTGTCGACGCCACGAGACAGCAAAGCCAGGCGCTCGAAATGCCGGCGCTCCAGTTCCATGCGCTGGCTGACACTCGGCACCAGCGTGAGGTTCGAACGATTGTGGAACCAGCGCAGGTAGTGGGTCAGCAGGCGCGTCAGCAAACCGAGGCCGTACTGGCTGGAATACTGCTGGAAATTGGTGTGAAAGCCGCTGACCACCGAAATGCCCAAACGCCGCGCCGCGCGCAATGCCGACAAGCCCAGTGGTCCCTCGGTGGCGATGTACAGCACATCCGGGCGCTGACGTTTCCATCGTCGCAGCAATTTGTGCATCGACGACTGTCCCCACTGCAAACCGGGATATCCCGGCAGCGGCCAGCCTCGGCACAGCAGCAATGCATCGTCGCTGCCTGCTGATTGATCGCAGCCCTGGCGCGGTCGCACCAATTCCACCTGATGCCCGCGCGCGCGCAAACCGTCGCACAAGCGACCAAGGGTATTGGCCACGCCGTTGATTTCGGGAGGAAAGGTTTCGGTGATCAGGGTGATATGCAGAGCTGTCGTCATGACCTCAGTGTCGGCTGAGGCCATGTCGACGTTGTGACGGGCAGATGATGGATTTGTTACTGGCTCAGCGCTGGACCACCAGGTTTTCGGCACCGCGCTCGCGGACCCAGAACAACGTCGCCCCCGCCACGGCCGCCGGCATCATCAGGATGTTGACCACCGGGATCAGCAACACCAGATACACGCTGCCGCCAAAACCCATGCTCTGCCAGCGCTTCTGCCGCAGCCAGGCGAGCATTTCGTTCCAGCCGAGTTTGTGGTTATCCGCCGGGTAGTCGATGTACTGGATCGCCATCATCCATACCCCGAACAGCAGCCACAGTGGCGCGGCGATGATGTTCACCACCGGGATGAACGACAGGATGAACAAGCCGATTGCCCGGGGCAGGAAGTAACCGAGCTTGCGCATTTCCCGGGCCAGGGTGCGCGGGATCATCGCGACCAGTTCGCCCCAGCTGAAGGCTGGGAAGTCGTCGGTGCCGCGCACCACCACTTCGACTTTCTCCGCGAGAAAACCGTTGAACGGCGCAGCGATGATGTTGGCGAGCATGGTGAAGGTGAAGAACACCATGAATATCACCAGCACCACGAACAGCGGCCAGAGAATGTAACTGAGAAAACTCAGCCACTCGGGCAGGGACGGCATCAGCGTATCGACCCACAGGCTGAACTGGTGGCCGGCCAGATAGATCAATCCGACGAACAGCACCAGGTTGATCGCCAGCGGCAACAATACGAACAAACGCAGGCTTGGGCTGAGGACCAGTTTGAGGCCTTCGCGCAGGTATTGCGGGCCAGACAGAACGGGGGCGGGCATAACGTGCTCCGAGCAGAGGGTAAACGCGCCGACCTTACCGGCTTTGCCTGACCGGCGAAAGCGCGGCAGCGGTATCGACATTCACTGTAACAAAGGCGTCCTGAAAATCACGCTGACGGGATAGAGACCACCTATGAGCTGGATTGTTAAACCGTATTTCCTTAATCTTCGCCCCCTCGATACGCTGCACCCAATCTTTTTACAGGACGGTCGTGTTCAAGCCTTCCCCAAGTGCTTTCAACCGTTCTTTTTTATTCCCGCCGGTGATCCGGCGTTCCGCGCCAGGTGTTCCGGGCCGGTCAACAGGAGCAGGTCATGTCTGAAGTCCGTCATTCGCGAGTGATTATTCTCGGTTCCGGCCCTGCCGGTTACAGCGCTGCGGTATACGCCGCCCGTGCCAACCTCAAGCCACTGCTGATCACCGGCATGCAGGCCGGTGGTCAACTGACCACCACCACCGAAGTCGACAACTGGCCGGGCGACGTCCACGGCCTGACCGGCCCGGCGCTGATGGAGCGGATGCGCGAGCACGCCGAGCGTTTTGAAACCGAGATCGTTTTCGATCACATCAATGCCGTGGACTTCGCTTCCAAGCCGTACACCCTGATCGGCGACAGCGCGACCTACACCTGCGACGCCCTGATCATCGCCACCGGTGCCAGCGCTCGTTACCTGGGCCTGCCATCGGAAGAAGCGTTCATGGGCAAAGGCGTGTCGGCCTGCGCAACGTGCGACGGTTTCTTCTATCGCAACAAGCCTGTGGCTGTGGTCGGCGGCGGCAACACCGCGGTTGAAGAAGCCCTGTACCTGGCCAACATCGCCAGCACCGTAACCCTGATCCACCGTCGCGAAACCTTCCGCGCCGAGAAGATCCTGATCGACAAGCTCAACGCTCGCGTGGCCGAAGGCAAGATCATCCTGAAGCTGAACGCGACCCTGGACGAAGTCCTGGGCGACAACATGGGCGTGACCGGTGCCCGCCTGAAGAACAACGACGGCAGCTTCGACGAAGTGAAAGTCGACGGCGTGTTCATCGCCATCGGCCACACCCCGAACACTTCGCTGTTCGAAGGCCAGTTGACCCTGAAAGACGGCTACCTGGTTGTGCACGGCGGCCGTGACGGCAACGCCACCGCCACCAACCTCGAAGGCATCTTCGCTGCCGGTGACGTGGCTGACCACGTGTACCGTCAAGCCATCACCTCGGCCGGCGCCGGTTGCATGGCGGCACTGGATGCCGAGCGTTACCTCGACAATCTGCAGAACGCTTGATTCTGTTTTCGTCGAAATGAAAAACCGGCTTCGGCCGGTTTTTTGTGCGCACGATTTAATGCCTGATCACAATCCATTGTGGGAGCGGGCTTGCTCGCGAAAGCGTCGTTTCAGGTGGCATTAACATTGACTGTCGCACCGCATTCGCGAGCAAGCCCGTTCCCACAGGGTGATGTGTTCAGGTCAGTTTGGCCAGGCAAGCCTCAAGAATATCCAGCCCTTCCTCCAGCACCGCTGCCTCGGTGGTCAACGGCGCCAACAGCCGAATGATGTGCCGCGACTTTCCGCTAGGCATCAGCAGCAAACCGGCGTCCCGCGCCAATGCCAGCAATTGCGTCAACTGCGCCGCTGCGGGCGAGCCGTCGGCATTCGCCAGTTCGATGCCGCGCATCGCGCCAACACCGGTCAGGCGTCCCAGATACGGCGACAGCTTGCTCGCGCGCCAGGTTTCGTAACGGCTGACAATCGCCTCTTCCTGCTGCGTACCCCACGCTTGCAGATTGGCATCGGTCATTTCGTCCAGCGTCGCCAATGCAGCGGCGCAGGCGATGGGGTTGCCGGAATAGGTGCCGCCGAGCCCGCCCTTGGGCAAGATGTCGAGCAGCGATTTGCGCCCGACGACCGCACCGAGCGGCACGCCACCGGCGATGCTTTTACCGAGCAGGATCAGGTCCGGCTCGATGCCCAGCCGCGAGAACGCAAAACGCTGACCGGTGCGGCCGAAGCCGGACTGGATTTCATCGGCGATCAGCACAATGCCCTTCTCGTCGCAGAATTTGCGCAGCGCCTGGGCGAACTCGACGTCCATGGCCAGGAAACCCGCTTCGCCCTGCACCGGTTCGACGATGAAGCAGGCCACGTCCTCGACGTCGATTTCAACGCTGAACAACCGATCCATGGCCTTCAGCGCTTCAGCGCAAGTCACGCCGTTGTCCTGGCTGGGGAAGGGCAGGTGATACACCGGCCCCGGCAGTACGCCGACTTTCTGTTTGTAAGGCGCGACTTTGCCGTTGAGGTTGAGCGTGGCCAGGGTGCGACCGTGGAAGGCGCCATCGAAGGCGATCACGGCCGTGCGGCCGGTCGCCCCACGGACGATCTTCAGCGCGTTCTCAGCCGCTTCGGCGCCGCTGTTGGTGAGCATGCCGCTGACCGGATAATCGACCGGGATAAACGCGCTGAGGCGCTCCATCAAGTCGATGTAAGGGCCATGAGGCGCGGCGTTGAATGCGTAGTGGGTCAGGCGCGTGGCTTGTTCGCGAATGGCTTCGACGATTCGAGGATGGCAATGGCCGAGGTTGAGTACGCCGATGCCACCGACGAAGTCGATGTAGCGTTTGCCATCGGTGTCCCAGACCTCGGCGTTTTTGCCGTGGCTGAGCGTGACAGGGTGAACGATATTGATCGACTGACTGATGGTTTCGCTGCGCATGGATGACCGGCTCGGAAGAAGGAGGACTTCTTTTTATCTAAGCCGTCAGCAGCGGTAGGGGGCAAACGAAATAAAGTTGCCGGGTCAATCTTAAAAGTCTGGATGTGTTGCTAGAACCTGTAGGAGCACGGCTTGCCGGCGATGGCGATTTCAAGTGCGCCATCGCCGGCAAGCCACGCTCCTACAGAAAAGCTATCAGCGGCGGGTCAGCGGCTGTTGAGCGAACTTCACACCCGCCAGGCCATGGGCGATCAACGCACGGATATTGCCGTGATCGCTGCCTTCAGGAGTAGCCAGCACGGAGCGGTAATGCTCGCCGAACGCCAACAGCGCTTCTTCATCGCTAAGGCCTTCCAGCAACGCCAGACCCAGGGTCTTGCACGAACCTTCGTTCTGCCCGGCAGCGTTTTCCACGCCGCCATTGTTGAAGGCCTGGGGCTGATAGTCGTAGCCGGCGGCGATGAAGGCCAGGGTGTCGGCGAAGGCATGTTCGCCGCTCTTGAGGCTGGCGCGCAGGGTGTTCAAATCACTCATTGGGTTTTCCTTTGGCGAACGCCGCTTGTTGTTCGGCGTTGGCTTCTTGCTGATATTGGGCTTTCCACTCGGCGTATGGCATGCCGTAAACCACTTCGCGGGCGTCGTCGAGGCTGACCTCGATCTGGCGCTCGTCGGCGGCGGCCTTGTACCACTTGGACAGGCAGTTGCGGCAGAAACCCGAGAGGTTCATCAGGTCGATGTTCTGCACATCCTTGCGGCTATCCAGGTGCGCGACGAGCCGGCGAAAGGCGGCGGCTTCGAGTTCCAGGCGTTGTTGGTCGTTCATGGCGGGCTCTGTGTGACTCAATCGTGCGCGGATGATAAGAGTCTGACGGGCAATGCGCCAGACGCGCTCAGCGGCTCGCCGCCAGCGTAATCGACACCGACTCGGCAAATCGCAGGGCATGAGGCTTGTCGACTTCGACCTCGGCGTACAGCACCGACTTGTTGGCCATGACCAGATCGAGAATTTCCTGGGTCAGGCGTTCGAGCAGGGCAAAGCGGTTGCCCTCGACGTGAGCGATGATCGCCTTGGTGATGGTCCGGTAATTCAGCGCGTGATCGATATCGTTGTCACGCACCGCTTCCTGGGCCGCATAGAGGATGGTCAGGTTGATCAACACATCCTGCTTGTTGAGGATTTCATCCTCGTTGATACCGATGTAGGTGCGCAGGCACAGGTCCTTGACCCGGATGCGTGCCATGCCTGGTTGAAGTTGTGGCATTACTACTTGCTCCGTCCAATCAATTGCAGGAACTCCTGACGGGTGTTGCTCGACTCGCGGAACGCACCGAGCATCACCGAGGTGTTCATGGTCGAATTCTGTTTCTCGACGCCGCGCATCATCATGCACATGTGCCTGGCTTCGATGACAACGGCGACACCCGCCGCGCCGGTGACTTGCTGCACCGCCTCGGCGATTTGCCGGGTGAGGTTTTCCTGGATTTGCAGGCGACGGGCGAACATGTCCACCAGCCGCGCAATCTTCGATAGGCCCAGCACTTTGCCTGTTGGAATATAAGCCACATGCGCCTTGCCGATGAAGGGCAGCATGTGATGTTCGCAAAGCGAATAGAGCTCGATGTTGTCGACGATCACCATTTCATCGTTGTCGGAGGCGAACAGCGCGCCGTTGACGATCTCTTCGACACTTTGCTCGTAGCCATGACAAAGGTACTGCATGGCCTTGGCCGCACGCACCGGGGTGTCTCGCAGGCCTTCGCGATCGGGGTTTTCACCGAGGCCGATGAGGATCTCGCGATAGCTCTGGGACAGGGCGTTCTGGTGCAGGGATTGCGTCATGGAAGATCCTCGCGGGACACTTATTTGATGTGCCTTCCGCCGTTGACGGTCAGGGTCGTGCCGGTGACATAAGGGTTGTCGAGCAAATAGCGCAGGCTGTGATAGATCACTTCGCTGCCGGGTTCGATGCCCAGCGCGGACTTGGCCAATGCCTTGGCGCGGTAGGCTGCGTCGTCGTCAGGATTGAACAGTAGCAGGGCCGGCGCAATTGCGTTGACCTTGATGGTTGGCGCGTATTTGGCGGCGAAAGACAGGGTCAGGCTGTCGAGCCCGGCTTTGCTGGCGCAATAACCGATGTGCTTGCTGCTGCCCTTGCGGGTTACGTCATCGCTGATGTGCACGATGTCGGCAGGGCTTGAGCGTTGCAGCAAGTCGGCGCAATGCAGGTTGATCAGGTAGGGCGCGAGCATGTGCACGCTGAACATGCGGGTGAACGCTTCGGCATCGGTGTCCGGGGTTTCGGCCAGCCATTCGGAAGCGTTATGGACGATTGCCCGCAGGCTGTCGGTATGGGTTTTCAGTTCGCTGATGAAGGCGAAAATTCCGGCTTCGCTGGAAAAGTCCGCAAACACCGCCGTCGCCCCCAGATCCCGCAGGGTTTGCACGCCGGGGCGTTCGCTGCGGTAGCTGAAGATCACGCGATGGCCGTCTTCGAGCAGGCGCTGCGCACAATGCAGGCCGACACGCTGGCCGGCACCGGTGATGAGGATGGGGGCTGCGGAAGAAGTCATGAACGGCTCGCATCGCGGTAAGAGCAAAACTATACCAGCGACGTAAAGCGAACACCTCTATCCCGTAGGAGCAATGCTTGCTCGCGATGAACGATGACGCGGTCGTGGCGCGGAACCGCGGCGTCCCTATCGCGGGCAAGCCTTGCTCCTACGGGGTTGATCACTGGTTTTGGGTGGTGGGCTCGGCAGGCAAGCGCCGTGTCGGCGCCGTGTTCAGCCAGTTGGCCAGCAATCGGGTCGACAATGGAATGAAGAAATAAACCATCAATGGCGTCAGGCACAAAGTGCTGATCAATACCCGGCTCAGCAGGCCCATTTCGCCGAGCAACGGCCCCAGGGCGAAATTGAACAGCAGGGACACCGGGAAAAACGCCAGCCAGATCGCCACGGCCTGTTTCCAGCGAGGTGGGCGTTGTCCGGCGGCGCCGAACCAGCCTTCGATGCCGCTGACCCGATGTTCCGTGGGGTGGGCAAACAGATCGCTGCCGCGTCCCAGCCAGGCAGTACGCGAGGCAGAGTGCTCCCAGGCGTGCAGGGTGTGCTCGTCGGCGAAGCGGAAAATAATCTGGAATTCATCATCGTCGGGTGGCGGTGCCAGCACGCCTGAACCGAGATAACCGGGAAAATCCGTGGCCAGTTGTTCGCCTTCGCGCAACCAGGCGATCAGGTCCTGATAACGCCCATTGGCGACACGGCGCGCAACCATCAGCGTGACGGGGGAGGTAGACATCATGTATCTCCGTAAACAAACGCGTCGCTCCGGATAGGAGCTTCGCCAGGCGCAGCACCGGGGTGGTGGGCTGCGCCTTGGGACAAGCAAGGATTATTCCTGATTCCAGCAGCGACGTCTGCGGCCTTCGAAACGACCAATGTCTTGAATCATGATGGGGCAGGCGAGTTAGAATGGGATCCAACTCACACATGGATGTAGCCCTCCCAGATGCCTGTCCTCACTGACGTTGCTCCTGGTGTGTCGCATACGCGCTCTCTTGACCGAGAGGAGCTCTTTCCCATTCGCGAAGTGGCGCGTCTGACGGGCGTCAACCCGGTCACGCTTCGCGCATGGGAGCGCCGCTATGGGCTCATCGTGCCAACGCGCACCGAAAGCGGGCATCGCCTGTATTCGATGACCGATATTGAACGCGTGCGCAGCATTCTCGACTGGATCGAACGTGGTGTGGCGGTCAGCAAGATCGGCAAGATACTGGCCAAGGCCGCACCGCTTGAGGCCCTGTCCCACATCATTCCAGACAACCTCGTGCAAGCCGACTATGCGCAATGGCAGCAGCAGGTCCAGGCAGCGGTGAGTGCGTTTGACGATGTGGCGCTGGAACAGGTCTACGGGCAGATTTTTTCCAGTTACTCCCAGCCGGTCGTGTTCCAGGACATCCTGATCCCGCTCTGGAAGCAGATGCTGCAACGGCAGGAGTCTTTCGGCGGGACGAGCGAGTGGTTGTTCTTCGATGGTTTTCTGCGATCAAGGGTACTGCAGCGCTTGCTGTTGATCCGTGACAAGCAACCACGGCGCGTGATCGTCAGCGCCCTGGCAGGTCAGTGCCGGGAGCTTGAGTTGCTGATTGCCGCCCTGTTCCTGAGCAGCGGGCAAACCGGTGTGCGCGTGTTTACCATTGGCCAGCCGTTCGACGAATTGACGCTGATCTGCGAAAGAATCAAGCCCCAGGCGCTGGTGCTGTTTTCCAATCACGTCCCTTCACCTGAACTTCCACGGCGTTTGAATCGCCTGGCGATGAGCCTGGATTGTCCGGTGTTGCTGGCCGGCGATGCGTCGGATCTGGCCGAGGAAAGCCTGGCCGGATCATCGATCGGGTGCTTGGGAAATGAGGGCGAAGTGATGCGCCAGCGACTCAAACAGTTCCTGGCGGGCAACCTCGATACTTGATGTCAGAGATGCAGGGAGGGGTGGGTCAGCCGATGCTGTTGCAGGATGTACTGGCGCAGGCGTTCGGTTTCGTCCTTGTCGTCCTGGCTCAACTGATAGGCATAGAAGCCTTGCTCGGTTTCTTTCTCGAACGTGCCACGCAACGCAATTCGCTCATAGCCTGACGGGCTGAACCACAACGCGAAATGCTTCGGCGCTTTGGTCTTGTTGCGAACTTCCAGCAAAACACCCTTGAACGACACTTCATGCACCCACATCGTGCCGGGCTGGCCCTTGGCGTTTTCCAGCGCAACCGGTTCGTCGAGCACCAGTCGCCATGGCCGGACCAGAGGCCCGTCTTCATAGATGCTGGGAACGCCAAGACGCAAATGCAACGCGTGAAACTCGTCTTCCACCAGGTGCAGCGGGAAGGTCATTTGCTGGTTTTCGAAATTGGCTTGAATGGTGACTTGCTCATGGGCGGCGAGGCGCGTGAGCAAATCACGGATTTGCGAACCACCGTTGACGAGCAGACTCGACGTCGCATCCCGCACATTGAGCTGCGGGTTATGTTGCATGGTCTGGATGAAATCCAGCTCATCCTGGGTCAGGAGCGCGTCGCGTTGCATGGCAGACTCGAAAGATATAGTTACAAAGTCATTGGTGATTGTAGTTAATGACAATTAATTCGCTGATTTGTTTGCGCCGTTCGTCGCCTTGAGTGCGGCCAATTCGGCCTGAACTTCAGCCAGTTGCGCCTCAAGCTGCACCACACGCTGCTGCGCCTTGACCTGGACGGTCACGTCTTTCTGCACGCCGATGAAATAAACCTGGCCGTCGCTCGGGTTTTTTACCGTCGAAAGGGACAGCTCATTCCAGAAGGGCGTGCCGTCCTTGCGGTAGTTACGCAGGATTTCCCGGCACGATCCTTCGCTGTTCAATGCGTCGCGAATTTTCGGCAGGACGTCTTGGTCGCGATCGCCCGATTGCAGGAAACGGCAATCCTGATAAAGGATTTCTTCGCTGGTGTAACCGGTCAGGCGTTCGAATGCGGGATTTACGTAAATCAGGATCTTGTCCTGCTCGCCTTCCTTTTCGGCAATCACGATGCCGTCGTTGGAGGCGTTGATGGCCAGTTGCAGCAGTTTTGCGTTGATCATCGGTGAAACCCTTTCTTGTTGGTTGTCTCGGGCATTCTAAAAGAACAATCGGGAGTGTGCTGTTAATATCCCGGTCCTTTACTCAGGTTCAGGATCAGATTGATGAAAGTCGCCATCATTTCCGGCTCGGTGTACGGCACGGCTGAAGAAGTCGCCCGGCATGCCGCCAGCATTTTGAAGGAAGCCGGTTTCGAAACTTCGTATAACCCGCGTGCAAGCCTTGCCGATATCCAGGCCTTCGGTCCCGAAGCCTTTCTGGCAGTAACCTCGACCACGGGCATGGGCGAGTTGCCGGATAATCTGCAGCCGCTGTATTTCTCGATTCGCGACCAGTTGCCTGCTGCCTGGCGTGGCTTGCCGGGTGCGGTGATCGCGCTGGGTGATGCTAGTTATGGCGATACGTTCTGCGGTGGCGGCGAGTTGATGCATGAGTTGTTCGGTGAGCTGGGCATCCGCGAAGTGCTGCCGATGCTGCGTCTGGACGCCAGCGAAAGCGTGAACCCGGAAGGCGATGCCGAGCCTTGGCTGGCGGAACTGGTCGGCGCTCTGCGCGGCTGACCAATTTGCCTGGAGCACCCGCAACGGGGCTCGTCATGGTTCTGACGGGGCGGCTGAATGCGCGCCCCGTGCCTTCTCTGGCGGCGGCCATTTGACACGGATCCAAACTTCCTTGCCCGCTGACTCGTTCGGCCATCAAGCTGGCTGCCAATGCAACTACGCGAACCCGGATGGCTGACTAGACTCGGTAGTCATTGGAAACACTCCATAATAAAAACCAGAGGTTCCTAGCCGTGAGCGTAGCCCCCGTCCAATCGCCCCAGAGTGTCAAAGACCTGGTCAGCCCCGCCGAATGGCAGGCCCGCGTCGACCTCGCGGCCTGTTATCGCCTGGTGGCCCAGCATGGCTGGGATGATCTGATTTTCACCCACATCTCCGCCAAAGTTCCGGGCACCGAAGACTTCCTGATCAATCCGTTCGGCATGATGTTCCACGAGATCACCGCGTCGAGCCTGGTCAAGGTCGATCAGGCCGGCAACAAGCTGATGGACAGCCCTTACGAGATCAACCCGGCGGGCTACACCATCCACAGCGCGGTGCACGAAGTCCGTCACGATGTCGTCTGCGTGCTGCACACCCACACCGCATCCGGCGTCGCGGTGTCGGCGCAGAAACAAGGGATTTTGCCGATCAGCCAGCAGTCGTTGTTCGTCCTCTCCAGCCTGGCGTATCACGCTTACGAAGGCGTTGCGCTCAACCACGAAGAGAAAGCGCGACTGCAAGCCGACCTCGGCGAGAACAATTTCCTGATGCTGCACAACCACGGTCTGCTGACCTGCGGCAGCAGCATTGCCGACACGTTCCTGATGATGTTCACCTTCCAGCGCGCCTGCGATATCCAGGTCATGGCGCAGACCGGCGGCGCCGAACTGATCGCCATCGAACCGCAGATTCTGGCGGGAGCCAAGGCGATGATCGCCGGTGTCACAAAAAGTGCTCAAGGCATGGGCGGAGCGCTGGCGTGGCCGGCGTTGCTGCGCAAACTCGATAAACAAGACCCGGGATACAAACTCTAATGGCACTCGCCGAGATTCCCCTGTCGGTCTGGCGCAAACGCAGCCAGACATTCGTCTTCCGCGGCCAGCCCATTCGTTATTGGGCGGCGGGGCAGGGTGAACCGCTGCTGCTCATTCATGGCTTTCCCAGCGCCAGTTGGGACTGGCATTACCTGTGGCAGCCGCTGGCTCAGCGCTATCGCGTGATCGCCTGCGACATGCTCGGTTTCGGCGACTCGGCCAAACCGGTGAACCACGACTACAGCTTGCTCAAGCAGGCTGATCTGCAACAGGCGCTGTTGGCTTACCTGGGTGTCGAACAACCGCTGCATGTGCTGGCCCACGATTATGGCGACAGCGTGGCTCAGGAACTCTTGGCCCGGCATTACGAATCACAGATCAATCTCGCCAGCTGTGTGTTCCTCAACGGCGGCCTGTTCCCCGAAACCCATCGTCCGGTGTTGATGCAAAAGCTGCTGCTCAGTCCCTTGGGCTGGATGATCGGCCGCGCGTTCAGCCGTGATGGACTGGTGAAGAGTTTCCGCCAGATCTTCGGTCCACAGACCCGTCCCAGTGAAAGCCAGATGGATGACTTCTGGAGCTTGATCGAAAGCAATCACGGCCCACGGATCATGCACAAACTAATCACCTACATTCCCGAGCGGCGCACACAGCGCGAGCGTTGGGTCAGCGCGATGCAGCGCGGTGAAGTGCCGCTGCGGGTGATCGATGGCGAGGTCGACCCGATCTCCGGCGCACACATGGTCGCGCGCTACCGGGAGCTGATTCCCAACCCGGACGCGGTCCTGCTAAGCGACATCGGGCATTACCCGCAGATCGAGGCGCCGTGCCAGGTGCTCAAGCATTACCTGGCGTTTCGCGATCAATTGCTGTCGCCGCCGCTCAAGGTGGCCTGTTCCTGAGGGCTGGGGCTCATCATCCCCCAGCCTTATCGCACACCATTCAGCCTCCCCCCTGTTCATTGTGACCCGCAGCGCCGTGCCTGAAACTCCAAGGCAATGTCCCTGGCCTGCTGGAGTTTCCCCACATGAACGAGTCTGTGCGCTTCGAAGATAAAGTCGTGATCATCACCGGTGCAGGTGGCGGCCTGGGACGGGCGCACGCACTGCTGTTCGCCAAACAGGGCGCGAAAGTGCTGGTCAACGATCTCGGCGGCTCGGCTCAAGGCGAAGGCGCGAACGCTTCGGCAGCGGATCGCGTGGTCGCGGAAATTCGCGAGGCCGGCGGCACTGCCGTGGCCAACCACGACTCGGTCACCGACGGCGACAAACTGGTCCAGCACGCCCTCGACGCCTTCGGCCGAGTCGACGTGGTGGTCAACAACGCCGGGATCTTGCGTGACAAGACTTTCCACAAAATGGACGACGCCGACTGGGACCTGGTTTACCGCGTCCACGTCGAAGGCGCCTACAAAGTCACCCGCGCCGCCTGGCCGCACATGCGCGAGCAAAACTACGGCCGGGTGATCTTCACCGCCTCCACCTCGGGCATCTACGGCAACTTCGGCCAGTCCAACTACGGCATGGCCAAACTCGGCCTCTACGGCCTGACCCGCACACTGGCCATCGAAGGCCGCAAGAACAACATCCTGGTCAACGCCATCGCCCCCACCGGCGGCACCCGCATGACCGAAGGCCTTATCCCGCCGCAAGTCTTCGAACAACTCAAACCGGAACTGGTCAGCCCGCTGGTGGTGTACCTGGCCAGCGAAAACTGCCAGGAAACCTCTGGCCTGTTCGAAGTCGGCGGCGGCTGGATGGGCAAGGTGCGTTGGGAACGCAGCCTCGGCGCCGGGTTCGATCCTCGGGAGGGGTTCTCCCCGGAAGATGTGGCGGCACACTGGCAGCAGATCTGCGACTTCGAAGGGGCGGCGCATCCGAAGGACAATATTGAGGCGTTGAAGGAGATGATGGGGAATTTGCAGAAGTATTCGATTTAATAATAATGGAGCAGGTATGGATACCTGCTCCATTATTTTATTTTTCTTCTTTAAAACCTGGTTTTCCGTTGGAAGCCCGCCAAGCGGACACTTTTATAATGATGGCTTCGGGTGTTGAATCTTCATCTGAGTCAGCGTAGTAAATTAAGTCAGACCCGTCTGGGTGCTCCGTCAGCTCTTCAAATAAAAGTACTGCATCTATTTGTTCTTTTTCAGTCGCAAACTTCGATTCGCAGATTGTAGTAAGGAATTCAAGAAATTCGCTTTCGGTATAGTTGGAGATGTTGGAATTACTCATGTTATTTTCCTCCTTTGTGTAGCTCGGAGTGTCGTTTTGGAGTGACAACTCGAATGTTGTCGATGTCGTAGACCTCACCGCCTTTAGAAATGTGATTCACATGATGCATCTCAAACTTTACTTGTCCACCCACTCTATCGTTTTTACGTGAAAAAGGGGCCCTTCCGTGTTTCATCTCCTCGATGTTGTTAGCGCTAAATTGTTTGGATAATTCAGGGTCGTTAGCAGCAGCTTTCCAGAGTGCCTCTCTAAATGCTCTAAAATTCGGAAAGTCTCGTCCTCTGAGTTTATCCGCAATTTGATTGGGGATCACCGCACCATCACCTTGCGAGGCTGGTCCCAACCAAATGCCCGATATTGGTTCCCCATACCCGCTGGCAACACCGGGCTCACCCCGCCGATCCCGGAACATCGTGAAGGTCGGAGGAATTCCCGATTCCGCCGGAAAAACAGTAATGAAGCCACCAAAGCTGTAAAGGTCCAGCTCCGGAAATGAATCAGTCCTCCCTTCAAGGGCTGTTAGGGTAGTGCCGTCATAAACGGCAGTGTTCGGCGCGCTTGCCGGGAAGTAGGTTGACGCGTTGCTGGGCCTGACTATCGGCGTCCATGTCATGCCAATCGACGGGGCGTCTGGATTGTAAGCGGTGTAAAGGTTGAGGTTTGGATCGTATGTGGCGAGCCGAACAGGGACTTTGCCCGACACCGAAATGCCATTGGTGGCAGCGACGAAGAATTCCGTTGTATTACCCACAGATTTGGAGCCGATGGCGACTGGCAGTTCGATTTCTCCATTGGCCTCAGCAATGGCATGTAAATCATGGAACTCACCAAATGTGAGATCCGAAAGTGGAATGCTCAAAGCGTGGAGATTATCGGGCTCGTATTCCTCCAGCGAGAGGGACCAGGCATGCATATCGTCGGGCACCAGATCCCGAAGTGGGACGTTCAATTGACGGCTTTCGCCGTCACCCAATGGCGAGGGAAACAGCAGTGCCGCGAATCCGACAAGGACCACGCTCGCTGATGTCGCCGCTGCGGTCATCACAGCGGTTGCTCCGGTTTGCAGGGAAGTTCTGATGGCCAAAGTCGTGGCTGTATTGGTTGCGAGGCGCCCCGTTGCCAAAGTGAACACCGGACCACTTGCCGCCGCCGCGCCCGATATGGCAAACGGGCCTTGAACGGAATTCGACGATTCCATTGCCTCACGAAGCGCTTGTTCTTCTGCTTGCCGTTCATTTTCGAGGCGCAGTTGTTCAGCTTGTCGTTGAACCTCTGCCTCGGCTTCGAGGCGAGCCTGTTCAGCCGCGAAGTACTGAGCGGCGGCCTCCGCGGCAATCCGGGCTTGTTCGGCGGCCACTCGCTCGGCGTCTGCCAATGCGGCTAATCGCGCCTGCTCTTGAGCATGTACCAGCGCTTCAGCTTCCGCCCTGATACGTGCCTGCTCAGCGGCAATACGTAGTGCTGCCTGTTCAGTTGCCAATCGCGCCTGTTCATCAGCTTGCATGACACTGAAGGTGTGTTGAAGGCTGATGGTTCGCTGTTGGAGCGATTGCAAGGTTTGATTCAGCAGTCTGGCATCGATTGCGGCTCTGAGTGATTGATTCAGGGCCTGCATGGCGATGCCGTTCGGTCCCGGCCAATACTCCCTTTTTGTGGCTTTCAACATGAAATCGTGAATATTCCAGTTGAATGGATCTCCCCCATAAAAGGCATTCGCCATCGCAGTTTTGCTATGGAGTTCGGCGGTTTTTCGTTGGTGAAGAGTATTTAGCACTCTTAGTTCACGGACTAGTGACGGCAATGGCGCAACTGGATCATTAGGGCCCTCTGATCTTACCGCAGCCAGATCCGCCTCTAGGGTTTGGGATAGTTGGCTACTCCTAACTTGATAGGCTTGTTCGAGTTCGTTGATTGTCCGTACGATCGTTGCCCGATTTTGAACGAAGCTTTCTGCTCGATTAATTCCAAATGGACCATTTCTAAGATGACTTGATCCTTTAGGTGGGATAATGATGTTGTCAGGCGCAACGTCTCTTATATCGATATAGCCATCAATTTCCAGGTAACCGGGTCTTGATGAATTGGGACGTGGTGGTCCAGGTAGCTTCTGCATATTCATATCCTTGTGAATTTGCACGCTGTTTGAGAGTTAAGCTTTGCTGTTGTGCTTTCGTGCTATTTAAAGTTACCGCGAAAATGGTAGAGATGGGTCTGAGAGATTTGTGATCTTTTGCGTGAGAATTTGAAGGGTGTTGCGCTAAGGCGGGGATAAAGCCGATATTGTCCTCAGCGCAAAAAGATATTTCTTACGCAGTTACAGGTAGTGTCTTGTAGGACTTGCTTTAAACATCAAGTGAAACAGACTGAAGCTAAAAACATCGCCCAAAAAAAGGCCGCTGCAAACGCAGCGGCCAAAGCAAGACGTTGGATCCAGGAGCTACAAATCAACGTCGGTGTACACGGGGCGATGAGTCGAAACGCTTCAACTCACCTGAAATCTGTTGCGAATGGCGAAGGTTGGATCACCTGTAGTCGCTTCGCGCTTTCCGGCTGTTTTCCGTGGAAGCCCGGCAAGAATAAGTCTTTGCCGGCAAAGGAAAAACAGCGTTTCCGGACATGCACCGTTACCGCCTGCGTAACAGTCGTGTGTGCCCCAGCGTAGCCCATGATTTCGACTTATGCCGCCACATCCAGAGAATCTATGCACGGTGCAATCGCCCATGCCAAAGGGCCAGTCATCCTTTAGAGGTACACCACGAATACCTCCTTGGTGCGCTTATCGCCCCAGGTTCGCGGCAGTAGGGTGAGGCCTTCTGTCACTCACCGGGGAAGACGCATGACAAAAACAACAATGCGCGCCATCTTCACACCGCAGGCGCTGGCCGCTGCGGTTGCCTTGGGCTGTTGTGCCCAGGCGCAGGCTGTTTCATTCAACATCGGGGAAATCGAAGGGACGTTCGACTCTTCGCTGTCGGTCGGCGCGAGTTGGGGCATGCGCGATGCGGACGATGCCCTGGTGGGCACGGTCAACGGTGGTAGCGGGCAGGCGTCGACCGGCGACGACGGGCGGCAGAATTTCAAGAAAGGCGAAACCTTTTCGAAGATTTTCAAAGGTATCCACGACCTCGAACTGAAGTACGGCGATACCGGTGTGTTCGTGCGCGGCAAGTACTGGTACGACTTTGAGCTCAAGGACGAAGACCGGCCGTTCAAGCCGATCAGTGATCACAATCGCAAAGAGGGTTCCAAGTCGTCAGGTGGGCAAATCCTCGATGCGTTCGTCTATCACAACTATTCCATCGCCGATCTGCCGGGCACTGTGCGTGCGGGTAAACAGGTGGTCAGTTGGGGCGAAAGTACTTTCATCGGCAACTCGATCAACAGCATCAACCCGGTGGACGTTTCCGCTTTCCGTCGTCCGGGCGCCGAGATCAAGGAAGGGCTGATTCCGGTCAACATGTTGTTTGCTTCCCAAGGCCTGACGGACAAGTTGACGGTGGAAGGTTTCTATCAGCTGGAGTGGGACCAGACCGTCGTCGACAACTGCGGTACCTTCTTCGGGGTCGACGTGGTGGCGGACGGATGCGACAAGGGTTACACCGTCGCCAGCCCGGCCATTGCCCCGTTGCAGCCGGTAGCCGCTGCGTTTGGACAAGGTTTTGAGGTGACCAAGGAAGGCGTGGTCGTTCCCCGTGGCGGCGACCGTGATGCCCGCGATTCCGGGCAGTGGGGCACGGCGCTGCGCTGGCTCGGTGACGACACCGAGTACGGCCTGTATTTCATGAACTACCACAGTCGCACACCGAACGTCGGCACGACAACCGCCGGCCTTGCGACGCTTGCGACCATTCCGCGCATCGTGACCACGGCCAACGGCATTGCCCCTGGCAGTGGTTCGGGGCTGGCGCAAAGCGTGATGCTCGGGCGCGGCCAGTATTACCTCGAATACCCTGAAGACATTCGCTTGTACGGCGTGAGTTTCGCCACCACGTTGTCCACCGGTACGGCGTGGTCCGGCGAAATCAGCTATCGGCCGAATCTACCGGTGCAGGTCAACACCAACGACCTGACCCTGGCGATGCTCAACCCTATCGCCGGTGGCACGGCATCGCCCATCGCCACCTCACCCGGCGCCGACAACAAAGGCTATCGGCGCAAGGAAGTGACGCAGGTGCAGAGCACCCTGACGCACTTCATCGACCAGATTGCCGGTGCAGATCGCCTGACCCTGGTGGGCGAAGCGGCGGTGGTGCATGTCGGTGGCCTGGAATCCCGTAGCAACCTGCGCTACGGCCGCGACTCGGTGTACGGCCAGTATGGTTTCGGTGGTGACACCGACGGTTTCGTGACCTCGACCTCGTGGGGTTATCGGGCCCGGGCGATCCTCGATTACAACAACGTGATCGCCGGGATCAACTTCAAACCCAACCTGTCGTGGTCCCACGACGTCGCCGGTTACGGCCCCAACGGGTTGTTCAACGAGGGCGCCAAGGCCGTCAGCCTCGGCGTCGATGCGGACTACCGCAACACCTACACCGCAAGCCTCAGTTACACCGATTTCTTCGGTGGTGACTACAACGTGCTCGAAGACCGCGACTTCGTGGCGCTGAGCTTTGGCGTGAACTTCTGATCTGGCTGAAAAGGATGAATTCAATGCGCAAGATGATTCTGCAATTGGGCACCGCCCTGGCCTTGAGCGTGCTGGCCGTCAATGTGATGGCAGCGGTGTCTCCGGAAGAAGCGAACAAGCTCGGCACCACGCTCACGCCGCTGGGGGGCGAGAAGGCCGGTAATGCAGATGGCTCGATTCCGCCGTGGACCGGCGGCATTCCGAAAAACGCTGGCGCGGTGGACAGCAAGGGTTTCCTCGCCGATCCGTTCGCCAATGAAAAACCGCTGTTCACCATCACCGCGGCGACGGTCGACAAGCACAAGGACAAGCTGTCCGACGGGCAGATCGCGATGTTCAAGCGCTATCCCGAAACCTACAAGATTCCGGTCTATCCAAGTCATCGCACGGCAGCGCTGCCGCCGGAAGTTTATGAGGCGGCCAAGCGCAGTGCGCTTAACGTAACGCCGACCAACGATGGTAACGGCCTGGCCAATTTCACCGGCAATCGCTATTACGCCTTCCCGATTCCGAAGAACGGCGTCGAGGTGATCTGGAACCACATCACCCGTTATCACGGCGGCAATTTGCGTCGCACCATTACCCAGGCAACACCACAATCCAACGGTGACTTCACCGTTATCCGCTTCAAGGACGAAGTGGCCGTGCCGTCGCTGCTGGGGGATTTGAAACCGGGCAGCGATGACAACGTGCTCAACTATTTCAAACAGGAAGTGACCGCGCCGGCGCGGTTGGCGGGCAACGTGCTGCTGGTTCACGAAACCCTCGATCAGGTCCAGGAACCGCGCAAGGCGTGGATCTACAACGCCGGACAGCGGCGCGTGCGACGTGCACCGCAAGTGGCGTATGACGGTGTGGGCACCTCGTCCGATGGATTGCGCACCACCGACAACTTCGACATGTTTTCCGGCGCCCCGGACCGCTACGACTGGAAGCTGATCGGCAAGAAGGAAATGTACATTCCGTACAACAGCTACAAACTCGACTCGCCTGACCTGAAATACACCGATGTGATCAAGGCCGGTCACATCAATCAGGACCTGACCCGCTATGAATTGCACCGGGTCTGGGAAGTGGTGGCCACGGTCAAGCCCAATGAGCGGCACGTTTACGCCAAGCGCCACATGTACATCGACGAAGACACCTGGCAGGTGGCGCTGGCCGATCACTATGACGGTCGCGGTCAACTCTGGCGGGTGGCCGAAGGGCATGCGCAGTTCTACTACGATCATCAGGTGCCGGCCTATACCGTCGAAGCGCTGTATGACCTGATTGCCGGTCGCTACATCGCCCTCGGGATGAAGAACGAGGAGAAACGCAGCTTCGAATTCAACATCGCGGCAAAAGCCGGGGACTACACGCCAGCGGCACTGCGGAGTACGGGTGTGAGGTAATCGTCCTACAGGCTCCTACACAAAAAGGTGACTTCGTGGTCACCTTTTTTATGGCTGCAAATCAGTCTGCTGAATACTTCTTCAACAAGCGCTCGGGAGGGGGCTAGGGTGGCGCCACAACTATAACAAGGCGCATCACTATGACTGCCATGACGACGTGTCTGGACCGTCCTGGACTTCTGCCTCGCTTGTCTTCCCATCATCAGCCCCGCGAGCGACTGGTCGAGCCTTTGCTGGCCTCGACGGCGCGGGTGAAATTGCTCTGTGCACCGCCCGGCAGCGGCAAGAGTGCGCTGCTCACCGAGTGCCTGTTGCGTGCGCCGACGCATTGTCGTGTGTATTGGCTGCCGCTGGCGGGCGAGCCGTTGAGTGCTGCCGATTTGTTGCAGCGGTTGGCGCAGGTGCTGGGGCTCGGAACAAAGGACGAGCCTGCCTTACTGGATTACCTGGCCCGGTTGCAGACACCGACCTGGCTGTTTATCGATGACTACTGCCGCGTTGCCAATCCTGAGCTCGACCGCTTACTGGATCGTTTACTGGCTGTCAGAAGTCCGGTGTTGAATTGGTGGCTGGGCTCGCGTCGACGACCCTCCTGCAACTGGCCCCGCCTGTTGCTCGATGACGAGTTGTACGAGTACGACGGGCATGCTTTGACGTTTACCGAACGTGACGTCGAGCAGATGCTCGGCCATGTCGAGCCGTCGCGCGTGACAAGCATCGCCAGGCGAGTGATTCAGCGTAGCGGCGGTTGGTGCGCCGGTGTGCGCATTGCCTTGCTCGACGGCTGCCAGTGGGCTGCCGGTCAGGACAAGCTGGAACGCTCGGCGACGCTGCTCGATTACTTGCAGCATGAACTGTTCAACACCTTGCCCCCCGAGCTGGTGGAAACCTGGCAGGTGCTCGCCCATTTGCCGCGATTCAATGCCCGCCTGTGCGAGCATCTGTTCGGCGCCGGTGAAGGCGCAAAAGGGTTGCAGACTTTGCAGGACATGGGCTGTTTCATCGAGCCGTGGGAAGACTCTGTCGACTGGCTGCGCGTCTACGTTCCCCTGGCCCGTGCGATGCGTGACGAACAGGGTTCGGCCGGTCGTTCCTGGCATCGCCGCGCGTGCCAATGGTTCTGCGCCGAGGAAGACTGGCAGGGAGCATTCGAACAGGCGCTGCTGGCCGAAGAGTTCGAAGCCGCGGTGAGTTTGTTGCAGCACTTCAGTTTTGAGCATCTGTTCCGACGCGAGAATGTGCGCCTGCTGTTGAACCTGCACGAGCGCCAGGGCCAGGAGTTGACCCTCGGGTCGCCGCAATTGGTCGGGCTCATCACGGCGGCGTTATTGTTTGCCGGGCGCTTCGATCAGGCGGCGGAGTGCATCGAGCAAATGACGCGGTTCGCGCCGCAGCCGACGGCATCTTTACAGCGGCAACTGCTGGCGCGTTGGCAGGCGCAGCAAGGCTGGCTGCTGCATTTACAGGGGCGCATGGCGGCGGCGCGCGGGCACTTTGTCGAGGCACTGGCCGAGCTGGACGCGGACGCCTGGCCAGCGCGCTTGTTGTGCCTGTCCGGGTTGACCCAACAGGCGCTGCTCAATGCCGAGCTCGATGTCGCGCAGGCGCTCAACCGTGACGCACTGTGCCTGGCGCGTGCGCAAGGTTCGTTGCTGTTCGAAGGCTTGCTCGAACTGGATCACGCGCAATTACTGGAGCAACGCGGCGCTCCCCGGCGTGCCGAAAGCCTGTTGGCCGATGTTCATGAGTTGTTGTCTCGACAGGCGGATCGTCCGACGCCGCTGCTGGGGCGGATTGCCTTGCGGCGCGGGCGCTTGGCGCTGTGTCAGGGGCAAGACGAAGTGGCCGGTGAATTCTTCCACATCGGTCTTCAGGACTGCCTGCTCAGTCACGACAAACGTGCGTTGTATGGCTTTCTCGGGCAGGCCCAGGTGGCGGCCAATCAACGCGATTACGCCCATGCGTTTGATCGCTTGCGCGATGCCGAGCGGTTGATGCAGCAGCGGCAGATTCCCGACACGGTGTATCGCGGAGTGTTGCTGCAAATCAGCAGTCATTTCTGGCTGCAGCAAGGCCGGCAACACCTGGCCCATGAAGCTCTGACTCGCGTATTGCGCCATTACCGCGGGCCTCACGCTCGACAGGCACCTCCCGCTACCGTGGGGCTGATCGTGCGGATCGAGTACTTGCTGGTGCTCGCCGAAACCCATCTGCAACTGACGAAGCAGCCCTTGGAGCGGCTCAAGCTGTTGCTCGATCAAGCGCAACAGCATGGGCTGCTGGCGTTGGAAGCGGAACTGCAACTGGTCATCTGCGAAGTGGCGGACCTGACTGGTGAGCCTGACGTGGCGAGGTCGGCTTTGCAGGCTGGTCTCGCCTTGGTAAGGCGTTGCCAATTGCAACAGGCCTTGAACGAATTGCGCTTGCGTCAGCCGACGTTGCTCAGTCGCCTGGGAGTGAATGATGAAGAGCCTGCGGCGGCTCTGGACAGCAATCCATTGAGCGGACGTGAGTTGGAGGTGCTAAGCCAGATCGCCAAGGGCAACTCCAATCAACAGATTGCTGACCTGTTGTTCATATCGCTACATACCGTAAAAACCCATGCGCGACGTATAAATGGGAAGTTAGGTGTAGAGCGCAGGACCCAGGCGGTGGCGCGGGCAAAAGAACTTGGGTTGATTATTTAGTTGCTTTTGATTTCTCGATTCATGAATGAATACAAGTCTGTGGTGTACTTCAGGTGGAGGGGTGTTTATAAGTTTTTCGTCGGTCTAGGTTTTATTAGACGCCGGACCGATCCCACTTATTAGAAAGGATGCTACGGATGAGTAATGATTTGCTGAAGGAAGTTAGTGAAAAGCTTGCGGAAATATTCGAGGGGATGGGCCACGCAATTGATGTGGATAAAACTTATCTCACGTCGGTAGTGGTCAATGAACAGGGTAAACAGGTGGTCGATTACTCCGAAAGCCTGAGTTGGGCGATAATGGAAAAAGTACAAGCGAACGAACTGCCGGATTTCAAAGAGGATTTTGCAGGGGTGTTTTTCAAGCAATGGACTTTTGATCCTGCTTATCGAGTTGCTAGTGTGGACGTGATCGATGTAAATAATAGTGGCCGATTTATCGTTCGGTCCTATCGGGATGAAAAGCGCGCATCGAAATCGACGGTTTCTGTGTGAGGTCGTCTTTCTGGAATTAAGTTTGTGCGTGCAATAAACATTGAAAAGTAGTTGTTATTAACTTATCCCGGCGGGTAGAAGCCGCTGGAATAAGTTAATGGTCCGCCCGCTTTCAATGCGTTGCGGCAGGCTCATACCCCATCCGCCAGCTTACGGCCCGCGTCGCCGCCAGCAATCGCTGCGCCGCCGGGCCATTTTCATCGGCATGGAACAGCGATGTCGGGCCGACCACGGTCACCACCGCCACGACATTGCCCATTGCGTTCAATACCGGTGCCGACAAGGCATCCACGCCTGGCATCAGCAAGCCATGCACATGGTGCAGGCCGCGTGCGCGGATCTGCTCGCACATTTCGGCGTAGGCCTGATCGTCTGCCAGTGCGTGAGTTGCGTGGCCCTGCAATTCCTGTTCACGCAGGTCCACGGTCTCGCGCTTTGGCAAATAGGCGCCAAACACCAGTCCCGTCGAGGAACTGAGCAGCGGCAACACCGAGCCCAATTGTGTGACCACCGTCACCGCACGCACCGCCGGTTCGATGCGCACCACCGTCGCGCCCTGATTACCCCACACCGCCAGAAAGCAGGTTTCGTTCAAGTCGTCGCGTAACTCGGCCAAGGGCAGGGCGGCGACTTTCATCACGTCCATACTGTTGAGTGCTGCCAAGCCCACGCGCAAGGCTTCACGGCCGAGGCCGTAATGGTTGGTCGCGGCGTTCTGTTCGGCAAAACCACTGGCGATCAGGGCCTGCAAATAGCGGTGAACCTTGCTCGCCGGCATCTGAACGTGTTCAGCCAGGCGCGAGAGTGACGTCGAGGGCGACAACTCGGCCAACGCCTTGAGGATGTCGGTACCCACCTCGGCGGAGCGGACTTTCTGTTTACCGTTGCTGTCGCTGGTGGGCTTTTCCATGGTGGCGCTGGGATCCGGGGATGAATGGGCGTCTTTATAGCTTGACGGTCAATACCAATCAAATTACGTTATGCGTAATCGAATTACGATAAAAATAACCCCGGCGTGCCACAAGCTCTGCAACAGAGCGATCGGCCACCGCCGACTCCCTGTTCAGGAGGCTCCATGAACCTCGATTCAACGACGCCAGCGCTGGCTTATCAGTCAGGCTTCGGCAACGAATTCAGCAGCGAAGCGTTGCCCGGCGCACTCCCGGTCGGCCAGAACGCGCCGCAAAAAGCCCCTTACGGCCTCTACACCGAACTATTCTCCGGCACCGCATTCACCATGGCCCGCAGCGAAGCGCGACGGACGTGGATGTATCGCATCCAGCCGTCGGCCAATCATCCGGCGTTCGTCAAACTCGATCGGCAACTGGCAGGCGGACCATTGGGTGAAGTAACCCCCAATCGCCTGCGCTGGAATGCCCTGGAGATTCCCGCCGAACCGACCGATTTCCTCGATGGCCTGGTGAGCATGGCGGCCAATTCCGGCGCCGATAAACCGGCCGGTATCAGCATCTACAACTATCTCGCCAACCGCTCAATGGAGCGGGTGTTCTTCAATGCCGACGGCGAAATGCTGCTGGTGCCGCAACTGGGCCGCCTGCGCATCGCTACAGAACTCGGTGTACTGGAAGTGGCGCCGCTGGAAATTGCCGTACTGCCACGGGGTTTGAAATTCCGCGTCGAGCTACTCGATCCACAGGCCCGCGGCTACATCGCCGAGAACCATGGCGCGCCGCTGCGCCTGCCGGATCTGGGGCCGATCGGCAGCAACGGCCTGGCCAATCCACGGGACTTCCTGACCCCGGTCGCTTCTTACGAAAACCTTCAACAACCCACTACGTTGGTGCAAAAATTCCTCGGCCAGTTGTGGGGTTGCGAACTCGATCATTCGCCGCTGAACGTGGTCGCCTGGCACGGCAACAATGTGCCGTACAAATATGACCTGCGCCGCTTCAACACCATCGGCACCGTCAGCTTCGATCACCCGGACCCGTCGATCTTCACCGTGCTGACCTCGCCGACCAGTGTTCACGGTCTGGCCAACCTCGACTTCGTGATCTTCCCGCCACGCTGGATGGTGGCCGAGAACACCTTCCGTCCACCATGGTTCCACCGCAACCTGATGAACGAATTCATGGGCCTGATCCAGGGCGAATACGACGCCAAGGCCGAAGGTTTCGTGCCGGGTGGTGCGTCGTTGCACAGCTGCATGAGCGCCCACGGCCCGGATGGTGAAACCTGCACCAAAGCGATCAACGCTGACCTCAAGCCGACGAAAATCGACAACACCATGGCCTTCATGTTCGAGACCAGCCAAGTGCTGCGTCCGAGCCGTTTCGCCCTTGATTGCCCGCAACTGCAAACCACTTACGATGCTTGCTGGGCCACGCTGCCCGCCACTTTCGACCCGACCCGGAGATAACCCATGACGCAGACTTCAATCACTCGCAGCTGGGTCGCTTCCGCCAACGGCCATGCGGATTTCCCGCTGCAAAACCTGCCGCTGGGCGTGTTCAGCGTGAAGGGTTCGGCGCCACGCAGCGGCGTGGCCATCGGCGAACATATTTTCGATCTGCAGGCTGCGCTCGATGCCGGCCTGTTCGACGGTGCGGCGAAGGTAGCGCTCGAAGCCACTCGTGGCGGTCAGCTCAATGCGTTCTTCGAACTGGGCCGTGAGGCGCGCTTGGCACTGCGCGAACGCCTGCTGGAACTGTTCGCCGAAGGCAGCACCCTGCACGGCAAGATCGAAGCCCAGGGCGCAAAACTGTTGCCGCTGGCGGCAGATTGCGAGATGCACCTGCCGGCGAAAATCAACGATTACACCGACTTCTACGTCGGCATCGAGCACGCGCAAAACGTCGGCAAATTGTTCCGCCCGGACAACCCGTTGCTACCGAACTACAAGTACGTGCCAATTGGTTATCACGGTCGCGCTTCGACCATTCGCCCGTCCGGCACCGACGTGCGTCGTCCGAAAGGCCAGACGCTGCCGGCCGGTCAGACCGAGCCGACCTTTGGTCCATGCGCGCGCCTGGATTACGAACTGGAACTGGGCATCTGGATCGGTCAGGGCAACGACATGGGCGACTCCATCGCCATCGGTGACGCCGCTGATCACATCGCCGGTTTCTGCCTGCTCAATGACTGGTCGGCGCGGGACATCCAGGCCTGGGAATACCAGCCGCTGGGGCCGTTCCTGTCGAAGAGTTTCATCACCAGCATTTCGCCATGGGTTGTCACGGCCGAAGCGCTGGAACCGTTCCGTCGTGCCCAGCCTGCACGCCCTGAAGGCGATCCGCAGCCACTGCCGTATCTGTTCGACAAACGCGATCAGGCCGCTGGCGGCTTCGACATCGAACTGGAAGTGCTGCTGCTCACCGAAGCCATGCGCGGACAGAACCTGCCGGCCCATCGCCTGACCCTGAGCAATTCAAAACACATGTACTGGACCGTGGCGCAAATGGTCGCGCACCACAGCGTCAACGGCTGCCAGTTGCAGGCCGGTGACCTGTTCGGTTCGGGGACTTTGTCGGGACCGGAAAACGGTCAGTTTGGCAGCCTGCTGGAAATCACCGAGGGTGGTAAAAAGCCGATCGAGCTGGCCTCGGGCGAAGTGCGCAAGTTCCTTGAGGACGGCGATGAAATCATTCTGCGTGGTCGTTGCAGTCGCGAAGGTTTCGCCTCCATCGGTTTCGGCGAATGCCGCGGCAAAGTGCTGCCGGCGCGCTAAGGGGAACGGGTAATGGAGCTCTATACCTACTACCGTTCCACTTCGTCTTACCGGGTGCGCATCGCGTTGGCACTCAAGGGGCTGGACTACCAGGCGCTGCCGATCAACCTGATCGCACCGCCCGGTGGCGAGCACCGCCAGCCGCCGTATCTGGCCATCAACCCGCAAGGTCGCGTGCCGGCCTTGCGCACCGATGACGGTGAGTTGCTGGTCCAGTCACCGGCAATCATTGAGTACCTGGAGGAGCGTTATCCACAGGTGCCGCTGCTGTCCAAAGACTTCGCTGCCCGCGCCCATGAGCGCGGCGTGGCGGCGTTGATCGGTTGCGATGTGCATCCGTTGCACAACGTCAGCGTACTCAACCGGCTGCGGCAGGTGGGGCATGACGAAACGCAGGTGGTCGAGTGGATCGGCCACTGGATCAGCCAGGGGTTGGCGGCTGTGGAGCAGTTGATCGGCGATGAGGGTTATTGCTTTGGCGCGCAACCGGGGATGGCGGATGTGTATCTGATTCCGCAGTTGTACGCCGCCGAGCGCTTCAACATTTCCCTTGAGGCGTATCCACGGATTCGTCGAGTGGCGGAGTTGGCGATTGCGCATCCGGCGTTCATCAAGGCGCATCCGGCGAATCAGCCAGACACTCCTTGAAGACATGCGCTGAACTAATGTGGGAGCGGGCTTGCTCGCGAATGCGGTCTGACAATCACCAATAATGGTGCCTGACACACCGCTTTCGCGAGCAAGCCCGCTCCCACAAGGGTTCTGTGTTTAATGGACGATGGAATTGGGCGGCAAATGCCCGAGTCGTTCCGTCAACCGAATCCGCTGGATCGGATCATCACTGAGCAGCAGAGCATGCTCCAGGTCGAAACGCTCGGCATTGGGGCAGTCCAGCCGTTGGTAGAGGCTGGCCCGGGCCAGGTAGTCGGCGGCGGTGCCGTTGCCCAGTTCCAGCACGCGTTCGGCGTCCACCAGCGCACCGATGTAATCTTCGTTGGAAAGGTGCAACTGGCGCAGATTGCGCGACAGGCGTTGCAGCATTTGCACGGGCTCGGCGGTGACCAGGTGTTCGGCGCTGAGCTTCAGGTTAGGGCCGTATTGGCGATGCAGCAGTTCCCGGCAATCGTTGGGGTACAGGCGACGGCCGCCGCACGGATCAAGCAGGTGATCGGCGCCCGGCACGCGCAGCAGAAAATGCCCCGGGAAATTGACCCCGACCAAGGGGATCTCCAAAACTCTGGCCAGTTCCAACGCAATCAGTCCCAGAGCCAGTGGTTGCCCACGTCGGCGTTCCAGCACCTTGCTGAGCAGCGCCGCTTGCGGACGCAAGGGCGAGGAATCGTCCTGAGCAAATCCCAGGTCATTCATGCGCCGTAGCAACGGTTGCGCCAGTTCGCTGACCGGCAACATCGGCAGGCTGCCACTGATTCGCTGTTGCAGTGTCTTGAAGTTTGCCAGTAGATCCTCGAAGTTCACCTCTCTGTCATGTTCGGCCGAAATCCATAGCGCCGCCTCGAACAGCGCGGGCGGTGAACGTTGCAGGCAGGCGAAAAACGATTGGCGCGGGGTCATCGAAATCTCCGGGCAATGCCTCGTTTTAGCCTCGTCTGCGACATTCGTCCAGTGCCGCAACGGGTAGCTTCGGGTTATTTCCGAATGCCTGAATGGCCGCGTCGCTTATTCCGGTGCGCTTCTGCAATTTTTGAGCGCAAGCCTATACTGGCGACTACAAGAAGTGATTCGGGAGCCTTACGATGTTCGCTCTCATGCAAAGCACTCGCCTTGAATCGCTGCATCTGAGCGTTGACCCGGTCACCGGGTTGAAGGCGGTGATTGCCATTCATAACAGTCGCCTGGGGCCTGCCTTGGGTGGTTGTCGTTACCTTGCCTATCCCAGCGACGAGTCTGCGGTCGAGGATGCGGTGCGCCTGGCCCAGGGCATGAGCTACAAGGCCGCGCTGGCCGGTCTGGCCCAGGGCGGTGGGGTGGCGGTGATTATCCGCCCGATCCATGTGGCAAACCGTGCCGCGCTGTTCGAGGCCTTCGGGCGCTGCATCAATCAGCTCGACGGCCGCTACATCACCGCCATCGACAGCGGCACGTCGGTGGCGGACATGGATTGCATCGCCCAGCAGACCCAACACGTCACCAGCACAACATCGGCGGGCGACCCCGCGCCGCACGCAGCGATGGGCGTGTTCACCGGTATTCGTGCAACGGCCATGGCTCGCCTGGGCAGCGATAATCTCGAAGGCCTGCGCGTGGCCATCCAGGGTTTGGGTAATGTTGGATTTGCGCTGGCAGAACAACTGCACGCCGCTGGCGCCGAGCTATTGGTTAGTGACATCGACCACGGCAAGGTGCAACTGGCCATGGAGCAACTCGGCGCTCATCCGATTGCCAACGATGCATTGCTCAGCACCCCTTGCGACATTCTGGCGCCCTGCGGACTGGGCGGCGTGCTCAATAGCCATAGCGTGACGCAATTGCGCTGCTCGGCGGTGGCGGGGTCGGCGAACAATCAGCTGACCCATCTGGATGTGGCCGATCAACTGGAGCGACGGGGCATCCTGTATGCGCCGGATTACGTGATCAATGCCGGCGGGCTGATCTACGTTTCGCTCAAGCATCGTGGCGAAGAGCTGCCGACCATTACCGCGCATCTGTCGAAGATCAGTTCTCGACTCACTGAAGTCTTCGCCCACGCGCAGGCGGAAAAGCGTTCACCGGCGCGTGTGGCCGATGAATTGGCGGAGAAGGTGTTGTATCGATAGATGGATCAAAAGATCGCAGCCTTCGGCAGCTCCTACAGGATGTACGCAAATCCCCTGTAGGAGCTGCCGAAGGCTGCGAGATTTTTTATTCTGAAAATGAAAAAGGCCCTGAGCCATTCGACTCAGGGCCTATTCAATTCGGATGTCATTTTGCAGCTTTCGGTGCCTTGGCCTGTTTGGCTGGTGGCGTTGGATCTTCGGCTTCTGCTGCTTCTACCGTTTGCGCAACTTCAGCCGGCGCGGTCAGCAACTCGGACAGGGCGTCCGGCTGACTCTTGAAGGCCTTGGCAAACACATCGCGGTTCTTCGCCATGTAGATCCCGGCTTCTTCCACTTGCTGCTCGGTCAGGGACGGAACGGCTTTTTGCAACACTTCAGCCAGCAGCTCGGCCAGTTCGAGCATTTTGTCATGACGGTCAGCTTCGGCTTTATCCATGAACAAGCGCTCCAGATCTCGGCTGCTGCGGTATACCACTTCGACGGCCATTCACCACCTCACATGCCTTCACATTGGTTGTCGGTTTCGACTACTGTATCTATATACAGCGAAAAGGATAAGCGAATCCCTTTGCTTTGGGTAGTGGCTTTTTAATGTAGTCCGAATTCAGGGTTTGTCAGGCCGAGGCCACGACAGGTGCGACCAAACGCCACGGAGCGTAATTTACAGCGGCTCGCCATCATGGGGTGGCCTTTTTTCTGCATGCAGAAAACCGTCACGTCCAACCCGCATTATCCGGTCGAGCCGACCTAAGGAAGCATCATCGTGAAAATCAACTGGGCCGAAAAGCTGCGGCAGAACGTGCATGAACTGGCCGAGTCCCTGGGCAACCTGTTCGTCGAGACCTTTCACTACCTGGCGCTGTTCGCCATCGGTGCCGTGACCGCGTGGGCGGCGGTGATGGAGTTTCTGGGGATGCTCGAACAGGGGCACATCAAGATCGATGACATCTTGCTACTGTTCATCTATCTGGAACTGGGGGCGATGGTCGGGATTTACTTCAAGACCAACCACATGCCGGTGCGCTTCCTGATCTACGTGGCGATCACCGCACTGACGCGCCTTCTGATTTCCAATGTCTCCCACCACAATCCGCCCGACCTGGGGATCATCTACCTGTGCGGCGGGATTCTGCTGTTGGCGTTTGCGATCCTGGTGGTGCGTTACGCTTCGTCGCAATTTCCGTCAGTGAAGATTGAAAACCCGCACCGTAAGATCGGCGCGGGTTCCAGTGAACATCCGGAAGTGGAGAAGGGCGAGATTTAAAGCCCCATCGCAGGGCGGGGGCGCCCTTTGGCTTTTGGTGGTGGCAGGCTGCGCGTGCCGCCATCGGTCATGGATTCGAGGATGGCCACCGCGCTGTGGCCCTGTTCGATGGCAATGCCGAACTGAATGCTCTGCACCAGTCGTTTGAGGCGCTCAGGGTCGTTGCGTTGTTCGGCGCTAATCATGCGCTTTGCGACTACGCGGCCACTGTTGGACAGGGTCAACATGATGCTGCCGTCCAGGCCCTGAATGCTCAGGTTGATTTGATAATCCGCTGCAAAGGTATCGGTAATGAGCTGAAAGGGGTTGTCCATGATGCGTCACCGCCTGATTGAACGTGCAGTTGTTGACCGGCCGTGATCGGGTTGGTTCGCAACGCCGGACCACCGGCCATTTCACGGCCATATCGCCATCATTGTTCCAACAGGGATGTAGCAAGGGGCATGCCGACTAAATTGTCGGACAATGATCACAGGCAAAAAGAAGGCGGGCACCATGGCCCGCCTTCTTTTTGCCTGCCCGTTTCAGGGCAATAAAACCTGACGTGCCTCCAAAGCGATCAGCATTCCACCCAGTTAACCGCCAAGCCGCCCCGTGAGGTTTCTTTGTATTTGTCGTGCATGTCGGCGCCTGTGTCACGCATGGTGCGGATCACCCGGTCCAGGGAAATGAAGTGTTTGCCGTCGCCGCGCAGGGCCATTTGCGTGGCGTTGATCGCCTTCACCGCCGCAATCGCATTGCGCTCGATGCATGGCACTTGCACCAGTCCGCCCACCGGATCGCAGGTCAGGCCCAGGTTGTGTTCGAGGCCGATTTCCGCGGCGTTTTCCAATTGCTCCGGTGTGGCGCCCAACACCTCTGCCAGACCAGCGGCTGCCATGGCGCAGGCCGAGCCGACTTCGCCCTGACAGCCGACTTCGGCGCCGGAGATCGAAGCGTTTTTCTTGCACAGAATGCCGACCGCCGCCGCACCAAGGAAGAACGCCACAACGTCGTCGTCCGACGCGTCCGGGTTGAATTTCATGTAGTAGTGCAGGACCGCCGGAATGATCCCCGCCGCGCCGTTGGTCGGGGCGGTGACCATGCGCCCGCCGGCGGCATTCTCCTCGTTCACGGCGAGGGCGAACAGGTTGACCCATTCCATGGCCGAGAGGGTCGAGGTGATGACATTCGGCTTGCCGATTTCCAGCAGGCTGCGGTGCAATTTCGCTGCGCGACGCGGCACATTCAGACCACCGGGCAGGATGCCCTCGTGTTGCAAGCCTTGTTCGACGCACTCGCGCATCACCGACCAGATATGCAGCAAGCCCTGACGGATTTCGGCGTCACTGCGCCAGGCCCGCTCGTTGGCCATCATCAACTCGGAAATCCGCAGACCGTGCTGGTTACAGAGCTGGAGCAATTCGACAGCGCTGGAGAAATCGTACGGCAATACCACGTCGCTGTCGGGTGCAACACCGGATTCGGCTTCGGCCGCTTCGATGATGAAACCGCCGCCTACCGAGTAGTACGTTTGCTCAAACAGCTCGCCGGTTTCGCCGAAGGCTGTGAGAGACATGGCGTTCGGGTGGTAGGGAAGACTCTCGTCGAGCAGCAGGAGATCGCGTTTCCAGTCGAAGGCAATCGTCACCTGGCCCGCGAGAGAAAGCTCAGCGGTTTCGCGCAGGGTGTGGATGCGGCTGTCGATTGTGGTGGGGTCGATACGATCCGGCCACTCTCCCATCAAGCCCATGACGCAGGCGCGGTCAGTGGCGTGGCCGACGCCGGTTGCCGACAGGGAGCCGTAGAGGCGGATCTCCATGCGGCGCACATCGTTCAGCAAAGCCTGATCGATCAACGCTTGGGCGAAGGTCGCCGCCGCGCGCATCGGACCAACGGTATGGGAGCTGGACGGGCCGATGCCGACTTTGAAGAGATCGAAAACACTGATAGCCATGCTAAAGCCTATTCCTGAAATGGAAGATGAATCGCTGCCATTTTTGTAGGACGAGCGCACTTTCAGCGATACTGCCTCCCTCGGTCCTACGTGACCAACGAAACTTCCTAAGACAGCCTTTAGCAGGACTAAACGATGAGCCGTCAATTGCACGCCCAGACCTACGTGTGGCTGCAGGTGTTTTCCTGTGCCGCGCGGCACTTGTCGTTCACCCGCTGCGCCGAAGAACTGCACATCACGCCGGGGGCGGTCAGTCAGCAGATCCGCCAACTGGAAGAGCGCCTGGGTTTTCGCCTGTTTCATCGGCGTGCGCGCGGAGTGGAGCTGAGTGCTGAAGGGCAACGACTGGCCATCACGGTCAACGAGGCCTACGGCAGCATTGATGCAGAGTTGCGTCGATTGGACGCCGGCATGATCAGCGGGACCCTGCGGGTGCGTTCGATTCCGTCGTTCCTCAGCAAATGGCTGACCCCGCGTTTGCCGCGGTTGCAGCAGCGCTTTCCGGACATCCAGTTGCGTCTGGTGGCCGAGGACAGCAGCGTGCCGTTGCATGAGGGCGACTTCGATCTGGCCATCGACTTGAACGATGGCAGCTACCCTGGATTGCTATCCACAGCCTTGCTCGATGAGCAGATTTTTCCGGTGTGTGCGCCGAGCCTGTTGCGCGGGCGTCCACCGTTGCACGGCCCGGCTGACTTGATGCATTTCCCGCTGCTGCACGACATCACCGCCTGGCGTGGCAGTTACGAATATGCGGAATGGGAGTTCTATCTCAATGCGATCGGCTTCGAAGGCGCGGATGTGCGGCGCGGGCACACGTTCAATCGCAATCACCTGACCATCGAAGCGGCTATCGCCGGGATGGGCGTTGCCATCGCCCGTCGCACGCTGTTGAACGATGAGCTGGAACGCGGTGCGCTGATCGTGCCGTTTGGCCTGACCGTGCCCAATCACAAGCGCTACATGGTGCTTTATGCGCCGGGTGCGCTGAGCCATCCGGGCGTGCGTGCGGTGCATGACTGGCTGGTGGAAGAGGCGGGGATTTTTCGTGGCTTGCACCCGCTGGGGGAGCGGTAAATGTGAGCAATTATTACGTAAGAGCAGGTCGACTCAACTCCCGACCTTAACAGCGCTTTTGCCGGTTGTCCGGTTTTTTTGCGATTACAAATTTATCTTTTTTTAGGGGTTGAATTGTTCAGCGTACAGACCGATTGTGTAAGTAAGAGGTCACGGTGATGACGCCCAAGGGCTTAGCTGACCGGCCTCTCGCGAGCTAGCTGAAATAAGGGATGAACTATGCAAATCCAAGTCAATAGCGATAACCATATTCAAAGCAGCATCCGACTGGAGGAGTGGGTACGTACTACCATTGAGAGCACGCTCGAACGATACGAAGAGGACCTGACACGCGTCGAGGTTCACCTGCGGGACGAGAACGGCGACAAGCCCGGACCACACGATTTGCGCTGCCAACTGGAAGCGCGGCCAAAAGGCCACCAACCGATTTCCGTGACCCATAAAGCCGATAGCCTGGAACTGGCGATCGACGGTGCGGCCACCAAACTTGAACATGCGCTGGAGCATATGTTCGGCAAATTACGCGGCAAACGAGCCAATGTGGTGCCCATCGAAAGTGGCGCCCATGCCGATACGCTGCTGGAAGAGGAATTTCTGGAAAACGAACAGGCTGCGCTCAACGGCTGACAGCTGGTCTAACTCTTAACCTTCCCACCAAAAACGGGCCTGCGAATGCAGGCCCGTTTTGCTTTGTGGCGAAGGGAAAACTTGAGGGAAAGCGGTTAGCGGCGATTGTCTTGGCAAGCCAATCTCATTCGACAGTTTTGCGTATGAGAATATTTATCATTAATATTGCGCTTTGCTGGCCCCGCACGCGGGCCCACCCGTTTTCCAGGTCGTTCATGAAAGCCAAAAGCCCCACGCTCCCCGTTTCCTATCGACTGGCGGTCACTTCGCGAGTGCTTGCCGCTGTGTTCGGTGGTTATTGGGTCACGGCGCTGGCGAGTGTCTGCCTGACGTTGTGGGTGCCAATGGCCCGAGCCGAGGCGGTAGTGACCGGGATGACCAGTTCGTTCGTGATCTATTTGCTGGCGGTGATCTGGTGCTTTGCCTGTCGAACGGCATGGCGGGCCTGGTTCGGGTTGATTTTGTCGAGTCTGTTTTTGGCGGCGCTGGCCGGGCTGGCGTACTGGATGGAGCAGTCATGAAAGAGGGCTTTCGCCAGGCCATGGCGTGGTTGCACACCTGGGCCGGTTTGACCTTCGGTTGGTTGCTGTTTGCGATTTTCCTGACCGGCACGCTTGCTTACTTCAAGGACGAGACCAGTCACTGGATGCAGCCGGAAATCCCCGCGCGTTCGGTGTCCTCCGAAGCCAGTCTGACGCTGGCCCAGGCGTATCTTCAGCAGCACGCCTCCGGCGCTTCGCGCTGGCTCATCGAGCTGCCCGATGCCCGTGAACCCGCGCTTTCAGTGCGCTGGCAACAGGCGCCGTCCAAGCCCGGTGAACGCGGGCAACTCACGGCAAAACTGCTCGATCCGCAAACCGGCAATGAAGTCCAGGCCCGGGACACCCAGGGCGGCGAGTTCTTCTACCGTTTCCACTTCCAGTTGCAAATGCCCTATCCGTGGGGGCGTTGGCTGTCGACCATCGCGGCCATGGTGATGTTCGTCGCGCTGATCAGCGGGATCATCACCCACAAGAAAATCTTCAAGGACTTCTTCACCTTCCGCCCGCGCAAGGGCCAGCGTTCCTGGCTCGATGGGCATAACGCGGTGGGTGTGCTGGTGTTGCCGTTTCACCTGATGATCACCTACAGCAGCCTGGTGATTTTCATGAGCATGGTGATGCCGGCGAGCATCCTGGCGGCGTACAAAGGTGACGTGCAGGCGTTCTTCAGCGACGTGTTTCCAGCCGCCAATACGGCGAAAGCCGCTGGTCAACCGACACCGTTGCTGCCCTTGGCGCCGCTGTTGGAAAAGGCCCGCGAGCAGTGGTCGGGTGGAGAGGTCGGGCGCTTGACGGTGAACAATCCGGGCGATGCGAACGCCTCGGTGGTGTTGGCTCGCAGCGGTGCGGATCGCGTGGTTCATGATTTCGGCAGCGCCGTGACCTTCAACGGCGTGACCGGGCAGCTGCTCGCCGCGACTCCGGCTCAACCGTTGCCAATGGCCATTGCCGGGAGTTTCTACGGTTTGCACATGGGCCATTTCGCCGGCCCGTTATTGCGCTGGTTGTACTTTATCTGCGGGCTGGCGAGTACGGCGATGATCGGCACCGGGCTGGTGATCTGGCTCGGCAAGCGTCAACTCAAACATGCAAAGAGCGGCGTGATGCCCTTCGAATTGCGGCTGGTGGAAGTGCTGAATATTGCCAGCATGTCAGGCCTGGTCGTGGCGGTGGCGGCGTTCTTCTGGGCCAACCGTTTGTTGCCGCTCGGCATGGCCGAGCGGGCAGGTTGGGAGGTCAACAGCTTCTTCATCATCTGGGGGATTAGCCTGCTGCATGCCATGGTCCGCCGAGGTCGCGCGGCGTGGGTGGAACAATTGGCGCTGGCCGCGTTGCTGTTTGGCGCGGTGCCGTTGCTCAACGCGCTGACCACGCCTTATCACCTCGGCGTCACGCTGGTGCAGGGCGATTGGGCCATGGCCGGTTTCGACCTCGCGTGCCTGGGCAGCGGCGTGTTTCTCGCTTGGGCTGCCTGGAAAATGCAGTGCGCCGGAAAGACCGAAGTCGTCCGGCAACGCGCCCAATCGATCACCCTTGAGCAAGAGGCGAACTGAATGTTGCTGGCCTGCTTGCTGTGTTACGGCGGTTTCACCGCGCTGTGTTTGTCCATGGATCGTCACCACGCCGAGTTGCTGGGGCGCAAGCCGACGCTGGTCATGCGTCGACGGATGAAGCTCGCGGGATGGTTGCTGCTGGCCGTTTCGCTGTGGGCGGCGGTATCGACCACGGGCTGGGCGCTGGGTCTGGTCGAATGGTTTGCGGTGCTGATGCTCAGTGCCTTGTTGCTGGTTATGCTGATGCCATATCGACCGCGCCTGGCCTTGGCGCTGGCCGGGGGTAGCCTGCTGGTCAGCCCGCTTGCCGCGTTTGCGCAGTATTGAATCGATGATCAACCGCCCAGCCGGACCCGGTGATCCCGAGCGCGATGAGCCGCGCGGCGACCGTGCACATTTTCTTCAGGTGTTCCTCTCGCAACGTTCGCAAATGGAAGCACTGGTGAACCGGCGCGTCGGTTGCCGGGCGACGGCGGCGGACCTGGTGCAGGACTTGTTCCTGCGATTCTGGCGACGGCCGCTGGTGCAGGTCGAGGAGCTCAGCACCTATCTGCTGCGATGCGCCGGCAACATTGCCATCGACCATTTGCGCAGCGAAGGCTCGCGGGTGCGGGCCAGCGAAGGCTTGATGACGGAGCCGTCGGACAGCGTGGGTGGCGAGCCGCAAGCCGCGCTGGAAGCAGGCAATGATTTGCGCCATGTCGAAGCGGCGTTGCGCGCATTGCCCGAGCGCACGCGGCAGATCTTTTTGCTCAACCGCATCCATGGCCGCAAGTACGCCGAGATCGCCAAGGCCATGGGCCTGTCCCAAAGTGCCGTGGAAAAACATATGATGCGCGCGCTCGAGGCCTGCAAGGCCAGCCTGCGGGAACCGCAACCGCGTACGCCAGGGAAAGCACCGTGAACAATTTTCAGAGCGTCACCCCGACGCCCGCTCAGGAGCAGGCCGCGCTGGCCTGGCTGAGTCTGTTGCATGACCAACCGAGCAGCGGCGATCAGGCTAATTTCAGCCAATGGCTGAAGGCCGACCCGGCCCACGCCGAAGCCTATGCCCGTGCGCAGGTGCTGTGGGAATTGAGCGAAGTGCCGGCGCGCACCCTGGCCGAGGAAGACGCCTTCGCTCTGCAGGGTTATCTCAATGCCATGAACCGCTCGCGGCGCAGTAGCGTTCGGCGTTGGTCCGGGGCGCTGGCTATGGCCGCTTGTTTGCTGCTGATGATCAGCCTCGGCAGCGGGTTTCAGCCGTTGCGCTGGATCGATGATTTGGGCGCCGATTATGTGTCGGCGCCGGGGGAAATCCGCACCGTTATGCTGGCCGACAAATCCCAAGTCACCCTTGATGCCGACAGCGCGATTGCCGTGGATTTCAGCGGCGGTGAGCGGCATGTGCAGGTGCGTCGCGGTGCCGGTTTTTTCAGCGTGACCCACACCGGCGAGCCATTTGTGGTTGACGCGGAAAAGGGCCAGGCGCGGGTGCTAGGCACGCAGTTCGAAGTGCGTCTGCAACCCCACGGCGCACAGGTCACGGTGTTGTCCGGGCGGGTGGGTGTGACGGCGGACAAAAACGCCGAGCTGCAAATTCTCACGGCGGGCCAGCAAGTGGCGTACGGCAATGGCTCGGCGGAAAAACTTCACGCGGTGGACAGTGAAGCGCAACTGGCGTGGCGCCAGGGTTGGCTCAATTACTACAAGGCGACGCTGGCCGATGTGGTGCAGGACCTGGGGCGTTATTTCCCGGGGCGGATCGTGTTGCTCAACGATGAGCTGGCTCAGCGGCGGGTCAGCGGCAGTTTTCCGAGCAAGAACCCGCAAGCGGTGTTGAGTTCGTTGCAGGGCGTTTTGGGGTTTGAGCAGTATCAGGTGATGGGGCATCTGATTATTTTGCGCTGAACCAACCGGCCTCTTCGCGAGCAAGCCCGCTCCCACAGGGAATGCATTCCAAATGTGGGAGCGGGCTTGCTCGCGAAGGCGCCAGATCAATCACAGCATCTGTCGGATAAAAATATTTTCAACTTTCTGCTGAGGTAAAACCGAACGCCATCCGTGTAGTGACTGAAACTGCGAGTCATTCGCATCCGCTGCGGTTCTACACAGGTCATGAGTCATGAAGTCCAGGGCAAAATCGGGTTCGGTCAAACAATGGTTGGGTGTTTCTGCGTTGAGTTTTTCGGCGTTGGCGTTGCTGCCGCTGAGCGTGGCGATGGCCGCGCAAACCAGCGCGCAGCAACAGACGCAATTCAGCTTTTCGATGGCCGCCAAACCGCTGCCCCAGGCTCTGAGCGACTTCAGCCGCACCACCGGCATCAGCGTGGTCTACACCGATGAAGCGCCTTATGGCATCACCGCACCCGCCGTCAGCGGCCAGTTGAGTGCCGAGCAGGCATTGCAGCGTTTGCTCAGCGGTTCCGGTTTCACCTTCCGCCGTACCGACGGCCACACGATGGTGCTGGAGCCGCTGCCCACCGAAGGCGCGCTGAACCTGGGCGCGACCACCATCACTTCCATGATGGACGAATCCACCAGCTACCAGCCACCGCCCACAAGTTCCGTGATGCGCAGCTCCGCGCCGCTTCAGGAAATTCCGCAGACCGTCAACGTGGTCGCGGCCCAGGTCATTCGCGATCAGGCGCCGCGCAACCTCGATGATGCCCTGGCCAACGTCAGCGGCATCACTCAAGGCAACACACTGGGTAGCACTCAGGATTCGGTGATGACTCGCGGCTTCGGCGACAACCGCAACGGCTCGATCATGCGTGACGGCATGCCGATCGTGCAGGGCCGTGGCATGAACGCCACAGTGGACCGGGTCGAAGTGCTCAAGGGGCCGGCCTCGCTGCTCTACGGCATTCAGGACCCGGGCGGTGTGGTGAACATGGTCAGCAAGAAGCCGGAGCTTGAGCAATACAACGCGTTGACGGCGCGCGGCTCGACCTATGGCGATGGCAAGAATGGCAGCGGTGGCACCTTCGACAGCACCGGTGCATTGGGCGATACCGGATTGGCCTATCGCATGGTGGTGGACCACGAAGACGAAGATTACTGGCGCAACTACGGCGTGCATCGCGAAACCCTGGTCGCCCCGTCGCTGGCCTGGTTCGGCGAAAGCACCAAGCTGTTGTTCGCCTACGAACACCGTGAATTCCTGACCCCGTTCGACCGTGGCACGATCATCGACCCGCGCGACAACCACCCGCTGGACATCTCCCGTGATCGTCGGCTCGACGAGCCTTTCAACAACATGGAAGGGCGTTCGGACCTGTATCACTTCGAGGCCGATCACGAACTCAACGACAACTGGAAAGCCCACTTCGGCTACAGCTGGAACCGCGAAACCTACGACGCCAGCCAGGTTCGCGTGACCGCCATCGACACCAGGAAAGGCACGCTGACCCGCAGCATGGACGGCACGCAGAATGCGATCAGCACCGACCGTTTCACCACGCTGAGTCTCGAAGGCAACGTCGACGTTGCGGGCATGCGCCACGACCTGGTGTTCGGCATCGATGACGAGTGCCGCAAGATTTACCGCGAAGACCTGATCCGCCAGAAAAGCCTGACCACCTTCAGCTACCTCAATCCGGTGTACGGCCGTGAAGTACCAGGCTCCACCGTCAGCCCGGCCGACAGCGCCCAGACCGATAAACTGCGCAGCGACTCGGTGTTTTTGCAGGACTCGATCCACCTCACCGACAAATGGATTTTCGTGGCGGGCGGTCGTTTCCAGGAGTACGACCAGTACGCCGGCAAGGGCGTGCCGTTCCATGCCAACACCGACAGCAACGGGCAGAAATGGGTGCCGCGCGCCGGCCTCGTCTACCGCTATACCGATGAGCTGTCGTTCTACGGCAGCTACACCGAATCGTTCAAACCCAACTCGACCATCGCGCCATTGAGCGGCAGCACCGTCGTGCTCGACGGCAGTGTCGCGCCGGAAGAAGCCAAGTCTTGGGAGATCGGCGCCAAGCTTGATTTGCCGGGGCGCGTGACGGGCAACGTCGCCCTGTTCGATATCAAGAAACGCAACGTGCTGATCGCCAACTCCGAAGGTCCGGTGACGATTTACAGTGCCGCCGGTGAAGTGCGCTCCCGCGGCCTGGAAGTGGATTTGAGCGGCCAGCTCAGCGACCGCTGGAGCATGATCGGCAGCTACGCCTACACCGATGCCGAAGTGACCGAAGACCCGGATTACAAAGGCAAGAAACTGCAAAACGTGGCGAAGAACAGCGGCTCGCTGTCGGCGGTGTATGACTTCGGCAGGATCATCGGTGGCGACCAGTTGCGGGTCGGCGCTGGCGCGCGTTACGTCGGAGAGCGGGGGGGTAATGCGGTGAACGATTTCGAGCTGCCGAGCTACACCGTCGCCGATGCGTTCGCCACCTACGACACGCAACTCGATGGGCAGAAGGTCAAGTTCCAGCTCAACGTGAAGAACCTGTTCGATCGCACGTACTACACCTCGGCGGCGAGCCGGTTCTTTGTGTCGATGGGGGATTCGCGGCAGGTGACGTTGTCCAGCACTTTGGAATTCTGACGACAGACCGCGTCATCGTTCTTCGCGAGCAAGCCCGCTCCCACTTTCGACCAAGTTGCCTTAGGGTAATGCGATCAAATGTGGGAGCGGGCTTGCTCGCGAAGTGGCCTTGGCAGGCACTGAAAGTCCTGGGTCTAACGCAAAAACGCCTGCCGGTATTCCCCAGGCGTCCCACCCAACGTCTGCCGAAACCGATTGGTAAAGTGACTGGCACTGGCAAACCCGCACGCCAATGCAATCTCCCCCAACGGCTGCGCAGTCGAGCGCAACAATTCCCGTGCCCGATTCAGGCGTCGCGCCAGCACATATTGATGCGGCGGCAGGCCGAAGCTCTCACGGAACATCCGCGCGAAGTGGTATTCCGACAGCGCACACAGCGCCGCCAGTTGCCCCAGGCTGATGGCTTCGGCGAGATGACTGTCGATGTAGTCCACCAACAGCCGCCGTTGATGCGCGGCCAAACCACCCTTGAGGCGCAAGTTCGGGCGCACGCTGACCTGGCTGAGCAGCGCATGGCCGAGTATCTCGTGGGCCAGGCTGCTGGTGAGCAAGCGTTCGCCCGGTTCGTCCCAGTTGAGGGTGATCAACTGGCGAAAACGCACGGCCTGCTGCGGATCATCAAGGAAGGTTTGCTCGCGCAACTGCAATTCACGCGGTTCGCGGTCGAGCAGGGTGACGCAGCCGAGGGCAAATTGTTCGGGGCTGAAATACAGGTGCGCGAGGCGAATGTCGCCATTGATCACCCAGCCGGACTGATGGTCGGCGGGCAGGACGCACAACTTGTCGGGGCCACCCTTGTTGCCGGGTTGATCGCGGCGAAAGGTGCCGGTGCCGCCGGCGATGTAGCACGACAGCGTGTGATGGCTCGGCGCTTCGTAATCCTGGGCGTCGTGGTGATTGCTCCACAAGGCTGCGGACAAGCCGTCACCGAGCTCGGCGCTGTGCTCAAGGCGAGCATTGGGCGAGCGGTTGAGGGCTTGAAAGACTTGCAGGGTATCCAGTGCGGCCATGATCGGTTCTCTCCAACGCCTTGCATCCTACTCCGTAGACCTGCGCCTGCCAGCCCGTCGTGCGACAAAAGCGCAAGTTTATGCAAGTGCACCAGGGCGCGGCGCAGGACACTGGGCACCTATCGAGGAGCCTTTGTCATGAACCTGTCTTTGTACCTGCTGACCGTGCTGATCTGGGGCACCACCTGGATTGCCCTGAAATGGCAACTGGGCGTGGTGGCGATTCCCGTGTCGATTGTCTATCGGTTCGGCCTCGCCGCGTTGGTGCTGTTCGTCATGTTGCTGCTCACCCGGAAGCTTCAGGTGATGAACCGTCGCGGGCATTTGATCTGCCTGGCGCAGGGGCTGTGCCTGTTCTGCATCAACTTCATGTGTTTCCTGACGGCAAGTCAGTGGATCCCGAGCGGTTTGGTGGCCGTGGTGTTTTCCACTGCGACGCTGTGGAACGCCCTCAATGCGCGGGTGTTTTTCGGCCAGAAGATCGCCCGCAATGTGCTGATGGGTGGTGCGTTGGGCTTGCTCGGGCTGGGCCTGTTGTTCTGGCCGGAACTCGCCGGCCACACCGCCAGCCCGGAAACCTTGCTCGGCTTGGGTCTGGCGCTGCTCGGCACTTTATGTTTCTCGGCGGGCAACATGCTGTCGAGCCTGCAACAGAAGGCCGGGCTCAAGCCGTTGACGACCAACGCCTGGGGCATGGCTTACGGCGCGGCGATGTTGTCGGTGTGGTGCCTGGTCAAAGGCATTCCGTTCGATATGGAATGGAATGCGCGCTACATAGGCTCGCTGCTGTATCTGGTGATTCCAGGCTCGGTGATCGGGTTCACCGCTTACCTGACGCTGGTCGGTCGCATGGGTCCGGAGCGTGCGGCCTATTGCACCGTGCTGTTCCCGGTGGTGGCACTGAATGTCTCGGCGTTCGCCGAGGGCTATCAATGGACCGCGCCGGCACTCGCAGGGTTGGTGATGGTGATGCTGGGGAACGTGCTGGTGTTCCGTAAACCCAAGCCACCGCTGGTGCAGGGCAACGGCAAGTTGGCCTGAAGCCATCTGCGAATAAACGGGCAGGCGTGTCTGGCGCCTGCCCGTTTTGCTTTAGCCCTTCCAGACTTGCGGGTTGACCAGATCCTGTGGTCGTTCACCCAGCAAGGCACTGCGCAGGTTGGCCAGCGCACGATTGGCCATCGCTTCGCGAGTCTCGTTAGTAGCCGAGCCGATGTGCGGCAAGGTTACGGCGTTTTTCAGCTGGAACAGCGGCGACTCGGCCAGCGGTTCCTTTTCGTAGACATCCAGCCCGGCGCCGCGAATGCGGTTGTTTTGCAGCGCTTCGATCAGTGCCGGCTCGTCCACCACCGGACCACGGGAGATGTTCACCAGGATCGCGCTCGACTTCATCAGCGCCAGTTCGCGGTGGCTGATCAGGTGTTTGGTTTTCTCGCTGAGCGGCACCACCAGGCAGACGAAGTCGGCTTCGGCCAGCAGCTCATCGAGGCTGCGGAACTGCGCGCCGAGTTCCTGTTCCAGTTCGGTCTTGCGGCTGTTGCCGCTGTAGAGGATCGGCATGTTGAAACCCAGGCGACCACGGCGGGCAATGGCGGCGCCGATATTGCCCATGCCGACGATGCCCAAGGTCTTGCCGTGCACATCGCAACCGAACAGCTGCGCGCCGACGGTGGCTTGCCATTGGCCGGCCTTGGTCCAGGCATCCAGCTCGGCGACGCGGCGGGCGCTGCTCATCAGCAGGGCGAAGGCCAGGTCGGCGGTGCTTTCGGTGAGCACGTCCGGGGTGTTGGTGAGCATGATCCCGCGTTCGTTGAAGTACGCGACGTCATAGTTGTCGTAGCCCACCGAGACGCTGGACACCACTTCCAGCTTGGCGGCGTTCTCCAGTTGCGCACGACCGAGCTTGCGGCCGACACCGATCAAGCCGTGGGCGTGGGGCAGGGCGTCGTTGAACTGGGCGTTGATGTCGCCGTTTTTCGGATTCGGCACGATGACGTCGAAGTCTTGTTGCAGGCGTTCGACCATCTCAGGCGTGACGCGACTGAAGGCGAGGACGGTTTTTTTCATGGATGCAGGCTCGTCGGGCGGGAATGCTTAGCAAGCTACAAGTTTCAGGCGTTCAGCCGCAAGCCCAAAAGGCGCCGCGGCTGTTTTTAACTTGTGGCTTGCAGCTTGAAGCTTGTAGCTGCCCTTCCGCTATACTGGCGCCTTTCGCGGCTCGCTGACCGGGCCCGACACTTTGCGCATCACCCGGAGCTTTCATGACTTCCCCGATACAACCGCCGGTCGCCGACGATTTGAGCGACAACGTCGACGCCAGTGCCGACAGCGAAACCAAAGCCGAAATCCCTGCGTTCAAGTTCCCGTTCAAACCGGGTGAGCTGGCGTCCGCCAAGGGCTCGAACCAGCCGTGGTACAAGAACGGCGCCAAGAACGGCCACACCAAGACCCCAGGCATGGCGCCTCCGGGGACGCGGCGGTCGATGGGTAAGCGTTAGGCCTTCAGTTTTTTCGGTGTCGGGTCTATCGCCTTCGCGAGCAAGCCCGCTCCCACATTGGATCTTCGTCGTACACAAAATCTGTGTCGTATGAAGAACCAATGTGGGAGCGGGCTTGCTCGCGAAGAGGCCGGCACAAACAACACAACTCCCAGTGTTAAGCCGCCCGCAACGAAATAAACGCATAGTTCGTCGGCGCTTCTGTCGTCACGAGCGCCCCGGCCGCAACAACCTGCCCGGCAATATCCTCTCCCGAGACATGAAACTGCCACTCGCTGCTCCACTCCGGCAACGTCTGCCCGGTCAGTTCGTCGATGATCGTGGCAAATTCATTCATGTCCGGCAGATAAGCGGTGAACCCGTCGCCTTTCAGTGCGGTCGTCCGAAACCCCAGCAACGCACAAATCGCGTCCTTCATCTGGATGTCATCACGATCCGCCTGACGGGAGCGTTGGATCAATTCCGACAGCTCACGGTCGACCAATTCACCGCCGACGATCAGGTCCGGCCCTTTTTGCCACGACTCGGGCGGGCATTCCTTCACGGCAGTGTTCAGCGGAATGTGCGGATTGATTTCCATCGGATAAATACGGCACACCAGCGGCCGGCGTTCGTAGATGCGGCAGAGGTTGTCTTCGTCAAGATTACGGCAGGGGCCAACGTTGTAGGCGGCGAAGGTGATGGCGACATAAGCCTCGGCGTCGGCGCTGCGAACCACCGCCGAACGGCGTTCGGCGTGTTCCCGTTGTTGCGCCGGCAGGCCCAGGCCGTTGCTCAGGAAGGCTTCCGCCAGCACGATCACCTGACCGCCGTCGGCGGCCCACATGCGGGCTTCGGGCAGGGTCAGGGGCACATGGTGATCATTGCAGCATTTGCCGCAGCCTACGCAAGAAAACGTCGTATTCATTGAGCGGTCAGTCGCATCCGGGAGCATGAAACGGCGACAGAATGCCGCCGCAAAGGCTGCTATCGAAGCAAATTATGCGCCACTCACTGCGCCTTGGCGCTCGGACGGACGGAGTCCCATTCAGTGACGTACGCGGTTTTGCTCTTTTTGTTGTAGAGGCACAGTTCGGTGCCCTGCGCGCCTTTCATGTGTTTTTGCGGATATTGCCCTTGCAACAGGAGGGCGGTGTAGCCAACGCGGTCATCGAACTGCGCGGCGTTGCCGACGGGTTTGGCATCCTTCAGGCCGCTGGCCTTGGTGCAATTGGCGAGCACGGTTTTGTCGTAGGCGGCCCAGGCGTCGGGGCTGGAAGCATGGGCCTGAGAGGCGAGGGCGGTGAGGCAGAGGAAGGCCAGGGTGGCGGTTTTCATTGTTCGGGGATCCTTGGGCAAGTAAGGGCCAAGGTGTGAGTATGTCAGACCGGAACCGGTTCCCGACGCACCTCACACATCCCGACACGCTCATACAAGCGCCGCGCGCGCAGGTTGTCTTCCAGCACCTTCAAATCCACAAACCCTTCCCGGCGCAGCTGAAATACTTTGAAGGCGTGCAACAGCAATGCGCGCCCCAGGCCTTCGCGTTGCGCCCGCGGATGCACCACCAGATTCTTGATGTAAGCGCTGGTCCAGCATTGACACACGCCAACCACGCCTTCGCCATCCAGGGCAATGAAGCACAGGGCGGGATCGTATTCAGGATCGGTTTCAAACTTTTGCTGCCAGAGCTCCTGCGCCGGCACCCGGCCACCGCCGTCGCGGTAACCCAGTTCCATCAAGCGATGGACCGCTTCGGCGAGCTCGGGGCGATAGGTGATCAAGTGAATGCCGGTCGGCCAGTCGATAGCCGGCACCACCTCGGCGAGGTCGCGCCTCATCAGCCAGCAATAATCCAAGGTCAACTCAATGACCTTGTTCGGCCACAGCCTTGGCTGCTTCGATCAGGCATTTGGTCAGTTCCGGCGACGAGAACTTGGTCAGCACCGCGTTCGCCCCGGCCAGCCGCGCTTTTTCGCTGTTCATCGCGCTGTCGAGCGAGGTGTGCAGTAAGACATAAAGATGTGCGAAGTCCGGTGTTTCGCGCAGGGTGCGGGTGAAGGCGTAGCCGTCCATCTCGGACATTTCGATGTCGGAGACGATCAGGTTGATCTGCTGCGCGGTGCCTTGCAGGTCCAGCAGGCAGTCGATGGCTTCCTTGGCACTGCGCGCAGTGTGGCATTGCAGGCCGAGGTTGCGCAGGGTGTGCACCGATTGCTGCAACGCGACCTGGCTGTCATCGACCACCAGAATCCGCGCGCTGCCCAGGACTTCGGCGTCTTCCATGCTCAGCTCGGTCGGGGCCATCTCGATTTGCACCGGGGCAATGCCGTGGATGACTTTCTCGATGTCCAGCACCTGCACCAGCGTACCGTCGACCGAGGTCACGCCGGTGATGTACGAGCGCACGCCACCAGAACCGAACGGCGGCGGGCGAATGTCGGTGGTCAGGCAGTGGACGATCTTGCTTACCGCCTGCACGTGCAGGCCCTGCTTGGAACGGCTGACATCGGTGACGATCAGGCAGCCGCCGTTCGGATCTTCCAGGGGACGCTCGCCGATGGCGCGGCTCAGGTCGATCACTGACAGCGACGCGCCGCGCAGCGTGGCGATGCCTTTGACGTGCGGGTGCGACTCCGGCAGCTTGGTCAGCGACGGGCAGGGGATGATTTCACTGACTTTGAGCAGGTTGATCGCCATCAACTTGCCACTGCGCAAGGTAAACAGCAGAAGCGAAAGTGAATCTGCGCGGGCTTTGGTGGTGGACATAAGAACCTTCTTGGGCAAAAGGTGATGGGCTGTCACGGTTGCCGACAGCTATCGATGCCGGGTTATCGACTTGTTTGGGGCAGGCTTTAGGCTAATTACCGACAGCCTGACTGTTGGTGAACTCCTGTGGCGAGGGAGCTTGCTCCCGCTCGGCTGCGTAGCGGCCGCAAAACCTGCAACCCAGTGTTTCCTGGATGCATCCTTTCGCCTGATTTGGGACCGCTTCGCGCTCCAGCGGGAGCGAGCTCCCTCGCCACAATAGGGTTATTTCATGCCCAACCTTTTGGCCATCCGCCCAAGGTTCGCCCGATCCAGCCCCAACTCCCGCGCCGCACTGGCCCAGTTGTTGTTGTGCCGTTCCAGGCACGCGCCGATCAACTGGCGCTGATAGTTTTCGGTAGCCTCGCGCAAGTCGCCGGTCACCAGCGCCATGGCAGCCGTGGCCGGTTGCTCGGCGCTGACTTCAATGCTGCCGTTAGGCAGGTCCAGGTCGGCAGCGCTCAAGCTGAGAATCTTCGGCCGTTCCTTGCAGTTGCCCAATGCCTTCAACGCGCTGCGACCGATCAGGTGTTCCAGTTCCCGCACGTTGCCTGGCCAGTCATAGGCGAGCAACGCGGCTTGGGCATCGCTGCCCAGGCGCAGGCTGTTGAGGCCCATGCGCGAGCGGTTCTGCTCCAGGAAGTAACCGCTGAGCAGCAGCACGTCACGGCCACGATCACGCAGAGCCGGGACTAATAAAGGATAAACACTGAGACGATGATAGAAGTCGGCACGATAGCGGCCACTGCGCACTTCTTCGGCCAGGTCGCGGTTGGTCGCGGCGATCAGCCGTACATCGACCTGATGCTCCTTGTCCGACCCCAGCCGTTGCAGCTGACCGCTTTGCAGCACACGCAGCAATTTCGCCTGCACCGTCAACGACAGCTCGCCGACTTCATCGAGAAACAGCGTGCCGCCATTGGCCAGCTCGAACTTGCCGCGTCGATCGTTCATTGCGCCAGTGAAGGCACCGCGCACGTGGCCGAACAATTCACTTTCCACCAGCGTATCGGGCAGCGCGGCGCAATTGAGGCTGATGATCGGCTTGTCGGCGCGCGGCGAGGCGGCGTGAATGGCCTGCGCCACCAGCTCCTTGCCGACCCCGGTTTCCCCGGTGATCAGCACGGTCAGGTCGCTGCCGCCCACCAGGCTGATTTCTTCCACCAAACGTTTGAGGGCCTTGCTCTGGCCGACCATTTCGCGGTTCTGCTGACCGCTGGCCTGACGGTAGACCTCGGCGCGCTGGTGTTCATCCTCGACGCGATTGTTCAGGCGCTCGATGCGCTCGACGGCATTGACCGTGGCGGCAGCGAGGCTGGCGAAGGCCTCAAGGGCGTCAAGTTCGATGGGTTCGAACTGTTCCGGATCGAGCGCGTCGAGGGTCAGCAAACCCCATGGATGCTCGTCGATGAGCAGAGGGCAACCCATGCAATCGTGGACTTCAAGGTGGTCATCAAGGCCATCGACCAGCCCGTCGTACGGGTCGGGCATGTCGCTGTCGGCGGCGAACCGGGTCGGGCCATTGCTGCTCAGCAACGCTTCGAAGCGCGGATGCTCGCTGACCTTGAAACGGCGACCGAGGGTGTCGGTGCTCAAGCCGTCGACGGCCAGCGGCACCAGCCATTCGCCGTCGAGACGCAGCAGGGCAGCGGCATCGCAGGGCAGCAGGGCGCGCATGGCTTCGAGCAGGCGTCGGTAGCGCTCGCCCTCGGGGAGTTCGCGGGACAGGTCCGAGACCAGTGGCAGCAGGGCGGTAAGCAGGGATTTTGCAGTCATAGTGACTCCATGTAGTCGGTGTGACTATAAAACAGAAGGTGTCGTTATGACTATCATGTTGTTAACTTGTTGATTTATATGAATTTAATAGTTGGCATGGAAACTGAAATGCATAGGGCAATAGTCACCAAAACTTTGCTGCCCAGGAGTCACTTTATGCTTAGCGTCCAAGACCGTGCCATCGTCAAATCTACAGTGCCGTTGCTGGAAAGCGGTGGCGAAGCCCTGATCACTCACTTTTACCGCATGATGCTCTCCGAGTATCCGGAAGTCCGCCCACTGTTCAACCAGGCCCACCAGGCCACGGGCGACCAGCCGCGTGCGCTGGCCAACGGTGTGCTGATGTACGCGCGCCATATCGATCAGCTCGACCAGTTGGGCGATCTGGTAGCGAAGATCATCAACAAGCATGTCGCCCTGCAGATTCTCCCGGAGCACTACCCGATTGTAGGCACCTGCCTGCTGCGCGCCATTGCCGAAGTGCTCGGCGAAGAAATCGCCACCCCGGAAGTGATCGCGGCCTGGGGCGCGGCCTACGGCCAACTGGCGGACATCCTGATCGGTGCCGAAACCAGCATTTACGACCAGAAAGAACAGGCGCCGGGCGGCTGGCGCGGAGCGCGGGAGTTCATCGTTGCGGCCAAGGTCGAAGAAAGCGCGGAAATCACCTCGTTCTACTTCGAACCGGTGGACAAAGGCCTGATTCTGGCAGCCGAACCGGGCCAGTACATCGGCATGAAACTGATCCTCGATGGCGAAGAAATCCGCCGCAACTATTCGCTGTCGGCCCTGGCGAACAAAGGCCAGTACCGCATCAGCGTCAAGCGCGAGGCCGGTGGTCGCGCGTCCAACTTCCTGCACGATCAATTGCACGTGGGCTCGACCATCCAGCTGTTCCCGCCATCGGGCGAGTTCACCCTGACTGCCAGCGACAAACCGCTGGTGCTGATCAGTGGGGGCGTCGGCATCACCCCAACCCTGGCGATGCTTGAGGCCGCGCTGGAGACCAAACGCCCGGTGCACTTCATCCACTGCGCGCGCAACGGCAAAGTCCATGCTTTCCGCGACTGGATCGATGGCTTGGCCGAGCGTCATCCGCAACTCAAACCGTTCTACTGCTATGCCGAAGACGACGGCGTGAGCCCCGCGGCGCACAAGGTCGGGCTGTTGAGCCAGGAGCAGTTGGGCGAATGGCTGCCGCAAGAGCGCGACCTGGACGCTTACTTCCTCGGACCGAAAGGCTTCATGGCGGCGATCAAACGCCATCTCAAAGCGTTGGGTGTGCCGGAGAAACAAAGCCGTTACGAGTTCTTCGGCCCGGCTTCGGCGTTGGAGTAACCGGTTGGCGGCTCGGGAGACCGAGTCGCCTTCATTGCGGGCAAGCCTTGCTCCTACAGGTTTTGTGTCGATCCACGTTAATGTGAACGATGCAATACCTGTAGGAGCAAGGCTTGCCCGCGATGGCTTCACCTCGGTCCAGAACTGAAAAACCCTTCGAAAGTTAATCCCTTCTTAACCCGCCTGTCGTCTATTCCCCCGACATCCCCCAGCACGCGCCCAGCGTGTAGACTGGCGGGCAATCGATATCTTGAAGGGAAACGCGATGAGCGAGGAAACACTGCGGTTGGGCCGTGAACGGCGTTATCTGGTTTTGCTGGGCATCATCTGCCTGGCGTTGATCGGCGGCGCGCTGTACATGCAAATCGTACTGGGCGAGGCCCCGTGCCCGCTGTGCATCCTGCAACGTTATGCCTTGCTGTTGATCGCGATCTTCGCCTTTATCGGCGCGGCCATGCGCAACCGTCGCAGCATCACGATTTTTGAAACCCTGGTGGTGATTTGCGCACTGGCAGGCGTCGGTGTGGCGGGTCATCACGTCTACACGCAGTTCTATCCCGCCGTCAGTTGCGGCATCGATGTACTGCAACCGATTGTCGACGGCCTGCCGCTGGCGAAGATCTTCCCGCTGGGCTTCCAGGTCGACGGTTTCTGCTCCACGCCGTACCCGCCGATTCTCGGTTTGTCGCTGGCGCAATGGGCGTTGGTCGCCTTCGTGCTGGTCGTGGTGCTGGTGCCGCTGCTGACGATGCGCAACCGCAAAGCAGTGCGCTGAGACCCTGCGCCACATCGTATTGTCGGACAAAAAATGCCCCGGTCCTCACTGAGAGGGCCAGGGCATTTTTTTGCAGATCAGAGGCTGGTGGAAAACACCGTAGCAGGTGGAAACAGAGGTGCGACACGTGTGCGACATGTTGTCACATCTTCAGTGTCGCAGCGGCGTCCAAGGCAGCGGATTGGCACGGGCTCATGCAATGAAATTGGACTGTTTCGCAGCCTGTCGGGCTTGTTCGCTGTCAGGCTGGAGCAGGCAGTTTTAACAGGGTCTGGCGATTTGCCAGAGCCCTTGTGACATGGGGGCTTGCGCCGGGTAGGGTGGTGTCGCCGAGCAGCGGAAACTGTCTGAACTGCCGGTGGTAGACCTACTATTTTTGGTGTTTTTGTTGAGAATTAATTTCGATAACATGCGCCACTTTTACGAGTTCGGCGAAGCATTGTTGCGGCTCGGGATATAAATTATTTCGGGATGAGACATGGTTTAAAAAACGCTACATAACTACAATCGCCCGCACTGAATTCCCGGCGCTGCTCACCCTTAAAGGTGTTTGAGCAGAATCAGGGTGTCGAGAGGCCGGGCGGCTTCATGCGACTCCCAGGTGTCGGTGCCTCCAACTATCCGCACCAAATGGAATTGGTCTGTAACAAGGCCTTTGACCACGAATTCGAATAAGAACTCACCGCTGGCCCAGGATTTGTCGAAACGCGTCTGACGCTCGACGGGCAGCCCTTATTCAATCCAAAGAAATGCCAACCCTTGGCAGGGTGAAGTGTTGGCGATCAAAACCCAACTGCATTGCGCAAGCTGCTTTAGAGGTCGTGAGATGAGTAAAAACAGGTACCCCAGACTACTAGGCTTAGTGCCGCTGCTCGGCACGTTGTTGCTGGGAGGCTGCAACATGACCTTGCTCAATCCCACCGGCCAGATTGGCCTGGAACAGCGCAACCTGATCATCACCGCAACGCTGCTGATGCTGTTGGTCGTGGTTCCGGTCATCGTCATGACCTTCCTGTTCGCCTGGAAATACCGCGCGTCCAACACCAAGGCGACCTACACGCCTAAATGGAACCACTCCACCAAGATCGAGATCGCGGTGTGGACTGTTCCGGTGTTGATCATCATTGCCCTGGGTTACATCACCTACATTTCGACCCACGAACTGGACCCGTACCGTCCGATCGAATCCGACGTGAAGCCGGTGACCATCGAAGTGGTCGCGCTGGACTGGAAGTGGTTGTTCATCTACCCGGAACAAGGCATTGCCACGGTCAACAAGATCGTGTTCCCGGCGAACACACCCATCAACTTCAAGATCACCTCCGACGCCGTGATGAACTCGTTCTTCATCCCGGGCCTGGGCGGCCAGATCTACGCGATGGCCGGCATGCAGACCAAGCTGCATTTGATCGCCGACCGCAACGCTGAAATGGAAGGCATCTCCGCCAACTACAGCGGCGCTGGTTTTACCGGTATGAAATTCAAAGCGATCTCAACTTCCCAGGAAGATTTCGACGCCTGGGTAAGTGAAGTCAAAAAGGCACCTAAACAGCTTGAACAAGCTGAATACGCAGCCCTTTCCAAGCAGAGCCAGAACAACCCAGTCGAGCTCTACTCCTCGGTGACGCCGAACCTGTTCCAGACCATCGTCGACAAGTACGAAGGCATGAAACCGGGCCCGAAGGTCAAGCACGAGAAGAAAGAGAAAGAAGTGGCCGCTACGGACATGAACTCGCATTCAGCTGCCGGGGCAGAGGAGTAAACGATGTTTGGTAAATTAAGTTGGGAAGCGGTCCCGTTCCACGAACCGATTGTGATGATTACCATCGCCATGATCGCGCTCGGTGGTCTGGCACTGTTCGCGGGTATCACTTACTTCAAGAAGTGGACCTACCTGTGGACCGAGTGGCTGACGTCGGTCGACCACAAAAAAATCGGCGTGATGTACATCATCGTCGCCATGGTCATGCTGCTGCGCGGTTTTGCCGACGCCATCATGATGCGTACCCAGTTGGCCATGGCCACCGAGGGTTCGCCTGGCTACCTGCCACCTGAACACTATGACCAGATCTTCACCGCTCACGGTGTGATCATGATCATCTTCATGGCGATGCCATTCTTCACCGGCCTGATGAACCTTGCAGTGCCGCTGCAGATCGGCGCGCGTGACGTTGCCTTCCCGTTCCTGAACTCCTTGAGCTTCTGGCTGCTGGTTTCCGGTGTTGTGCTGATCAACCTGTCCCTGGGCGTCGGCGAATTCGCCAAGACCGGTTGGGTTGCCTATCCGCCGCTGTCGGGCCTGCAATACAGCCCTGGCGTGGGGATGGATTACTACATCTGGGCGCTACAGCTATCCGGGCTAGGTACGACGCTAACGGGGGTTAACTTCCTCGCTACCGTGCTGAAAATGCGTACCCCTGGCATGAAACTGATGGACATGCCGATCTTCACCTGGACCTGCACCTGGGCCAACGTCCTGATCGTGGCTTCGTTCCCGATCCTGACCGCTACCCTGGCACTGCTGACGCTTGACCGTTACATGGATTTCCACATTTTCACCAATGAACTTGGTGGCAATCCAATGATGTACGTCAACCTGTTCTGGGCGTGGGGCCACCCTGAGGTATACATCCTGATCCTGCCGGCATTCGGCATTTTCTCGGAAGTCATCTCGGCCTTCACCGGCAAGAAACTGTTTGGCCACAAGTCGATGATCTACGCTTCGGGCGCGATCTCGGTACTGGGCTTCATGGTTTGGCTGCACCACTTCTTCACCATGGGTTCGGGTGCCAGCGTCAACGCCTTCTTCGGTCTGGCGACGATGCTGATTTCCATCCCGACGGGTGTGAAGCTATTCAACTGGCTGTTCACCATTTACCAAGGTCGTCTGCGCTTCACCAGCCAGGTTCTGTGGACCCTGGGCTTCATGGTGACCTTCGCCATCGGCGGCATGACCGGCGTACTGCTGGCCATCCCGGGTGCTGACTTCGTTCTGCACAACAGCCTGTTCGTGATCGCGCACTTCCATAACGTGATCATCGGCGGTGCGGTATTCGGTTACATCGCTGGTTTCGCGTTCTACTTCCCGAAAGCGTTCGGCTTCAAGCTGCACGAAGGCTGGGGTAAAGCAGCGTTCTGGTTCTGGATCTCGGGCTTCTTCGTCGCATTCATGCCGCTCTATGCACTGGGCTTCATGGGCATGACCCGTCGTCTGAACGCCACCACCAACCCTGAGTGGGTGCCGTACCTGTACGTCGCCATGTTCGGTGCGGTGATGATCGCTGTCGGTATCGCCTGCCAACTGATCCAGCTGTACGTCAGTGTGCGTGACCGCAACAAGCCAGAGAACATGTGCGAACACGGTGACCCGTGGAATGCCCATACCCTGGAATGGTCGACCTCGTCGCCACCTCCGTTCTACAACTTCGCCGTGCTGCCGAAAGCTGACTGCGTCGATCCGTTCACCGAAGCCAAGGAAAACGGCACTGCGTACAAGGCTCCGGCCAAGTACGAGCCGATCCACATGCCAAACAACACCGCTACCGGTGTGGTCATGGGTGCTCTGCTGACCGTGTTCGGTTTCGCGATGATCTGGCACATCTGGTGGCTGGCAATCGCGAGCCTGGTAGGCACTGTCGTCTACTTCGCGATCCACGCTGCACGTGACGACCAAGGCTATATGGTCCCGGTTGAAACGATCGAGCGCATCGAAGCCGAGCAGCACAAGCGTCTGGTAGCGGCAGGGAAAATCCCGGCCACCGCCACCCGTGTTGAAACCTCGTTGGAACAGGCTTAAACCATGTCGAACTTAGTGACCAATGCTGGACACACCCATGTCGATGGACATGGGCATGATGACCATCACCACGACTCGGGCGAGATGACCGTATACGGTTTCTGGCTCTACCTGATGACCGACTGCATTCTGTTTGCGTCGATCTTCGCGGTGTACGCGGTACTGGTTAACAACGTAGCCGGTGGCCCGTCGGGCCACGACATCTTCGAACTGCCATACGTGCTGGGCGAAACCGCTCTGCTGTTGTTCAGTTCGATCACCTACGGCTTCGCCATGCTGGCGTTCTACCGTGGCAACAAGAAGCAGGTCCTGGGCTGGTTGGCCATGACCTTCCTGTTCGGCGCCGGCTTCATCGGCATGGAGATCAACGAATTCCACGTTCTGATCTCCGAGGGCTACGGCCCTAGCCGTTCCGGTTTCCTGTCCGGCTTCTTCACCCTGGTCGGCACCCACGGTCTGCACGTGACCAGCGGTCTGATCTGGATGGCGATCATGATGTATCAGGTCAACAAGCATGGCCTGACGTCGACCAACAAGACCCGTCTGAGCTGCCTGAGCCTGTTCTGGCACTTCCTGGACGTTGTCTGGATCTGCGTATTCACCGTTGTTTACCTGATGGGGACTATGTAAATGGCTAACCCAGCTCATTCCCACCACGGCCACGATGACGCCGGTCACGGCAGCTACAAGTCGTACGCCATCGGTTTCATCCTGTCGGTGATCCTGACCGTCATTCCATTCGGTCTGGTGATGTACCCGTCGCTGCCGAAGTCGATCACCCTGTTGATCGTCCTCGTGTTCGCGATCGTCCAGGTGCTGGTGCACCTGGTGTACTTCCTGCACCTGGACCGTTCGGCCGCGCAGCGTAACAACGTGATCGCGTTTGTCTTCGCCGCGATCGTAATCGTCCTGCTGGTTGGCCTGTCGCTGTGGATCATGTTCAGCATCCACACGTACATGATGGCGAAGTGAGGTAGACCCGATGTCGCTCAAGCACTTTATCCAAATCACCAAACCGGGGATCATTTTCGGTAACGTGCTTTCTGTGGCAGGCGGGTTCTTCCTGGCCTCGAAAGGGCATGTCGATCTGGCCGTCTTTCTGGCAGCCATGATCGGCACGTCCCTGGTCGTCGCCTCCGGTTGCGTTTTCAACAACTGCATCGACCGCGACATCGACATCAAGATGGAACGCACCAAGAACCGGGTGCTGGTACAGGGCTTGATCTCCCTGAAACTGGCCCTGATCTATGCGACCGTCCTGGGTGTTCTCGGCGTTGCGTTGTTGTACAAGGTGGCCAACCCGTTGGCCGCTTTGTTCGCGGTGATCGGCTTCGTGATCTACGTCGGCTTCTACAGCCTGTACCTCAAGCGCAAGTCGGTTCACGGCACGCTGGTGGGCAGTCTGTCGGGCGCCATGCCGCCAGTGATTGGTTATGTCGCAGTCAGCAACACCTTCGACATGGCTGCACTGACGCTGCTGGTGATGTTCAGCCTGTGGCAGATGCCGCATTCCTACGCCATCGCGATCTTCCGCTTCAACGATTACCTGGCCGCATCGATTCCGGTGCTGCCAGTGAAGCGCGGGATTCAAGTGGCCAAGAAGCACATCCTGATCTACATCCTGGCCTTCCTCGTGGCGACCTTGATGCTGACCTTCAGCGGCTACGCCGGCATGAGCTACCTCGCCGTCGCCGCGGCCATGGGCATGTACTGGTTGTACATGGCCTGGACCGGCTACAAGGCAGTGGATGACACGGTCTGGGCACGCAAGCTGTTCGTGTTCTCGATCTTCACCATTACCGCGTTGAGCGTGATGATGTCCCTGGACTTCAAAGTGCCGGCCGAGCTGTTGCTGACGTACGCGCCTTAAGGTTTAGACGCTGTAACGAAAAACCCCGCCTTCGAGAGAAGAGCGGGGCTTTTTGTTGGGTGTAAGTCAATCTTAAGTACAACGACGAAAGCCCTGTAGGAGCTGCCGACGGCTGCGATCTTTTGATCTTGTTTCTGGGGGCGGCTGAGGTCGCTAAAGGTCAAAAGATCGCAGCCTTCGGCAGCTCCTACAGGGGCTCTCTGCTTGACGCTAATTTTTGTGGACGTGAGCCGGCTTGCGAATCTGCTAAGAGAAAATGAAGAAGATCTCAAAATCTAAAGATTTTCTTGGCCCGCTAAAGAAAAAAGCGCGGGGCATCTTCATTTCAGCCCGGTTGTTAGAAGATGCGTCGAGCACTTCATCGTGTCGTCGACGGAAAGAATGCCTACGGATTTGCCTGAACTTTCCCACGGGTTTTTCAGGTTGAGGCTCGGAAGTCGCCTCTCTAGCCTCGGGATGCCGTTTTTACAAGCATCCCCGAGGACTTACGATGGAACTGCCAGAGGTAATTACCCCGCGTATTAGTACAGATACAGCGTTGGGGCAGGCTTTGATTTCGATGTTCAAATCTGTCGAAGCGGAACTGGAGCTTGAGAGCGCAGGACCAGGGGCGGTCAAAATTATTCTGTTCGGTGGCTGCGCTGTTCATCTTTACACCCATCATCGTTTTTCCACCGACGTCGATGCAGAAATTTATGAGGCTAATGTTCCCGAAGGCCTGCACTTGCAAACCATGCTCGCAGAAATACCCGAGCAGTTTGTTGATGAGCGATCAGGTCGATTGATGGAGCTGAACTACGACCTGCAATACAACACCAGTTTTGGCCCCATTCATGAGGACTATTGGGAACGAAGCCTTCCCTTTACAGAGTTCCCGGCGGAGTCCCCGCTGCATCTTCATGTTGCGGCGCCTGTCGACATTGCCATCTCCAAGCTGGGCAGGGCGACCGACCAGGACATTGGTGATATCAAGGCACTTCTCAGGGCTGGTTTCATCCTGAGTAGCGAGTTTCGTCGACTGGCATTGCAGGCGATTGATGTATATGTTGGAAACAAGGAGCCACCCATCTCCGTCCTCACAAATATTTTGCATGACTATCTGGAGAGCACAGATGACGAAGCCTCATAGCGGCCACGTCCTCTCATCCGCCTTGGACACGCTGGTAAAAAGACCTTTGAATCAAGCGGATGACGCTGCCCTGGTGAGCGCAGCCAAAGCTGTCTGGTACTCGGACTCAAATCTTGAAACCGAAGTAACCGCTTTTTTGAATTGTCACGCTGATGATGTGGAGGTTCGGCGCGCTGGTTATCTGCTTGAGCGACTCACCCGATTTACCTGTTTGTCTGATCTGCGTGTGTCGGAGACGCTCAATGCCCTCGAGCTTTTGGCGCATTCGACTTCCGTGCAAGCCGTGACGCTACAAACTGTTACGCCATTGCGCCGACGCCGTGATGAGCTTGCTGTCTCTTGGGGGGTGAGTGAAGGCCTCGGCCTGAAAGCCCAAGCCCTCATGCCGTTCCAGACCCGGCATTACGAAGCTGAGCAACGTGCCATGTTTTCCTGAATCCCGGATGCCGTGAAGAGGCCGCATCGTTTGGTCAAAAAGCTGAAACGGCCTGTAGCGTAAAAGCCCTCCCTTCGAGAAAAAGGTGGGGCTTTTTCATACACAATCGTGGCCTTGTGCTCGCCGGGATGCGATTGAACACCGCAACCCCCTGTAGGAGCGAGCCGGCTCCGGGCGGCGTTCCGACGATGGCGGTGTGTCAGGCGACATTGATGCTGGATGTGAAGGCCCCATCGCATGCAGGCTCACTTCTACAAGGGATAGGCGGTGGTCGGTTATTTGTGCGGCTTGTCCAGCAACCGGAAAAACCGCTCGCGCACCTGCACATGATCACTGTGCGCCACGTTGAACCGCAGAAACTGATTGGCATCCGCCGCCTTGCTGAGCATGGTTCCCGGCGCCAGCACCAGTTCGATTTCCAGTCCCTTTCTGGCCAGGCATTCGGCTTTGTATCCCTCCGGCAGTCGAGTCCAGATGTATAACCCTTCCCCCGGCAAGGACGACACCGAACACCCGGCTTCGCCCAGCCACGCCGCCACCCGGCTGTTCGACTCGTAGAGGCGATCCACCGTGCGCCGCATGTGTTTGGTGTAGCTGCCGTCGCTGAGCATGGTGCAGATGATCTGCTCGGCCATTTCCGAGGTCATGCCGCCGCAGGCCATTTTCAGGGTCACCATCCGCGCCGCCAGTTGCGGTGACAGCACCGCGAAGCTGACGCGGCTGTTGGCGGTCAGGGTCTTGGAGAAGCCTGAGACGTAAGAGACATTGTCCAGCCCGCTCGCGGCCAGGCGTGGCGTTCGACGTTGCTGCATGTCGCAGTACAAATCGTCTTCGAGGATGTGGAAGTTGTAGCGATGGCTCAACTCCACCAAGCGGTATACCTGCGCCGAAGTGAACGAATGCCCGGTCGGGTTGTGCAGGGCGTTGTTGGTCATGTAGAGCACGGGACGATGGGCGATCAGCAATTGCTCGAACGCGTCCAGGTCCATGCCGTCACATTCGCGGCGGATGGTGATGACCTTGACCCCGTGCCACGCCAGATTGGTGTGCATCGTGAAGTAGCAAGGGTCGTCGAGCAGCACCGTGTCGCCGGGTTTGACCAGCAGGCGCATCAGCATGTCGATGGCTTGAACAGTGTTGGCGGTGGTGATGATCTGTTCCACCGGCGCTTCGATGCCCAGGGTCGCCATTTTGACCCGCAGCGCCTGGCGCAGTGGCAGGTAACCGCTGGCGTTGCCGTACTCGCCCATGCGCAGGGTGGTCGCGCGAAGCGTTCCGCGCACGGCTTTGAGCAATTCTTCGGCCGGCAACCAGGAGGAAGGCAGGAAACCGGCCCCCGGGCGCAGCGCGCCATTGTCCAGCAGCACCGCGCGGCGCACCACGCTGAGGGTGTCTTGCGGGAGCAGGTCCGGGCCGGCATCGGGCTGGATCGTGGCGCTGGAGCGGTGCACGTAATGCCCAGAACCTTGGCGCGACACCACCAGACCCTTGGCCCGCAAGCGGTCGAGGGCATCGACCACCGTGGATTTGCCCACGTTCATCAAGTCGGAGAGTTCGCGAATCGGCGGCAGCCTGGAGCCGTGGGGCAGGCCGCCCTGACTGATTGCTACGGTCAATTGATCGACGATCTGCTGCACCAGCGGTACACCCGGCTGGAACTCGATGGCGGCGATCACTGCGCGCTGAACCTGCATTTTACTGGTCTCTCCGGCAGTAAAGTTCGTTGGATTCTATACGAACTTGCTCTGATCAAGACAAGCATCTCTTTCTACTATCGCTTTGGAGTGTTTTCGGATTGTCGACCGTTTTGTCGGTCGTTCAGTCACCCAGGTGTATGAGGTGTTGCAATGAGTTTAGAAACAACCGCCGTCGTGGCGAAACCGGTGATCAACCTGCGGTTGTTCACCATTCGGATCATCACGGCCGTTGCGCTGTTCGCGGTGCTGGGCAAGGCCAACGTCTGGCTCGACACCGCCACCAACAGCATTCTGGCCTTGGGTTATCGGGCCTTGTTGTTACTGCTGCCGTTGACGTTGCTGGTCCTCGGTCGCCGTTCCCTAAGCGTCACGTTGCTGTGCGCTGCCGCCGGTCTGGTGCTGCTGGCCGTCACCAGCAACCAGGGCGTTGTCATGTTTGCCGCGGCGTTGTTTGCCTACGGCATTGCGATTGCCGGTTACCTGATCAAGAGCGAAGCGGCGCAGACCAAGGAAGGTGCGGCCTATAACCGTGTGGCCATGAACATGGGCAGCCTGGTGGCCGGTTTGATCCTGCTGTCGCCGTTGCTGACGCCGAGCATGTTTTTCCTCGGTGCCGCCAGTTTCGTCCTGTTGTGCCTGCCCATCGCCATGGGCGCAACCTTCACCACCGAAGCCGCCGTGGCCCGCCCGGTCAGCCAGGAAGGCAGCGGCTGGCGCAACAAACTGCCGTGGGTGATCGCCGGGATCATCATGGGCATCAAGCTGTTTGGTGTGTTCTCGATCCTGCCGCAAGCGATCCTGCTCGAAACCGGCGAATTGCCCGCCTGGTACGGCCTGATGCTGATCCTCAACAGTGCCGTCGTGGTGTTCGCGCAAGTGCCGGTCATGAAACTGATCGAGAGCACCGGGCGCTTCAAGGTCCTGACGGTGATCGGGATCATCGTCGGCGGTTTTGCCGTGCTGTCTTCGCCGGCTGCATTCCACGTCGAAACCCTGGTCGGCGCGCTGATCTGGGTGGCGCTGCTGTCCATCGCCGAGTGCGCGTTCAGCCACCTCGATTACTTCTCGGTCAAGCAGAACAACATGTTCGTCAAGGAAGTGTCCTTGGGCGTCGGTGCCGGGTTGACCGTGTTGATCATGCGGGTCATGCCACCGCCCTACAACGCGTTGTTGCTGGCCGCCATCGGCGCTGCGGGGATCCTGGTCTGGTACTGGCTCAACCGCAAATCCATTGCGTCGTTGCATGACTGACTTATCGCCGTTTCGGTTTTCACTTTGCAAGTCGGGGACATTATGAATACGACTTCATGCGTAGTAGTGGTGGGGTACAACGGCAGTCGGGTCCACGATATCCCGAAGTTGCGAGAACTGTGCAAGTCGCTCTACAACGCTCGTTTGATCCTGCTGGTCGAGCAGATCCAGCCTTTTGACGAACAGGTTGCCGATCACGTTTGCAGCACATCGCTGGCGGAGAAAGACGTCGCGGCTTCGCTGGAACTGGTGGTCGGCTGCCTGAATGCTGACCGCTGGAAGCTGATCGGCGTGCTGCCGTTTTCTGATCGCGGCGTGTTGCTCGGTGCCGCGCTGGCCAGCCATTTCGGCTTGCCCGGCATTACGCCGGCCGAAGCGCGGGCGGGGTTGGACAAGCAGATTTTCCGTCAGCTCGAAGCGGCGGCCAGCACATCTCCTGATGATTATCGCCCAGTGCTTTCCGTACGGATCGAAAGCCTGCCGGAGCTGCGCCAGCGGGTGATCGAACTGGGCGGCAAGGCGTTCATCAAGCCCGCCTGCGAAGGCGCCAGCCGTGGCTGCCGCGTCATCCGTCACCCGACCGAATGCGATGAGGCGTGGCAAGCGCTCAAGCCCTATCGCGAGGGCGGCATCGTACTCGAAGAGTTGATTCAGAACGCCCGTGAATACAGCTGGGATTATGTCGCGGGAAGCACCTGGATCACCGAAAAAACCACCACCGAAGGCGCCTACCGCGCCGAGATCCAGCAAGTGGTGCCTGCACCGTTGGCGGCTGATGCACAGGCTCGATTGATGGCGGCCGGCCGGCACATGGCGGGGCTGGTCGCGCAGGACAACGGTGCCTGGCACAACGAAGTTTTCCACAGGGCCAATCATCGCACCTCGGCCGTCGAAACCAACATGCGCCCCGGTGGCATGCATATCTGGGATCTGGCGTGTCAGGCGTTCGTCGATTTCAACCCGTGGGAACGTTGGGTCCGTTGGGCCGTGGAAGGCCAGGTCGATAGCCATGACCCGGTGCCTCGCGGCTACTGCGGCATTCGCCTGCTGCGGGCTAGCGCCGGTGGCCTCTTGCGCGATGTGCCGGACATCCAGGCCCTGGCCCGATCGCTGGGCATCGAACTGGTGGAGGCGGTGCTGAGCAAGCGTATCGGTGATTCGGTCACTGCCTTGGTGAAAGACAATTTCTCGTTCATCGGCCACATCGTGTTGTTCAACGAGGACTACGAGCGGCTCAATCATGACCTGTTGCGGCTGGCCGAAGCGGTCGAATCACGCGTCGGCATCACCAGCCTGGCACCGTCCGTAAGGGCCGTGGGTTGAGCCGTGGTTTTAGCAGTAGCGATCGATGTTTTTTGCAGTATTGATCAAGAGGGGTTGGTAAATGATTTCGCACATGACCTGTGATGAACGCTTCATCGCGCTGGCACAGGAATTCGGTTATGACATCTACGGCGAGAACACCGCTGGCGGGCATTACGCGCCGCTGATTCGTCACCACGATGAACTGTATATCAGCGGTCTGGTGCCGCGCATGGACGGCAAGATCCACTATCCGGGCCGGGTGGGGCGGGACCTCAACATGGCGGATGCGCAAGCGGCCGCCAGCATCAGTGCGATGCGCGGGTTGGCGCTGATCGTTGATGCCATCGGTTCGCTGGACAAGATCAAGTCGCTGATCCGGGTGACGGTGTATGTGAGGTGCACCGAGGATTTTGTCGACCTCAGCGAAGTCGCCAACGGTGCGTCGGATGTATTCAGTCACGTGCTGGGTGATGCCGGAAAACATACACGGACTACCGTGGGTGTTTACCAGTTGCCAAAAAATGCGGCGATCGAAGTTGATATGATCGTGGCGCTGCGCCCTTCAGCGTTATAAGTAGCGTTGTTCGACTTTACACTGTGGAAGGGTTCGCCTAAGGTTTGGTAACTCAAGTCGGCAGAACAAGTTGGAATCAGCAGATGAATAACGTTCAGGGTGCGTTTTTTTCATATAAAGACTTTCGCCAGAGTTTAGATCGGCAGCCAATCAAACCACGGGTGTGGAAGGCTGCTGAACTTACCGATATGCGTCAGACCCTTGAGGCCAGCGACATCGATATTGTTGCGCTGGCCCACGATAACAACCTCGAAGGTTGCCAATTGACGCCCGGAATGGCGGTGTCCATGCAGTGGCTGGTGCCGGGTTCAACACTCACCGGCCATGCCCATGCTTGGTGGCATCTGTTCATCATCCAATCGGGCTGCGGCGCGTTGACACTGGGCGATGCCGATGAGGTGAGCGTCAGCCCCGGCGACGTGTTGCTGGTGCCGGCCTGGACCCGGCATGGTTTCGTCAACACCAGCGCAACCGAGCCGTTGGCCATGCTCAACCTCAGCAACATGCCGCAGATGGCATTGCTGTCCAACCATGTCGACAACGTTGGCTTGATCCCCCGTCAACGGTAATTTCCCCTCTGCTGCACACCAGGGAGTCCGCGTTCGCTGACTCCCTTTTTCGTTTCTGTCGTGCCCGCAAAAAAGCCTCGTGGTGATTGGCAGGTTCGGATTTCTGTATCGATAGAAACAGATAATTTCTGTATCTGTTCAGAGGGTAATCAACTTAATACGATCGCTTCAAATGCAACGGATTAATGTGCTTAGTGCAAGGGAGCGTTCTATGGAAAGTGCGAAGTTGAAACTGTATCTCGGCGCAGATTATGTCAGCGCTTTTGCGATGTCGGCTTATGTGGCGCTCAAGGAAAAGCAACTTTCGTTTGAGCTTGTAACAGTGGATTTGAAAGCTCGCGAAAACTATCAGGTAAATTATCGCGATCTTTCATTGACCTGCAAAATCCCGGTATTAGTTCACGAAGGTTTTGCGCTGTCGGAATCTTCAGCCATTGCCGAATACCTGGAAGAACTCGCTCCATGCTCGAAAAGAATTTACCCGCAAGACATCAAACAGCGCGCTCGGGCTCGTCAACTTCAGGCCTGGTTGCGCAGCGATCTGCTGGTGGTGCGCAAGGAGCGTCCGTTTGATCTGGTCTATTTCGGCAAGAAGGACACGCCACTGTCCGACGACGCCCGGGCCGCTGTCGACCGACTGTTCTTCGTGGCCGATCACTTGCTGGAAGAGGGTGCTGAGCACCTGTTCGGTGACTGGAGCATCGCCGACACCGACCTGGCAATCATGCTCAACCGACTCGTTGCCAATGGTGACCCGGTGCCTGCGCGACTCGCGGCGTATGTGCGCCGTCAGTGGGATCGCGACAGCGTTCGGGCATGGATGGACATAGAGCGCAAAGCGCCGGCCATCGCGTAAACGACCATCAGGAGCGCGGCCATGCAAGGACTGTCGGAGCACGAACGCTACAAACCCTACAACGCACGCACCATTCGCGACACACCGTACTGGGACAAGCTGACCCCGGCATTGCAGGAAGCCATGACCGTCGTGGCCCGGGTCATGCCGTTTCGCACCAACGAATACGTACTGGGGACGCTGATCGACTGGAACAACATCCCGGACGATCCGATTTTTCGCATGACCTTTCCCCACAAGGACATGTTGCTGGCGGATGAATACGCATCGCTCAAGCAACTGATCGACCAGGATGACGCCGCTGCGATCAAACGGCGGATCGAAGCGATCTGGTTGCGCATGAACCCGCATCCGGCCGGGCAACTGACGCACAACGGCGCGACCCTCGACGGAAAAGTCCTCGCGGGCATTCAGCACAAGTACCGCGAGACCGTGTTGTTTTTCCCCGGTGCCGGTCAGACGTGTCATGCGTACTGCACGTTCTGTTTCCGCTGGGCGCAGTTCATCGGTGAAGAAGAGCTCAAGTTCAACGCCCGTGAGTCCCAGGAGCTGGTGAGTTACCTGCAAGTGCACACCGAAGTCACCGACGTGCTGATCACCGGCGGCGATCCGATGATCATGAACACCCGTTCGCTGGCCGGATACATCGAGCCGCTGCTGGCGCTGCCGCACATCAAGAGCATCCGCATCGGCACCAAATCCGTGGCGTACTGGCCGCAGCGATTTGTCAGCGACAAGGACGCGCCCGAGTTGCTCGAACTGTTCCGGCGGATCATCGCGGCGGGGAAAAACCTCTCGGTCATGGGCCACTACAACCACCCGGTGGAGATCCGCCAGGACATCGCCCGCCAGGCTGTCGAACGTATTCGCTCCACGGGTGCAACGTTGCGCATGCAAGCACCGGTGATTCGCCACATCAACGAAAACCCCGCCGATTGGGCGGATCTCTGGACCGAGGGCGTGCGGCTCGGTGCGGTGCCTTATTACATGTTCGTCGAGCGTGACACCGGCCCCAGCCACTACTTCGCGATGCCGTTGGCCCGGGCGTTCGAAATCTTTCAGGCGGCGTACCGCACGGTCTCCGGATTGGCGCGCACGGTGCGCGGGCCTTCCATGAGCACCTTCTACGGCAAGGTGTTGATCAACGGCATCGAGACCGTCGCCGGGGAAAAAGTCTTCGTGCTGCAGTTCCTCCAGGCCCGCGATCCGCAATGGGTGTTGCGCACCTTTTATGCCCGCTTCGACCCGCAGGCGACCTGGTTCGATCAGTTGCGCCCGGCCTTCGGCGAGCGAGCGTTTTTCTTTCAGACCGAGCCGGAGCTTTTGCTGGCAACAGCGCCGGAATTGATACCGGTCCTGCTGCAAACGGCGTAGGACGAATCTTGATTACTGGGGAGATAAGAACATGAGCGGCATCCCGTTTGATCAGCGCGAGGGAATGATCTGGCTCGACGGCGAGTTCGTCGAGTGGTCCCAGGCACGCCTGCATGTGTTGACCCACGGCTTGCATTACGCAAGTACGGTGTACGAAGGGGAGCGCGTGTACAACGGCAAGATCTTCAAGCTGCGCGAACACACCGAGCGCCTGTATCGCTCGGCGCAGTTGATGGATTTTGCCATCCCGTTTGAGCCCGCCGAACTGGAGGCCGCCAGTCACCAATTGCTGCAGCGCAATAACGTTGCCGACGGTTACTTGCGGCCGGTGGCCTGGCGCGGAAGCGAGATGATTTCCACCTCGGCACGCTTCAACCGCGTGCATGTGGCGATCGCCTGTTGGCAGTGGCCGAGCTACTTCGACCCGGCGGCGCGTATGGACGGCATTCGCCTGAAGACGGCGACGTGGCGCCGTCCGCCGCCGAGCAGCAGCCCCTTCGAAGCCAAGGCCTCAGGGCATTACCAGATTGCCACGCTGAGCAAGCACGATGCGGAAAACAATGGTTATCACGACGCCTTGATGCTCGACTGGCGCGGGCGCATCGCCGAAGCCACCAGTGCCAATGTGTTCTTCGTCAAAGGCAGGACGCTGCACACGCCGACGCCGGATTGTTTTCTCGATGGCATCACGCGCCAGACCGTGATCGAGCTGGCCAAAGCGCTCGACTATCAAGTGGTCGAACGTATGATTTTGCCCACGGAGCTTGGCGACTTCGACGAGTGTTTTCTCACAGGCACCGCCGCCGAAATCACCCCGGTGCAGAGCATCGACGAGCAGCACTACCAACCGGGCGATGCCTGCCGCGATTTGATTGCCGCTTACACCTCAACCGTCAACGCCTGATAAACCGCCGAGAATCTCACCATGTCAGATCAAGGGATTGTTGCGTCCAAACCTTATGTTTCGCTGGGCCATCGCCATGAAGAATTGGCGCGTCGTGGCTGGACGGTGCTTACGCCGGGGGAATTTGCCCACGATGTTGTAGGCACACTGCACGAGTTCGGTCCGGTTATTCCGCAGTTCAACGGGCAGGTAGCGTTTGCCATTACCCGCAAGCCGGGCTACGAAGCCCTGCCGTATTCCCAGAGCATGAACGGCATCGGTCCGCACACCGAAGCGCCGGTGTACGGCCCGCCGCCGCGCTACCTGGCCTTGCACTGCCATAAACAGGCCACGTGCGGTGGCGGGCACACGGGATTGGTGGACGGTTACGCGTTCTTGAAGTCGCTTGAGCACACCGAACCGAAACTGCGTGAATGGCTCGATGACACGCCCGTGGAATTCGTCGCCACCGCCAAGCCGGGTGAACCGGCGCAGACGCGGGTCAGGGAATACATCCTGACGCCTACAGCCGAAGGAGACATTTTCCGCTTCAGCTACAACCAGTTTCACTACGGCGATGTGAATCCGTCGGAGGAAGCTTTGCAGCAGTCGCAAGTCGCCAACAACAACTCGCCACTGGCCAGGTTTGCCGTGCTGGGTGAAGCGTATTTCGTCGAGCACAACGTTCCGGTGCTGATTCCCGACGGATGCATGCTGATTTGGGACAACTGGCGGATGATTCACGCCCGCAGCCGATACACTGACCCGGCGCGCAACCTGACCCGCTACTGGCTGGCCTGATTCTTCCGTCGCCCTTCATTCTTTTGGCGTACCCCTCGCGGGTACGCGTCTTACAGGTATTGCGTCATGCAAACAGCAATCGAGATCGCCCAGGTCGATCATCAACTGATCATGCGGCTCAATCAGGCCTGGACCAAGCGCGCCACGGTGTGTTCGCCGGACAAGGCCCAGGTCAACGAAGTGTTCGACCCCGCCCGCCCGGATTACCCGGAGTGCATGGTGCCGTTTTTTCATCATCCGAAATTCCAGGCCTTGAGCGATGAGCTCAAAAGCAGCGTGGTGACCTGGGGCTGGATCGGCTACAACCTGCGCACGGTGACCGCCGAGGAGCACGTGGTGAACCCGGCGCTGAGCGTTATCGCCAACCAGTACCTGGGCAAGGACGACTGGCATTTTCGTGAGGCGATGCAGCAAACTCTGATTGACGAGCACTACCACACGCTTATGCACCTGCGGGCCATCGAGCGAACCAAACTCGATCGCGCACTGGATCGGGATCTGGACTTGCCGCCATCCATCACTTACCTGCGCCTGAAGGCGCTGCGTGAAGAACTGCCCGAACAATGGCAGCGCGATCTGGCGGCGATCACCTTTGCGGTGGTGGCCGAGATCAGCGTCAATGCCTATCTCGACCTGCTGGCGGATGACCAGACCATTCAGCCGCAAAACCGCCGCGTCGCCGAACTGCACAACCGCGACGAGTATGCGCACAGCAAGGTGCTGGCCGAAGTGGCCAAAGTCATGTACGCGAACATGCAGCCTGAGCAGCGGGCGTTTTTCGCCGGTCATTTGTCGGTGGCGCTGAGTGCTTTTATCGCCCAGGACTACTCGATGTGGGAGGCGATTCTGACGCAACTCGGGGTCACGGATGCGGCGTCGATCATTGCCGACACTCGTGAGAGCAACAAGAACGCGACGATCATGCGTGACTACAGTGGCCTGCATAAACTGGCGCACGACCTGGGTATCAGCGAGCAGATCGATTTCGATTTTCGTCCGACCCTCAAAGCCACCGCAGCAGCCTGAGCCCGGAGGTGTCCATGTCCGTTCCCGTGTACGAAGTGTTCGCCATCCGTGTCGGAGCCAACGCCCAACGCACCGCCAGGGAGAATTTTCTCTACGACGCCTGCTGCGGTGATCCGAACGCGCCAATGCCGCTGGATTATTACTTCTGGGTGATTCGCAATGAGCAACAGGTGATCGTGGTCGACACCTGTTTTCAACCGGCCACGGCGGACCGGCGCAACCGCCAGATGTATCGCCTGCCTGAAGAATCCCTACTGCAACTGGACATCGATCCGGCGCAGGTCGAGCATTTAATTCTCACGCATTTGCACTGGGACCATGCCGGCAATCTCGGGTTGTTTCCCAAGGCGACCGTGCATTTGCAGGAAGCGGAACTGCGTTTCTGCACCGGGCCGAAAATGAGCCATCACACGGTGAATAAAACCTACGAGGTCGAGGACGTGATGTCGGCGTTGCCACCGCTGTTCGAAGGGCGGATGCGTTTGCACAACGGCACGGTTGAAGTGATGCCCGGCGTGACGCTGCACGCGGTGGGCGGTCACACGCCGGGCAGTCAGGTGGTGCGGGTGAATACCGAACGCGGCTGGATTGTGCTGGCATCAGATGCGGCGCATTTGTGGGTCAACATCCGCGAGCGCAGTCCGTTTCCGATCATCGACGACCTGGCGCAAAGCCTTGAAGCGTTCAGCGAAATCGACCGTTTGGCCGATAGCGAAGATCACGTTATCCCCGGCCACGATCCGTTGATCGCCGAGCGTTTTCCGCACTGGAATGATGACCCGCATATCATTTGCCTGCACCAGACCCCGATCTAAAGATCACCTCAAACCTGTAGGAGCAAGGCTTGCCCGCGATGACGGCGGCACATCCAACAACGCTGTGTCTGACATACCGCCATCGCGGGCAAGCCTTGCTCCTACAGGGGTTGGGTTAACCCTGAAGTTTGAGCAGTTTCCCCAACGTCTCCAGCGCCCCGTCAATCCTCGGCGAATACGGCGTCCCACATCCAATTCGCACAAAATTCCCGAAGCGTTTGGCGTTGGAAAAGATATCCCCAGGTGAAATCTGGATACCAACGTTCAACGCCTCATGAAAAAGCGCCATGGCCGAATGCCGCGCGGGCAATTCCACCCACAGCAGCGTGCCGCCCTGAGGGTTTGTGACTCGGGTGCCATCGGGAAAGTAGCGAGTGATCGCCGCGCTCATCTGCTGGCGCTGTTGCGTCAGGGTTTTCCTCAAGCGTCGCAGGTAGCGTTCGTAGGAGGGTGTTGCCATGAACGCACTGACCGCCAATTGCGACAACGCTTCGCAACCACGGGACTGGGTGTGCTTGAGCATCTCCAGGCGGTCGTGCCATTTGCCGGCGCTGATCCAGCCCAGGCGCAGGCCGGGTGCCAGGGTTTTGTTCAGCGAAGCGCAATAGATCACGTTGTCGGTGCGGTCCCAGTGCTTGAGGGTGGACAGCGGTTGCTCGGTGTCCACCAGATCACCGTAGGTATCGTCCTCGATCAGCACCGTGTCGTGCTCGGCGCACAGTTTCACCAGTCGAGCCTTGTGGGTGTCGGGCATGATGCTGCCCAGCGGATTGTGCAGGTTGGGCATGACGATCAATGCCTTGATCCGCTCGGGGCCTTGCAGCAGATGTTCGAGCGCCGGCAGGTGAATCCCCGCGTGGGTCGAGGCCGGGACTTCCAGCACCCGCAGGTTCAGGCTTTCGAGAATTTGCAGCAGGCCGTAGAAGGTCGGCGACTCCACGGCCACGGTGTCACCGGGGCGGGTCACGGCACGCAAGGCCAGATTGATCGCTTCGGTGGCGCCGTTGGTGATCACGATGCGCTCGGCCGTCAGGTTGGTTTTGGCGGTCAGCATCCGGCGCGCAAGGACATTGCGCAGCGCAATGTTGCCACTGGTTGGCCCCGTGGTATCGAACACATGCGAGTCTTGGCGCAGCGTCTTGATCATGTTGTCCTGTAGCGTCTTGAGCGGATAGAGCTGCGGCGCGCAGTAGGCGCTGGCGAAATTGACTTTGATCGTCGCGCGCTGACTGGCCTTGAGCACCGAAGACACCTGTTCATGGATACCGACGTAGACACCGGTATCCAGCGGCGGCGGCACGGCGATCAGCGCGGGTTTGCCCGGTGTGTCGGGCTGGCGGATGTAGTTGCCCGAGCGCGGCCGCGCTTCCAGCACGCCATAGTCCTCAAGCTCCCGGCACACCTGCACGGCGGTCGACAGGCTGACGGCATGTTTCTCCATCATCAAGCGGATCGAGGGCATGCGTTCGCCGGTTTTCAGGGTGCCGCTGCGGATGGCGTCCAGGTAATGATTGGCTAACTGACGGTAGAGCGGGAGCGTGTTCATGATGACCTCGGCAGTCGCACCACTGAGGTCTTGGGCTGGAAAGTGAGTCGACGCTTCCCGCAGACGGACTCGTGATGCTGATGGGGGAAGGGAAGTGTTGTTCTGGCGTTGATACTGGAAGAGTAATCGGGGATTCGCCGGAATCGCGGGCAATAAAAAGCCCCGCTCTGGGGCGGGGCTCTGGGTGAGTCGTTGAGGCACATGTGGCGAGGGAGCTTGCTCCCGCTTGAGTGCGGAGCACTCACAAAAATCGGCAAGTAATGTCAGATTTTTGGGGCCGCTTCGCAGCCTAGCGCGAGCAAGCTCGCTCGCCACAACTGGATTTGTTACTGCGCGGCGATGCTATAGCCGTCGAACGCGGTCTGCTGTTGCAGGGCGGTGATGATGTTCTTGCGGTTGACGGCTTGTTCGGCCCCGGCATTGTCCAGGAACGTCTCGCTTTCCAGCTCCGCTTCATCGCCTTCACCGACAAAGGTGAACCCGAGGAATTCCAGGGCTTCACGGTCGACACTCAGGCGCGAGCGCGGGGTGCGCAGCGGCAAGGTCACGCTGATGCCGTCCTTACTGATGGTGAACACTTCGACTTCTTTCTTGGCCTTGGCGGCCTTGCTCTTGCCGCCGCTCGGGTTGCTGATCGCCTGGTGCGTCTGGTTCAGGACTTTCAGGGCCAGGCCGTAGACGATTTCCTGGAACGCCGGGTCGTCCTTGAAGCTGGACAGGATGCGGCCGATCGAGAACTTGCTGCTCAGGTCTTCCAGGGCGGCGATGTCGGCGGCCTCGGCGTCCTTGAGTTGCTTGAGTTCGCCCATCAGTTCGTAGGCTTTGTCATCGTCGAAGCTGTCGTGGGCCTGGCGGATCGCGGCACGCAGTTCGCGGATCTGGTCGCTTTCGCGGGTGGACTGGAAAGCGTCCAGCACCATCTCGCTGATGGTTTTCGCCTGGGACACGTGTTGTGAAAGATTGATGGAGTTTTCGTATTCCGCTTTGGACGACAGGGTGACTACGGATTCAGCGGTGTTGGAATCGGACATTGAAATTTCACTACTTTTTTAGCTTGAATTGGGGCGAGAAAGCACGGGGGCTTTTTCAGGTCGCCTAATCTATTGGACCGGGGCGGCGTTGTCACGACCCAACAGGCCAACGGGCGATTTTGCCGTGAGCGCGACGGGTCGAAAAACTGTGGTGTATTGGCTGGCCTCATCGCTAGCAGGCTAGCTCCCACAGTGGATTTTGGTTGTTCGCAGACCTTGTGCACACCGACTGACTTTGTGGGAGCTAGCCTGCTAGCGATGGGGCCTTATGGGGCACCACAGCTTTCAGGCCTGCCGCGGTGTATTCAGGTTCATCGACCGCACCGCCAGCGTCGACGCCGTCTCTTCATCAACCGGCAATGAAAACCGGAACGTCGCCCCGCGCCCCGGCACATCGATCAACTGAATCTCGCGCCCATGCAATTGCAGGATGCGATGCACAATTCGCAATCCCAACCCGCCATCGCGCCGCGCACCACCGATGTTGAACGGCCGCAAGAACAACCCTTCACGCAATTCCGGGGCAATCCCCGGTCCTGTATCGCTGACGGTCACTTCGATAAACGACCCTTGCGGGCGCAAGCCAAGTTCGACTTCTCCGCCCTGCGGCGTATGGCGCAAAGCGTTATCGAACAGGTTGGTCAGCACTCGCTCGATCAAACCCAGATCGGCGCAGGCCGCTGAAACGTTTGGCGCGAACGTGGCCTTCAGTTCGACCTGACGCGCTTCGGCGGTGAGTTCGAATTTCTGGAAGATGTCCTGGGCCAGATCGGTCAGGGAAAACCGTTCCAGCACCGGCTGCACAAAACCATGCTCCAGCCGCACCAGTTCCAGCAGCGATTGCGCCAGGCCACCGACCTTGCGGCTCTGATCCAGCGCAATGCCCAGATAACGGCGGCGGTCGGCAGGCGACAGCGTGGCGTCCTTGAGTGACAGGGTTTCCAGATAACCGTGCAATGAAGCCAGCGGCGTGCGCAAGTCGTGGGAGATGTTCGCCACCAGTTCACGGCGTTCCTGATCCTGGCGGGTCAACGAACGCCATTGTTCGCCGAGGCGCGCCTGCATCTGCCGGAACGTGGCGTCGAGGATGGCGATTTCATCGTGGCTGGCGGTTTTTTCCGGGGTGAGGGGCAGGGCCGGGGTCACCGGGACGCCGTCGATGTCGAACTGGCTGACGGTTTCGGTCAAGCGGCGCAGCGGCCGGGTGATCAAGGCAAACGCGGTGAGACCGGCAATCAGGCACAGCAGCGCGACCAGTCCGATGGAGAGCAGGGCGGTGTTGAGCGCGGCGCTGGTCGCACCGCGTTCGGCCAATCGATCATGGTCTTCACCGAGCAGCACCACGTAGAGATAACCGGCCGGTTTGCCGTCGACCTTCAGCGGCGCGGCGCTGAACACCTTGCGTGCATCAACGCTGCGCGGGTCGTCGCCGGGAATCGGCAGCGCATCGCCCCGTAGCAGACGCTGGATCGGTGCCAGGTCAACTTTCTCCCGGCGAATTCGGCCTTCGGGCGCGGCGCTGCCGACAATCTTGCCCTCGGTGTCGAGCAGATACACCTCGACACTCGGGTTGACCTGCATCAGCTTGCTGAACAGATCGCGCACGGCATTGGGCATCAGGCCCTGGGTGTCCATCAGCACCGTATCGCGAGCGATGTGTTGCGCCAGGTCGCGGGACAAGCCTTGCACCACTTCCTGTTCATGCATCTGGTTGGAGCGCACTTGCATCCACGCCGACGTGCCGCAGCACACCAGCAGCAACACGGCGAACACCAGCGACAGGCGCTGCGTCAGGGTCAGCCTCATGGCTGCGGCTCCTCACCGGTGGCGAATTTGTAGCCACGACCCCACACCGTGAGGATGCGCACCGGTTGCGCCGGATCGGCCTCGATCTTGGCGCGCAGGCGATTGATGTGGGTGTTGACCGTGTGCTCATAGCCTTCGTGGCTGTAGCCCCACACGGCATTGAGCAGGTCCATGCGCGAAAACACTTTGCCGGGCTGGCGGGCGAAAAAGTACAGCAAGTCGAACTCCCGGGGCGTGAGGTCCAGGCGCCGTCCGTCGAGGGCCACTTCGCGGGTGATCGGGTCGATGGCCAGGCCGTCGATGAGCAGGCTGCCGGCGTCCATCTTCAGGTTGCGCGCCATGGCCTCGACCCGGCGCAACAGCGCTTTGACCCGAGCCACCAGTTCGAGCATGGAAAACGGCTTGGCCAGGTAGTCGTCGGCCCCCAGTTCGAGACCGAGAATCCGGTGCACTTCGCTGGAACGCGCACTGGTGATGATGATCGGTGTGTAGCGCGCCATGGCCCGGGCGCGGCGGCAGATTTCCAGGCCATCGACGCCGGGCAGCATCAGGTCGAGGATCAAGGCGTCCCAGTTGCCTTGCTGCAACAGGCGCATGCCTTCAGTGCCATCGGCACTGTGCACCACCTCGAACTGCTCATCACGCAGATGCAGGCAGATCAGGTCGGCGATGTGCATGTCGTCCTCGACCACGAGGACGCGTTTGGTCTGTTCCATCCTGCTCATCCTTCGGCGCGGCTAAGGTGCAAAAAACTGTGGGAGCGAGCTTGCTCGCGATAGCGGATTCACATTCAACATTCATGGCGGCTGACACAACGCCATCGCGAGCAAGCTCGCTCCCACAGTAATCGCATCCGTTCGAAATCGGCGTTATGCATTGTGCGGGTTTTTCGGGGCTCGAGTTATCACGAATTGTTTAACTTCCCGTGAGGATTTGGCGATCACCCCAAGCCTAGGCTGTGTTCCATGAAACACCCTGGATTTTTGGAGGCGCGCATGTTTTCACGACGGCAATTTCTTGTAGCAAGCGGCGGGCTGGGGGTTGCAGCCCTGGCAATCGGCCTGTTGCCGAAGTTTTCCACAGGCTCGGCATTGATCAGCGAGGCCGACGCAGCGGAGGTGTTCGAAGTGACCCACAGCGACAGCGAATGGCATGCAATCCTCAGCGACGAGCAGTACGAAATCCTCCGCGAAGAAGGCACCGAGCGCGCCTACAGCAGCCCGCTGAACAACGAACACCGCGACGGCACGTTCGCCTGCGCCGGTTGCGACCTGCCGCTGTTCTCCTCGGCGACCAAGTTCGACAGCCGCACCGGTTGGCCGAGTTTCTGGGCACCGCTGGACAAGGCTGTGGCCACCCGTCAGGACCGCACCTTCGGCATGGTCCGCGAAGAAGTGCACTGCCGGCGCTGCGGCGGGCATTTGGGCCATGTCTTTGATGACGGCCCGAAACCCACCGGCCTGCGCTACTGCATGAACGGGTTGTCGATGAAGTTCGAGCCCAAGACCGCCTGATCCATTTCACTCACTTTTGAACAGGTAAACGCCATGTGGCTCCTGATCCTCGCCTATCTCGGTGGTGTGCTGACGATTGTCAGCCCGTGCATTCTGCCGGTACTGCCGTTTGTCTTCGCCCGCACCGGGCAGCCGTTCATGAAGAGTGGTTTGCCGCTGTTGGCGGGGATGGCGCTGACGTTTGCGCTGGTCGCCACGCTGGCGGCGGTGGGTGGCGGTTGGGTGGTGCAACTCAATCAGTATGGGCGCTGGCTGGCGCTGGTGTTCGTCGCGCTGTTCGGCCTGACACTGATGCTGCCGCAACTGGCCGAGCGCCTGACCCGGCCGTTGGTTGCGGCGGGCAGTCGCCTTTCGGAAGCGGCGGGTGCCGATGCGCGGCCGCGTCCCGGTGCTTCGTTCCTGATCGGCGTAGCGACAGGGCTGCTGTGGGCGCCGTGTGCCGGACCGATTCTGGGCCTGTTGCTGACCGGTGCGGCGCTGCAAGGCGCAAGCATTCAAACCACCTTGTTGCTGCTGGCGTACGCTGCCGGTGCGGCGACGTCCCTGGCGTTGGCGTTGCTGTTGGGCGGTAAAGTCTTCACCGCGATGAAGCGTTCGATCGGCGCTGGTGAGTGGGTGCGTCGAGGCCTGGGTGCGGCGATGCTGGCCGGTGTAGCGGCGATTGCGCTGGGGCTGGACACCGGGATTCTGGCGCGGGTTTCGACGGCTTCCACCGGGGGCATTGAGCAAGTGTTGGTGGAACAGTTGGCCGGTAAATCTCCGCGTAACAGCGGGGCGATGATGGCGCAAGATCCTGCCACCGAAGGCGCAATGCAAGTGGCTGAAAAATCCACGGGCACCCTGCCGGTCGAAGGTAACCTGCCGCCGTTGGACGGCGCCGTGCAGTGGCTCAATTCGCCACCGCTCGATGCCCAGGCGTTGAAGGGTAAGGTGGTGCTGGTGGATTTCTGGACCTACTCCTGCATCAACTGCCTGCGCTCGCTGCCCTATGTCAAAGCCTGGGCGGAAAAATATCGCGATCAAGGCCTTGTGGTGATCGGCGTGCACGCACCGGAGTTCGCCTTCGAACGCGACATCAAGAACGTCACCAAAGCCATGAAGGATCTGGGCATCAACTACCCGGTGGCCATCGACAACGAATTCAAGATCTGGCGCGCCTTCAACAACGAATACTGGCCGGCGCACTATTTTGCCGACGCCCAGGGTCGCATCCGTTATCACCATTTTGGCGAAGGCGCGTACGACGAATCAGAGCGGGTCATCCAGCAACTGTTGCGTGAGGCGGGTGCCGCCAAGGTCTCCGACGGACTGATCAATGCCAAGGCCGACGGTGTGCAAATGGCGCCGGACAGCAACGAAGTGCAATCGCCGGAAACCTATGTCGGCTACCAGCGTGCCGAGCATTTCGTGCCGGAAACCGCATTGGTGCCCGACAAGGTCGCCGCCTACAACCCGCCTGCACAATTGGCGCTTAACGATTGGAGCCTGGGCGGCCAATGGCATGTCGGCTCGGAACGCGCCACCGCCAGCGCTGCGGACAGTCGCATCGTTTATCGCTTTCACGCCCGGGATTTGCATCTGGTGCTCGGCCCCGGCGCCGATGGCAAACCGGTGCGCTTCAAGGTGCTGATCGACGGCAAGACCCCGGGCGCTGACCACGGCATGGACGTGGCCCCCGATGGCAGCGGCACCGTGACTGACCAGCGTTTGTATCAATTGGTGCGGCAGAACGGCGGCGTGACTGACCGAACTTTCAGCATCGAGTTTCTTGATCCGGGCGCATCGGCCTACGCCTTTACCTTCGGCTGATTGCCTTTCAATTATTCAGGAGTCCAAATCATGAAAACCCTGTTCACCTGGCGTCGTACGTTGTTGGGGCTGGCTGCTGCCGGTGTCATCAGCCAATGCTCGGCGTTCTCCTTCGGAAGTTCAGAAGAGGCGGTCGTGATTCCGCCGCCCACGCTCGACGAAATCACTCAGGCCCACAGCGAAACCGCAGTCTTTGCCGGCGGTTGTTTCTGGGGCGTCCAAGGGGTGTTTCAACACGTCAAAGGCGTGAAAGATGCTGTCTCCGGTTATGCCGGTGGCGCGGCCAATACGGCGCAGTACGAGCGTGTCAGCAACGGCAATACCGGCCATGCGGAATCGGTCGAAGTGACGTTCGACCCGACTCAGGTCAGCTACGGCACCTTGCTGCAAATCTACTTTTCCGTGGCGCACAACCCGACCGAACTCAACCGTCAGGGGCCGGACACCGGCACGCAATATCGCTCGGCGATTTTCACCAAAAACGCGGAACAGCAAAAAGTCGCGGAGGCATACATTGCCCAGCTCGACGCCGCCAAATCGTTCAGCAAACCGATCGTGACCAAACTGGAAAGCTACAACGGGTTCTACCCGGCTGAAGAGGAACATCAGGATTTTCTGACCGAACATCCGACTTATCCGTACATCGTGATCAACGATCTGCCGAAAGTGGCACAGCTCAAGCAGCTGTACCCGGATCGCTATCAGGACAAACCGGTATTGGTGAAAGACGGTATCTAAGGATTTATCCCGAGATCACATTCTTGCCGGCGATTTTCGAGCGATACAGTGCCTGATCGGCTCGCGCCATCAGGCCGGTCTGTTGCTCTTCATCAAAACGCTGGACCACGCCGAAACTCATGGTCACGTGGAAGTCGCCCACGGGCAGCAATTCAGAAAGGCCATGACGGATTTTTTCGGCGAGAGTCCGGGCTTCGGCCAACGAAGTGTTGGGCAGCGTCATGATGAATTCATCGCCGCCCCAACGGGCCAGCAGGTCGCCTTCACGCACGAAGCGTTTGACGTTCTCGACCACCTGCACCAGCGCGGCATCGCCCAATGCATGGCCGTAGTGATCGTTGATGGTTTTGAAGTCGTCGATGTCCATGGCGATCAGCGACAGTGGCTCGCGAAACCGCTGGGCGCGTTCGCAGGCCTGAGGCAGCACCTGTTCCAGGCGATAGCGATTGGCGATGGCGGTCAGGGTATCGGTTTGCGCCAGTTGCGGTTTTCTTCGAGTTGCAGCTGCAACTGCTGATTGACTCGGGATAACTCCTGAGTGCGCTCTTCGATCAACGCTTCCAGGGAATGATTGCGCCGTTCGAGTTCTTCGAACAGGCGTCGTTTGTCTTCAATGCTGCGGTGTGCGCCGATCATCCGTGCCACTGAACCGTCGGCATTGCGCGCCAGGATGTGGCCGCGATCTTCGATCCACAGGTAATTGCCGTCCTGCATGCGACAGCGGTACTCGGCCTGATAGCCGGGGGCGCGCTGGCTCAGGTAGTCGTCGAACAGGGCCATGACCTGCGGGTAGTCGTCGGGGTGGATGACGTTCTCCCAGGTCAGCACATTGTTGTCCAGGGAGTGCGGCGTATAGCCGAGCATTTCGTACCAGCGCGCCGTGCGGTAGACGAAACCGGTGTTGGCGTTCCAGTCCCAGATGCCGTCGCTGACCAGTTCCAGGATGGTGTGCAGCATGTCGTCATTCATGTCAGCCGCGTTGAACTTCAACGGCTCGATATTCGATGCCTCACCCATCTGTGCTCTCCCTGTCACTGAATCATCAGCCCGCAGATTAGTGCATGGCGCATTCCGCCTGCTAGTGCTTGCCCCACTTCTGCACGGCGAAGTCGACGAAACGACGCAATTTCGGCAGGCGGTAGCGATCCTGAGCGTAAACCAGGTGCATCGGTCGGCTGGGCGGGCAAAAATCGGGCATCAATGCCAACAGTTTTCCGTCCCGCAGATCCTGTTCGACCAGCGCATCGGGCATCATCACGATGCCCATGCCGGTCAGCGCCGCTTGATGCAGCCCGGCCGAGCTGTTGATCAGCATCGGCCCGCTGACCCCCACGCTGACTTCGCCGTCAGGTCCGGCCAGACGCCACTCCTTTTGCACCGATTGCCAGTCATCCCCGGCCGGATAGGCGAAGGACAGGCAATCGTGGTGTCGCAGGTCTTCGGGAGTTTGTGGTGTACCTCGACGGGCCAGATATTCAGGGGATGCGCACATGGTCAGGGTGTAGTCGATCAGCGGACGGGCGATCAGGTTGGAGGGTTCCAGTGCGCCAAGACGAAACGCCACATCCAGACCGTTTTCCAACAGGTCCGGGCGGCGGTTGGTCAGCACCACATCAAGTTTCACTCGCGGGTTTTGCAGGCTGAACTCGCTCAGTGCCGGCGCCAGGCGCTCGGTGCCGAAGGTCAAGGGCGCGGTGATGCGCAAGTTGCCGCTCGGTTCGTCGAGTGCCTGTTCGGCCAGACGTTCGGAGTCCGCCACCAGTCCCAGCACTTCCAGGCAACGCTGGTAATATGCGCTGCCGAATTCCGTCAGACGCTGGCGCCGCGTCGTGCGATTGAGCAGGCGTACACCCAACCGTTGCTCCAGCGCCTTGAGGTGATTGCCGACCATGGTCGTGGACATTTCGCACTGCGAAGCGGCGGCCGTCATGCTGCCGGCCTCCACGACTTTCACGTAAACGCTCATTGCCTGGAACAAGTCCATTATCAAGTCCAACTTTAAAATGATTGAAGTGTTGCAGCGTTTATCCAACTCAGGTGGCTAACCATACTGCAAAAACACCGACAATTGATGGAGCTTGATGTCATGACCGCCGCCTGCCTGATGAGCACTTACCAACCGCTGGCCTTGAGTTTCAACAAGGGCCTGGGCACGCGCCTGTGGGATCAGGCCGGTCGCGAATACCTGGACGCGGTGGCCGGTGTGGCGGTGACCAATGTCGGCCACTCCCATCCGAAAATCGTCGCGGCCATTACTGAGCAGGCCGGGTTGCTGCTGCACACCTCGAACCTCTACAGCATCGACTGGCAACAGCAACTGGCGCAGAAACTCACTCGGCTGGCGGGTATGGACCGGGCATTCTTCAACAACTCCGGGGCTGAGGCCAACGAAACGGCACTGCAAATCGCCCGGTTGTACGGTTGGCACAAAGGCATCGAGCAGCCGTTGGTAGTGGTCATGGAAAACGCCTTCCACGGTCGCACCCTCGGCACTTTGTCCGCCAGCGACGGCCCGGCCGTGCGCCTGGGCTTCAATAAATTGCCGGGCGACTTCATCAAGGTGCCGTTTGGTGATCTCAAGGCTTTGGACAAAATCCAGCAATCCCACGGCTCGCGCATCGTCGCGATCCTGATGGAACCGATCCAGGGCGAAAGCGGCGTGCAACTGGCCCCACCCGGTTATCTCAAAGCGCTGCGCGATCTGTGCAACCGGAACGCATGGCTGCTGATGCTCGACGAAATCCAGACCGGCATCGGCCGCACCGGCCAGTGGTTCGCGTTCCAGCACGAAGGCGTCGTCCCGGACGTCATGACCCTGGCCAAAGGCCTGGGCAACGGCGTGCCCATCGGCGCCTGCCTGGCCCGAGGCAAAGCCGCCGAACTGTTTACGCCGGGTAGCCACGGCAGCACATTCGGCGGCAATCCACTGGCCTGCCGGGTCGGGTGCACCGTGCTGGATATTGTCGAAGAACAAGGTCTACTGGAAAACGCCCGGCTCCAGGGCGAGCGGCTGCTGGACAGATTGCGCATGGAATTGGCCGACAATCCCAATGTGCTGGCGATTCGCGGACAGGGCCTGATGATCGGCATCGAACTCAAACAACCGATCCGCGACCTGAGCCTGATCGCCGCCCGGGATCATGGGTTACTGATCAATGTCACGCGGGGGCAGATCATTCGGCTGTTGCCGCCGCTGACGATTGATGAGCGGGAGGTGGGGATGATTGTCAGGGGATTGAGTCGGGCGATTTCGTAAGTGTTCGAGCGACCTGAGTAATCGTTCAGCATTGGCTTTGGAGCTCAACAGATACGTCGTTTCATCGAACACTTTGGGATTGTCCAGAGTGTTCTTGTTCCTGCTGCTACGGTTCAGTAACCATTGGATAATTCGCATCACCCGCTCCTAATTTAGATAGGCGCTCAGTATCTATTGCCCTTCTATGAGATGTTTCTGTAAGCGTTGTAGTCCCGTTCCGGTTTGGAAAAGGGAGTGCAAAGAATGATCAATCCGAGTTTTGAATCGTGCTGACGAAGTCTGCGATTTCAGCCCGGTCCATCAGTTGAATACTGAATCCGGCAAACCCTTCAAACAGTCGCCGATGCGCCGCAAACCCACTCGACCCATCACGCATTCGATAGCTGCCCGCCCACTCCAGCAACGCAACCAATCGCTCGTCGTCCTTGGTTTCCCGCTGGCGAATATTAGCGACGCACACCTCATCTTCAACGCTTAGCCAGACCAGCGCTGTCGCCCTGTGGATAACTTCGCTGACGATCCAGCCATACACCCCCTCGATCACCCAGCGGGGTTCATCGGCCGCGATACGCGCCATGCCCAAGGCTTCGGCGCGGGGGCGGGGGATGCTGTGTTCGTCGGATAGCCAGTGAATCCGGTCGAGATCGATCCAGGGTACTTGCAGTTGTTCGGCCAGCCTTTGCGCCAGCCAGCTCTTGCCGGAGCCGGAGTTGCCGATGATCAAGGTTCGGGTGAGGTTCATGAACGCCACCGATCAATTGTGGGAGCGGGCTTGCTCGCGAATGCGGTGGGGCAGGTATCACAACAGTGACTGGCAGACTGCATTCGCGAGCAAGTCCGCTCCCACAGGTTTTCGGTCCAGTCCTTCAGTCATCATTTTCGGGGGCAACCATCCGCGTCTTCGGCGAGCCATTCGAGTTGTGCTGAAAGATATCCTGCGGCTGCCCTTGCTCATTGAAAAACACTTGGCCAATCCCCGCCGAATTCCACAACCGTTCACCCGCTTCAGCATGCTCCGGAACATGCGGCACGATACGCATGCGCCGACGTTTGGTCAGCCAGTTCAGCGGCGAGCGTGGCGAATAGAGCCAGCGGTTGAGGCGGTCGAACCATTCCAGCAGCGCTGGCGGGAATTCGTTCTTGATACCGCTGCTGGTGATCTGCCAGATGCGCGGCCCGGCCTTGCGGTGGCGGATCAGCACTTCGTAGACAAAGGAATAATGCACATCGCCGGACAGCACCACGTAATTACCCGGTGTGCGCGAGTGGCGGAAAATGTTCAGGATCACCTGCGCCGCGCCGCGATGGGCCATCCAGTTTTCGGCATCGACCAACAATGGATAACCGAACCAGCTGAACACTTTTTGCACGGTTTCGATCAGCTTCACACCGAACACCGGCGCGGGCGAAACGATGATCGCCGACGGATGATCCAGCAGCTCATGTTGCAGTTCGCTGAGGGCTTCCCAGTCGAGCAGGCCGGAAGGCTGCTTGAGGTTCATCTCGCTGCGCCAGCGTCGCGTGCGGGTGTCGAGCACCACCATGGCCGGCGTGGTGGGCAGCACGTAATGCCAGTGCTGGAGCCGCAACAGCTCATCGATCAAACCGTCCTGCACGTCGCTGTCGAGATATCGGTCGTGCCCGGTGGCGCTGAAGGCGCGGGCCTTTTCCAGTACATAGCCGAAGGCGTCCGGGTTGTTGCCCCAGCCCTGGCACAGCATGTAGGCGATCAGCGCATTGCCGATGATGCGTTTGGAGAACGGATGGCCGTAGGCCGTTTCCTCCCATTGCGCGGACAGATTCCAGTCATCGGTAATGTCGTGATCGTCGAAAATCATCAGCGTCGGCACGTGCGCCAGCGCTCGCGCGACGTTGCCGAGACCGGCCTTGAAACCGTCGATGCGCGTCTGTTCCAGCGCATAACGCTCACGTCGTTCCTTGATCAGCTTCGGCGGTTTTGGCGCGATCAGCGTCCAAGGCGTTGGCGACCAGACCAGCAGGTACATCGCCATGACTTCGCCAAATGTCACCAGATGATTGTCGGCACTGCTGCTGGTGAAAATCGGTTTGCGCGCCCCGCCGAAGAAGCGATCACGCAGGGTTTCATTGCTTTTCAATGCCGGCAGCAAATCGGCGCGGTGGTAGTAGCAGGCGGCGTGGCCGTACAGCGCGGCACTGTCGGTGACCACTGCGCCTTCGAGGTGTTCTTCGAACAACCCCAACCGCTCGATCAAGGCATGAATCGCCCGCAGAGTCGGCCCGGCTACGTCATCGGCATACACCTGATCGCCGCTCATCATCAACAGTGCCGGGCGATCCTTGGCCTGGTGTTCTTGCGCCAACAAGTTATCCACACACAGCAAACCGTCGGTCGCCGGGTGATGAGGCTTGCGGCAAGAGCCGTGCAGCAGTTGATCGATGCGAGCGCGCAGCACGAAGTTCGGGCAACCCGCCTCGCCATACAGCAGATGCGGCGCCCACTCGGCGATACCTATGCCATCGATCAGCAGGTCGTAATCGATCCGGGTATCCGAGGGCAGGGCAACATCCAGTTGCACATCAATCAAGTGCACGAACGCGTGGCTGCCCACCGCAATGATCGTGCACTGCCGTTCATCAAGGCGAATGTCGGCGAGATCCTGCAAGCGCAACGTCAGCTCCAGTGCCCGAGATCCCACCAGCCACATCACCAGCCGCGTTGGCTCCAGGCGCCGCAGCAGCGGGCCGGCCAGGACTGGTGGCAGGGAAGGGTGATCGTCGGGCAGTGGCAGCGTTGCGGACATCCGGGTTCTAGACTCTTGGGGCGCAGAGGCGGGGGATGATAGCGCAGGTGACGTCGGGACCGGCGAGAACGAAGCCGTTCAGGCTGTCACCAAATGAAAAGCCATTGTCGTCTGATGAGAAGCGTCCCGATAGGCCTCGTCCTACAGTCCAATCAGCGCAATTCGATGCAACACGCCCATATTGCAGATTGGAGAATAAGAAAAAATGGCCAAAGCCGTACGCTTCTACGAAACCGGTGGTCCCGAAGTTCTACGTTATGAGGACGTCGAAGTCGGCGAGCCCGGCCCCGGCCAGGTCCGTCTGCGTCATGTGGCGGTCGGCCTGAACTATGCCGACACCTACTTCCGCAATGGCACCTACCCGATCCCGATGCCCAATGGCATGGGCGTCGAAGCCTCCGGCGTGGTCCAGGCCATCGGCGAAGGCGTGACCAACGTTCAGGTGGGGGATCGCGTCACGTACACCGGTTTTCTCAACACCCTCGGCGCCTACAGCACCGAACGCCTGATCCCGGCCGCGCCGCTGATCAAACTACCGGAAACCATCAGCTTCGAAACCGCCGCTGCCATGACCATGCGCGGCCTGACGTCTTCGTACCTGATGCGTCGCATCTACGACTTCAAGGCTGGCGACACCATCCTGCTGCATGCCGCCGCTGGCGGTGTCGGCCTGATCGTTTCGCAATGGGCCAAGCTGCTGGGCCTGAACGTGATCGGCACCGTGTCCACCGAGCAAAAAGCTGAAATCGCCCGCGCTCACGGTTGCGAGCATACGATCAACTACAGCCATGAAGACGTCGCCGCACGCGTTCGCGAATTGACCGACGGCGTAGGCGTCAATGTGGTGTTCGACAGCGTTGGCAAAAACACTTTCATGGGCTCGCTGGATTCGCTGAAACCCCGTGGCCTGATGGTTTGCGTGGGTACCGCGTCGGGGCCGATCCCGGCGTTCGACCCGGTGATGCTGGCGATGAAAGGTTCGCTGTACCTGACCCGTCCGGCCCTGGCCAACTACATCAGCGACCCGGCGGAAAAAGCCGAGCTCGCCGGTGAGTTGTTCGACCACGTCGGCAGCGGCCGGATCAAGATCGAGATCAACCAGCACTACGCCTTGCAGGATGCGGTGCAGGCTCACCGTGATCTTGAATCGCGCAAGACCACCGGCTCGTCGATCTTCGTCATTTAAGGAGCTGCCAGCCATGAAAGTCGAACAATTAACCTGCACCATTGGCGCCGAGCTGATCGGTGTCAACCTGGCCGACGCGGTACATGACGACGGTCTGTTTGCCGAGATCCGCACCCAGTTGCTCAAGCATCGCGTGGTGTTCCTGCGCGATCAGGACATCACTCGCGCCGAGCACGTAGCCTTCGCCCGCCGCTTCGGCGAGCTGGAGGATCACCCGGTGGCCGGCAGCGATCCGGAGCATCCGGGGCTGGTGCAAATCTACAAGCGTCCGGACCAGCCGGCGGACCGCTACGAAAACTCTTGGCACAGCGACGCCACCTGGCGCGAAGCCCCGCCGATGGGTTGTGTGCTGCGTTGCGTGGAGTGCCCGCCAGTGGGTGGCGACACCATGTGGGCCAACATGGTCGAGGCCTATGCGCGTTTGCCCGAAGACGTGAAGGTAAAGATTGCCGACCTGCGCGCCCGCCACAGCATTGAAGCCAGTTTCGGCGCGGCCATGCCAATCGAAAAACGCCTGGCACTCCGGGAGCGGTTCCCGGATGCCGAGCACCCGGTGGTGCGCACGCACCCGGAAACCGGCGAAAAAGTGCTGTTCGTCAACGCTTTCGCCACGCACTTCAGTAACTACCACACACCTGCGCGGGTGCGTTTCGGCCAGGACGCCAACCCCGGCGCGAGTGAGCTGCTGCGCTACCTGATCAGCCAGGCGTACATCCCTGAGTATCAAGTGCGCTGGCGCTGGAAGCCCAACAGCATCGCCATCTGGGACAACCGCAGTACCCAGCACTACGCCGTCATGGATTACCCGCCGTGCCATCGCAAGATGGATCGTGCCGGGATCATCGGCGACAAGACTTACTGATCCACGTCTCTGCATTCGCTCTCGTAAACACGCCTGCCCGGCGCGACCCCGGGTGGGCGGAATAATCATAAGAACTGGCATAAGAACTGGAGTAACCCATGCAATTCTTCGACGATTCCCTGCACCCGGAAAACATGGAAAAGGTAGTCATTACCGTGGCCCCGTACGGCCCGGAGTGGATGCCGGAAGACTTCCCGGAAGACATCCCGCTGACCATGGACGAGCAAGTCCAGAAAGCAGTCGATTGCTATGAAGCCGGCGCCACCGTATTGCACTTGCACGTGCGTGAACTGGACGGCAAAGGCTCCAAGCGCCTGTCGAAATTCAACGAGCTGATCGCCGGTGTGCGTGAAGCCGTACCGGACATGATCATCCAGGTCGGCGGCTCGATTTCCTTCGCCCCGGAAAGCGATGGCGAAGCGGCCAAGTGGCTGTCGGACGACACCCGCCACATGCTGGCCGAGCTGACGCCGAAACCGGATCAAGTGACGGTGGCGATCAACACCACGCAAATGAACATCATGGAGCTGTTGTACCCGGAGTACCTGAAAGGCACGTCGCTGGACAACCCGATGATCCACGCCGCCTACAGCGAAATGACCGTTCCGGCCGGCCCAGCCTGGGTTGCCGAGCACCTCAAGCGCCTGATGGACAACGGCATCCAGCCGCACTTCCAGTTGACTGGCATGCACGCCCTGGAAACCCTCGAGCGCCTGGTGCGCCGTGGCATTTACAAAGGCCCGCTGAACCTGACCTGGATCGGCATCGGCGGCGGTTTCGACGGTCCGAACCCGTTCAACTTCTTCAACTTCATCCACCGCGCGCCGGATGGTTGCACCCTGACCTCCGAGTCGCTGCTGAAGAACGTCATGCCGTTCAACACCATGTCGATGGCCATGGGCATGCACCCGCGTGTGGGCAACGAAGACACTATCATTGACCACAAGGGCGATCGCTTCGGCTCGGTGGCGCAAATCCAGCAAACCGTGCGCATTGCCCACGAACTGGGTCGTGAAATCGCCACCGGCAAAGAAGCCCGCGAGATCTACCGCATCGGTGTGCAGTACGAAACGATCGAGGAAACCCTGTTGGCCAACGGCATGGCCCCCAACCGCAAGGCTGGGCAGAAAGGCGTGCCGCAACGCGGCTGACCGACACGGCGAGCGAGCGGCCGTGACCGCTCGTTCGCCGCACTGCTACACGCTTGATAACAACAATAAATAAAAGCTTTGAGGAGGCTGCATGGCCTTTCACCCAATCGCCGACGACGATGACTCCGGTGGAGTTGTTGTTGCGCGTAAATATGCCTGGATCGTCTTCGCCCTGACGTTCGGCCTGTTGATTTCCGATTACATGTCGCGCCAGGTGCTGAACGCAGTGTTCCCGCTGCTGAAAAGCGAGTGGGCACTGAGCGACGGCCAACTCGGATTGCTTAGCGGCATCGTCGCTTTGATGGTCGGGCTGCTGACGTTTCCCCTGTCGCTGATGGCCGACCGTTTTGGCCGGGTCAAGAGCCTGGCGCTGATGGCGATGCTCTGGAGTCTCGCGACCCTGGGTTGCGCGTTGGCCCAGGACTACCAGCAGATGTTCATCGCCCGCTTCATGGTCGGCGTCGGCGAGGCGGCCTACGGCAGCGTCGGCATCGCGGTGGTGATTTCGGTGTTCCCGAAACACATGCGCGCGACCCTGGCCAGTGCCTTCATGGCTGGCGGGATGTTCGGTTCGGTGCTGGGCATGGCGCTGGGCGGTGCGATTGCGGCCAAGCTGGGCTGGCGCTGGTCGTTCGCCGGCATGGCGTTGTTTGGGCTGGTGCTGGCGCTGCTTTATCCGCTGATCGTCAAGGAAGCGCGGATTGCGCCGCAGCGTGCGGCCAAGGCTGTGGCAACGGTCAAGCGCCCACTGCGCACCTTGTGGTCCAGTCGTTCGGTGGTGGCAACCTACGTCGCCAGCGGCTTGCAGTTGTTCGTCGGAGGCACGGTGATGGTGTGGATTCCCAGCTACCTCAACCGCTACTACGACATGCCCACGGACAAGGCCGGCGGCATGGCGGCGATCATCGTGTTGTGCAGCGGCGCGGGGATGATCCTGTGCGGCATGCTCAGCGATCGCCTGTGCCGTCACTCGCCGGAGCGCAAGGTCAGCCTGGCCATCGGCTTTTGCCTGGGCAGCTGTCTGCTCTTGTCGGCGGCGTTTGCCTTGCAGGCGGGGCCGTTGCAACTGGCGCTGATTTGCCTGGGCATGTTGATCGCCACCGGCACCACCGGCCCGTGCGGTGCGATGGTCGCCAACCTGACGCATTACTCGGTCCACGGCACGGCGTTCGCCACGCTGACCCTGGCCAACAACATGCTGGGGCTGGCGCCGGGGCCGTTCATCACTGGCCGAGTGTCCGACCTGATCGGTTTGCATGCCGCGTTTCAACTGGTGCCACTGGTCAGCCTCGCGGCGGCAGCGGTGTTCTTTTATGCCAAGTGTCATTACCACAAAGATATTGCCCGTCTTCAGGGTCAGAGCGTTTCTGAGCCTGTGAGCGAAGCCGGGATCGAGGTGAAGTTGTGAGTCGTCGTTTACGTATTGATGTGTTTTTCGATTTTATCTGCCCGTGGTGCCTGATCGGCAAACGCCAATTGGAGCATGCGCAGGTGCAGTTTCGCAGTCGCCATCCGGATGTGCAGATCACCACGCAGTGGCACGGTGTGCAGTTGTTGCCGCAGTTGCCGTTGGAGGGTGAGCCGTTCGCTGATTTCTACCGCAAGCGCCTAGGCAATGCCGACGCCATGACCATGCGCCAGGCTCAGGTGCAGGAGGCTGCCAGGGCCGTGGGATTGAGCATCGACCTCAGCCGTATCGAGACGATGCCCAACACCGCAGACGCCCATCGTTTGTTCGAGCGTGTCGGCGAGATCGGCAATGTTGCCCAGCGTGAAATGTTGCTCGAGCGCCTGTTCGCCGCGTATTTCCAGCGACGCGAAAACCTCGGTTGCCGTGAAACATTGCTCGCCATTGCCCGCGCTTGCGGCATCGACCCGGACACTGTGGTCGATTGCCTGAAGGGCGACGCTACAGCGTTTGACGGATTCCCCGGCGCGACCAGCGGCGTACCGAGCTTTCAGTTCGATCGCCGCATGACGGTGATCGGCGCACAACCGGCCCAGGCGCTGCTCGGGGCCATGAACGAAGCCCTCAGGGAAAGTGAGCGCGAGCGGCAGCCGGCATGACCCGGCGCATTCCCGTACCTGCCGGTAAACACCCGCAGGCCGGTGGTCGTGCGCTGTTCGAATTCGAAGACAAAAGCCTGGCGTTGTTCAACGTCGACGGGCAGCTGTTTGCCATCGATGACAGCTGCCCGCATCAAGGCGCTTCGCTGTGTGGCGGGCGGCTTGAGGGGCGGGTGATTCAGTGTCTCGCCCATGGTTTGCGCTTCGATTTGCGCAGTGGTTTTTTGCTCAATTCCACACTCGTCAAAGTCAACAGCTACCCGGTCGAGATCATCGACGACCAGGCGTTTATCGTCATTACTTGCGAGGAGTCCGCGCCATGAGCGCCATCGCTCTCACCCGTATCCACAGCCGCACGCGCGAACTGGCACCGGGGTTTATCGTCAGCCTGATCGTGGCGGCCGCCGCGTCGTTTTTGTCCGAGCACTACGGTGCACCGGTCATGCTGTTCGCCTTGCTGCTGGGCATGGCCCTGAATTTTCTTGCCGATGACGGCCCGTGCAAGGCCGGGGTCGAATTCACCGCGCGCACGGTGCTGCGCATCGGCGTGGCGCTGCTGGGGATGCGCATCACCCTGGAGCAAATGGCCGCGTTGGGCTGGAAGCCGATTGCGCTGGTGGTGATTCTGGTGGTGGTGACCATCAGTGTTTCCGTGATCGCCGCCAAGGCTATGGGCTTCCAGCGTTTGTTCGGCATGTTGACGGGCGGGGCGACAGCGATCTGTGGTGCTTCGGCGGCGTTGGCTTTGGCGGCTGCACTGCCGAACCATCCGCAGAAAGAACGCGCGACGCTGTTCACGGTGATCGGCGTTTCGGCGCTGTCGACGATGGCGATGATTGTCTATCCGATGATCGCCAACTGGCTTGAGTTGTCACCGCAGGTGGCGGGGGTTTTCCTCGGTGCGACCATTCACGACGTGGCCCAGGTGGTTGGCGCCGGTTACAGCATGTCCACCGAGACCGGCGACACCGCCACGGTGGTCAAGTTGATGCGCGTCGCCATGCTGCTGCCGGTGATCGTCACCGCAGCGATGATCACCCGCATGCAAGGCGCCGATCCAACCGGTAAACGTCCCCCGTTGCTGCCGTGGTTTGCCGTTGGTTTTCTGATTCTGGCGTGCATCAACAGCACCGGATGGATCGCCCCGGCAGTGCAGGGCTCGATCAACGAACTGTCGCGCTGGTGCCTGGTGATTTCCATCAGTGCGCTGGGCATGAAGACGCGCTTGCGCGAGCTGGCAGCAGTGGGGATCAAGCCGATTCTGCTGATGGTGGGGGAGACCGTATTCCTCGTCGTACTCGTGCTGCTGTTGTTGCGGTGGGGTTTCTAGACATCACACAAATCCTGTGGGAGCGGGCTTGCTCGCGAAGGCGGTGTATCAGTCGATAGTGATGTTGACTGACACAGCCCTTCGCGAGCAAGCCCGCTCCCACAGGGGGAATGCATTTCAATTTCGCTCTTTGCGGCGACCGTGCCAGCGGTCGCCGTTTTTTTTTGCCGGGCTGTCAGGACGGTTTCTGTTTCTGCGCCCGCCATGTCGCCGGCGGCATTCCAAACTGGCTGATAAACCACCGGGTAAACGAACTCGCCATCGAGTAGCCGAGCATGTCGGCAATCCGGCTCAGCGGATAATTCGGGTTATCCAGATAACGCAGCACCAGATCGCGGCGCACATCATTGATCACGTCATTGAACGCACAACCGTCGTCCTTCAGGCGACGCTGCAGCGTGCGCACGTTCATCCCCTGGCTCTGGGCGACTTGTTCGATGGTGGCGCGGCCCATGGGCAGCAGCAGGTAGATGGCTTTGCGCACTTCGAACAGCATCGAGGTGCCTTGATTACTTTGCAGTGAGTCGAGGTAACTTTGTGCGTAACGGGCCATGGCCGGGTCGGCGTTGGGGTTGGTCATGTCGAGGCTGGCGTCGGAACAGACGATGCCATTGAACTCGCTGCCGAACTCCAGGGTGCAACCGAACAGGCGACGATGCAGCTGCAGATTGTCCGGTGCCTGGTGCATGAAATTGACGCTGTAGGGATGCCAATGCGAGCCGAGCAGCGCCGCGCACAAGCGAAACATCACGCCGATGGCCAACTCGGTGGCCTGACGGCTAGGCATCGGCGTTTCGGTCACCACCTCTTCACGAATGATCACCATCTTGCCGGCCTCTTCGATGAAGATCGCCAGCGAGTCATTCATCAAATGCCGGTAATGCACCACCACCTGCAACGCATCGCGCAACGTGCGCTGATGACTGAGCAACAGGCTGACCACGCCAAAATCTGAGAGCTGACGCGACTCGGCCATGCTCAAACCGAAGGTCTGGCAACCGCTGGCAGCGGCCGAATCTTCCAGCAAACGCACGGCGGAATCGATGGGGATGCGGTGTTCGGGGGCTAGCAATTGAGTCCTGCTCAAGCCGACGGCGGCCAATGCATCGCGCGGGTTGAAGCCCAGGTACTGGGTGACCTCCAGGTAGTTGGTCAGTACAGCGGCGCGAACAAGCTTGGGCATGCGTGGGTCTTCCCTGGGCCGATGGCGAATGTCATGAGCGAGGCGACTATATCCAGCGCATCGACGGTTGAACAGTTGTCTTGTCGTCGATGGTTTTCGCGCTGACCGCTCTCGAATCAGCGCTACTCACAGGCGCAATCCGGGCTCATCCGTTGATTACAGTGACCCTGCGCCAACCTGCGGGGTTTTTCGACCAGCGGTCACGGCGATGAAGTGTCGGACAATTTGTCATCAAAAGAAAAGTGCCTGACGTCCAATGTAAAGCGCCCCCGCTGGCCGCTCTTTAATGTCGACCCTACAAAAAGCCCCTGGCGAAAACAGCCAGTCGAGTTATCGAGAAAGCGAAGGTGTTGACCGTGGACAAATTGCAAACTGCTGCCACCGTTCTGATCGTACCGGGTCTGCGCGAGCACGTTGCCGAGCATTGGCAAACGTTGCTTGAAGCCAGGCTCGCCAAGGTACGCAGTGTCCCGCCACTGGAGACCGACAAGCTCGACTGCGCTGCTCGTGTGCGGGCGATCCAGCATGTACTGGAGCAGATCGACGGGCCGGTGATTCTGGTGGCCCACAGCGCCGGCGTGTTGATGGTTGCGCACTGGGCGGCGCAGTACAGCCACCCGATCAAGGGCGCTTTGCTGGCCGCGCCACCGGATCTCGATGCGGTCTGGCCGTCTAATTATCCGTCTTCTGAAACCCTGCGCAGCCAGGGCTGGAATCCGCTGCCACAAGGTCCGCTGCCATTTCGCAGCATCGTGGCCGGCAGCACCAACGATCACCTGGCCAGTTTTTCCGCCGTGTCCCGCATGGCTGAAAACTGGGGCGCCGAATTGCTCGATCTGGGCGATGTCGGCCATCTCAATCCGGCCGCAGGATTTGGCCACTGGGCGCAAGCCGAGGCGCTGATCCTGCGATTGGACCAATAAAACAGGACCGCTAATACAGGAACCGGCAGGCATTACGCCAACCGGTATTTGCCCTCACTCCTGAAACGTTGACCCGAAGAGGTCCGCGAGAGGGCGGCTGCGCTTAAAACAAATACAAAAAGGCGGAGACAACGCAATGCACAACAACAAGAGTCACGGGTTCACCGCTTCACGCTACACCTTGCTGGCCTCGGCCATTCTCGCGGCAACGGTGCCGATGGCCCATGCGGCGGAGATCGAGACGGGTAACCCGGACTGGACAGTTCGCCTGGATAACACCGTGAAGTACAACTACGGCGTGCGCACCGAAAGCGCCGACAAGCGCATGTTGGCCACGCCGAACAACAACGATGGCGATTACAACTTCCGCAAGGCCGGCACCAACATCACCAACCGCGTCGACCTGTTGACCGAGATGGACGTGGTCTATCAAAACCACATGGGCTTTCGCGTCAGCGCCGCCAGCTGGTACGACAAGGCTTACGAGAATGCCGGCTCCAACTCCAACCCGTTCGTCAACGGCAACGGTTCGACTTCGGGCCTGATCGCCAACGATCCGCGTCTGGCGGGCGTCACCAATGACAACGTCGGCACCGGCAGTCCGCACCTGAGCAACTACGCCCAGCGCTACTACACCGGCCCGTCCGGCGAAATCCTCGACGCTTTCGTGTTCTACAGCACCGAGATTGGCGAAGAATCGATACTCAGCGTCAAGGCCGGCCAGCACAACGTGTTCTGGGGCGAGACCCTTCTCAACCCGGTGCACTCGGTCAGCTACGGTCAGTCCGGTCTCGATCTGGCCAAGCTCGCGGCGTCGCCGGGCACTGAAGCCAAAGAGCTGTTCGTCCCGCGTAACCAGCTGTCGATGTCGTTCACCGTCAACCCGGAATTGACCGTCGGCGCCCAGTATTTCCTGGATTGGGATGAAGCGCGTTTGCCTGAGGCCGGAACCTATTACGGCGGTTCCGACCTGGTCGGTTTCGGCGCGCAGTCGTTCCTGCTCGGCAACACCAACGCCGTGGTTCCGGGCAGCCCGCTGGGTTGTGGCCTGGCGCCGTGCAACGGTTTGACCAACGTGCGTCGCGGCCATGACCTGACGCCGGACAAGCGCGGCGACTGGGGCGTCATGGCCAAGTGGTCGCCTGCGTGGCTGGATGGCACCCTCGGCGTCTACTACCGCGAAACCTCGGAAATCCTGCCGCAAGCCTGGCTCGATGCTCGCGGTCTGTCCTCGGCCAATGCCAACGGCACCCGCCCGGCCGGGCAAGTGCCTGCCGTGGTCAACACCCTCAACTCGTTGAGCACCGCCACCTATCAAATGGCCTATGCCGACAACATCAAGATCGTCGGCCTGAGCCTGTCCAAGGATGTCGGCGGGGTCAGCGTCGGTTCGGACCTGAACATTCGCCACAACATGCCGCTGGCCAGTATCCCGGCGATTGTCAGTACCAACAGTCCGTTGGGTCTGGGCCAAGGGCTTGGCCTGCTGCCGGCGCGCACCGCTGCCACCGGCGTGGTCTACGACACCCCGGAAAAGGGCGACAGCATGGCCGCCACCGGCGACACCTTGCACTGGACGCTCAATGGCTTGATGACCATTGCCGATACGCCGCTGTTCGATTCCGCGACCCTGCTTGGCGAGTTGTACTACAGCAACCTGCTCAAGCTCGATAGCAAGAACGAGGCGCTCTACAAAGGCAAGGACAGCTATCGCGGCATCGACGCGCCGACCCGGGACAACTGGGGCATCGCGGTCAACTTCACACCGACCTGGTATCAGGTGTTCCCCGGTGTCGACCTCAACGCGCCGATGTCCGTCAACGTCGGTCTTGATGGCGTGTCACCGGTCTCCGGTGGCGGTGCCAAGGACACCGGCAACTACGCCATCGGCCTCGGGGCCGTTGTGTACAACAAATACTTTGTCGACCTGAAGTACGTGGACTCTTTCGGCAAGACCGACAAGTGCAACGTCAGCGGCACAAGCACCGGCCCGACCGGTGGCGACGGCTCCACGCCGAACGCCTTCAGCGGCAACGAAAACTACGCCTGTTACGCCGGTGGCTACTCGGCCTTCTCCGGTGGCGGTGCAACGACTGAGGACCGTGGCGCCGTGTACCTGACGATGAAAACCACTTTTTGATTCACCACTGATTTGCTCAATGCAAGCAGGAGAATAACAACATGAAATTCGCACAAACCGTGTTGGCCGCTTCGCTGGCCATGGTCCTCGCCGCGCAGGCGCAGGCCGCTGTTTCACCTCAGGACGTTGCCAAACTCGGCAGCAGCCTGACGCTGGTGGGCGCCGAAAAGGCCGGGAACGCTGATGGTTCCATCCCCGCCTACAACGGTGGCCTGACCACGCCGCCGGCCAGCTTCAAGGCCGGCGACAGCATGCGCCCGGACCCGTTCGCCAGCGAAAAACCACTGCTGGTGATCGACGGCAAAAACGTCGATCAGTACAAGAACATGCTCAGCGCCACCACGGTGGAACTGGCCAAGCGTTTCCCGACTTTTCGTGTCGATGTGTTCCCGACTCACCGCACCGTCTCGCTGCCCCAGGCCGTGCTGGATAACGGTGTGAAAAACGCCAGCGGCGCCAAGTCGCTCGAAGGTGGGCTGGCCATCGAAAACGTGCTGCCGGGCGTCCCATTCCCGATTCCGCAGTCGGGCAATGAAGCGATGTGGAACTTCCTGTTGCGCTATCAGGGCGTGAGCATCAACTCCAAGTACGACTCGTGGAACGTCGACTCCGCGGGTGTGCCAAGCCTGGCGATCACCGGGCAGGCATTCATTTCCTACCCGATCTACGAAAACCTGGCGCAGCCGATCAGCAGCGCCGACGTGTACTACCAGATGAAGCTGTCCTACACCGGCCCTGCGCGCCGGGCTGGCGAAGCGATCATGCTCAAGGACGCGGCCAACCCGTTGCAGCAGCCACGCCGCGCCTGGCAATACCTGCCGGGCCAGCGTCGGGTGAAACTGGCGCCGAACCTGGCCTACGACACGCCGAACCCGGGCACCGCCGGCGCGGGCACCTACGATGACGTGTTCGTGTTCAACGGTGCACTGGATCGCTACGACTGGAAGCTGGTGGGCAAGCAGGAAATGATCGTGCCTTACAACACCTACAAGCTGACCTACGTCCAGGATCCGAAGTCGCTGACCAGCGCCAACCACCTCGCGCCAGACTTCGTGCGTTGGGAAAAACACCGCGTGTGGGTCGTCGAAGGCACCCTCAAGTCCGGTGCGCGCCACATCTACGCCAAGCGCCGCTTCTACCTCGACGAAGACAGCTGGACCGCTCTGGCCTCGGATCAATACGACGCCCGTGGCCAGCTCTATCGCGGCTCCTTCGCCTTCCTCAGCCAGAGCTATGACAAGCAGGTGCCGGACTCCACGCCGTTCATGATCTACGACCTGGTCGGCGGCACCTACAACATCAACGGTGTGGTCGGCCCGTATGGCGGCATCAAGTACATCGACCCGCTCTCCAAGGCGCAGTGGTCGTCGGAATCCCTGGCCGGCGCCGGTATTCGCTAAGCCACGATCCACTGTGGGAGCGAGCCTGCTCGCGATGGACTCAAGAACACCGCGGGGAACCAGACGCCCCGCGTCATCGTTGACGACCATCGCGAGCAGGCTCGCTCCCACAGACGGCATGAACGTCAGGCACACGGACGTGTGTCCCGGCGCGGTTTTCCGAAGAGGACGCGGTATGTGTTCGTATAAAAATTATTTGCCGTTGGCGTTTGGCGTGGTGCTCGGCCTGTTGCAGGGCACCACCCACGCGGCTAATTACGTCGATGTGCTGGACCTGCCTGTCAAGGTCAGCGCCTTGGCCATCAAAAGCCCGTTGTCCGGCATGGCCCGCGCCGGTGAGCGCGTGATCGCCGTCGGCCAGCGTGGCCATATTGTGTTTTCCGATGATTCCGGTCAGCACTGGAAGCAGGCCACCGTGCCGGCCAGTGCCGACCTCACTGCGGTGAATTTTCCGACCGCCACCCAAGGCTGGGCGGTGGGCAATGACGGCGTGGTGCTGCACAGCAGCGACGCCGGTGCGACCTGGCAAAAGCAACTCGACGGTCGCCAGATCGGCGATTTGCTGGTCAAGCATTACACCGCGCTGGCCAACACCGAGCCGAGCAACGAGCAATGGCCGTTGCTGGTTGCCGAGGGCCAGCGATTGGTCGAGCAGGGCGCGGATAAACCGCTGCTCGACGTCTGGTTCGCCAACGACAAAGTTGGCTACGTGGTCGGCGTGTTCAACCTGATCCTGCGCACCGACGACGGTGGCCAGAGCTGGACGCCATTCCAGGATCGCACCGACAACCCGCAGAGTTTCCACCTTAACGCCATCGCCTCCACCGGCGACGCGGTGTACATCGCTGGCGAACAAGGCCTGTTGCTCAAATGGGATGACAACGCCCAGCGCTTTGCCGTCGTGCCGACGCCGTATCAGGGCAGCTTCTTCGGTGTACTCGGCAAGCCCGGCGAAGTGCTGGTCTACGGCCTGCGCGGTAACGTGTTGCGCAGCATCGATGGCGGCCAGAACTGGACCGCGCTCGACACCGGCCTGCACGTCAGCATCACCGCAGGCCTGATCGATGCCCGTGGCAATTACCGCTTGTTCACCCAGGGCGGACAGATGCTGGTCAGCCAGGGCACGGGCGCGCAATTGCAGCTGCTGCGCCAACCGGTGCCGACGCCGGTCGCCGGTGCCACCCAGTCCGCCGCTGGCGCGTTGGTGGTCGCGGGCAGCCGTGGCGCCCAGACGCTAGCCCTCGAACCCTAAGAGCGAGAACCCAGACATGGGCAATATCAAACAAGACGCCATGCCGGTGATCCGCGATCTGCGGGATTTCGACCAACACTCCGGCAACCTCCTCGAACGCTTGGTGTTCAACTTCCGCCCGCTGTTCATGCTGCTGATGGCGCTGACCACCGTGGTGCTGGGCTTCATGGCTGTGACGCGCCTTGAGCTGCGTCCCAGCTTCGAAAAAATGATTCCGCAGAGCCAGCCCTACATCCAGAACTTCCTGGAAAACCGCCAATCGTTGCGCGGTCTGGGCAACTCGGTGCGCGTGGTGGTCGAGAACACCCAAGGCGATATTTTCGACCCGGCGTACCTCGACGTGCTCAAGCAGGTCAACGATCAGTTGTTCCTCACCGAAGGCGTCGACCGGGCCTGGATGAAGTCGCTGTGGAGCCCGGCCGTGCGCTGGACCGAAGTCACCGAGGAAGGCTTCCAGGGTGGCCCGGTGATGCCCGATACCTATTCCGGGCAACCTGAGCAAATCGAGCAGTTGCGCCAGAACATCTCCCGCGCCGGTCTGGTCGGCAGCCTGGTGGCCAGCGATTTCAAGTCGACCATGCTGATCGTGCCGCTGCTGGACAAAGCCGCCGCCGGCGGCCAACCCATCAACTACCACGCCTTCTCGCAAATGCTCGAAGAGCAGTTGCGCGACAAGATCGAATTCGCTGGCGACAGCGCCGCACGCAAGGCCGGGGAAGAGGGCAAGGGCCAGTTCAAGGTGCGGGTGATCGGCTTCGCCAAACTGATGGGCGACCTGATCGATGGCTTGATCCAGGTGATGATGTTTTTCGGCCTGGCGGTGATCACTTCGCTGGCGATCATCTACGCCTACACCCGTTGCGTACGCAGCACATTGCTGGTGGTCGGCTGCTCGCTGATCGCGGTGGTCTGGCAACTGGGCATCGTCGCCTGGCTCGGCTACGCCATCGATCCGTACTCGGTGCTGGTGCCGTTTTTGATCTTCGCCATCGGCGTGTCCCACGCCGCGCAGAAGATGAACGGGATCATGCAGGACATCGCCCGTGGCACCCACAAACTGATCGCTGCGCGCTATACCTTCCGCCGTTTGTTCATTGCCGGCGTTACCGCGTTGCTCGCCGATGCCGTGGGTTTTGCGGTGTTGATGCTGATCGATATTCCGGTGATCCAGGACTTGGCGATCACCGCCAGCATCGGCGTCGCGGTGCTGATCTTCACCTCGCTGTTGCTGATGCCGGTGGCGCTGTCCTATGTCGGCGTTGGCGCCAAAGCCGCCGAGCGCGCACTGAAAATCGACACCCGCGCCGAACACCACAAAGGCTTCGGCAAACTCTGGGATCTGCTCGACCGCTTCACCACCGCCAAGTGGGCGACCGGCGCGGTGTTGGTCGCGGTGCTGATGGGCGTCGGCGGTTTCATGGTAAGCCTCAACCTGAAAATCGGCGACCTGGAAAGCGGTGCGCCGGAACTGCGTGCCGACTCGCGCTACAACCGCGACAACGCCTACATCACCCAGCATTACGCGCTGTCCAGCGACCTGTTCGCGGTGATGATCAAGACCGCGCCGGAAGGCTGCCTAAACTATAAAACGCTGGTGCTCGCCGACCGCCTGGCGTGGGAGCTGCAACAGTATCCGGGCGTACAAGCCACGGCTTCGCTGGTCAACGCCGTACGGCAAATCACGGCCGGCACCTACGAAGGCAACCCAAAACTCAACAGCATCCAGCGCAATCAGGACGTGCTCAACTACGCCGCGCAGCAAGCCTCGGTCAACTCGCCGGAGCTGTTCAACACCGATTGTTCGCTGATGCCGGTGATCACCTTCCTTAAGGATCACAAGGCCGAAACCCTCGACGCCGTGGTGGCGATTGCCGACCAGTTCGCCAGGGAAAACAGCACCGAGGATCGCCAGTTTCTGTTGGCGGCCGGTACGGCGGGCATCGAGGCGGCGACCAACATCGTCGTGCGCGAAGCCAATCGCACCATGCTGCTGTACGTCTATGCGGCGGTGACGTTGTTCTGCCTGATCACCTTCCGCAGCTGGCGCGCCACGCTGGTGGCGTTGTTGCCGCTGGTGCTGACCTCGATCCTCTGCGAAGCGCTGATGGTCGCCATGGGCATCGGCGTCAAAGTCGCGACCTTGCCGGTGATCGCCCTTGGCGTGGGCATCGGCGTCGACTACGCCTTGTACCTGCTCAGCGTGCAACTGCACTTCCAGCGTCAGGGCTTGCCGCTGTCCCAGGCCTACCGCAATGCCGTGTCGTTCACCGGCCGGGTGGTCGGGCTGGTGGGCATCACCCTCGCGGCGGGCGTGGTGTGCTGGGTCTGGTCGCCGATCAAATTCCAGGCCGACATGGGCATCCTGCTGACCTTCATGTTCCTGTGGAACATGCTCGGCGCGCTGATCCTCATTCCAGCCCTGTCGTACTTCCTGCTGCGTGAACGGGTGCCGCAAACCGCACCCGTCACGGCAGCCGAAACCACCGAATCCACTGAACGTCCGGGCGTGCCTCATGCCCTGACCACTTCCGAGTAAGCCAACAATGTCTGACTACAAAGCTCCTTTGCGCGACATGCGCTTCGTACTCAACGAGGTTTTCCAGGTGTCCCGGTTGTGGGCCAAACTGCCGGGCCTGGCCGAAGTGATCGACGAAGAAACCGCCGCCGCCATTCTGGAAGAGGCCGGCAAGATCAGCGGCGAAGTGATCGCGCCGCTGAACCGCGCCAGCGACGAACAGGGCTGCACCTGGAACAACGGCGTGGTCGGCGCGGCGGATGGTTTCGCCGAGGCCTATCAAGCGTTCGCCGAGGGCGGTTGGGTCGGTGTCGGCGGCGATCCGCAGTTCGGCGGCATGGGCATGCCCAAGGCGATTTCGGCGCAGGTCGAAGAAATGGTCAACTCGGCCAGCCTGTCGTTCGGCCTGTATCCGATGTTGACGGCGGGCGCTTGCCTGTCGATCAACGCCCATGCCAGCGAAGCGCTGAAAACCAAGTACCTGCCGAACATGTACGCCGGGACCTGGACCGGTTCGATGTGCCTGACCGAAGCCCACGCCGGCACCGACCTCGGCATGATCCGCACCCGCGCCGAGCCTCAGGCCGATGGCAGTTACAAGGTCAGCGGCAGCAAGATTTTCATCACCGGCGGCGAACACGATCTGACGGAAAACATCATCCATTTGGTGCTGGCGCGTCTGCCGGATGCACCGGCAGGGCCGAAAGGCATCTCGCTGTTTTTGGTGCCCAAAGTACTGGTCAACGACGACGGTTCACTGGGCGAACGCAATGCGCTGTCCTGCGGTTCCATCGAACACAAGATGGGCATCAAGGCGTCCGCCACCTGCGTGATGAACTTCGACGGCGCCACGGGCTGGATCGTCGACGCGCCGAACAAAGGCCTGGCGGCGATGTTCACCATGATGAATTACGAGCGTCTGGGCGTGGGCATACAAGGCCTGGCGCAGGGTGAGCGCTCCTACCAGAACGCCGTCGCTTACGCCCGTGATCGTCTGCAAAGCCGTGCGCCGACCGGTGCGCAGTTCAATGAGCAGTCCGCCGACCCGATCATCGTCCACCCCGATGTGCGGCGCATGCTGTTGACCATGAAAGCCTTGAACGAAGGCGGTCGCGCGTTCTCCAGCTACGTGGCGCTGCAACTGGACAGCGCCAAGTTCAGCGAAGACGAAGTCACCCGCAACCGCGCTCAGGAACTGGTGTCGCTGCTGACCCCGGTGGCCAAGGCCTTCCTCACCGACATGGGCCTGGAAACTACTTTGCACGGTCAGATGATCTTCGGCGGCCATGGCTACATCCGCGAGTGGGGCCAAGAGCAACTGGTGCGCGATGTGCGAATCACGCAGATCTACGAAGGCACCAACGGCATTCAGTCCCTGGACTTGGCCGGGCGCAAAATCGTCGGCAGCGGCGGGGCGCTTTACCGTTTGTTCGCCTCGGAAATCCGCAACTTCACCGCCAATGCCTGCGCCGATCTCGGCGAGTTCACCAAGCCGCTGAACGCCGCCGTCGACACCCTCGACGAACTGACCGCGTGGCTGCTCGACCGCGCACAAAGCAACCCGAATGAAATCGGCGCGGCCTCGGTCGAGTACCTGCACGTGTTCGGCTACACCGCCTACGCCTACATGTGGGCACGCATGGCCAAGGCCGCCATGAGCACCCATTCGAAGGACGATTTCTACGTCAGCAAACTGGCCACCGCACGCTTCTACTATGCCCGCTTGCTGCCGCGTATCCACTCGTTGAGCGCATCGGCCAAGGCTGGCAGTGAATGCCTGTTCGCGTTGCAAGCCGATCAGTTCTGAAAGGACAAGGAACCCCCAACATGATGGCGACAAAAATAATTCCGCCCGCCGACGGCGCCTACGCCTATCCGCTGCTGATCAAGCAGTTGCTGCTGTCCGGCGTGCGCTACGAGCCGGGTCGGGAAATCGTCTACGCCGACAAGCTGCGCTACAACTACCTGACCCTCAACAAGCGCATCCGCCGCCTGGCCAACGCGCTGACGGCGGCCGGTGTGAAGGCCGGCGACACCGTGGCGCTGCTCGACTGGGACAGTCACCGTTATCTGGAATGCTTCTTCGCCGTGCCGATGATCGGCGCGGTGCTGCACACGGTGAACATTCGCCTGTCGCCGGAACAAGTGCTCTACACCATGAACCACGCCGAGGATGATCTGGTGCTGGTGCATGATGATTTTCTGCCGCTGGTTGAGCAGATTCACGGGCGGCTGAAAACCGTCAAAGGTTACCTTCAGCTGACCGAAGACAAACCAGCCGCAACGTCTTTGCCGATGTTCGGCGAGTATGAAAATCTGCTGTCCGAGGCATCCGACCAATACGCCTTCCCCGATTTCGACGAGAACTCGGTCGCCACCCTGTTCTACACAACAGGCACCACCGGCGACCCGAAAGGCGTGTACTTCACCCATCGCCAATTGGTCCTGCACACCCTGAATGCCGTTGGCACGTTGGGCGTTTATCAGGGCCAGCCGCTGCTGCGCTCCGACGACGTGTACATGCCGATCACGCCGATGTTCCACGTGCATGCGTGGGGCGTGCCGTACGTCGCGACCCTGATGGGTATCAAGCAGGTCTACCCCGGCCGCTACGAACCCAACAGCCTGGTGCGCCTCTATCGCGAAGAGAAGGTCACGTTTTCGCACTGCGTGCCGACCATCCTGCAAATGATCCTCAACTGTGAGGAAGGCAAACAGGCGCGTTTCGACGGCTGGAAAATGCTTCTCGGCGGCAGCGCGCTGACCCTCGGCATCGCCCATGAAGCCAGCAGCAAAGGCATGGTGGTGCACGCCGGTTACGGCATGTCGGAAACCTGCCCGTTGCTGTGCCTGACCTACCTGCGTGACGAAGACCTCCAGTTATCCGCCGAAGCGCAACTGCCGATCCGCATCAAGACCGGCACGACGGTGCCGATGGTCGACCTGAAAATCATCGATGCCAACGGCAACGATGTTGCCCACGACGGCGAATCTCTCGGCGAAATCGTGGTGCGCGCACCGTGGCTTACCCAAGGTTATTTGAAGGACAAGGAGAAGGGCGCCGAACTCTGGCACAACGGCTGGCTGCACACCGGTGACATGGCGTCGATAGATGAATGGGGCGGTGTGGAAATCAAGGACCGCATCAAGGACGTGATCAAAACCGGCGGCGAGTGGATCAGCTCACTGGAACTGGAAAGCCTGATCAGCCAACACCCGGCGGTGATGTCGGTCGCGGTGGTGGGCATCGTCGATGAACAATGGGGTGAACGGCCCATGGCGATGGTCGTCTGCGAGCCGGGCCAGTACCTCGACCGCAAACACCTGGAAACGCACTTGCAAGCCTTCGTCGATGGCGGGCGCATCAACAAATGGGCGATTCCCAAGCAGTTCAAATTCGTCGCCGAAATCCCCAAGACCAGCGTCGGCAAGATCAACAAGAAACTGATCCGCGAGAGCGAAGCCAACTGAACGCTACATCCTCGGCCGTGGCATGGTCGAGGGCATGCGTTGCTGGGGAGGGATGATCCTGCCACTGCCACCGTTGACGGGCGGACTGGCCTGTTCGTCCTGGCGGGTGTCGTGGCAGGACGACCCGCTGATGGCCACGACCACGGCGAGCAGGAACGGCGCGAGCAAGTGCTTGAGCATGGGAGTTCTCCAGTGCCGGGTCTTTCCAGCTTAATCCGTGTTCTGCGCCTGCCACGCTCCGTTGGTCCGGCCATCGATTTCCAAATCCTGTGCCAAGCTGATGGGTGCCCACCCGCCTGCTGCCCACAGGAAGCCCAAGACATGAAGCACGTTCGTACGTCGCACATCCGTCGAGAGTTCTACAAAGCCGTCGGCTATTACCTTCGAATCGTTTCGCCGATCCTTTCCGTCATGCTTGTCGTCATCGTCACCTTCGGCCTGATCATCAGCTATCTGGAAGGTTGGGAGCCTTTCGACGGCATCTACTTCGGTTTCGTGACCGGGTTGACCATCGGCTACGGCGAACTTGTGCCGAAACTGGCGGTGTCGCGGGTATTGGCGATATTGCTGGGGTTCAACGGCGTGCTGCTGACCGCGATATTCGCGGCGATCAGCGTGCGGGCGATCGAGATCGCGGTGCGGGTAACAGGTGGCGACAAGTAAGACAGGCTCAATGCCATGAAGTCGTGCTTAGATGCGGGTTTTGACCCACAGGGAATGACCCATGATCGACTTCAACAACAAGGGATTCTTCAAGCTCAAGCAAAACGACGAGTACGCCGAACGCGTGACCGCCCTGTTGCTGGACGGTGAGAAAGTCATCGACTCCTACAAATCCATGCGCGACGGCGTGGTGTTTACCAACAAACGCATCATCGCGGTGAACGTGCAGGGCATCACCGGCAGCAAGAAAGACTTCACTTCGTTGCCGTACAAAAACATCGTGGCGTACTCGGTGGAAACCTCGGGGACGTTCGATCTGGATTCCGAACTGGAAATCTATTTTTCGTCGTTGGGGAAAGTGAAGTTCGAATTCACCGGGAAGACCTCGATGGTCGAGGTCTCCAAGCTGATCTCCCAGCACCTGCTCTGAGCAACACACAGCTTTTGTAGGAGCTGAGCTTGCTCGCGATGAGGCCAGTACATTCAGCATCAATGTTGCCTGAACTGACGCTATCGCGAGCAAGCTATGCTCCTACAGGTTTTTCAACCAGCAGGCCTAAGCCTCCCAACCTGCCCCACTCACCGCCGCCTGCACCAACGGATGCAAATCCGCCCCGTTGTGCTCCGTCTGCCACGCCAGCAACTCCTTGCGCATGCTCGGCGCCCAGAACATTTGCAGATGATTACGCACACTAAGTACCGCCTGTTCCTGGTCCGGTTGCGTCGCAAAGTACTGGCCGATCTGGTTGGCCATCTTGATCAGGTTGTCCGTACTCATTTACGCACCTCGGCTTTCTCGGGATGCCGACGTTCCTTCAGCAAACGATGCTGCTCATCACTGAACTCCTGAAAGCGTTTTTGCCACTCCGAAGGGTGATAAACGCGGCTGACCTCCACGGCCGTGACCTTGTACTCCGGACAGTTGGTGGCCCAGTCCGAGTTGTCGGTGGTGATCACGTTGGCCCCCGATTCCGGGAAGTGGAACGTGGTGTACACCACGCCCGGCGCAACCCTTTCGGTAATCCGCGCACGCAACACGGTCTGCCCGGCGCGGCTGCCGATGCCGACCCAATCGCCCTCGTTGATGCCACGGCTCTCGGCGTCGGTCGGGTGGATTTCCAAGCGGTCTTCGTCATGCCAGGCAACGTTGTCGGTACGCCGGGTTTGCGCGCCGACGTTGTACTGGCTGAGGATGCGCCCGGTGGTCAGCAGCAGCGGATAGCGAGCGTTGACCTTCTCCTCGGTCGGCACGTAGCCGGTGAGCATGAAGCGCCCCTTGCCGCGCACGAATTCTTCGATGTGCATGGTCGGCGTGCCGTCCGGTGCCGCCGCGTTGCATGGCCATTGCAGGCTGCCGTGGCGGTCCAGTTCGGCGTAGCTGACGTTGGTGAAGGTCGGCGTCAGGCTGGCGATTTCATCCATGATTTCCGACGGATGTTTGTAATTCATCGGGTAGCCCAAGGCATTGGCCAGGGCCACGGTGCCTTCCCAGTCGGCCTTGTCTCCCAGCGGCTCCATGACCTTGCGCACCCGAGAGATGCGTCGTTCGGCGTTGGTGAACGTGCCGTCCTTTTCCAGGAACGAACTGCCCGGCAAAAACACGTGGGCGAATTTGGCGGTTTCGTTAAGGAAAATATCCTGCACCACCACGCACTCCATGGCCGAGAGGGCCGCAGTCACGTGCTGGGTATTCGGATCGCTCTGGGCGATGTCTTCGCCCTGGCAATACAAACCTTTGAAGCTGCCGGCCAGTGCCGACTCGAACATGTTGGGAATGCGCAAGCCCGGCTCGGATTGCAGGGTGACGTTCCAGGCCTGTTCGAACTGCGTGCGCACAACTTCGTTGGAGATGTGCCGGTAGCCGGGCAGCTCATGAGGGAAAGAGCCCATGTCACAGGAACCCTGCACGTTGTTCTGCCCACGCAGCGGGTTCACGCCCACGCCTTCGCGGCCAATGTTGCCGGTGGCCATGGCGAGGTTGGCGATACCCATCACCGCTGTGCTGCCCTGGCTGTGTTCGGTAACGCCCAATCCGTAGTAGATCGCCGCGTTGCCGCCAGAGGCATACAGACGCGCAGCGGCACGGATGTCGGCAGCGGGCACGCCGCAGATCGCGCCCAGCACTTCCGGCGAGTTTTCCGCGCGGCTGACGAACTCGCGCCAGTTAGCGAAATCGCTACCCTCGCAACGGGCATCGATAAAGGCCTGATTGAGCAAGCCTTCGGTGACAATCACATGAGCCAGCGCATTGAGCATGGCGACGTTGGTGCCGGGACGCAGCGCCAGGTGCACTTCGGCGCGGGCGTGCACCGAGTCCACCAGATCAATGCGACGCGGATCGATAACAATCAGCCGCGCGCCTTCACGCAGTCGACGTTTGAGCTGCGAAGCGAACACCGGGTGAGCGTCGCTAGGGTTGGCGCCCATCACCAGAATCACGTCGGCCTGCATCACCGAGTCGAAACTCTGCGTACCAGCAGACTCGCCAAGTGTTTGTTTCAGGCCATAACCGGTCGGCGAGTGGCAGACCCGCGCACAGGTGTCGACGTTGTTGTTGCCGAACGCGGCGCGCACCAGTTTCTGCACCAGATAGGTTTCTTCGTTGGTGCAACGGCTGGAGGTAATGCCACCAATGGAATCGCGGCCATATTTTTGCTGCAACCGACGGAATTCGCTGGCGGCGTAAGTCACCGCTTCATCCCAGCTGACTTCCTGCCACGGGTCGCTGATGTGCTTGCGGATCATCGGTTTGGTGATGCGATCCGGGTGGGTGGCGTAGCCCCAGGCAAAGCGCCCTTTGACACAGGAGTGGCCGTGGTTGGCCTGGCCGTTCTTGTCCGGAACCATGCGTACCAGTTTGTCGCCCTTCATCTCGGCACGGAACGAACAACCCACACCGCAATACGCGCAAGTGGTGATCACGCTGCGTTCCGGCTGGCCCAGTTCGACCACGCTTTTTTCCATCAGCGTCGCGGTAGGACAGGCCTGCACACAGGCGCCGCAGGACACGCATTCCGAATCGAGGAAGTTATCCCCACCAGCAGCCGAAACACGGGACTCAAACCCGCGCCCGGTAATCGTCAGGGCGAAGGTGCCTTGGGTTTCTTCGCAGGCGCGCACGCAGCGGTTGCAGACGATGCACTTGCTCGGGTCGTAGTCGAAGTAGGGGTTGGACGTGTCCTTCACGTCGGCCAAATGGTTGTCGCCTTCGTAGCCGTAACGCACTTCCCGCAGGCCGACCTGACCGGCCACGGTTTGCAGCTCGCAGTTACCGTTGGCCGAGCAGGTCAGGCAGTCCAGCGGGTGGTCGGAAATGTACAACTCCATGACGTTGCGCCGCAGCGTCGCGAGCTTCGGCGTCTGGGTGTGCACGCTCATGCCTTCGCTGACCGGCGTGGTGCAGGACGCCGGATAACCGCGCATGCCGTCGATCTCCACCAGGCACATGCGGCAGGAGCCGAAGGCTTCCAGGCTGTCGGTGGCACAGAGTTTTGGAATGGTGGTGCCCAGCATCGCGGCGGCGCGCATCACCGAAGTGCCTTCGGGCACGCTGATGCTGCGGCCGTCGATGTTCAGGGTGACTTGCACCTGGCTGTCGCGGGCCGGAGTACCAAGGTCAATGTCTGTTTTCGGGTCGAAGAGAGTAATCATTGCTCGGCCTCCGAGGCGTGCAGACCGAAGTCGGCAGGGAAGTGCTTGAGGGCGCTGGCCACGGGATAAGACGTCATGCCGCCCAACGCGCAGAGCGAACCGTATTGCAGGGTGTCGCACAGGTCCTTGAGGATGATCACCTGCGCATCGCGACTGTTCTGGTCCGGCGCGGCCAGCAGACGGTCGATCACCTCGACACCACGGGTCGAACCGATGCGGCACGGCGTGCATTTGCCGCAGGATTCCTCGGCGCAGAACTGCATGGCGAAACGCGCCATGTGGGCCATGTCGAGGCTGTCGTCAGCCACCACCACACCACCGTGACCGAGCATCGCACCCATGGCGGCGAAGGCTTCGTAATCCAGCGGCGTGTCAAATTGCGAGGGCGGAACCCAGGCGCCTAACGGGCCGCCAACCTGCGCAGCCTTCAGCGGACGACCACTGGCGGTGCCGCCACCATAGTCTTCCACCAGTTCGCGCAAGGTCAGGCCAAAGGCCCGTTCCACCAGACCGCCGTGACGAATATTGCCCGCCAGTTGAAACGGCATGGTGCCCAGGGAACGGCCCATGCCGTAATCGCGGTAGAACTGCGCCCCCTTGGCCAGAATCAGCGGCACCGAGGCCAACGTCAGCACGTTGTGCACCAGCGTCGGCAAGCCGAACAAACCCTGCAACGCCGGAATCGGCGGCTTGGCGCGAACGATCCCGCGCTTGCCTTCGAGCGAGTCCAGCAGCGCGGTTTCTTCTCCGCAGATGTAGGCACCGGCGCCGACACGCACTTCCATATCGAAGGCCAGGCCACTGCCGCCAACATTGGCGCCTAGGTAACCGGCAGTTCGGGCAATGTTCAACGCGGCACGCAGCGTGGCCACGGCATCCGGATATTCCGAACGCACATAGATGTAGCCAAAGGTGGCGCCGGCGGTAATGCCGGCAATCGCCATACCTTCGATCAGCAGGAAGGGGTCGCCTTCCATCAACATGCGGTCGGCGAAAGTGCCGGAGTCGCCTTCGTCGGCGTTGCAGACGATGTACTTTTGCGCAGCTTCGGTCGCGCGCACCGTGCGCCACTTGATCCCGGCGGGGAAGGCCGCACCGCCACGGCCACGCAGGCCCGAATCGAACACCGCCGTTGCAGTCTGTTCACCGCCAATGCTGACGGCCCTGGTTAAACCTTCGAAACCGCCATGGGCCCGGTAATCGTCCAACGACAGCGGCCGGGTAATGCCAGCGCGGGCAAACAGCAGGCGTTGTTGAGACTTGAGATAAGGCAACTCTTCTACCAGCCCCAAGGCCAGCGGATGAGCGGATGAATTGTTAAGCGCTTCAAGCACCGACGGCACATCGTCAGCCGTCAGCGGACCAAAACCGATACGGCCCTGCGGCGTGTCCACTTCCAGCAACGGCTCCAGCCAATACAAACCGCGAGAACTGGTGCGCTGCAACTCCAGCGGCAAATTACGTTCCTGAGCCTGCGTGATCAGCGCCACCGCCACCTCATCGGCCCCCACGGCACGAGCCAGCGAATCACAAGGCAAATAAAGAGTCGGCATCACGCGTCCTCCCGGCAAGCATCGAGCAACGCATCCAGCCGCTCGGCACTGAGCCGCGCATGCACCCGGCCATCCAGCTCCAGCGCAGGCGAACAAGCGCAGGCGCCGAGGCAATACACCGGGCGCAAACTGATGCTGCCATCGGCGCTGCTACCGTGATCATCCAGTTGCAGACGCTCACGCAACTGCGCGGCCAACTGCTCAGCACCACGGCTCTGACACGACTCGGCCCGGCACAGCCGCAAGATATGCCGCGCGGGCGGCGCAGTACGGAAGTCATGGTAAAAACTGATCACCCCACGCACCTCGGCCTGGCTCAGGTTGAGGGCATGGGCAATCTCGGGGACGGCGGCATCGGGGACGTAACCGATGCGCTCCTGAATATCATGAAGAATGGGCAACAGCGCACCCGGGGTGCCCTTATGGCGCTCCAGCAGACTGTTGACCACAGGCAGGTGCAACAACTCATCAGGCATTCAGCAATCCTCACGGTCACGGACAAACCAGAAGGTCGTCGGTCGTCCGAAAGTGTCGGCTGCGGCACTCACACCACGTCACGGTATCGTGGATTTCAGGCCGGTGGCCAGGGCACCCTTGGCGGGCATCTTGTTGTGCCCGATGCGATCTCTGTCGCACATCTTTCAGGGCATAAAAGGCAGATTGCCACGCGGCTGTTGATCGAACTGCACCAAAGCGACGTGTTCAGTTCTGTCTACGACTATCCATTAAGTCTAGATGAGCGCCGCAAGGGCGTTCACACACCGGCCTAATGCCCGGAGGGCTTGTCGATGGGGGATGTATAGCAAGCATTACAGGTGAGAAGAAGCATCAGAATCGAGGGTAATTCTACGGAGCAGATGTGTCGATTCTTCCGCTGCACCCCCAAACCCGCTCCAATGCCTAGTGAGCGGAAATGTCCTACATCCGTCTGCCCAAACAGAATCGGAAGCATCTGATTCTGTTTTTTGGCGATGTCTGAATGAGTCAACGCTTATCCCGAACGGCGTAGATTTCCTGCTCCTTTAAAAAGACAAACTACCCACTGCCAAGGAGCGGTCTCATGGCGTTCGACGCTTTTATCAAAATTGAAGGTATTCCTGGCGAAGCGCTGGACGAGCAACATAAGGATTGGATAGAAATTACCGGATACAACTTCGGCACTCATCAAAGCGCTTCCGCTACAGCCAGCTCGGCAGGTGGCGCCTCATCGGGGCGCACGACCGTTAGCGACTTCACGTTCACCAAGAACCTGGACAAATCCAGTTGTAAGCTCATAGAGATCAGCTGCGCAGGTGATCATCTGAAGGAAGTTGTTTTGACATTACATCGCGCCGGAGGCGAGAAGCAGAAGTATTTTGAGATCACATTGGAAGAAGTCATCATTTCGAGCTACTCACAAAGTGCAAATGATGGCGTGCCTACTGAAAGCCTCAGCTTGAACTATGGGCGTATTAAGACGATCTACACCCAGCAAAAACGAACGGATGGTTCCGGCGGAGGTAACGTAGCGGGTGGTTGGGATCGTATCAGTAATAAAAAATATTCCTGAGGTCGCCACTAATGTCAGCGATTTTTATAAATTCAAGAGTGCAGCCTTATTCATATTTGAAATCGATGCTGCAGCTTGGCAAGAACTCAATGTCAAAATTTGATGTATTGAATGCGCATGTTATTAATACGGTGGTGCTGCCAGGCGAGCTAATCATTTTCGGTGATAATTCGACACCGTCCTGTACGGCCGAAGAAGCGTTCTACATGAAGAAAGCCTCTGAAATCCACTCGGCACTGGTGGTCAATGGAATGCAGGGTGATGGGTTTTTAGTGGAGAATCATGAACTCATAACAAGAGCGCTTGGGTATTCATCTATTGGCGTAGGCAGCGTTGGCGGTGCTTGGAGTAGGCACCTCGATGGTATCAAACAAACTCTCGAAGAAATTGAAGCAACTCATCGTTATCACATCAGAAGTGGGACGGCTCAGGCTCGAACTGATTTCTTAATGAAGCGCGAGTTATTGTTTAAACAGCTCGATGATCAGCTGAACGGCTTTGCCAAATATGGCTCAGGCTTACGCAATCAACGCTCGATAAGAAATATGATTGAGATGTCCACGCAAAGCTATTTGCATTCAGGGGTAATAGCAGGTTACGCAGAAACTATTAGCGGCGTGGCGAGAGCTTCGAATATCCTGAAAAAAGGTACGTACTTAGGTATCGGTTTGAGTGTAACTGCTGCTGGAGCCTCTATTTACACCGCATGTACGACTGGGCGCGAAACGCAATGCAGGAAGGCAAAATATGTTGAGGGTGGTAAGTTGTCTGGAAGTCTTGCACTCGGAGCTTTTGGAGGTAAGGTTGGAGGTACTGCGGCTACGTTCGGATGTGCTGTGGCTTTTGGGGTTGTTACAGGGGGCGCGGGTGTGCTGGGGTGCGCGGTGATTGGCGGTGGGCTTGGCGCGTGGGCTGGAGGCGAAGTTGGAGGTAGTGCTGGGGAATGGGCGGGTGAAGTAATTTATGAGTCATTGATCCAATGAGTGATATTGCGCTGGCATGTATCGCAATATTCATAATTTTTTCCTCTCTAGTGGTCTCTTGCTGGATATATGTGTTCTCTTATTTGTTTACGGAGTTGATAGAGGGTTACCTAAATAGGAGTAAGTTTGTAGCAAGCAATCGTAAGGCTTTGTCTGGTTTGGGGTTGCTAGGTAAACCGGTCAGGAACGGTTCGATAGCATTGATGTTTTTGTTTCCGGAGCTCTGTGAGAGACGTGGCTTAATAGAAAAAGGTGAGCTACTAAATTTGCCAGTGCACCTGAAATGGAAATTGTTGGTGTCATGGATTATTGGTGTGTTCTTGTTGTTCGCAATATTCATTTTTTGGCTTTTTGTCGTTTAATTTTATTGTTATTGATGCTGAATTGGTTGTAAGGGGATTTATAAAGGGGGGTGTGATGAGTGAACTTAATCTGGCGTATGCTGGGCTAGTTGCAATGGTATTTCTATTTCTTTCGCTTTGCTGGATATTTGCATCCTCGTACCTGCTTGCCGAACGAATTGAAAAGCATCTCGGAAGAAGTAGATTTGTTGCGAATAATCGAGAAGGTTTGTCAGGTTTGACTGCAAAAAGGGGACAGATTTATTTCTTTGAAATCTGTCTCCTTTTTTTTCGCAATGTTCTGCACTGAACTCCAACCCCTGTACGCAGCCAGTGGACAGCAAATTGGCAAAACAGTAGCGTTGCGCTACTGCCTTCAACTCTGTAACGGACTACACATGCTCACTGCCGCTCCAGCCTCGCGCCTATTCTGCGCAATCACTTTCGCCGTCGTGATGACCCCGGCACTCGCCGACTGGGAAGAACCCCCGGAATACGCCTGGAAGACCTACCTCTCCGATTGCCAGCAATTACAGCGGGATGTGACCGATGTACAGAACGGGCAAAAGATGGCCATGGATGTCCTGCCCAACATCCAGGGCTTTCTGCGAACCATTACGGTACACCGCAAGAACCTGGCCCAGCCAAGCCTCAGCTCCCCCGATTACGCCCGTTGTGAAAACGTCGTCTCCCAAGCCAAAGACACAGTGGCCAAGGGCAGTGCTGAAAACGACGAGGCGATGGATCAACATTTCCGCCAAGCCCAGACCGAGCACCTGAACTCCCCGGAATACAAACGTGCTCGCTCTCTGGGCTTCACCGACGTCGGCGAAATCGGCGACCTCGACCAGCACGCCGAACTGGATGGCGAAGCAAATCTGAAAACCTTGATGCTCACTGTCGATTTTGGCTGCGGCCGCCATTTCCGCGCCGCGCATTACATCAAACCCTACGTGGTGTACACCGTCCATCGTTCGGACGGCAGCTGCGGCGTCTACAAGCACGTCGCCGTGCTGGGCGGTGAAACCGTGGAGCGGGGCGACTACATCAATCCGAAAGGGGTTTTTCAGTACGTGGGATGGAAGAAATTGGCCGGTGCGGATGGCTTTCCCATCGACGTTCGAGTCGTAAAAGCGCTGAAGTAACCCTCAGGATTTTTCTGGGGAAGGATGGCTGGTGATAACGCCAGCCCAACCACCCTCAATCCCGAAGATGCACCACAAACCCACTGTGGGAGCCAGCCTGCTGGTGATAACGCCAGCCCAACCACCCTCAATCCCGAAGATGCACCACAAACCCACTGTGGGAGCCAGCCTGCTGGTGATAACGCCAGCCCAACCACCCTCAATCCCGAAGATGCACCACAAACCCACTGTGGGAGCCAGCCTGCTGGCGATAGCGCCATCCCAACCACCTCAATGCCGAAAATGCACCAAGAACCCACTCACACCCCGAGGCCAACCAACCCCCGATAGCCCACCGCAATACCCTGTGGGAGCTGGCTTGCCAGCGATAGCGCCCACTCAGCCAACACAAATGCCGAATCAGCCACCACCCTCACAAACCACCCCCACAGGCCTCAACCACTAACCCTCAGCCTTAGCCCCCGCCCGCTTGGACACCGGCACAAAAGCCCGATCCCGAGTCAGCACCTTCACCGCATCATCCACCAACGCCTTACTCATCGAAGTCAAATAATGCGCAGCCCAGGCATGTCGATCAGTGTCTCTGGCATAAGCAGCATCTTCAGTGAGCGTCTTGGCCAGGAACAGAAAATCGGAAGCCATGGACAACGCATCACCCAGCGGCACCCCGCGAGTGACATGAAACAGCGGTTGATCCGCGCAGTAGATCGCGGGTGTCAGACCGATGGTTTTGAGTTCAGGTTGTTCAGTCATTGGCCACCTCCGGGGATGGAGAGGCAATGGGGGAGGGTGTTACGCGATTGGGAACTGCGTAGAGGGGAAAGCCAAATTTCAAACGGATTGATACTGCGCATTATCCAACTCCTTGATATGAGGAGCTGCCACGTTCGTTTCCACACGAATGGGTGACAGCTGTGCGCAGGGTGGAAAACCGGGAATCAAGGAAACCGGCACGCCCGAAGACGTCCCACGCACAGCCGCCATAACTCACGCTGTAGGCATAAAAAAAAGCGCCGGCAGACGTGATGGGGGCGCTGTTGCGCCTTGAATTACACGAGTTTCCACACCCGGTCGCTGAATTGGCAGCGACGGTGGGAGGTTATCGTGCGGACCCGTTCCCTGCAACCTTTGAGCGCTCCTAGCTCAAGCTCTGCAGCTGGAAATTGTGGGCTTAAGGTTGCGATCTATAAACGGTTTTTTGTGTATGAGTATGATTTTAAATACAATTAATTTTTATAGCGAAACAATAGATGATTCCGTATTGCCATCCATTGCAAATAAAGGGTATTTTGCTCTGGCGTAAGCGTACCGCTTATTTGCGGCAATCGAAATTAGACATCTGCTGATTAGCTCGGATGTTCGAGCATTCAACGTTCAGGCGTTGAACAGAAGGGGAGACGGCCTCGGCAGTCTCCGACCCCCGCGTCCCGCTGGAGTGCTTCACGGTGGGCCAACTATGAGAAAGATGGTGGTTCTCAGCGGATGGTTTCGATGAAAGCAACATCTTTCTCTTGACCCTTTGTATTGGGTTGGTTTGGCCCACATTTATTCCTATGGATAGGATATGGAACTATCAAATCCAATAAAAATTTCGTCAAGATCGATTTCCACGAAAGAAAATCTGTGCTCGATTTTGCGTATAGAGTCGGCACTTCTAGATGAAGTTCTAGGCCTTTCTGAAGATCAGCGATACACAAAAATCGAAACTGTAAGGAAAGCTGGTGGGGAGTCACGTCCGATTTATAATCCTCACCATCTTCTTCGTCGTGTCCAGAAAAAAATCAACGATACGATCTTCTCTAATTATTATGTGATTAGGTGGCCGGATCATTTGTATGGGTCTATTCCCAATCAAAAAGATTCGGCTGGGAAGAAGTTAAGCAAGGACTACGTTTCGTGTGCTGCAAGGCATTGTGGTGCTAAAAGTCTTTTGAAAATAGACGTCTCTAGTTTTTTTGACAATATTCATCAGGATATTGTTTATAGTATTTTCAATGACTTTCTAAAGTACACTGATGAGGTGTCTAGTATCTTGGCACATATTTGCTGTCATAGATCTCACTTGGTGCAGGGAGCTTTAACGTCAAGTTATATTGCGTCCTTATGTTTGTACGATGTTGAGGGGGCTGTAGTAGAGCGGTTGCGGAGAAAAGGTTTGGTTTACACTAGGCTGGTTGATGATATAACTGTTTCTTCACAAGCCTTAGCTACGGACTTTTCATATGCCTTAAAAATCGTCGGCGATATGCTGGTAGCTAAAGATTTGCCGATTAATGAGCGTAAAACAAAAGTATATCGAACTTCAACCGAACCGCTGACGGTGCATGGCTTAAGAGTTTGTTTTTCATCCCCAAGACTTCCGGCTGACGAGGTTGGTCGTATTAGAGCAGCTGTCCAGAATGTTGAGTCTTTGGCTCGAGAGCCTAACTATCGAACCTCTCATTTGTATAGGCATGATTTCAATAGGTGTATGGGGCGGGTCAATAAACTGTTGCGTGTGGGCCATGGGCAGCATAAAAAGCTTCTTGCGCGTTTAAATCAAGTAAAGCCGCTACCTTCACGGCGCGATGTCAACCGTGCCAAAGATATGGTGGCTAGATTAGAGAGGGATCACGATTCGAAGAATGCAACTCATTGGTATCGAGGGCGGTACTATCGCGTTTTGGAACGTTTGATTGTTTTGGGTAGAACCTATCAAAAGACAACAATTGTTTTGAGGGCGAAATTGAAAAGGCTGCGACCTGATGAAAGTGGACGCTAGAGATTTGTGGGTAGGGCTCAATCCTTCATTGAAACGACTGATTATTTTGTTGATTTCAATAGGGGCTATTGGTTTTGCACTTTCGATATGCTTGTTTGTTTTGGTTGGAGTCGCCGGTGGGGTCTTCTCCTTGCCGTTCTGCTTTAGGGATGATTGCTTTATTTTGTTTTTTGCGAAAATTAGTTCAGCTGTTTACCTTGCAAAGTTAACGGTGGATTTGATTGTTTTTGTTGCTACTATCGGCGGTATTGTAGTGGCACTCCTAAGTTATTTGTCTAGTGTGGCATCCTCGCGTTTCGCAAATCATATTTCTCATTTGACACTCTTCCAGGCTTTTTTTATTGAGGAGGTAAGGAAGCGAGATGCACTTGTACTATCCTCGTTTGATATTCATAAATTGTATTCTATGATTTATGAAGGGTCGAGAGGTGGCGTTATGACCATTTCTTCTCCTTACCTATCGTTTATTAGTTCTTTAAACTCCGAAATTGCGGCCTCAAATCTTAAAGCTACTAAGGCTTTTGGCGGGGCGTTTATCTATCAGGAACATCAGGCTCGAATGATTGCGGTTCTGAAACAGTTAGGGTTTACTTTGCAGTATATGCCAAAAAAAGATTTTTATGAGATTGAGACTCAAGTATTATCTTTGTTGGATAGCGTTAATGGCTCGTTTTGCGGTTCATTGCCAGAGTTGGTAGTTAGTTTGAGGATTTATAGATAGGGTAAAAGGAAAAAAGAAAAAGGAAAAAGGAAAAGGGGATGAGTTTATTTTCGGCTAAGATAAATCAATCTGTCCCTTTGTTGTCTTGAAGCCTCTTCGTGCTCTAAGTCGAATTAGTTGGTCTGCCTTGTCTGTGCAGAATTTTTTTCTCTAAAGCTATGGAGGGAATTAGGGCGCCTTTTTTCTGGTTTCCTCCCTAAATACGTAACTTCAATGTAGTTAATTTTAAAAAAGGAGTTCGTTGTGAACGGGTGGTCGACTGAGGCTTGGCAAAAAATTGGGATTATTTTTGCGGTTATTTTCGGAGTTTGGGGCGCTGGACTTAGTACGTATCAGGAATATCGTAGCTACATGAAGGGAGCTCCCATGATCTATACACAGCTGAGTTTGACTCGGCCAAATTTTAAGGAGGGGGATAAACATCGAGCTGCCACGTTTGTAGTTACGATCCAGAATTCCGGCCAAACATCGTTGACATTTTTACCCGCAGTCTCAGTTGTAGTATTTAACCCGGAGTCTAGCTTCAGCCAGACGCTGAGTGGGCAATTAGCTACGACAGAAGCGTACGGTCTGCCGAAAACCTTAAAGCCGGGAGAGCAAACTGCAGCGACCTTCGCGGCTGAAGATTCGGACTCTGTATTCGGCCCGAATTTGCGCTACTCCATCATTCTGCAGTCGGTGGAAGGGCCTCTTTATTTCGCAGAGAACATGGCGGGCCCTATCAAAGATTCTGAGACATACAAAGCTTTAATGGAAAATGTTAAGTATCAGTCTAAGGCTGAGTTTCAGAGTCGCCCGACGGTAATGGTGCAGTCCAGATAATTAAATACCTTGTGAACGTGGCGGGTCATATTAATTTTCCAGCCACTGTTTACAGTACGGTTTTTAAGTAGTCCTTGATTGCGATTAGCGGCGTATTCATTTGATCTATCGTTTGGATGCTTTCGAATTCATCGATCAGCCGTTTCAGTTCTCGCCCTAGCGGTTTATCCACACCACCTAGCGCTTCCAGCGCCAACCCCATGCACTCATCCACCTTCACCTGAATCCCCTCAACATCCCCCCGCCGCACCAGCAACTCAAACACATCCCGCTGGTAATCCCCCATCACCAAATCATCCCGCAAAATCGGGCTTGAACCTTCCGCTTCATAAGCCAGTTTGAGGGAGAAGAGGGCGACGGTTTCCAGGTGCAATTCCATGGGGGAATCCTTGTGAAATGTTCTGGCGGTGCGGGTGGTGTGTAAGGGCAAGGGGCAAAAGCATCGCCAGCAGGCTGGCTCCCACAGGGTGTGTGGTGGGCCAGGCACATTATCGCGGGCGAAAAAAAAGGCCTTGCTAAGCAAGACCTTTCTTAATTTTGGTGCCCCGAGGGAGACTCGAACTCCCACTCCTTTCGAAAACGGATTTTGAATCCGCCGCGTCTACCAATTCCGCCATCAGGGCTCAATGGCGGCGAAGTATAGAGATGAGATAACCGCTGGTCAATCAGGTACATGGAGAATTTTTGATATTTCCGCTAGACTTCCCGGCCCTGCTAGACGACACCCCATCATGCGCGTTGCTGACTTTACTTTTGAGCTCCCTGATTCGCTGATCGCCCGCCATCCGCTGGCCGAGCGGCGCAATAGTCGACTGCTGACCCTGGATGGGGTCAGCGGCGCCCTGGCACACCGTCAATTCACTGATTTGCTGGAGCATTTGCGCCCCGGCGATTTGATGGTGTTCAACAATACCCGGGTGATTCCGGCGCGGCTGTTTGGCCAGAAGGCTTCCGGCGGCAAGCTGGAAATCCTGGTGGAGCGGGTGCTCGACAGTCATCGCGTGCTGGCCCATGTGCGTTCCAGCAAGTCGCCCAAGCCAGGGTCGAAGATCCTCATCGACGGCGGTGGCGAGGCCGAGATGCTGGCGCGGCACGATGCGTTGTTCGAGCTGGGATTTGCTGAAGAGGTGTTGCCGCTGCTCGACCGCGTCGGGCACATGCCGCTGCCTCCTTATATAGACCGCCCGGATGAAGGCGCCGACCGTGAGCGTTACCAGACCGTCTACGCCGAGCGTTTGGGCGCGGTGGCGGCGCCGACGGCGGGGCTGCATTTCGATCAGGTGCTGATGGAGGCGATTGCCGCCAAGGGCGTCGAGACCGCGTTCGTCACCCTGCACGTCGGCGCAGGCACGTTCCAGCCGGTGCGCGTCGAGAAGCTTGAAGACCACCACATGCACACTGAATGGCTGGAAGTCGGCCAGGATGTGGTCGATGCCGTGGCTGCCTGCCGCGCTCGCGGTGGTCGCGTGGTGGCCGTGGGGACCACCAGCGTGCGTTCCCTGGAAAGCGCCGCCCGCGATGGCGTGCTCAAGCCGTTCAGCGGCGATACAGACATTTTCATTTACCCTGGCCGGCCGTTTCATGTGGTCGATGCCCTGGTCACCAACTTCCATTTGCCCGAATCCACGCTGTTGATGCTGGTTTCGGCGTTCGCCGGTTATCCCGAAACCATGGCTGCCTACAAGGCCGCGGTCGACAACGGATACCGCTTTTTCAGCTACGGTGATGCGATGTTCATCACGCGTAATCCTGCGCCGACTGCCCCTAAAGAATCGGGCCCCGAGGAAACTGTATGAGTCGCACCTGTCGTATGTCTTTCGAGCTGCTGGCCACTGATGGAAAGGCTCGTCGCGGTCGTTTGACCTTCCCGCGCGGTACCGTCGAGACCCCGGCCTTCATGCCGGTGGGCACCTACGGCACGGTCAAGGGCATGCTGCCACGGGATATCGAGGCGACTGGCGCTGAAATCATTCTGGGCAACACCTTCCACCTGTGGCTGCGCCCGGGCACGGAAGTGATCAAGAAGCACGGCGACCTGCACGATTTCATGCAGTGGAAAGGCCCGATTCTGACCGACTCCGGCGGTTTCCAGGTGTTCAGCCTGGGCGCCATGCGCAAGATCAAGGAGGAGGGCGTGACCTTCGCTTCCCCGGTCGACGGCGCCAAGGTGTTCATGGGGCCGGAAGAGTCGATGCAGGTCCAGCGCGACCTGGGCTCCGACATCGTGATGATTTTCGACGAATGCACGCCGTACCCGGCCGACGAAGACGTTGCCCGTATTTCCATGGAATTGTCCCTGCGTTGGGCCAAGCGTTCGAAAGAAGCCCATGGCGAGAACACGGCGGCGTTGTTCGGCATCGTTCAGGGCGGCATGCACCAGGACTTGCGCATGCGCTCCCTGGAAGGCCTCGACCAGATCGGCTTTGACGGCCTGGCCATCGGTGGCCTGTCGGTGGGCGAGCCCAAGCACGAGATGATCAAGGTGCTGGATTATCTGCCGGGCATGATGCCGGCTGACAAACCTCGTTACCTTATGGGCGTTGGCAAACCGGAAGACTTGGTTGAGGGTGTGCGCCGCGGTGTGGACATGTTCGATTGCGTGATGCCAACCCGTAATGCCCGCAATGGGCATCTGTTCATTGATACCGGCGTGCTGAAGATCCGAAACGCGTTCCATCGCCATGATGATTCGCCGCTCGATCCGACCTGCGATTGCTATACCTGCCAGAACTTCTCCCGCGCTTATCTGCATCACCTGGACAAGTGCGGCGAAATGCTGGGAAGCATGCTCAATACCATCCATAACTTGCGTCATTATCAAGTGCTTATGGCTGGTTTGCGCGAGGCTATTCAACAGGGTACATTGGCCGCCTTTGTCGATGCCTTCTACGCCAAACGCGGGTTACCTGTTCCGCCTTTGGACTGAGTTTTCTGACCCCAAGATTCAACATTTGCAACTGGAGTGCTAAATGAGCTTTTTTATCTCTAACGCCATGGCTGACGCCGCTGCACCTGCTGCTGCCAGCCCAATGGGCGGCGGTTTCGAGTGGATTTTCCTGGTCGGCTTCCTGGTCATCTTCTACCTGATGATCTGGCGTCCACAGGCCAAACGCGCCAAAGAGCAGAAAAACCTGCTGGGCAGCCTGCAAAAAGGCGACGAAGTTGTGACCACCGGCGGCATCGCTGGCAAGATCACCAAAGTGGCTGACGATTTCGTTGTTCTGGAAGTTTCCGACACCGTCGAAATGAAATTCCAGAAAGGCGCCATCGCCGCCACGCTGCCAAAAGGCACGCTGAAAGCGATCTAAGTTTCAACTTCATATTCAATCGACGGGGCGCGCAAGGCGCCCCGCGTCATAAACGGGCGGCGTGATGCTGAACAAATATCCTCTGTGGAAATACATTCTGATCCTGGCGGTGCTGGCGATTGGTCTGATTTATTCCGCTCCCAATCTTTATCCTGATGACCCGGCCATTCAGGTCAGCGGTGCAAGCACTGCGCTGCAAGTCAATCAGGCTGATCTGGATCGCGTGAGCGCTGCGCTCAAGGAATCCGGGATCAACGTCAAGGCTGCCACTTTGGCTGCCGGCGGCAAGGGCGGGCTGATTCGCCTGACCAAGGCTGAAGATCAGCTGCCGGCCAAGGACGTTGTGCGTAAGGCATTGGGTGATGACTACGTCGTCGCGCTGAACTTGGCGCAAACCACCCCGCAATGGCTGCGCAACCTCGCTGCGCACCCGATGAAGCTGGGTCTGGACTTGTCCGGTGGTGTGCACTTCCTGCTGGAAGTGGACATGGACAAAGCCCTCGACGCACGCCTGAAAGTCTACGAAGGCGACGTCAAGAGCCTGTTGCGTAAAGAGAAACTGCGCTATCGCAGCCTGCCGCAAGTGGGCGGTGCCATTCAGCTGGGCTTCTCTGATGAAGACAGCCGCGAACAGGCCCGCAGCCTGATCCGCAAGAATTTCAACGATTTCGACATTGTTCCGGCCGACCTGAATGGCCAGCCGGTACTGCGTCTGGCGATGACCCCGGCCAAGCTGGCGGAAATCCGTGAATACTCCATCAAGCAGAACTTGACCACGGTACGTAACCGCGTCAACGAGCTGGGTGTTGCCGAGCCAATCGTCCAGCGTCAGGGCGCCAACCGCATCGTGGTTGAGCTGCCGGGCGTGCAGGACACCGCCGAAGCCAAGCGTATCCTCGGCAAGACGGCAAACCTTGAGTTCCGTCTGGCCGCTGAGCCTGGCGCTTCGAAAGCTACTTCCGAAGAATTCGAATTCCGTGAAGGCAAGCGTCCTCCTGCGTTGATCGAGCGTGGTCTGATCATCACTGGTGACCAGGTGACTGACGCCAAGGCTGGCTTCGGCGAGCACGGTACGCCAGAAGTGAACATCCGTCTGGATGGCCACGGTGGCGAGCTGATGAGCCGCGCAACCCGTTCGAACGTTGGCCGTAGCATGGCGGTGATCTTCATCGAGCAGCGTCCGGTGACCACCTACACCAAGCAGATGGTCAACGGCGTAGAGAAAGACGTAGCGGTTCAGACCTTCAAGGAAGAGAAGAAGATCATCAGCCTGGCGACCATTCAGTCGCCGCTGGGTGCTCAGTTCCGTATCACTGGCTTGAACGGCCAGGGCGAGTCGTCCGAACTGGCGTTGCTGCTGCGTGCCGGTGGTCTGGCTGCACCGATGTACTTCGCTGAAGAGCGCACCATTGGTCCAAGCCTGGGTGCCGACAACATTGTCAAAGGTATCGACGCATCGTTGTGGGGCATGCTGTTCGTCTCGCTGTTCATCATCGCCATCTACCGCTTCTTCGGCATCATCGCTACCGTCGCGCTGGCGGTGAACATGGTGCTGCTGCTGGCTCTGATGTCGCTGCTGGGTGCAACGCTGACCCTGCCGGGTATCGCCGGTATCGTATTGACCATGGGTATGGCGGTCGACGCCAACGTGCTGATCTTCTCGCGGATTCGTGAAGAGATCGCCGCTGGCATGACCGTACAACGGGCAATCAACGAAGGCTTCGGCCGGGCATTCACCGCGATTCTCGACGCCAACCTGACAACACTGTTGGTCGGCGGGATTCTCTTTGCGATGGGCACCGGCCCGGTCAAAGGCTTCGCAGTGACCATGTCCCTCGGGATCTTTACCTCGATGTTCACGGCCATCATGGTGACCCGCGCGATGGTCAACCTGATCTTCGGCGGTCGTGACTTCAAGAAGTTGTGGATTTAAGGGGCTGCCATGTTACGTACAATCAACTTCATGGGCGTTCGCAACTTCGCGTTCGGCGTCACATTGTTCCTTACCGCGCTGGCCTTGTTCAGCGTCGCCACCAAGGGCATGAACTGGGGTCTGGACTTCACCGGCGGTACGCTCATCGAGCTGACCTACGAGCGTCCGGCCGATGTCACCAAGGTGCGTGAGCAACTGGCCACTTCGGGTTATCACGAGGCCATCGTGCAGAGCTTCGGTGCGACTACCGATTTGTTGGTGCGCATGCCGGGTGAGGATCCTCAGTTGGGTCATCAAGTGGCAGAAGCGCTGCTGAAGGTCGGTGGCGACAACCCGGCGACGGTCAAGCGCGTCGAGTTCGTCGGCCCGCAGGTGGGTGAAGAACTGCGCGACCAGGGCGGCCTCGGCATGCTGATGGCGCTGGGCGGCATCCTGATCTACCTGGCTTTCCGCTTTCAGTGGAAGTTTGCGGTCGGTGCGATCGTTTCCCTGATCCACGACGTGATCGTGACCATCGGTATCCTGTCGTTCTTCCAGATCACCTTCGACCTGACGGTGCTGGCGGCGGTACTGGCGATCATCGGTTACTCGCTCAACGACACCATCGTGGTATTCGACCGGGTTCGCGAGAACTTCCGTGTGCTGCGCAAGGCCAGCCTGATCGAGAACATCAACATCTCGACCACGCAAACTCTGCTGCGGACCATGGCGACGTCGATCTCCACTTTGCTGGCAATTGCGGCACTGTTGTTCTTTGGTGGCGATAACCTGTTCGGCTTCTCCATCGCCCTGTTCATCGGTGTTCTGGCGGGTACTTACTCGTCGATCTACATCGCGAACGTGGTGCTGATCTGGCTGAACCTGAGCACTGAAGACCTGATTCCTCCGGCGAATACCGAGAAGGAAGTCGACGACCGTCCATAACGGCCATCGCGTTTCCAGTAGTCAGCCGAAAAAGGCGCGAGTTGAACTCGCGCCTTTTTTTATGCTCCAAGGCTGGGAGAAGCGCGGACATGTTCCGCATGTGATGGTCAGGAGGTTCATGTGAACAAGTCGATGCTGGTTGGTGCGGTATTGGGTGCTGTCGGTGTTACTGCCGGGGGTGCTGTGGCCACCTACAGCCTGGTTAAAAATAACGGTCCTGAGTATGCGCAAGTACTCGCCGTTGAGCCGGTCAAGACACAAATCAAGACTCCACGTGAAGTGTGCAAGGACGTCACGGTCACCCGGCAAGCGCCGGTGAAAGATCAACACCAGATCGCCGGTACCGTGGTTGGTGCACTGGCTGGTGGTCTGCTGGGTAACCAGATCGGCGGCGGCACCGGCAAGAAGATTGCCACGGTGGCAGGCGCGGTCGGCGGTGGTTATGCCGGTAACAAGGTTCAGGAGGGCATGCAAGAGCGTGACACCTACACCACGACCCAGACCCGTTGTAATACGGTGAATGACATCAGTGACAAGGTAGTGGGTTACGACGTGCGCTATTCGCTGGATGGCAAGGAAGGCAAGGTGCGCATGGATCGTGATCCAGGCAACCAGATTCCGGTGGATAAGGAAGGCAAGTTGATCCTGTCTCAGAACGAGCCGGCTCAGTAAGTAGCTCAGCTAAAAAAGAAGCACCCTGCGGGGTGCTTTTTTTGTGCCCACGATTTATGCACCACCGCCAATCTCCTGTAGGAGCGAGCCTGCTCGCGAAAAACCCGAGGGCGCCGTGTTTATCCAGAATGCCCGCGTTATCGTTATCGACCATCGCGAGCAGGCTCGCTCCTACAGTGGGTTGGGGTGTTTTCGAGGGAAAATTCCAGCCATAAAAAAAGCACTCCGAAGAGTGCTTTTTCTGTCGCCGGAAGCTTAGCGCTTCAGCGAAGCCGGCAGGTGCGGCTGGATCGCCGTCAGTACTGCCTTGAAGCATTTGGTATTGCCGGCAACGATGTGGCCTTTTTCAAGGAAATCGTGACCGCCGGTGAAGTCGCTCACCAAGCCGCCAGCTTCCTGGATCAGCAGGGCGCCTGCAGCCATGTCCCACTCGGACAGGCCCGACTCCCAGAAGGCGTCGAAGCGGCCGGCAGCCACGTAGGCCAGGTCCAGGCTCGCCGAGCCAGCGCGGCGAATGCCGGCAGTCTGGCCAACTAGGGCGCGGAACATGCCCAGGTAGTTGTCGAGGTTGTCCATCTGGTCGTCACGGAACGGGAAGCCGGTACCCAGCAGGGCGCCGTCGAGGCTGGTGCGACCGCTGACGCGCAGGCGACGACCGTTCAGTTGAGCGCCGCGACCGCGGCTGGCGGTGAATTCTTCTTGGCGAACCGGGTCCAGAACAACAGCGTGCTCAAGACGACCGCGGTATTTGCAGGCGATGCTGACAGCGAAATGAGGAATGCCGCGCAGGAAGTTGGTGGTGCCGTCCAGCGGATCGATGATCCACAGGTACTCTTCGCCTTCGATGCCGGTGCCGGCGTGCAGGCCGGTTTCTTCACCGCGGATCGAGTGATTCGGGTAAGCCTTGCGCAGGGCGTCGATGATTTTCTGTTCAGCGGCGCGATCCACCTCGGATACGTAATCCTTGGCGTCTTTTTCGTCGACCTTGATGGTATCCAGGCGCTCGATGGAGCGGAAGATCAATTCACTGGCGCTGCGGGCGGCGCGCAGCGCGATATTCAGCATGGGCTGCATGGATGTGTCACCTAAGGTTGTTAAAGAAAGCCGGGCATTCTATCAGAAAGTTTCTACAGGAGAAGGACGACGTTCGCTTTCATGGCTTAACGGTAGCTAGCGCTGTAAGATTCCGCTCCCGATTATCGTGTTCGAGAGCGCCTCCCTTGCTGCAAAACATTCGTGTCGTCCTGGTCAATACCAGCCATCCGGGCAATATCGGCGGGGCTGCGCGTGCCATGAAGAACATGGGCCTGTCGCGGCTGGTGCTGGTCGAGCCTCGTCTGTTCCCGCATCACGAAGCCGATGCTCGTGCTTCCGGTGCCGGTGACATCCTTGAAAACGCTCAAGTCGTCGCCACCTTGGAAGATGCCTTGGTCGGCTGCAACCTGGTGCTCGGCACCAGCGCTCGCGACCGCCGCATTCCCTGGCCATTGCTCGATCCCCGCGAATGCGGAACGAAGGTGGTCGAGGAAGCAGGGCAGGGTGCGGAAATCGCCCTGGTGTTCGGTCGTGAAGATTCCGGCCTGACCAACGAAGAGCTGCAGCGATGTCATTATCACGTGCACATCCCATCAGACCCTGAGTTCAGTTCGCTGAACCTTGGGGCGGCGGTGCAGGTGTTGAGTTATGAAGTGCGCATGTCCTGGCTCGCGGCCCAAGGCCAGCCGAGCAAGGTCGAGAAGGAAGAAGTGGCCTCGGTCAAAAGCGCTGAGCTGGCGACCATGGACGAGCTGGAGCGATTCTATGAGCACCTGGAGCAAACCCTGGTGGCCATCGAATTCCTCGACCCGGAAAAACCACGGCACTTGATGGCGCGCCTGCGCCGGTTGTACGGACGCAGCTCGGTCAGCCGGGCGGAAATGAATATATTGCGTGGCATCCTCACGGAAACCCAAAAAGCGGCCCGTGGTGAGCTTCTTAAGCGGAAGGATTAATGATGTTTGAGCGTTTGCGTGAAGATATCCAGAGTGTTTTCCATCGTGACCCGGCGGCGCGTAACGCTTTTGAAGTCCTGACTTGCTACCCGGGCATGCACGCCATCTGGATTCACCGTTTGTCGGGGATGTTGTGGCGTGCGGACCTGAAATGGCTGGCGCGGCTGGTGTCGAACTTCGGTCGCTGGTTGACCGGGATCGAGATTCATCCGGGTGCCAAGGTTGGTCGACGCTTCTTTATTGACCATGGCATGGGCATCGTCATCGGTGAAACCGCCGAAATCGGCGACGACGTGACTATTTATCAGGGTGTGACCCTAGGCGGTACCAGCTGGAACAAGGGCAAGCGTCACCCGACGCTGGGCGATGGCGTTGTGGTCGGGGCGGGCGCGAAGGTGCTCGGTCCGTTCACGGTCGGTGCCGGGGCCAAGGTCGGTTCCAATGCCGTTGTGACCAAAGAAGTACCGCCGGGTGCCACGGTGGTGGGGATTCCGGGGCGGATCATCGTCAAGTCGGACGAAGAGCAGGATGCCAAGCGCAAGGCCATGGCCGAGAAAATCGGTTTTGATGCCTACGGCGTGACCGAAGACATGCCTGACCCGGTGGCTCGCGCCATTAACCAGTTGCTTGATCACTTGCAGGCGGTCGATGGTCGTCTGGAGGGGATGTGCGGGGCGCTGAAGGATCTGGGCAGTAACTACTGTGCGAAAGATCTGCCTGAACTGCGTGAAGAAGACTTCGCCTGCGTGAAGGACAAGGATCAGAGTCAGGCCAGCTAGATCGAGTCGACTTCATCGCGAGCAGGCTCACTCCTACAGGAGAACGCATTTCAATTGTAGGAGTGAGCCTGCTCGCGATGAACGATAACGCGCAATCACTGGCTGTAACCGGCCAGCCTTTGCTATGATGCGGCCGCTCTTTTGCGGCTAAACCTGACTAAAGTACTAGGTCTTATAGTTGACTTAAATACTCGGGAATTGCATACTCGCCCCATTCCGAACTCCGTGGTAATTGTCCATGCGACTGACTACAAAAGGCCGATACGCCGTGACCGCCATGCTCGATCTGGCGTTGCACGCGCAGCACGGGCCCGTGTCCCTGGCCGATATCTCCGAGCGCCAAGGCATTTCCCTGTCCTACCTCGAACAGCTTTTCGCCAAGCTGCGCCGCAGCAACCTGGTGTCCAGCGTTCGCGGTCCAGGCGGCGGCTACCAGCTGTCTCGCGACATGCAGGGTATCCAGGTCGCCCAGGTGATCGATGCGGTGAACGAATCGGTCGATGCAACCAAATGCCAGGGCCAGGGTGATTGCCATCAAGGTGACACCTGTCTGACCCACCACTTGTGGTGCGATCTGAGCCTGCAGATTCACGAATTTCTGAGCGGTATCAGCTTGGCTGACCTTGTGACTCGCCGTGAGGTGCAAGAAGTAGCCCAGCGTCAGGATCAACGCCGTTGCAACAGCAAGGCGCCACGCCTGGACAAGATTGAAGCGTCCGCCGTCGAATGACAGCCACAGAGCAAGCGGCGCGCCAGCCAGCCTGATTTAGGAGATAGTCCATGAAATTGCCGATTTACCTTGATTACTCTGCGACTACCCCGGTTGATCCGCGTGTCGCGCAAAAGATGAGTGAATGCCTGCTGGTCGACGGAAACTTCGGTAACCCGGCGTCCCGTTCTCACGTGTTCGGCTGGAAAGCTGAAGAGTCCGTCGAAAACGCCCGTCGTCAGGTGGCCGATCTGGTCAACGCCGATCCGCGTGAAATCGTCTGGACCTCCGGCGCCACCGAGTCCGACAACCTGGCAATCAAGGGTGCGGCACATTTCTATGCCACCAAAGGCAAGCACCTGATCACCACCAAGATTGAGCACAAGGCTGTCCTCGACACCATGCGCCAACTGGAACGTGAAGGTTTTGAAGTGACCTACATCGAGCCTCGTACCGACGGCTTGGTAACCCCGGAGATGATCGAAGCCGAACTGCGCGACGACACCATCCTGGTTTCGGTCATGCACGTGAACAACGAAATCGGCACCGTCAACGACATCGCTGCAATCGGCGAGTTGCTGCGTTCCAAGGGCGTCCTGTTCCACGTCGACGCCGCTCAGTCCACCGGCAAGGTCGAGATCGACCTGCAGAAGCTGAAAGTCGACATGATGTCGTTTTCTGCCCACAAGACCTACGGTCCTAAAGGCATCGGCGCCCTGTACGTAAGCCGCAAGCCGCGCGTACGTATCGAAGCGACCATGCACGGTGGCGGTCACGAGCGCGGCATGCGTTCCGGTACCCTGGCCACTCACCAGATCGTCGGCATGGGTGAAGCTTTCCGTGTAGCCAAGGAAGACATGGCTGCCGAGAACGTGCGCATCAAAGCCTTGAGCGACCGTTTCTACAAGCAGGTCGAGCATCTGGAAGAGCTGTACGTCAACGGCAGCCTGACCGCCCGCGTTCCGCACAACCTGAACCTGAGCTTCAACTACGTTGAAGGCGAGTCGCTGATCATGGCGCTCAAGGATCTGGCGGTTTCGTCCGGTTCGGCTTGCACCTCGGCTTCGCTGGAGCCTTCGTACGTACTGCGCGCCCTGGGCCGCAACGACGAACTGGCACACAGCTCGATCCGCTTCACCTTCGGTCGCTTCACCACCGAAGAAGAAATCGATTACGCCGCGCAGAAAGTTTGCGAGGCCGTTACCAAGCTGCGCACTTTGTCGCCGCTGTGGGACATGTACAAAGACGGCGTCGATATCTCGAAAATCGAGTGGGCGGCACACTAACTATAGAAGCCGCCGGATACAGGTCCTGTAGCAGCGCGGCGGTAAACGCAGCGCAACTACAGGGTCTCAAGAGCGGCCCTGATGAGTGAGGATTGAGAATCATGGCTTACAGCGAAAAGGTCATCGACCACTACGAAAACCCGCGCAACGTCGGCAAGATGGACGCGGAAGATCCTGATGTCGGCACCGGCATGGTCGGCGCTCCGGCGTGCGGCGACGTTATGCGCTTGCAGATCAAGGTCAACGACGCCGGCATCATCGAAGATGCCAAGTTCAAGACCTACGGCTGCGGTTCGGCTATCGCTTCCAGCTCCCTCGCCACCGAGTGGATGAAGGGCAAGACCCTGGACGAAGCGGAAACCATCAAGAACACTCAGCTGGCTGAAGAACTGGCCCTGCCGCCAGTGAAAATTCACTGCTCGGTACTCGCTGAAGACGCTATCAAAGCGGCCGTTCGCGACTACAAGCAGAAGAAAGGCTTGATCTGATTTTTGGCGACGAGTAAGGAGTCACCGATGGCTATCAGCATGACAGAAGCGGCTGCTCGACACGTGCGGCGCTCCCTCGACGGGCGCGGCAAAGGTGAAGGGATTCGTCTGGGTGTTCGCACCACAGGCTGTTCCGGCCTTGCCTATGTGCTGGAGTTTGTCGACGAGGTGGTTGCAGAGGATCAGGTGTTCGAAAGTCACGGCGAAAAAGTGATTATCGACCCGAAAAGCCTGGCCTACCTGGACGGCACCGAGCTCGATTTCGTCAAGGAAGGGTTGAACGAAGGCTTCAAGTTCAACAACCCCAACGTACGCGGTGAATGTGGCTGCGGCGAAAGCTTCAACATCTGAGGCTTGTCGTGGGTACTCCTTGTCATTTCGCTTTATTTGAGCTGCAACCGAGTTTCGATCTGGACCTCGACCAGCTGGCTACGCGCTACCGTGAGTTGGCGCGCAGTGTTCATCCGGACCGCTTTGCCGACGCTTCCGAGCGTGAGCAGCGGCTGGCGCTAGAGCAATCCGCGAGCCTCAACGAGGCCTACCAGACGCTCAAGAACCCACCCAAGCGCGCGCGTTACTTGCTCGCCTTGAATGGTGGCGAGCTGCCGCTGGAGGTCACGGTGCATGATCCGGAGTTTCTTCTGCAACAGATGGAGTTGCGCGAAGAGCTCGAAGACCTGCAGGACAGCGCCGACCTCAAGGGCGTTGCCGTCTTCAAGCGTCGCCTGAAGGCTGCCCAGGATGAACTGAACCAAAGCTTCGCAGCTTGCTGGAACGATGCCGCGCAACGCGAAAAGGCCGAACGCCTGATGCGGCGCATGCAGTTCCTCGACAAGCTCACCTACGAAGTGCGCCAGTTAGAAGAGCGCCTCGACGATTAACCCAGTGCCGCTCCGGTCGCACGCCTGATATACAGATAAGTCCTGATAACGATGGCCCTACTGCAGATCGCCGAACCCGGCCAAAGTCCTCAACCGCACCAGCGTCGTCTGGCTGTGGGGATCGACTTGGGCACTACCAATTCGCTGGTCGCTGCATTGCGCAGTGGTCTTTCCGAGCCGCTTGCCGACGCAGAAGGGCGGGTCATCCTGCCGTCTGCCGTGCGCTATCACGCTGATCGCGTCGAGGTTGGCGAATCCGCCAAACTGGCTGCAGCTACCGATCCCTTGAATACCGTGCTGTCGGTCAAGCGCTTGATGGGTCGTGGTCTGTCCGACGTCAAGCAATTGGGCGACCAACTGCCGTACCGCTTTGTCGGTGGCGAGTCGCACATGCCGTTCATCGAGACGATCCAGGGTCCGAAAAGCCCGGTGGAAGTCTCCGCCGATATCCTCAAGGTTCTGCGTCAGCGCGCTGAAGCGACCTTGGGTGGTGAACTGGTCGGCGCGGTGATCACCGTTCCGGCCTATTTCGATGACGCTCAGCGTCAAGCCACCAAGGATGCGGCCAAACTGGCCGGTCTGAACGTGCTGCGCTTGCTCAATGAGCCGACCGCAGCCGCTGTGGCTTATGGTCTGGATCAACACGCCGAAGGCCTGGTCGCGATTTACGACTTGGGTGGCGGTACTTTCGATATTTCGATTCTGCGCCTGACCGGCGGTGTCTTCGAAGTCCTGGCTACCGGTGGCGACAGCGCCCTGGGCGGCGATGACTTCGATCACGCCATTGCTGGCTGGATCATCGAGAGCGCGGGTCTGTCCGCCGATCTCGATCCGGGCGCGCAGCGTCAACTGCTGCAAACTGCCTGTGCAGCCAAAGAAGCGCTGACCAATGCCCCGTCGGTCGAAGTGGCCCACGGCGACTGGAAAGCCGAGCTGACCCGCGAAGCCTTCGATGCGCTGATCGAGCCGATGGTCGCGCGCAGCCTGAAAGCCTGCCGTCGCGCTGTTCGCGATTCCGGTGTCGAGCTGGAAGACGTGCACGCCGTAGTCATGGTCGGTGGTTCGACTCGCGTGCCTCGTGTTCGCGAAGCTGTCGCCGAAGCTTTCGGTCGCCAGCCGCTGACTGAAATCGACCCGGATCAAGTGGTAGCCATTGGTGCTGCGATCCAGGCCGATACCCTGGCCGGCAACAAGCGCGATGGCGATGAACTGCTGTTGCTTGACGTGATCCCGTTGTCCCTGGGCCTGGAAACCATGGGCGGCCTGATGGAGAAGGTGATTCCACGCAACACCACCATCCCCGTTGCCCGCGCCCAGGACTTCACCACTTATAAAGACGGCCAGTCGGCCATGGCGATCCACGTGGTGCAGGGCGAGCGCGAGCTGATCAGCGACTGCCGCTCCCTGGCGCGCTTCGAATTGCGCGGTATTCCGGCGATGGTTGCCGGTGCAGCGAAGATTCGCGTGACCTTCCAGGTCGATGCCGACGGTCTGCTCAGTGTTTCCGCCCGCGAATTGGGTTCGGGCGTCGAGGCCAGCATCCAGGTCAAGCCGTCCTACGGCCTGACCGACGGCGAAATCGCCAAGATGCTCAAGGATTCGTTCCAACACGCCAACGACGACAAGGTTGCCCGCGTATTGCGCGAGCAGCAGGTCGATGCCCAGCGTCTGGTTGAGGCCGTGCAGGCTGCGCTTGAAGTCGATGGCGAACGCCTGCTCGACGCCGAAGAGCGCATGGTGATCGACATGCAGGTGCAGGAATTGACCGAACTGATGAAAGGCACCGATGGTTTCGCCATCGAGCAGCAGACCAAGCGTCTGTCGCAAGTGACCGATGCTTTTGCCGCCCGTCGTATGGATTCGACCGTGAAAGCCGCTTTGGCGGGCCGCAACCTGAATGAGATTGAGGAATAACGATGCCGCAGGTCATTTTTCTGCCACACGAGAAGTTCTGCCCTGAAGGCATGGTTGTTGAGGCTGAGACTGGTACGTCCATCCTCGAACTGGCCCACGCACACCACATCGAGATGGAAAGCGCTTGCGGCGGCGTCTGCGCCTGCACCACTTGCCACTGCATCATCCGCGAGGGTTTCGACTCGCTGGAAGAGGCCGACGAGCTGGAAGAAGACTACCTTGATAAAGCTTGGGGTCTTGAGCGTGAGTCGCGTCTGGGATGCCAGGCCAAGGTCGGTACCGAAGACCTGACCGTCGAAATTCCGAAATACTCGCTCAACCACGCAGCCGAAGCGCCGCACTGATTCAAGGAATTGTCATGAGTCTCAAGTGGACTGATGTGCTGGAAATCGCGATCCAGCTGGCTGAAAGCAAGCCCGACGTGGACCCTATGTCGGTCAACTTCGTCGATCTGCGCAAATGGGTGATGGAATTGCCCGAGTTCGACGACAAGCCTGAGCATTGTGGCGAGAAGGTCCTGGAGGCCATTCAGGCCAACTGGATTGAAGAACGCGACTGAGCCACGCTGCAGGTTAGGCAATACCCAAGAACCCGCGTATAATTCGCGGGTTTAATTTTTCGCAAATTACCGTTTCTGGAGTTACACCATGGCTGTTCAACGTACTTTCTCCATCATCAAGCCTGACGCAGTTGCAAAAAACGTTATCGGCGAGATCACCACTCGTTTCGAAAAAGCTGGCCTGCGCGTTGTAGCTTCGAAACTGAAGCAACTGTCCAAAGCTGAAGCTGAAGGCTTCTACGCTGAGCACAGCGCTCGTGGTTTCTTCGGCGACCTGGTTGCTTTCATGATCTCCGGTCCGGTTGTCGTTCAGGTTCTGGAAGGCGAAAACGCTATCGCTCTGAACCGTGAGCTGATGGGCGCTACCAACCCTAAAGAAGCTGCTGCCGGCACCATCCGCGCTGACTTCGCTGATTCCATCGACGCCAACGCTGTACACGGTTCGGACTCCGAAGCCGCTGCTGCTCGCGAAATCTCGTACTTCTTCGCAGCTACTGAAGTAACCACTCGCTAAGCATTGGCTTAAGAGTGAAGGTGAATCCATGACTACATCGACTGTAAAAACTAACCTGCTGGGTCTGACTCAACAGGAAATGGAAAAATTCTTCGACTCAATCGGGGAGAAGCGTTTCCGTGCCGGTCAGGTAATGAAATGGATTCACCACTTTGGTGTCGATGATTTCGACGCCATGACGAACGTCAGCAAGGCCTTGCGCGAGAAGCTCAAGGCTGTTGCTGAAGTTCGCGGTCCGGAAGTGGTCAGCGAGGATATCTCCAGCGACGGCACCCGTAAGTGGGTGGTGCGCGTGGCGTCCGGCAGCTGCGTCGAGACCGTTTACATTCCCCAGGGCAAACGCGGCACCTTGTGCGTTTCGTCCCAGGCAGGCTGTGCCCTGGATTGCAGTTTCTGCTCCACCGGCAAGCAAGGCTTCAATAGCAACCTCACCGCCGCCGAAGTCATCGGTCAGGTGTGGATTGCCAACAAATCCTTTGGTAGCGTCCCGGCAACCGTCGACCGTGCCATCACCAACGTGGTGATGATGGGCATGGGTGAGCCGCTGCTGAACTTCGACAATGTCATCGCGGCCATGCACCTGATGATGGACGACCTGGGCTACGGCATTTCCAAGCGCCGCGTGACCCTGTCGACCTCCGGCGTGGTACCGATGATCGATGAGCTGTCCAAGCACATCGACGTCTCCCTGGCGTTGTCCCTGCACGCACCGAATGACGCATTGCGTAACCAATTGGTGCCGATCAACAAGAAGTATCCGCTTAAGATGCTGCTCGAGTCGTGCCAGCGCTACATGTCGTCCCTGGGCGAAAAGCGCGTGCTGACCATCGAGTACACCTTGCTCAAAGACGTGAACGACAAGGTCGAGCACGCCGTGGAAATGATCGAGCTGCTCAAGAACATCCCGTGCAAGATCAACCTGATTCCGTTCAACCCGTTCCCGCACTCCGGGTACGAGCGGCCTAGCAACAACGCCATTCGTCGGTTCCAGGATCAGCTTCATCACGCCGGCTTCAACGTCACTGTCCGCACCACCCGTGGTGAAGACATCGACGCAGCCTGTGGTCAACTGGTAGGGCAGGTGCTGGATCGCACCCGTCGCAGCGAACGTTATATCGCCGTGCGTGAACTCAACGCCGAAAACGATGTAGCGCAAAACGCCGCGAAATAACCAAGAGAGGATCTCTATGTCCCTGCGCTTTGCGCTGCTTTTGCTGTTGGCCAGCCTGTGTGCTGGCTGCGTGCTTTCGGGAGATTACAACCCGATGAAGACCAGCAAGGGCCGTGATGAAGCGCGGGCGGCCTATGTGCAACTCGGTATCGGTTATCTGCAACAAGGTATGACCGAACGCGCCAAAGTCCCCTTGAAGAAAGCGCTGGAGCTCGACAGCTCCGACCCTGACGCCAACGCGGCGCTGGGGTTGGTGTTCCAGGCCGAGATGGAGCCGGAGCTGGCCGACGAGCATTTTCGCAAGGCGCTGTCTTCCCGTTCCGGCGATGCGCGTATCCTCAACAATTACGGCAGTTTTCTGTTCGAGCAAAAACGTTACAAGGAAGCCTACGAGCGCTTTGAGCAGGCCGCCGCCGATACGCTGTATCCTGAGCGTTCGCGAGTGTTCGAGAACCTTGGCATGACCGCTTCAATGCTTGGCCAGCGTGATCTGGCCCAGCAGCAACTGGAAAAAGCCCTGCGTTTGAACCGCCAACAACCACGCGCATTGCTGGAAATGGCTGAGTTGTCTTACGAAGACAGGCATTATGTGCCCGCGCGTGACTATTACGACCGTTTTAGCCTGCTCACCGAGCAAAATGCACGTAGTCTATTGCTCGGCGTTCGGCTGGCAAAAGTGTTTGAAGATCGCGACAAGGCAGCCAGTTTTGGCCTGCAATTAAAACGACTCTATCCCGGTACACCGGAATATCAGCAATACCTGTCGGAGCAATGATGAAAGCGGCGCATCCCGAAGTTGTAGCAGCGAATCGCGTTAACCCCGGTGAGACCTTGCGCCAGGCCCGCGAAAGCAATGGCTGGTCGCTGGCCGAAGTGGCCCTCAAGCTCAACCTCACCACCACTTCCCTGAGCAATCTGGAAGCCGGTGCGTTCGACAAGCTGCCTGGGCATACCTTTGCTCGCGGTTACATTCGCGCCTATGCCAAATTGCTCGGCATGGATCAGGCCGTTCTGGTTCAGCAATTCGATCAATCCACCGGTACCGACTCCCAAGGCAGCAGCGTGCATAGCCTGGGTCGTATCGAAGAGCCGGTACGGGTTTCCCACACCATTTTGCGTATCGTCAGCCTGTTGCTGCTGGTGGCGGTGATTGGCGGTGGTTTCGTCTGGTGGCAGGATCAAACCTCGCTGCGCACCAAGGACCTGATCGGCCTGACCCCGGAACACGTTGAGGTCGAGGGCGCCGACGGTACTACCCAGATTCATCCGCTGGACGAGCCGGAAGACCAGGCTGTCGCGGAAGGTCAGACCGAAGGCGCCACTGCGCTTGCATTGCCTCAGGCCGAGACTTCGGCTGAAGCACCGGCCGAAACCCCGGCGACCGCGCCGGCTGCCGCACCTGTTGCGCCAACCACCCCGGCACCTGCTGCGCCAGTTCACAGCGCTGCCCCGATTGTCGCGACTCCGGCGACTCCAGCTCCGGCAGTGCCTGCCGTTCCGGCTCCGGTTGTGACTGCTCCTGTTGCCCCGAGCGCAGCAGCTCCAGCCCCGGTGGCTGCAGCTCCGACTGCCGGTCAAGGCCAGGTTCAGCTGCAATTCACCGCTGATTGCTGGACGCAAGTCACCGACGGCAGCGGCAAGGTGCTGTTCAGTGGTCTCAAGCGCAAGGGCGATAGCCTTTCCGTCAACGGCAAGCCACCGTTCGCCGTCCGCCTGGGCTTCGCCCGTGGCGCACAGGTCAGCTACAACGGTCAGTCGGTTGATGTAGCTCCGTTCACCAGTGGCGAGACTGCTCGCCTGAAGTTGGGTCAATAAGTCATGCACGGCGAATCTCCAATCAAACGTCGCGAATCGCGCAAGATCTGGGTCGGTAACGTGCCTGTTGGCGGCGATGCGCCTATCGCTGTGCAGAGCATGACCAACAGCGACACCAATGATGTCGCGGCGACCGTCGCACAGATCAATCGTCTGGAAGCGGCCGGCGTCGACATCGTGCGGGTTTCCGTACCGGACATGGACGCTGCCGAAGCGTTCGGCAAGATCAAGCAACTGGTCAAAGTGCCGTTGGTTGCCGACATCCATTTCGATTACAAGATCGCCTTGCGCGTCGCCGAACTGGGCGTCGACTGCTTGCGGATCAACCCGGGCAATATCGGTCGTGAAGACCGGGTGCGCGCGGTGGTCGATGCCGCCCGTGATCGCGGGATTCCGATCCGTATCGGCGTGAACGCCGGTTCCCTGGAAAAAGACCTGCAAAAGAAATACGGCGAGCCGACTCCAGCCGCGCTGGTCGAATCGGCCCTGCGCCACGTCGAGCACCTTGAACGCCTGAACTTCCAGGACTTCAAGGTCAGCGTGAAGGCTTCCGACGTGTTCATGGCCGTCGAAGCCTACCGCCTGCTGGCGAAAGAAATCGTCCAGCCGCTGCACCTGGGCATCACCGAAGCCGGTGGTTTGCGTTCCGGCACAGTGAAATCTGCCGTGGGCCTCGGTATGCTGCTCGCCGAAGGGATTGGCGATACTATCCGCATCTCGTTGGCGGCCGACCCGGTCGAGGAAGTGAAAGTCGGCTACGACATTCTCAAATCCCTGCACCTGCGTTCCCGTGGCATCAACTTCATCGCCTGCCCGAGCTGCTCGCGGCAGAACTTCGATGTGGTCAAGACCATGAACGAGCTGGAAGGGCGCCTCGAAGACCTGCTGGTTCCGCTGGATGTTGCGGTGATTGGCTGTGTGGTCAACGGCCCGGGTGAAGCCAAGGAAGCCCATATCGGCTTGACCGGCGGCACGCCCAACCTGATTTACATCGACGGCAAGCCGTCGCAGAAACTGACGAATGACAATCTGGTGGATGAGCTTGAACGCTTGATCCGCCAGAAAGCGGCCGAGAAGGTCGAAGCTGACGCTGCGGTTATTGCGCGCGGCTGATACTGACTGAAGCGCCGAACGAATTTAAGGATTTAAAGTGAGCAAGTCTCTGCAAGCCATTCGTGGCATGAACGACATCCTGCCCGAACAGACTCCCCTGTGGCGTCATTTCGAGGGCACCGTATCGCGTCTGCTCGATAACTACGGTTACAAGCAGATCCGCATGCCGATCGTCGAGTTCACCGAACTGTTCAAACGCTCCATCGGTGAAGTGACCGATATCGTCGAAAAAGAGATGTACACCTTCGACGACCGCAACGGCGATTCCCTGACCCTGCGTCCTGAAGGCACGGCCGCCTGCGTGCGCGCAGTGCTCGAGCACGGCATCACCGGCGGTGGTCAGGTGCAGAAACTTTGGTACATCGGTCCGATGTTCCGCCACGAGCGTCCGCAGAAAGGCCGTTATCGCCAGTTCCACCAGATCGGTGTCGAAGTGTTCAACCTCGACGGTCCGGACATCGACGCCGAACTGATCGTGCTGACCTGGCGCCTGTGGGGCGAGCTGGGCATCCGCGATGCGGTCAAGCTCGAACTCAACAGCCTGGGCACCAGCGAATCCCGTGGTCGTTATCGCGAAGCACTGGTCGAGTTCCTGTCCGGTCACCTGGACAAGCTGGACGAAGACAGCCAGCGCCGCCTGAAGACCAACCCGTTGCGCGTCCTGGACACCAAGAACGCCGACACACAGGCAATCCTGGTCGATGCGCCGAAAATGGCCGACTACCTCGACGAAGAGTCCCGCGTGCACTTCGAGGGCCTCAAGGCTCGCCTGGACGCCGCCGGCATTCCTTACGTGATCAACCCGAAGCTGGTGCGCGGGCTGGACTACTACAGCAAGACCGTTTTCGAATGGGTCACCGACAAGCTTGGCGCCCAAGGCACCGTGTGTGCCGGTGGTCGTTACGATGGCCTGGTCGAGCAGATGGGCGGCAAGCCTACGGCGGGCGTTGGTTTCGCCATGGGCATCGAGCGTCTGGTGCTGCTGCTGGAAACCCTGGAGCAGATTCCGGAAGAGATCTCCCGTCAGGTCGACGTGTACCTCTGCGCTTTCGGTGAAGAAGCCGAGCTGGCCGGTCTGGCCCTGGCCGAGCGTGTACGCGATCAATTACCCAACCTGCGTCTGCAAGTGAATGCCGGCGCCGGCAGCTTCAAAAGCCAGTTCAAGAAAGCCGACAAGAGCGGTGCGCTGTATGCACTGATCCTCGGTGACGACGAGATGGCCCAGCAAGTGGTAGGTTTCAAACCCCTGCGTGGCCAGGGCGAACAACAAAGCATTGCCTGGGATGCGCTTGCCGCTCACCTGGCCACCTGCGTCGTGCAGGGTTGAAGCTGTCTTAAACAGCCGAATTAGCGATTAAGGAGTATTGGGGTGTCGAGTACCGAAGACGAAAATTTGGCGGATTTGAAGGATTGGTGGTCACGCAACGGCAAGCCCCTGGTCACTGGTGGCCTGTTGGCGCTGGTCATCGTGTTCGGCTGGCAGGCGTTCCAGAAATATCAGAGCAACCAGTCGCAAGGCGCCTCGGTGCTCTATCAGCAATTGCTGGAAACCACGCTGACGCCTGACGGCAAGCCAGATGCGGCCCGTGTTTCGGACCTCGCCGGCAAGCTCAACAGCGAGTTCGGCGGCAGCGCCTACGCGCAGTACGGCAGCCTGTTCGTGGCGAAAGTCGCCGTCGATAGCGGCAAGCTCGATGACGCAGCCAGCGAATTGAAAGCCATCGTTGCCAAGCCGGCCAACCCGGCGCTGGGCGAAATCGCCCGTCAGCGTCTGGCGCAGGTACTGGCCGCGCAGAACAAGACCGATGAAGCCCTGAAACTGCTTGAAGGCGATGCCGACAAGGCATTCCTGGCGACTCGTGAAGAACTCAAGGGCGACCTGCTGGTGCAGCTGGGTCGTACCGATGAAGCACACGCGGCGTATCAAAAAGCCAAGGCGGCACTGTCGGATGAAGCGGCGGTCGGTGGCCTACAAATCAAGCTGGACGACCTGGCCAAAGGGGATGCGTGACGTGATCCGTTGGAAACATGCAGCATTGCTGGCTCTGGCCATTTTGGCCGCGGGTTGCAGCAGCAACAGCAAGAAAGAATTGCCACCGGCCGAGTTGACCGACTTTAAAGAAGAAGTGGTTCTGCAGAAGCAGTGGAGTCGTTCGATCGGTGACGGTCAGGGCGAAACCTACAACATGCTGGTTCCGGCGATCGATGGCGACACCATCTACGCCGCCGATGTGACCGGTGTGGTGATGGCGCTGGATCGCAGCAACGGCGACGTCAAGTGGAAGAAAGATCTCGAACTGCCTGTTTCCGGCGCCGTTGGCGTGGGTTACGGTCTGCTGACGATCGGTACGATCAAGGGTGAAATCGTTGCCCTGGACGCCATCAACGGCGAAGAGAAATGGCGCGCTCGCGTGTCCAGTGAAGTCCTCGCACCACCCGCCAACAATGGTGATGTGGTTGTGGTTCAGACCCAGGATGACCGTCTGATCGGTCTGGATGCCGCAACCGGCAACCAGCGCTGGTTGTATGACAGCACCCCGGCGGTGCTGACCCTGCGCGGCACCAGTGCGCCGATCGTCACCAACCGCCTCGCGGTGGCTGGCCTGTCGACCGGTAAAGTGGTCGCTCTCGATATTTCCAACGGCGTGCCGGTGTGGGAACAGCGTGTAGCGATTCCGCAAGGTCGTTCGGAACTGGAGCGTGTTGTCGATATCGACGGCGGCCTGCTGCTGTCCGGCGAGACCATTTACGTCGCGAGCTATCAGGGTCGCGTTGCGGCGCTGGACCTGCAAAGCGGTCGCCAGTTGTGGCAGCGTGATGCTTCCAGCTATGCCGGTGTCGCCCAGGGTTTCGGCAGCGTCTACGTGAGCCTGTCTTCGGGCACCGTTGAAGGCGTCGACGAGCGTTCCACCACAGCTTTGTGGAGCAACGATTCGCTGGCCCGCCGCCAACTGTCGGCTCCGGAAGTGTTCTCCAGCTACGTTGCAGTCGGTGACCTGGAAGGTTACCTGCACCTGCTGAGTCAGGTGGACGGTCGATTCGTCGGCCGCGAACGCATCGACAGCGACGGCCTGCGTGCCCGTCCGCTGGTGGTGGGTGACACGATTTATGTGTATGGCAACAGTGGCAAACTGGAAGCCCTGACCATCAAGTAAAGGTTTGACTATGCTTGGGGTTAACACCCCAGGCTGCTTCACTTGTGGGTATGAATGTGGGAGCGAGCCTGCTCGCGAAGGACGTCAACGATAACGTTTGCGGCCTGAATGAATGCGGTGCCTATGCGTTTATCGCGAGCAGGCTCGCTCCCACAAAAACACCCACAGTGTTGCCCCGAGCACCAGCCGCTGCCTGCAGCGGCTTTTGTATTTTCTGAAATAACGAAGTGGAGAGCCGCATGGTTCCCGTAATCGCCCTGGTGGGCCGACCGAACGTCGGCAAGTCCACCTTGTTCAACCGCCTGACCAGGACTCGCGACGCCATCGTCGGCGACTTGTCCGGTCTGACCCGTGATCGCCAATACGGTGAGGCCAAGTGGCAAGGGCGTTCCTACATTCTGGTCGACACCGGCGGTATCTCCGGTGACGAGCACGGTATGGACGAAAAAATGGCCGAGCAGTCGCTGCTGGCCATTGAAGAAGCGGATGTCGTTCTGTTCCTGGTAGATGCCAAGGCCGGTTTCACCGCCGCCGACCAGATGATCGCCGAGCATTTGCGCAAACGTAACAAGCGTTCCTACGTGGTTGCCAACAAGGTCGACAACATCGACCCAGAAATGGCCCGTGCCGAATTCGCTCCGTTGGGCATGGGCCACGCGATTCCTATCGCCGGTGCTCACGGCCGTGGCATCACCCAGATGCTGGAAATCGCCCTGAGCGACTTCCCGAAAGACGAAGAAGAGCCGGAAGACGGCGAGGAAGAGATCGTTGCCGAAGGCGAGGAAGCCAAGCGCATTCCTGGCCCGAGCGAAAAAGACGGGATCAAGATCGCCATCATCGGCCGTCCGAACGTTGGCAAGTCGACCTTGGTCAACCGCATGCTCGGTGAAGACCGGGTTATCGTTTATGACCAGCCCGGCACCACCCGCGACAGTATCTACATCCCGTTCGAGCGTAACGACGAGAAGTACACGCTGATCGACACCGCCGGTGTGCGCAAGCGCGGCAAGATCCACGAAGAAGTCGAAAAGTTCTCCGTGGTCAAAACCCTGCAGGCGATCAAAGACGCCAACGTGGTGATCTTCGTGATGGACGCCCGCGAAGGCGTGGTCGATCACGACCTCAACCTGCTGGGCTTCGCCATTGAGTCGGGCCGTGCGCTGGTCATCGCGATCAACAAGTGGGACGGCATGACCCCGAGCGAGCGCGACTTCGTGAAGGTCGAGCTGCAACGTCGCCTGTTCTTCGTTGACTACGCCGACATCCACTTCATCTCGGCGCTGCACGGTACTGGCGTGGGCAACCTCTACGCCTCCGTTCAGAACTCGTTCAAGTCCGCGGTCACCCGCTGGCCGACCAACCGTCTGACCCAGATCCTGGAAGATGCGGTCGGCGAGCACGCGCCACCGATGGTCAACAACCGCCGGATCAAGCTGCGTTATGCCCACTTGGGTGGTGCGAACCCGCCGATCATCGTGATCCACGGTAACCAGATCGAGAAAGTGCCGAAGTCGTACGTGCGCTATCTGGAGAACACTTACCGTCGCGTGCTGAAGCTGGTCGGTACGCCGATCCGCATCGAGTTCAAGGGCGGCGAAAACCCGTACGAAGGCAACAAGAACTCGCTCACCGACCGTCAGGTCAACAAGAAGCGTCGTTTGATGTCGCACCACAAAAAGGCCGACAAGAAGCGCCGCGACAAGCGCTGATTCAAACCCGCCCACACATTCGTGAGTGGGGACTCTGTGGCGAGGGAGCTTGCTCCCGCTCGACTGCGCAGCAGTCGCAAAACCAACCCGCGCGTTCTACCTGAACGATCATGGTTGGAGATTTTGGGACCGCTTCGCGGTCCAGCGGGAGCAAGCTCCCTCGCCACAGGTACAGCGGTGATCAAATGAGGAAGGGCGTCTTTATGGCGCCCTTTTTCATGCTTGCCGTTTGGGCTATCCTCGGATTCCCCGCGCCGCCGTTAGAGCCGGGTGTAGAGCAGGGAATCACCGATGATCACCAGTAAGCTGCCGAATGTCGGCATCACCATCTTCACTCAGATGTCTCAGCTCGCGGCGCAAACCGGGGCAATCAACCTGTCCCAGGGTTTCCCCGATTTCGATGCCCCGCAGGCGCTGTGCAATGCGGTCGGGCGTCACGTTGCCAATGGTCACAACCAGTATTCACCGATGACCGGCCTGCCGGCATTGCGTCAGCAAGTGGCGGCGAAAATTGCTCGCAGCTACGGCGTCATTGTCGATGCGGACAACGAAGTGACCATCACTCCCGGCGCCACCCAAGCGATCTTCTGCGCGATTCAGGCGGTTATCCACAGCGGCGACGAAGTGATCGTTTTCGATCCGTGTTACGACAGTTACGAGCCCTCGGTGGAACTGGCCGGTGGCCGTTGCGTGCATGTGCAACTGGGGCTGAATGATTTCTCGATCGACTTCCAGAAACTGGCGGAGGCCATTACGCCGCGTACGCGGATGATTGTGTTGAACACACCGCACAATCCGAGTGGCGCACTGATCAGCCGGGCCGAACTGGATCAATTGGCGGATTTGATCCGTGATCGCGATATCTATCTGGTCAGCGACGAAGTCTACGAACACCTGGTGTTCGACGGCGTACCGCACGTCAGCGTGCTGAACCATGATGAGCTGTATCAGCGGGCCTTCGTGGTCAGCTCGTTCGGCAAGACCTATCACGTTACGGGCTGGAAAACCGGCTACGTGGTCGCGCCACCGGCCCTGACGGCGGAGCTGCGCAAGGTTCACCAATACGTGAGCTTCTGCGGTGTGACACCACTGCAATACGCGTTGGCTGACTTCATGGCCGAACACCCGGAACACGTGGAAGAACTGCCGGCGTTCTATCAGGCCAAGCGTGATCTGTTCTGCGATCTGCTGGTGCCGTCGCGTTTTAGCTTCACTCGCGTGACCGGCACCTATTTCCAGTTGGTCGATTACTCGCAGATTCGTCCGGACCTCAACGACGTCGAAATGTCACTGTGGATGACTCGTGAACATGGCGTGGCCAGTATCCCGATTTCGGTGTTCTACCAAACGCCGCCAGAAGGCCAGCGCCTGGTGCGACTGTGCTTTGCCAAACGCGAGGAGACCCTGCGTGAAGCAGCGGAAAAACTATGCGTGATCTGAGCGCACTGCCGAACCTGACCGTTGCGCTGATCCAGACTTCCCTGGCCTGGCATGACCGCCAGGCCAATCTGGAGCATTTCGAGCCTTTGCTGGAGCAGGCTCGTGGCGCCGACCTGATCATCCTGCCGGAGATGTTCACCACCGGTTTCTCGATGGAGTCCGAGACCCTCGCCGAGGCCGAAAACGGGCCGACCAGCAAATGGCTGCGGGCTCAGGCGGCGAAGCTGGATGCGGTGATCACTGGTAGCGTCATCGTTCAGGCCGCCGACGGCAGTCATCGCAATCGACTGTTGTGGGCGCGGCCGGATGGCGAAGTCTTGCACTACGACAAGCGTCACCTGTTCCGCATGGCCGGCGAGCACAATCACTACACACCTGGCGAACGTCAGGTGCAGTTCGAACTCAAGGGCTGGCGAGTGCGGCCGCTGATTTGCTACGACTTGCGCTTCCCGGTGTGGAGTCGTGACGCTCAGGACACCGATCTGCTGCTGTACACGGCGAACTGGCCGGGTGCGCGGCGCCAGCACTGGAACCGTTTGTTGCCGGCGCGAGCCATCGAGAACCTGTGCTATGTCGCTGCGGTGAATCGCATCGGCACCGATGGTAAAGGCTTTGCGTATACCGGTGACAGTCAGGTGCTGGATTTCCAGGGTGAGACGTTGCTCAGTGCGGGGGAGGCGGATGGGGTGTTCACGGTGACGCTGGATGCGGCGGAATTGGCGGCGTACCGCACGCGGTTTCCGGCGAATCTGGATGCCGATACTTTCGAGTTCACCTGAGATTTTTCTTACCTGACAGGGCCTCATCGCTAGCAGGCTAGCTCCCACATTGGATGGATGTGAACGCGGACACTGTGGGAGCTAGCCTGCTAGCGATGGGGCCGGCACCGACAACACAAAAAACATCAGGCAAACAAAAAGGCCCCGAGGTTCACACCCCGGGGCCTTTTGCATTTCAGCGATGCTTAGGCAGCTTTCGCTTCCGGCTGGCTCAACGAGCGGTTCAGCGCGCTGAACAGTGCCTTGAAGCTGGCCGTGGTGATGTTTTCATCGATCCCCACGCCGTGCACCGCACGTTCGCCGTTCACGCGCAGTTCAATGTAGGCCGCAGCCTTGGCATTGGTGCCCGCGCCGATGGCGTGTTCGTTGTAGTCCATGATTTCTACAGGGATCGGCAGACCGGCCACCAATGCTTCCAGGGCGCCGTTGCCCTTGCCGCGCCAGTGCAGGTTGGTTTCGCCCTGACCTTTGCTCGCCACTTCCACTTCGACGGCGCTGTTGCCGTTTTCTTCCTGCAGGCGATGGCTGACCAGCGCATACGGGGTGTTGGCTTGCAGGTACTCGCTAATCAACAGCGAGTGAATCTGCTTGGCGGTCATTTCCAGGCCCAGGCGATCGGTTTCGCGCTGCACGACCTGGCTGAACTCGATCTGCATGCGACGCGGCAGGCTGATGCCGTATTCCTGCTCCAGGAGGTAAGCGATACCGCCCTTGCCCGACTGGCTGTTGACGCGGATGACTGCCTCGTAGCTGCGGCCGATGTCGGCCGGGTCGATTGGCAAGTAAGGCACTTCCCACAATGCATCGGATTTCTGCTGGGTAAAGCCCTTGCGGATCGCATCCTGGTGCGAACCGGAGAACGCGGTGTGCACCAGGTCGCCAACGTACGGGTGACGCGGGTGCACCTGGATCTGGTTGCACTCTTCGACGACTTTACGCACGCCGTCGATGTCGGAGAAGTCCAGCTGAGGATCGAGGCCTTGGGTGTACATGTTCAGGGCCACGGTCACGAGGTCGACGTTACCGGTACGCTCGCCGTTGCCGAACAGGCAGCCTTCGACACGGTCGGCGCCGGCCATCAGGCCCAGCTCGGTGGCGGCAACGCCAGTGCCACGGTCGTTGTGGGTGTGCAGGCTGATGATCACGCTGTCACGACGGTTGATGTGACGGCCGAACCATTCGATCTGGTCGGCATAGATGTTCGGGGTCGCGCATTCGACGGTGGCCGGCAGGTTGAGAATCATCTTGTGCTCAGGCGTCGGGTTCCAGACTTCGATCACCGCGTCGCAGACTTCCTTGGCGAACTCAAGCTCAGTGGCGCTGAAGGTTTCTGGCGAGTATTCGAAGGTCCACTCGGTGTCCGGCTGCTGGGCGGCGAATTTGACGAACAGCTTGGCCGCGCTCACGGCGATTTCCTTGATCCCGTCCTTGTCCTGGTTGAAGACAATGCGGCGGAAGGAAGGGGAGGTCGCGTTGTACAGGTGAACGATGGCTTTCTTCGCGCCGCGCAGTGACTCGAAGGTGCGCTCGATCAGGTCTTCACGGCCTTGGGTCAACACCTGGATGGTGGTGTCGTCCGGGATGTGGTTGCCTTCGATCAGGGTGCGGACGAAATCGAAGTCGGTTTGCGAAGCGGCCGGGAACGACGCTTCAATTTCTTTCACGCCAACCTGAACCAGGGTTTTCCAGAAGCGCAGTTTCTTGACCGCGTCCATCGGTTCGATCAGCGACTGGTTGCCATCACGCAGGTCGGAGCTGCACCAGATCGGCGCGGCAGTGATGGTTTTCGACGGCCAGGTGCGGTCCGGGATGTCGATGGTCGGGAACGCGCGGTATTTCGAAGACGGGTCTTTGAGCATGCTCATCGGGAAATCCTTATTGTGTGGGCCGAAAAAAGGCGGCCTGCCGGTGGATCAAAAGTTCTTGGGTAACGCTTGGGACGAGGCGCCGCGATTCAGCCCGGCAGTCGTGCGCTGACAAGGCACAAGCTGCGGTGCTGGCGGAGCTGAATGAGGGTGTGTGAGGTTTTCATGCCTTCAACCCTAACCTTGGGGGTGAAGGATGGCAAGCAGTCGAAAAAAATTGAGAGGAATCCTCGTCAGGACATATTTTGCGAGATTTTATTGCTGTGAATCGTGATGATCTTCTGCTTGTTTGCGCGTGGTTTGAGCGATGCGCAATCGAAGGATTGAGCGGCGGCTCCGACGACGGAGGCTATTCTTAAAGCCTCGGTTGGCAGGCAGGAGTCGGCAATGAACGAGTCCGATTGGAAATGCTATTGCGTGTTGCGCCCGGTGGCCCATGAGCGGATGTGCACCCGCATCATGACCGACGTCGAAAAGATCGTGCTGGACAAGAGCGTCGCGCCCTACGAGCGGATCGATGCCAGCGAAGAATTGCTCAAGGCCGGGCAGAAAGAGCTGTACTGGGCGTTTGGCGTCTTCAGGTTTTCACGGCATGAGGCGCGATCGCACTTGCTGGGGTTGTGTGCGCGGGAGTTGATCATGGCTGAAGAGTTGGCCGGGTTCTCGCTGGAGACTCAGGAGTGGATCAAGCATTGTCTGGCGGATCGGGAGGTGCATGGGATCGAGGATTTGGAGGCGGAATAGGTGGCGCCTGCCATGCCGCCTTCGCGAGCAAGCCCGCTCCCACCTTTGATTGCATTCCAATGTGGGAGCGGGCTTGCTCGCGAAGAGGCCATCAGCCTCACTAGAGATCTAAGGTTGAAACGCCCCGATAAAAATCGCCGGATCCACCCGCGCATCATTCAGGCTGACATTCCAGTGCATGTGCGGCCCGGTCGCCCGGCCAGTCGCCCCGACCTTGCCCACCACGCCACCGCGCGCCAGTTGCTGCCCAACCTTCACATCGATTTTCGACATGTGGCAAAACATGCTGATAAAGCCCTGGCCGTGATCGACAAACACCGTGTTGCCATTGAAGAAATAATTGCCGATCAGAATCACCTTGCCGGCGGCCGGGGTCTTGATCGGTGTGCCAGCGCCCACGGCGAAATCCAGGCCAGAGTGGGGGTTGCGCTCTTCACCGTTGAAGAACCGGCGCACACCGAACTTGCTCGACAGCGGACCATTGACCGGTTTGTCCAGCAGCAGGTTGCTTGGGGTGTTCGGGCTGAAGGTGCGGTAGGCGGCGATCTGTTCGGCCAGTTCACGCTCGATGCGCTTGAGATTCTCCGGGTCCGGATTGACCTGCTGGGTGTTCTTCAGGGTGATGCGCTGTTCCGGGTATTTCTTGTTGCCGACGGTGAAACTCAGATTGCGACCGCCGCTGCTGATGGACTGAGTGCCGGGTTTAACAGTCAACGGCACGCCGACAATGGCCAGCCAGTTGTTCTGCTCCTTGACCACCAACACCGGTTTACCTTGATAACTGGCTTTCGGTGCCTGCGCGGAAGCACCCAGATCCACGACGGCCACGCCACCCGGCACCGGTTTGTTCAGCAAACGGGTGATGTAACTGTCGGCGTGGGCGTTGAAGGTCAGGCACAGCAGCAACAGCGAAGCAAAAAAACGCGGCATGGATCAATCCAGTAAAGAGAGGGTGACGGGCGTCAGGTGATTGTCTTCGACCCGCACTTGCAGTTCGCCTTCACCCAGCTTGGCCTTCAGGCGCTGGCCGGTATGAGTCTGGCTGGCGTTGCGGATCGCGTTGCCGCGCTCGTCGAGCAAAATGCTGTAGCCACGGCCGAGCGTCGCCAACGGGCTGACCACATGCAGCGTCTGCATCTGGCTTTGCAGTTGCAGGCGACGGCTTTTCAATCCTTCGCGGATGGCGCGGGGCAGGCGTTCGGCGAGGCTGTCGAGGCGTTGGCGGAGCATCGCCAATTGTCGACCCGGATGTTGCCCGGCCAGACGGGTCTCCAGACGGATCAGCCGCTCGCGACGGGTATTGAGGCTGCGTTCGAAGGCGCGGCGCATGCGCATGTCCAGATCATCCAGACGCTGGGCTTGCTGGCGCAGACGTTCGCCGGGATGACGCAAACGGCGCGAAATACCTTCCAGACGTAACCGGTCACGCATCAGGCGATCGCGCATGCGCATCACCAGTCGGCGATGCAGGCTTTCGACGCGGCGCACCAGATCGCTGGAATCCGGTGCCAGCAGTTCGGCGGCGGCCGACGGCGTGGGCGCGCGGACGTCGGCGACGAAGTCACTGATCGAGACATCGGTTTCATGGCCGACAGCGCTGACGATGGGCGTCACGCAAGCGTCTACCGCACGGGCCACGGCTTCTTCGTTGAAACACCAAAGGTCTTCCAGCGAACCGCCGCCACGGGCCAGGATCAACGCGTCGAAACCACGAGCGTCCGCCAACTTCAGTGCACGGACAATCTGCGCGGTGGCTTCGCGACCCTGTACGGCGGTGGGGATCAGTGTCAGTTGCACTTGCGGTGCGCGGCGGCGGAACACGCTGATGATGTCGCGAATCACCGCGCCGGTCGGCGAGCTGATGATACCGATGCGTTGCGGGTGCGCCGGCAGCGGCACTTTGCGCTCGGCACTGAACAGGCCTTCGGCGCTGAGTTTTTCTTTCAAGGCATCGAAAGCCAGGCGCAACGCACCATCGCCGGCCGGCTCCACGGTGTCGAGAATCAGCTGATAATCGCCACGGCCCTCGAACAACGAGACCTTGCCGCGCACCTTGACCGCCAGGCCATCCTTCAACGCCTGACGCACTCGCGCGGCGTTCTGCCGGAACAGCGCGCAACGCACCTGGGCGCCGCTGTCCTTGAGGGTGAAATACACGTGGCCGGACGCCGGGCGGGCGAGGTTGGAGATTTCGCCTTCGACCCAGATGTTGCTGAACACGTCTTCGAGCAACACCCGCGCGCGGCCGTTGAGCTGGCTGACAGTCAGGACTTCGCGGTCCAGGCCGAGTCTTGCAAAGGGATCTTTAATCATGGGGCGCAGTTTAAAGGCATTCGGTGATCAATCTCCATGATCCTGCACAATTCCCTTGTGGGAGCGGGCTTGCTCGCGAATACGGTTTAACATTCGGCATCTTAATCGACTGAAACACCGCATTCGCGAGCAAGCCCGCTCCCACAAGGGGATAGTTGTAAGCAAATATCAAGGAAGACGGGGGAAATGAGTGTGCTCGAATTGTTAAACCAATGGCCCTTCAGCGCCACGGACTGGCTGATCATCGGTTCAGGCATCGCCCTGGCCTACATCGTGTTCGGCATCGCCGGCTTCGGCACGGCGCTGGTCGCCGGGCCTATTCTGATTTTGTTTATGCCGTTGTCGAAAATCGTCCCGCTGCTGGTGCTGCTGGATTTCGTCGCGGCATTCGGCAATTTGTTGCCCTCGCGGCGTGATGTGGCGAAACCGGAGCTGCTGCGGTTACTGCCGTGTATGGCGGTGGGCTGCACGTTGGGCGTGATTTTCCTGCTGAACCTGAAATCCGATCTGTTGCTGCTGATGATGGGGGTGTTTATCAGCGCCTATGCGATCTACAGCCTGTGGATAAAAGTCCGTCCGGCGCAGTTGTCCGCCGCGTGGGCGCTGCCGATGGGCACGATAGGCGGGATGTTCGGCGCGTTGTTTGGCAGTGGGGGCTTTTTGTATGCGATCTATCTGAACAGCCGCTTGCCCAAAGACGAAGCGCGGGCGACGCAAAGCGCGCTGATCAGTTGCAGCACGGTGGTGCGTTTGAGTCTGTTTGCTGTCGCGGGCGTGTATGCCGAACTGCCGTTGCTGGTGTTGGCGCTGTGCTTGCTGCCGGCCATGGCGCTGGGACTGTGGATAGGCCGACGACTGACCATGCGCTTGTCCCGCGAAGCGTTCGTGCGGTTGGTGACCTGGTTGGTGCTGGCCAGCGGGATCGCCTTGATCGGCCGATATCTCAGTGCATGACGCCGTCCCGTTCTTCTGTAGGAGCAAGGTTTGCCCGCGATGGCGTTCTTGAGGACGCTATCGCGGGCAAGCCTTGCTCCTACAGAGGGCAGCGTGACGTTTGGCTGTTTCGGCGTCAGTCGTTGTACTGACTCAGCAACCGTTCAAGCCGTGCGCTCAGGCGTCGTTTGATTTCGGTTTCGATGTGCGGCGCGAAGTCGTCGATCACGTCTTGCATGATCAATTGCGCGGCGGCGCGCAGTTCGCTGTCGAGGTACAGCAGCGCGTCAGCGTTCTTGTCGGCGCTCGGTGCCGGTTCGGCGGCAGGCTTGGCCGCAGGTGTCGGTGCGACGGTCGACGCGGGTTCGCTGACGGTGTCGAACAACATCGGAATCTGTTCCTGGTCACCGTCTTCGACCGTGTCGGTCAGCAGCGGTGGTTGCAGGTTGTCATCGCCGAGCAATTGGCGGATCGACTCAAGGTCGTCCAGCAGGTGCACGGACTGTTGCAGCGGTTTTGGAGTGTCCATCGGAATGCTCAGAGTCGCTGTAAACGGTGATCTTGCAAAGGATAGCCCTGTTCGCGGTAGAAACGGAAACTCTCCCGCGCGGCCGCTCTGATCGTCGGATCTTCGACCACCACTTCCGCCACGCGGGCGAAACGTTGGGCAAAGGCCGGGACTTTCAGGTCGAGGTTGACCAGCAAATCCTGGTGCTGACCGCAGTCATCGCCAAAACCCAGCACGATCAGGCTGTCCGGTTCGCTTTCAGCAGGGCCGTGGGGCACGAAACTTTCGCCCTTGAACGCCCACAGGCGCGCATCGAGATCATCGCGCTGGGCGGCATCGCTGCAATGCAGGTAGATGCGGTGGCCCATGCGCCAGGCTTTTTCGGTGAGCTTGCAGGCGAAGTCCAGGCGTGCCGAAGGATCGGCGCTGGGCAGGATATAGAAGTCGACTTTGGTCATTGCGGTTCCTGAGCCGGAGCGGCGTCACCCGAAAGTAACGCCGCCCAGGTTCATTGGTTTCAGGCTTTGGCGCGGTCCAGCAGGTATTGGGTCAGCAGGGGAACCGGACGGCCAGTGGCGCCCTTGTCCTTGCCGCCGCTGGTCCAGGCCGTGCCGGCGATGTCGAGGTGCGCCCAGTTCAGGTTCTTGGTGAAGCGCGACAGGAAGCAGGCCGCAGTGATGGTGCCGGCTTTCGGGCCACCGATGTTGGCGATGTCGGCAAACGGGCTGTCCAGCTGCTCTTGGTACTCATCGAACAGCGGCAGTTGCCAGGCGCGGTCGTCGGCAGCCGTGCCGGCGCTCAGCAGTTGGCCGATCAGCTCGTCGTTGTTGCCCAGCAGGCCGGAAGTATGGGAACCCAAGGCAACCACGCAAGCACCGGTCAGGGTGGCGATGTCGATCACTGCTTGCGGCTTGAAACGCTCGGAGTAGGTCAGGGCGTCGCACAGCACCAGACGGCCTTCGGCGTCGGTGTTGAGGATTTCCACAGTCTGGCCGCTCATGGTGGTGACGATGTCGCCCGGACGCGAAGCGTTGCCGCTCGGCATGTTCTCGGCGCAGGCCAGGATGCACACCAGGTTGATCGGCAGCTTCAGTTCGAGCACGGCACGCAGGGTGCCGAACACGCTGGCGGCGCCACCCATGTCGTACTTCATTTCATCCATGCCGGCGCCCGGTTTCAGGCTGATGCCGCCGGTGTCGAAGGTGATGCCCTTGCCGACCAGCGCGTAAGGCTTCTCGGATTTCTTGCCGCCGTTGTATTGCATGACGATCAGGCGCGGCGGCTGGGCGCTGCCCTGGCCGACGGCGTAGAACGAACCCATGCCGAGTGCCTTGATCTTCTTCTCGTCGAGGACTTCGACTTTCAGATCCTTGAACTCTTTGCCGAGGTTCTTCGCCTGCTCACCGAGGAACGTCGGGTGGCAGATGTTCGGCGGCAGGTTGCCCAGATTGCGGGTGAACGCCATGCCGTTTGCGATCGCGGTAGCGTGGGTCACGGCGCGCTGCACTTCAGCCTGGGCGGCCTTGATGGTCAGCAGGGTGATTTTCTTCAGGGCGCGGGGTTCGGCTTTCTGGCTCTTGAACTGGTCAAACTGGTATTCGCCGTCGACCAGGGTTTCGGCCAACAGACGGGTCTTGCCGTAGCTGTCGCGACCTTTCACCGCGATTTCGTCGAGGGCCAGTACTGCGTCGGTGCCGCCCAGGCCTTTCAAGGTGTTGAGTACGCCGGCGATGATTTTACGGAACGGGCGGTCGCCCAGTTCTTCATCCTTGCCCACGCCCACCAGCAGCACGCGATCGGCTTTCAGGTTCGGCAGGCTGTGCAGCAACAGGCTCTGGCCGACTTTGCCGGCCAGGTCGCCGCGTTTGAGAACGGCGCTGATTGCACCGCCGCTGAGTTCGTCGAGTTGTTTGGCGGCAGCGCCGAGCTTGCGGCCTTCACCGACGGCAACCACCAGCGTGGCGGTCTTCAACGTTTCCGGGTTAACGCTTTTTACAACCAGTTCCATGTCCGGGTCCCTGAATTTGATGGTCAACACGCAAGCGCTCGACGACGTATGTGCGTCGCTCGCTTATAGATAGAGAGGCGCCGGTCACGACCGGCGACGAAGGCCGCAGTTTGAACCTCGCTACCGGCGCCTGACAACCCTCGGTTGTACGATCTTCAGCGCTTTGACAGCCTGCGTGAGCGTGCGCAGTGACAGGCGCACCCAATCACAGGATAATGCGCCATCTTTTTTCGGCGGCTCTGCCTTGCGGGCTGTCTGATATGTTTGCTTGTTTGGCCGCCTTAGCCTGACAACCCTGGAGTGTCTGGTTTGATCGTCTTCCGTTATCTATCCCGCGAAGTCCTGTTGACCTTGAGTGCCGTGAGCGCCGTGTTGCTGGTCATCATCATGAGCGGACGCTTCATCAAGTACCTCGCCCAAGCAGCTTCGGGCCAACTGGATCCGGGCTCGCTGTTCCTGATCATGGGCTTTCGCCTGCCGGGCTTCCTGCAACTGATTTTGCCGCTGGGCCTGTTTCTCGGGATCCTGCTGGCCTACGGTCGCCTGTACCTTGAAAGCGAAATGACCGTGCTCTCGGCCACCGGCATGAGCCAGCAACGCCTGTTCCGCATGACCTTGTTCCCGGCCACGCTGGTGGCGCTGGTGGTTGCATGGTTGAGCCTGAGCCTGGCACCACAGGGTGCCAATCAGTTCCAGCTGCTGCTGAACAAGCAAGACGCCCTGACCGAGTTCGATACCCTGGAGCCCGGTCGTTTCCAGGCCCTGCGCGACGGTACGCGAGTGACGTACACCGAGCAGTTGTCGGATGACCGCATCAATCTGGGTGGTGTATTCATTTCGCAGAAGAACGTCAATTCCGACAAGAAGGATCGCGGGATCTCCGTGCTGGTGGCCGAGAAGGGCCGCCAGGAAATCCGCCCTGACGGCAACCGCTACCTGATCCTCGACAACGGCTACCGTTACGACGGTAATCCGGGGCAGGCCGACTATCGTGCGATCAAGTACGAAGAGTACGGCGTGTTGCTGCCCAAGCCGGATGTCAGTGACGAAGTGACCGATCGCGATGCAATGACCACCGCGTCCTTGCTGGGCAGCGACGACATTCGTTCGCGCACCGAGCTGCAATGGCGCCTGTCCCTGCCATTGCTGGTGTTCATCGTGACCCTGATGGCGGTGCCGCTGTCGCGGGTCAACCCGCGCCAGGGCCGTTTCCTCAAGCTGCTGCCGGCGATTCTTCTTTATATGGCTTACCTGACCATCCTGATTGCCGCTCGCGGCGCCCTCGAAAAGGGCAAGATTCCGCCAGCGCTGGGCTTGTGGTGGGTGCACGCGATCTTCCTGGTCATTGGCCTGGGCCTGCTTTACTGGGAGCCCCTGCGCTTGAAGATGGCGAGTCGCCGCAGCGCGCTGGAGGTGGCCCGTGGTTAAGCTCGACCGCTACATCGGTAGCAGCGTGTTCATGGCGATCCTCGCGGTACTGGGGATTATTCTCGGGTTGGCGACCTTGTTCGCCTTCATCGATGAGATGAGCGAAGTCAGCGACACCTACACCCTGGTCGATATTTTGAGCTACGTGTTGCTGACCGCGCCGCGTCGTCTGTACGACATGCTGCCGATGGCCGCGTTGATCGGCTGCCTGATCGGCCTCGGCAGTCTGGCCAGCAACAGCGAACTGACCATCATGCGCGCCGCTGGCGTGTCGATCGGGCGGATTGTCTGGGCGGTCATGAAGCCAATGCTGATCCTGATGGTGGTGGGCGTGTTGATCGGTGAGTACGTCGCGCCGGCAACCGAAAGCACCGCTCAGGCCAACCGTTCGCTGGCCCAGGGCAGTGGCGACGCGCAAAGCGCCAAGCACGGTCTGTGGCACCGCCAGGGTGACGAGTTCATCCACGTCAACTCCGTGCAACCCAACGGTATTTTGTATGGTGTGACCCGTTATCGCTTCGACGATCAACGCCACATGCTGTCCTCGAGCTTTGCCAAGCGCGCAGAGTTCGACAAGGATCACTGGCAGTTGAGCGATGTGACCACCACGGTGTTTCATGAAAAGAACACTGAAGTAGTCACTACCCCGGTTGAGCGCTGGGAGGTGGCCTTGAGCCCGCAGTTGCTGAGTACGGTCGTTATGGCGCCTGAATCCCTGTCGATCACTGGCTTGTGGGGCTATATCCACTATCTGGCGGACCAGGGGCTGAACAATGGCCGTTACTGGCTGGCGTTTTGGGTCAAGGTGTTGCAGCCGCTCGTCACCGCTGCTCTGGTGCTGATGGCGATTTCCTTCATTTTCGGCCCGTTGCGCTCCGTGACCCTTGGTCAGCGGGTATTTACCGGGGTTCTGGTAGGTTTCACCTTCCGCATTGCCCAGGATTTGCTGGGGCCTTCGAGCCTGGTGTTCGGTTTCTCGCCGCTGTTTGCGGTGCTGGTGCCAGCCAGTGTCTGTGCCCTGGCCGGGGTCTGGTTGTTGCGTCGCGCCGGTTGATGACGGCTGCTTCCTGACCTCGCTGCTGATAAAAAACGCCCCAGTCGCAAGACCGGGGCGTTTTTGTACGCGCCGTCTGACCTGCGAACGTGACGCTTGCGCCGTGGATCAGGTACAATTCCCGGCTATTTTTCGGCGGGCTATGCCTGCAGCCTTTTTGAGTGTTGATCCGTGAGTGATTTGAGTCATATCCGCAATTTCTCCATCATCGCCCACATTGACCATGGCAAGTCGACGCTGGCCGATCGCTTCATCCAGATGTGCGGCGGCCTGGCCGAGCGTGAAATGGAAGCCCAGGTACTGGATTCCATGGACCTTGAGCGTGAGCGCGGGATCACCATCAAGGCTCACAGCGTTACTCTGTATTACAAAGCCAAAGATGGTATCAACTACCAGCTGAACTTCATTGACACCCCCGGCCACGTTGACTTCACCTACGAAGTCAGCCGCTCGCTGGCGGCCTGTGAGGGCGCGCTGCTGGTGGTCGACGCCGGTCAGGGCGTGGAAGCCCAGTCCGTTGCCAACTGCTACACCGCGATCGAGCAGGGCCTGGAAGTGATGCCGGTGCTGAACAAGATCGACCTGCCACAGGCCGATCCGGACCGCGTTAAAGAAGAAATCGAAAAAATCATCGGCATCGATGCCACCGACGCGGTCACTTGCTCTGCCAAGACCGGTCTGGGCGTCGATGAAGTGCTTGAGCGCCTGGTCGCCACCATTCCCGCGCCGACCGGCAATATCGAAGATCCGCTGCAAGCGTTGATCATCGACTCCTGGTTCGACAACTACCTGGGCGTTGTCTCCCTGGTGCGTGTGCGTCACGGCCGCGTGAAGAAGGGCGACAAGATTCTGGTCAAGTCCACCGGTAAGATGCATCTCGTGGACAGCGTCGGTGTATTCAACCCGAAACACACCGCTACCGTTGACCTGAAGGCCGGTGAAGTAGGTTTCATCATCGCCGGTATCAAGGACATTCACGGTGCGCCGGTGGGTGACACCCTGACCTTGAGCTCCACGCCGGATGTCGACGTGCTGCCAGGTTTCAAACGCATTCAGCCGCAGGTGTACGCTGGTCTGTTCCCGGTCAGCTCCGACGACTTCGAAGATTTCCGTGAAGCGCTGCAAAAGCTCACCCTGAACGACTCGTCGCTGCAATACACGCCGGAAAGCTCCGACGCGCTGGGCTTCGGCTTCCGTTGCGGCTTCCTCGGCATGCTGCACATGGAAATCATCCAGGAGCGCCTGGAGCGCGAGTACGACCTGGACCTGATCACCACCGCGCCAACCGTAATCTTCGAGCTGCTGCTCAAGACCGGCGAGACGATCTACGTCGATAACCCGTCGAAACTGCCGGACCTGTCTTCCATCGAAGACATGCGCGAGCCGATCGTGCGGGCCAACATTCTTGTGCCGCAAGAGCACCTCGGCAACGTCATTACGCTGTGCATCGAAAAACGTGGTGTGCAGGTCGACATGCTGTTCCTCGGCACTCAGGTCCAGGTGACCTACGACCTGCCAATGAACGAAGTGGTGCTGGACTTCTTCGATCGCCTGAAATCCACCAGTCGCGGCTATGCTTCGCTGGACTACCATTTCGATCGTTACCAATCGGCTAGTCTGGTGAAACTGGACGTGCTGATCAACGGCGACAAGGTCGACGCCCTGGCGTTGATCGTGCACCGTGACAACGCGCACTACAAAGGTCGCCAGTTGACCGAGAAGATGAAAGAACTGATTCCGCGGCAGATGTTCGACGTGGCAATCCAGGCCGCCATTGGCGGTCAGATTGTGGCGCGTACAACCGTCAAGGCGCTCAGAAAGAACGTATTGGCCAAATGCTACGGTGGTGACGTCAGCCGTAAGAAGAAGCTGCTGGAAAAGCAAAAGGCCGGTAAAAAACGCATGAAGCAGGTCGGTAACGTGGAAATTCCACAAGAAGCCTTCCTTGCCGTGCTCAGGTTGGATAGTTAGGTCCTATGTCACTAAATTTCCCGCTGTTGCTGGTCATCGCCGTGTTCGTCTGCGGCCTGTTGGCGTTGCTCGATCTGTTGATCCTGGCACCGCGTCGGCGTGCCGCCATCACCTCCTATCAGGGCAGCGTCAGCCAGCCTGATATGGTGGTGGTCGAGAAGCTGAACAAAGAACCGTTGCTGGTTGAATACGGCAAGTCGTTCTTCCCGGTGTTGTTCATCGTGCTGGTGCTGCGTTCGTTCCTGGTGGAACCGTTCCAGATTCCATCCGGCTCGATGAAACCGACCCTGGATGTCGGCGACTTCATTCTGGTGAGCAAGTTTTCTTACGGGATCCGCCTGCCGGTGATCGACAAGAAAATCATCGAAGTCGGTGAGCCACAACGCGGTGATGTGATGGTGTTCCGTTACCCGAGCGACCCGAACGTCAACTACATTAAACGTGTAGTGGGCCTGCCGGGCGACACGGTACGGTACACCGCCGACAAGCGTCTGTTCGTAAACGGTGAGTCGATTGCCGAGCAACTGGTCGGCTCCGAGCCGGGCACGCTGGGCAGCGCCGAGCTCTACAAGGAAAAACTCGGCATCGCCGAGCACCTGATCCGCAAGGAAATGAGCCGCTACCGCGCAACGCCGGACCGTTCGTGGACCGTGCCGGCCGGGCACTACTTCATGATGGGCGACAACCGCGACAACTCGAACGACAGTCGCTACTGGGATGATCCGAGCATTCCCAAGGACCTGCTGGGCATGGTTCCCGACAAGAATATCGTCGGCAAGGCCTTTGCAGTCTGGATGAGCTGGCCGGAACCCAAACTCAGTCACCTGCCGAATTTCTCGCGGGTTGGCCTGATCAAGTAATCAAACACGGCGCTGTTGAACACAGCGCCGAATGCATTTCTGGAACCGGCACAATCGGCGCCAGACGCATGAAAACAATGATATTCAGGACGTTATTTTTGAACACAGCGTTAATTGTCCCAAGCCTGCGCCGACTCTCGGCGATGGCGGTGGAATCCAACCACGAACTCAGCGTGGGTAAACCGTGAGCGTCTCCCTAAGCCGTCTCGAGCGTCAGCTCGGCTACACCTTCAAGGATCAGGAACTGATGGTCCTGGCCCTGACTCACCGCAGTTTTGCCGGGCGCAACAACGAACGCCTGGAATTCCTCGGTGACGCCATCCTCAACTTCGTTGCCGGCGAGGCGCTGTTCGATCGCTTCCCGCTGGCCCGCGAAGGCCAGTTGTCGCGTTTGCGCGCACGCTTGGTGAAAGGTGAGACCCTGGCCGTACTGGCCCGTGGTTTCGATCTGGGCGATTACCTGCGCCTGGGTTCCGGCGAGTTGAAAAGCGGCGGTTTCCGTCGCGAGTCGATCCTGGCCGATGCCCTGGAAGCGCTGATTGGTGCGATCTATCTCGATGCCGGCATGGAAGTGGCGCGCGAGCGTGTGCTCGCCTGGCTGGCCGGAGAGTTCGAAGGCCTGACGCTGGTCGACACCAACAAAGATCCAAAAACCCGCCTGCAGGAATTCCTGCAGTCCCGTGGTTGCGAACTGCCGCGTTACGAAGTGGTGGATATCCAGGGTGAACCGCATTGCCGGACGTTCTTCGTCGAATGCGAAATCATCTTACTGAATGAAAAAAGCCGAGGTCAGGGTGTGAGTCGTCGTATTGCCGAACAGGTAGCGGCCGCCGCAGCACTGATTGCCCTGGGTGTGGAGAATGGCAATGACTGATACAAACGCAACTCGCTGTGGCTATGTTGCCATCGTCGGCCGTCCCAACGTGGGCAAGTCCACGCTGCTGAACCACATCCTGGGTCAAAAGCTGGCAATCACCTCGCGCAAACCGCAGACCACCCGCCACAACATGCTCGGCATCAAGACCGAGGGTGATGTGCAAGCGATCTACGTCGACACCCCGGGCATGCACAAGGGTGGCGAAAAGGCGCTGAACCGCTACATGAACAAGACCGCTTCGGCGGCGTTGAAAGACGTCGACGTGGTGATCTTCGTGGTCGACCGCACCAAGTGGACAGACGAAGACCAGATGGTTCTCGAGCGCGTCCAGTACGTGACCGGCCCATTGATCGTGGCGCTGAACAAGACCGACCGCATCGAAGACAAGGCCGAGCTGATGCCGCACTTGTCGTGGTTGCAGGAACAGCTGCCGAACGCACAGATCATCCCGATTTCCGCGCAGCACGGGCATAACCTCGATGCACTGGAGCGCGTGATCGCCGATCACCTGCCGGAAAACGATCACTTCTTCCCGGAAGACCAGATCACCGACCGCAGCAGCCGTTTCCTCGCCGCTGAGCTGGTGCGCGAGAAAATCATGCGCCAGATGGGCGCCGAGCTGCCGTACCAGATCACCGTTGAAATCGAAGAATTCAAGCAGCAGGGCAAAACCTTGCACATCCATGCCTTGATCCTCGTCGAGCGTGATGGCCAGAAGAAAATCATCATTGGCGACAAGGGCGAGCGTATCAAGCGCATCGGCACCGAGGCGCGCAAGGACATGGAACTGCTGTTCGACTCCAAGATCATGCTCAACCTGTGGGTCAAGGTTAAGGGTGGCTGGTCCGATGACGAGCGCGCGTTGCGTTCGTTGGGTTATGGCGACTTGTAATACACCGCAGCCCCCACTGTAGGAGCGAGCCTGCTCGCGATGGACTTGAAAGCGCCGCGTTCATTCAGAATGCCCGCGTCATCGTTATGCACCATCGCGAGCAGGCTCGCTCCTACAGTTCATTGAGAGCTCCATGTCCCAACCCATCCCCCAACCCGCCTACGTCCTCCACTCCCGCGCCTACCGCGAAAGCAGTGCTTTGGTGGACTTCCTCACGCCGCAAGGTCGGCTGCGGGCGGTGTTGCGCAGTGCGCGGGGCAAGGCCGGGACGCTGGCGCGGCCGTTCGTGCCGCTGGAAGTAGAGTTTCGTGGGCGTGGCGAGCTGAAGAATGTCGGGCGCATGGAAGCTGCAGGTGTTTCTACCTGGCTCAACGGTGAGGCACTGTTCAGTGGCCTCTATCTCAATGAACTGCTGATTCGCCTGTTGCCCGCCGAAGACCCGCATCCTGGCGTATTCGATCACTACGCCGCGACATTGCTGGCGCTGGCTGAAGGTCGTCCGCTGGAGCCGTTGTTGCGTTCGTTCGAATGGCGGTTGCTCGATGACCTTGGTTACGGATTCTCATTGACTACGGACATCCACGCTGAGGTTATCGCCCCTGACGGCCTCTATCGCCTGCAAGTGGATGCAGGGCTGGAGCGGGTCTACTTGCTGCAACCGGGACTGTTCAACGGCACCGAGCTGCTGGCCATGGCTGAAGCCGACTGGTCCGCGCCGGGCGCGTTGTCTGCTGCCAAGCGCCTGATGCGTCAGGCGCTGGCCGTTCACTTGGGCGGTCGTCCCCTGGCCAGTCGCGAGTTGTTTCGCAAGCCGTAGTCTCCCCGTATGCTGTGCACCGAACTTTCTCTTCTTCTGGAGCGCTTTCCGTGACCACCAGCACCCGCATTCTTCTTGGCGTGAACATCGACCACGTTGCCACCCTGCGTCAGGCCCGGGGCACTCGTTACCCGGACCCGGTCAAGGCTGCACTGGATGCGGAAGAGGCGGGCGCCGATGGCATTACCGTGCACCTGCGCGAAGACCGTCGGCACATTCAGGAGCGTGATGTTCTGGTGCTCAAGGATGTGCTGCAAACCCGCATGAACTTCGAAATGGGCGTCACCGAAGAAATGATGCAGTTCGCTGAGCGCATCCGCCCGGCGCACATCTGCCTGGTGCCGGAAACCCGTCAGGAGCTGACCACCGAAGGCGGTCTGGACGTGGCGGGGCAGGAAGCGCGGATCAAGGCCGCAGTGGAACGCCTGTCGAAACTCGGCTCTGAAGTGTCGCTGTTCATCGATGCCGACGAGCGGCAGATTGAGGCCTCACGTCGTGTTGGCGCTCCGGCCATTGAACTGCACACCGGTCGTTACGCCGATGCAGAGACGCCGACTGAAGTCGCCGAAGAGCTCAAGCGCGTGGCGGATGGCGTGGCGTTTGGCTTGGCTCAGGGGCTGATCGTCAATGCCGGTCATGGCCTGCACTATCACAACGTTGAAGCCGTGGCGGCGATCAAGGGTATCAACGAACTGAACATCGGCCACGCGCTGGTGGCCCATGCGCTGTTCGTTGGCTTCAAGTCGGCGGTGTCGGAGATGAAGGCGCTGATTCTGGCGGCGGCTGTCAAGGCTTAAAGGTCAACCAAAAACCACTGTGGGAGCGGGCTTGCTCGCGAAGGCGGTTTATCATCCAACATCTCTGTTGGCTGACACTCCGCTTTCGCGAGCAAGCCCGCTCCCACATTTGATTGGTGGTGATTGTCAGAGCGGGGCTGGCTCTTGAGCCGGTTTGGACTTGTCGATCCCCGGAACCAGCAGTTTGCCCTCGGCCACTTGATCGCCTTCAAGCTGCGGCTGCGTGACCCAGGTCAGGATGTCGTAGTAGCGACGGATGTTCGCCACGAAATGCACCGGCTCGCCGCCACGGGCGTAGCCGTAACGGGTCTTGCTGTACCACTTCTTCTCGGACAGACGCGGCAGGATTTTCTTCACGTCCAGCCATTTGTCCGGGTTCAGCCCTTCCTTGGCCGCCAGTTTGCGCGCGTCATCCAGGTGACCACTGCCGACGTTGTAGGCGGCGAGTGCAAACCAGGTGCGATCCGGTTCCTGGATCGAATCGTCCAGTTGTTCCTTCATATAAGCCAGGTACTTCGCGCCGCCCATGATGCTCTGCTTGGGGTCGAGGCGGTTGGACACGCCCATCGCCTGCGCGGTGTTCTGGGTCAGCATCATCAGGCCGCGCACACCGGTCTTCGAGGTCACGGCCGGTTGCCACAGCGATTCCTGATAACCGACCGCGGCCAGCAGGCGCCAGTCGACTTTCTCTATCTTGGCGTAGGCCTTGAAGTGCTTCTCGTATTTGGGCAGGCGTTGCTGCAAATGCTGGGCGAAGGTAGTGGCGCCCATGTAGCCAAGGACGTCGACGTGGCCGTAGTAACGGTCCTTGAGGCGTTGCAGGGTGCCGTTCTTCTTGACCTTGTCGAGGTAGTCGTTGATTTCGTTGAGCAGGCTATTGTCGTCGCCTGCCGCCACTGCCCAGCTCTGGTTGTTGGCGTCACCGAGGTCGAAGGCGACCCGAATATTGGTGAAGTACACCTGGTTCATCGCCACTTCGTTGGAGTCGACCAGGGTCAGGTCGATCTGGCCTTCGTCGACCATGCGCAACAGGTCGACCACTTCAACCTGATCGGATTCTTCGTAGTCGATGCCAGGGAATTTCTTTTTCAGCTCCGCCAGTTGCTCGGCGTGGGTGCTGCCCTTGAGCACCATGATCTTCTTGCCGACCAGATCTTTCGCGTCGGTGGGGCGCGACTGGCCGTTGCGGTAGATGATCTGCGGGGTGACTTCCAGATAGGAGTGGGAGAAGCGCACCTGCTTCTTGCGGTCGTCACTGCTGACCAGGCCGGCAGCCGCCAGCACCGGGCCGTTCGGTTTACCAATCTGATTGAACAGGTCGTCGAGGTTATCGGCGGTCTCGATCTTCAGTTCGACCCCCAGATCGTCGGCGAAGCGCTTCACCAGCTCGTATTCGAAGCCGGTTTCACCGTTGCGATCCTGAAAGTAGGTGGCGGGGCTGTTTCGGGTGACCACCCGCAGCACACCATCCTCCTTTACGCGCTCCAGCGTGTTGGGTTTATCAACACAGCCACTGAGCATCAGGAAGAGTCCGGTTGCGATCAGCCATTTGGCGTACCGCGGACGCAAAGCCGTTGGGAAAAACATGTGCGCAGTATACGCAAAGGACCACGGGCGCCATATCTCGACAGTGAAGGGGTTGTCTGCTAGAGATCACAAAACCGAGCAAAACCCCGCAGGAATGGGCCTTGCCCGCATTTTGTTACAGTAAAAATAAGCTAAGGTCACACACCCAATTAACCTGACTTTCGAGGCAGAAACACAGAATGGCACCCGAGTGCAACCGTGCGTAGCGTTTCGGGTGATGTCGCTGGCTGTTTAGGCTAGAATGCACGGCCTCAAAGCACACCCCTTCCCGAGGCTGTCCCGAAGATGTTGATCCTGCGCGGCGCTCCTGCCCTTTCTGCCTTTCGCCACAGCAAGCTCCTTGAGCAACTGAGCCAGAAGGTCCCGGCTGTCAGTGGCCTGTATGCTGAATTCGCTCACTTCGCCGAAGTTACCGGCGTCCTGACCGGCGACGAACAGCAGGTGCTTGCGCGCCTTCTGAAGTACGGTCCAAGCGTTCCGGTCCAGGAGCCGACCGGTCGTCTGTTCCTGGTGTTGCCGCGTTTCGGCACCATCTCGCCATGGTCGAGCAAGGCCAGCGACATCGCTCGCAACTGCGGCCTGAGCAAGATCCAGCGACTGGAGCGCGGTATTGCGTTCTACGTGGCCGGCCAGTTCAGCGACGCTGAAGTGCAACTGATCGCCGACGTGCTGCACGACCGCATGACCCAGATCGTCCTGGGCAACCTCGAACAGGCCGCCGGCCTGTTCAGCCACGCCGAGCCAAAACCCCTGACCGCGATCGACGTGTTGGGTGGCGGCCGTGCCGCGCTGGAAAAAGCCAACACCGAGCTGGGCCTGGCCCTGGCCGAAGACGAGATCGATTACCTGGTCAACGCCTTCGTCGGCTTGAAGCGCAACCCGCACGACATCGAACTGATGATGTTCGCCCAGGCGAACTCCGAGCACTGCCGTCACAAGATCTTCAACGCCAGTTGGGACATCGACGGCGAGAGCCAGGAAAAAAGCCTGTTCGGCATGATCAAGAACACCTACGTGATGCACAGCGAAGGCGTTCTGTCGGCTTATAAGGACAACGCTTCGGTCATCGTCGGCTCCGTGGCCGGCCGTTTCTTCCCGGACCCTGAAACCCGCCAGTACGGCGCGGTGCAGGAGCCGGTGCACATCCTGATGAAAGTCGAGACCCACAACCACCCGACCGCGATTGCCCCGTTCCCGGGCGCATCCACCGGTTCCGGCGGCGAGATCCGCGACGAAGGCGCGACCGGCCGTGGCGCCAAGCCAAAGGCTGGCCTGACCGGTTTCACCGTATCCAACCTGCAAATCCCGGGCTTCGAACAGCCGTGGGAAGTGCCGTACGGCAAGCCTGAGCGCATCGTTACCGCGCTGGACATCATGATCGAAGGCCCGCTCGGCGGCGCTGCGTTCAACAACGAATTCGGTCGTCCGGCCCTGACTGGCTACTTCCGTACCTTCGAACAATCGATCACCACCCCGCACGGTGACGAAGTTCGCGGTTACCACAAGCCGATCATGCTGGCTGGCGGCATGGGTAACATCCGTGAAGAACACGTCAAGAAAGGCGAGATCCTGGTCGGCTCCAAGCTGATCGTACTCGGCGGCCCTGCGATGCTGATCGGTCTGGGCGGCGGCGCGGCTTCCTCCATGGCCACTGGCACCAGCTCGGCAGACCTGGACTTCGCTTCGGTACAACGCGAAAACCCTGAGATGGAGCGTCGCTGCCAGGAAGTCATCGACCGTTGCTGGCAACTGGGCGACAAGAACCCGATCAGCTTCATCCACGACGTGGGTGCCGGTGGTCTGTCCAACGCCTTCCCGGAACTGGTCAACGACGGCGAGCGTGGTGGCCGTTTCGAACTGCGCAACATTCCAAATGACGAGCCGGGCATGGCCCCGCACGAAATCTGGTCCAACGAATCCCAGGAACGTTACGTCCTGGCCGTCGGCCCGGCAGACTTCGAGCGCTTCAAGGCGATCTGCGAACGCGAGCGTTGCCCGTTTGCCGTCGTCGGCGAAGCCACTGCCGAGCCACAACTGACCGTGACCGACAGCCACTTCGGCAACAGCCCGGTGGACATGCCACTGGAAGTGTTGCTGGGCAAGGCTCCACGCATGCACCGTTCGGTGGTTCGTGAAAGCGAACTGGGCGACGACTTCGATCCGTCGACGCTCGACATCGGCAACTGCGTCGAGCGCGTCCTGCACCACCCGGCCGTGGCCAGCAAGAGCTTCCTGATCACCATCGGCGACCGCACCATCACCGGCCTCGTGGCCCGTGACCAGATGGTCGGCCCGTGGCAGGTTCCGGTGGCCGACGTTGCCGTCACCGCCACGAGCTTCGACGTCTACACCGGTGAAGCCATGGCCATGGGCGAGCGTACTCCGCTGGCATTGCTGGACGCTCCGGCGTCGGGCCGCATGGCCATCGGCGAAACCCTGACCAACATCGCCGCTTCGCGCATCGGCAAGATCTCCGACATCAAACTGTCGGCGAACTGGATGTCGGCGGCCGGTCACCCCGGTGAAGATGCACGCCTGTACGACACCGTGAAAGCGGTCGGCATGGAACTGTGCCCTGAGCTGGGCATCACCATTCCGGTGGGCAAGGACTCGATGTCAATGGCCACCCGTTGGAACGACGAAGGCGTGGACAAGTCCGTGACTTCGCCGATGTCCCTGATCGTGACCGGTTTCGCGCCAGTGACTGACATCCGTCAGACCCTGACCCCGCAACTGCGCATGGACAAGGGCACTACCGACCTGATCCTGATCGACCTCGGTCGTGGCCAGAACCGCATGGGCGCCTCGATCCTCGCGCAGGTTCACGGCAAGCTCGGCATGCACGCTCCGGACGTCGATGACGCCGAAGACCTGAAAGCCTTCTTCGCGGTGATCCAGGGCCTCAACGCCGACGGTCACCTGCTGGCTTACCACGACCGTTCCGACGGTGGTCTGCTGACCAGCGTTGTCGAGATGGCCTTCGCCGGTCACTGCGGCCTGAGCCTGAACCTCGACGGTCTGGCGGAAACTTCCGCGGACATCGCCGCCATCCTGTTCAACGAAGAACTGGGTGCCGTGATCCAGGTTCGCCAGGACGCCACGCCGGACATCCTTGCTCAGTTCAGCGCTGCCGGCCTGGGCGACTGCGTGTCGGTCATCGGTCAGCCGATCAACAATGGCGAGATCAACATCACCTTCAACGGTGACACCGTGTTCGAAGGCCAGCGTCGTCTGCTGCAACGCCAGTGGGCCGAGACCAGCTACCAGATCCAGCGTCTGCGTGACAACGCCGACTGCGCCGATCAGGAATTCGACGTACTGCTGGAAGAAGACAACCCGGGCCTGAGCGTCAAGCTCAGCTACGACGTCAACCAGGACGTGGCCGCGCCTTACATCAAGAAAGGCATTCGCCCACAGGTTGCCGTACTGCGTGAGCAGGGCGTCAACGGTCAGGTGGAAATGGCAGCGGCGTTCGACCGCGCCGGTTTCAACGCGATCGACGTGCACATGAGCGACATTCTGGCCGGCCGTGTCGACCTGAACGAGTTCAAGGGCATGGTCGCCTGCGGCGGTTTCTCCTACGGCGACGTATTGGGTGCCGGTGAAGGCTGGGCAAAATCGGCGCTGTTCAACAGCCGTGCCCGCGATGCGTTCCAGGGTTTCTTCGAGCGTAACGACAGCTTCACCCTCGGCGTGTGCAACGGTTGCCAGATGATGTCCAACCTGCACGAGCTGATCCCGGGCAGCGAGTTCTGGCCGCACTTCGTGCGTAACCGTTCCGAGCAGTTCGAAGCCCGCGTTGCGATGGTGCAGATCCAGGAGTCGAACTCGATCTTCCTGCAAGGCATGGCCGGTTCGCGCATGCCGATCGCCATTGCTCACGGCGAAGGTCATGCCGAGTTCTCCAGCGAAGAAGCACTGCTGGAAGCCGATCTGTCCGGTTGCGTGGCGATGCGTTTCGTCGACAACCATGGCAAGGTCACCGAAAACTACCCGGGCAACCCGAACGGTTCGCCGCGCGGGATCACCGGTTTGACCAGCCGCGACGGTCGCGTAACGATCATGATGCCGCACCCGGAGCGTGTGTTCCGCGCCGTGCAGAACTCGTGGCGTTCGGACGAGTGGAGCGAAGATGCACCGCTGATTCGCATGTTCCGTAACGCTCGCGTGTGGGTGAACTAAGCGCCGTGTACAAGCTGAGTTTTTTTGTTCCCGACAGTCATGTCGAAGTGGTCAAAAGTGCTGTGTTCGCCGCTGGTGGAGGGCGAATCGGTGACTATGACCACTGTGCGTGGCAGGTGCTTGGCACTGGCCAGTTTCGTCCACTGGACGGCAGTCAGCCGTTCATTGGCGAAGCGGGGCAGGTCGAGCAGGTCGAGGAATGGAAGGTTGAGCTTGTGGTGGCCGATGAGTTGATTCGCTCGGTGGTGGCGGCTCTGAAACAGAGCCATCCCTACGAGACACCGGCTTATGAAGTGTGGCGGCTGGAGGATTTCTGATTCTCTGGCTGCTGAAATGAAAAACCCGCTGAGAGTGATTTCAGCGGGTTTTTTGTTGCTCAAGATTTTGGTGGGAGTGAGGGCCCTATCGCGGGCAAGCCTTGCTCCTACAAAATCGGCGTTGTACCAGCAACTGTCGAACGCCTCCACTTTGTAGGAGCAAGGCTTGCCCGCGATGGGGCCCGCCCAGGCGCCATCAGTCTAAACCTTCGCACTCACCTCACTGCGATTGACCAACGCTTCCAGCGCATCACTCAAGCTCGGCGCCTTGTCGCCAACCAGCAGATGCCAGATACCACCCTCCAACTGACTCACACCCTGACACCCCAACGCCTTCAACTCACACTCCGACAACACCTTGCCATCCGCCAGTTGCAGACGAATCCGGGTCATCGCCACGCAGTCCAGTTGCAGCACATTGTCGCCACCGCCAAGCGCATTCAGCCATTGCTGGGCCTCAGGTGTCGCCACGGCGGCTGGGGGCGGTGCGTCGATTGCGACTGCGGGAGTGGAAATCAGCGCGCGACCCAGCGCCGGCATCGCCAGGCGAATCTCGTCGGCAATGCTGTCGGCCATCGGCCCGACCACCACCTGCAAACTCCCGCCCTTGCCGGGGCGGACCACGGCCATGGCGCCGAGTGCTTTCAAATCCGCGTCGGAGGCTTTGTTGCGATCCACCATGTCCAGGCGCAAGCGTGTGGTGCACGCGCCGACGGTGATCAGGTTTTCCGCGCCGCCCAAGGCCTTGATGTAAGCCCCGGCCCGCTCGTTGTCGGCCACAACGACTTGCTCGGCGGCTGCGACGCCTTCACGGCCCGGGGTTTTCAGGTCGAAGCGGCGGATACAGAAATCAAACACGACGTAGTAGATGACGGCGTACGCCAGGCCAACCGGGAACACCAGCCAGCCGTTGGTGGATTTGCCCCAGCCGAGAACCATGTCGATGAAGCCGCCGGAGAAGGTGAACCCCAAATGGATGTTCAGCGCATTGGTGACGGCCATCGCCAGACCGGTCAACAAGGCGTGCAGCAAAAACAGCAGCGGTGCGAGGAACATGAAGGCGAACTCGATCGGCTCGGTCACACCGGTCAAGAATGCAGTCAGGGCCATCGACAGGAAAATCCCGCCCATGATTTTTCGGCGTTCCGGCAGGGCGTTGCGGTACATCGCCAGGCACGCAGCGGGCAGGCCGAAGATCATCATCGGGAACATGCCGGTCATGAACTGGCCGCCTTTCGGGTCACCGGCAAAGTAGCGCGACAGATCGCCGGTCACCAGCGCGCCGGTGGTGGGGTCGGTAAAGTTGCCGAACACGAACCACGCCATGTTGTTGAGGATGTGGTGCAAGCCGGTGACGATCAGCAGGCGGTTGAACACGCCGAAGACGAACGCGCCGAAACTACCGCTTTCCATCATCAACGTGCCGAAGCTGTTGATGCCTTGCTGGATTGGCGGCCAGATGTAGCCGAAAACCACGCCCAGGCCGACCGCTGCGAACCCGGTGACAATCGGCACGAAGCGCCGTCCGCCGAAGAACGCCAGATACTCCGGTAACTTGATGTCCTTGAAGCGGTTGTACAGCGCGCCCGCCATCAAGCCGCTGACGATCCCGGCGAGCATGCCCATGTTGATGCTCGCATCCAGCACTTTGAGCGTGGAGATCATCACGAGATAGCCAATGACACCGGCAAGGCCCGCCGTGCCGTTATTGTCCTTGGCAAACCCGACCGCGATGCCGATGGCAAAAATCATCGCCAGGTTGGCGAAGATCACTTGGCCGGCATCGTGGATGATCGCGATGTTCAGCAAGTCGGTGTCGCCCAGGCGCAGCAACAGGCCGGCAATCGGCAGGATCGCGATCGGCAGCATCAGCGCGCGGCCGAGGCGCTGCAGGCCTTCAATGAAAAGTTGGTACATGGCGGTTCTCCCTGGATTCTTTTTGTTCTTTAGCTCAGAGGCCAATGCTGATGACAGGCGTGACGCACCGCGCTGGCGCTGCTCAGTTTGAGCAGGTCGTGGCTGATGCGCCGGCATTCGCTGGCGTCGAGGTGGCGCACGCGGTCCTTGATTTCACCGATCTGCACCGGGCTCACCGACAGTTCGCTCACGCCCAGTCCGATCAATACGGGCGTCGCCAGCGGATCAGACGCCAGTGCCCCGCAGACTCCGACCCAACGTTGATGCTGCGCAGCACCGGCGCAGGTTTGGGCGATCAATCGCAGCAGCGCCGGATGCAAGGCATCGACCCGCGAGGCGAGACCGGCGTGGTCACGGTCCATGGCCAGGGTGTATTGCGACAGGTCGTTGGTGCCGATGGACAGGAAGTCCGCGTGTTCGGCCAGTTGCTCGGCCAGCAGTGCTGCGGCCGGGACTTCGATCATGACGCCCAGCTCCGGGCGTTGCGTCAGGCCGAGTTCGGTACACAGGGCGTCGAGACGCTGGCGGATGTGCAGCAGCTCATCGACTTCGGTCACCATCGGCAACAGGATCCGGCAACGCGACAGCGGCGTAACGTGCAGCAGCGCGCGCAGTTGCTGGTCGAGGATTTCCGGGCGGGCCTGAGCCAGACGAATGCCGCGCAGGCCCAACACCGGGTTGGCTTCGGCGGGCAATGGTAGATAGTCGAGTTGCTTGTCGCCGCCGACGTCGATGGTGCGGATGATCACAGACTTGTCGCCCATGGCATCGAGCACTGCTTGATAGGCGTGACGCTGTTCCAGTTCGTCCGGCGCGGTGTGGCGGTCTACAAAGAGGAACTCGGTTCGCAGCAGACCGACGCCATCGGCGCCGTTGGCCAAGGCGTCGGCCGCTTCAGTGCTGGATGCCACGTTGGCCGCGACTTCAATTCGCACGCCATCAAGGGTTTGCGCCGGGGTGTGCGCCTGCGCCTGTTGCTCGGTGCGGCGCTGTTGTTGAGCACGTTGCGCGTCACGCACTTCGGCCAGACGTTCGGCAGTCGGGATCAGTTCGAGGCGACCGCCGTCGGCATCCAGCACCACCGCTTGGCCCTGCTCCTGATCCAGCAGCGACGAACCCAGGGCAACCATGCACGGCAAGCCTTTGCCCCGCGCAAGAATCGCCACGTGAGAGGTCGCGCCACCCTCGGCCATGCAAAACCCGGCGACGCCTTGCTGACTCAGTTGCAGCAAATCCGATGGGGTCAACTCATGGGCGGCGACGATGGCACCCGGTGGCACATCGTAATGCCAGGCTTCGCCGAGCAGGGCGCGCAGCACCCGTTGCTTGAGGTCGCGCAGGTCGTTGGCGCGTTCGGCCAGCAGCGAACTGCCCAATTGCTGGAGCACGTCGCACTGCGCGTCGATCGATTGGCTCCAGGCATGAGTTGCGGCCGTGCCGAGTTCTATGGAGTGATCGGCGGCATCGAGCAATGCCGGGTCTTCCAGCAGCGCGATGTGCGCGGCGAAGATGGCCTCTTCGTCAGAGCTTTTGTGTTTTCTGGCCTGGGCCAGGGTGCCGGCGATTTCACTGCGCACCTGGGTTAGCGCGGTGTCGAGGGCTTGTCGTTGTTGCGCCGGATCATTGTGCCCGGCATCCGTCGGCAGGCTGATCGAGTTCAGGCGAAACAGCGGTCCGCCGACCAACCCCGGTGCCGCACAGACACCGTGCAACACACCCGCTTCAGCCGCACGATTGTGTTGGGACATTGGAGGTGGCGCGACGGCGTGATGTTCTTCGGCCAACGCTGTGGACAAGGCGATCAACAAGGCTTGCAACGCGGCTTCGGCATCCGGACCCTGGCAGCTGACTTGCACTTCGTCCTGTTCGCCGATGGCCAATCCCATGAGCCCGATCAGGCTGTCACAGGTTGCCGATTTGCCGGCGAAATGCAGCTGCGATTTGCTCTTGAAGCCTTGTGCAGTTTGCCGGATCAGTGCGGCGGGCCGCGCGTGCAAACCGCCGCGATGGGCGATGCGGATGTGGCCGATCTGCTCTTCGCCGACAAACTCCACTTCAGAATGAGCGCCAACGCCGTTGCGGCGAATGATGTGCAACAACGGCTCGCCGACCTTCACCGATTTGAGCGTGATGGGCCGAGCCTGAAAGTCCTGGCTGTTGGTGAGGATCAGCAGGCTGACCAGGCTTTTGCACTGTTGCGCGACCTTGTCCTGGTCATAGCGCAGCAGCGGCTGGCCGTTGGCGACCCGCGCACCTTCCTGCACCAGCATGGTAAAGCCCTGGCCTTGCAGTTCGACCGTGTCGAGGCCCAAGTGCAACAGCAATTCGGCGCCGTTGTCGGCACGCAGGGTCACGGCGTGGCCGGTGCGCGCGACGTGTACCACGACACCGGCGCAGGGCGCGTGCAGGGTATCGTTCAACGGGTCGATGGCGATCCCGTCACCCATGGCGCCGCTGGCGAACACCGCATCCGGGACTTTGGCGAGCGTGAGCACCGGGCCGCTGAGCGGGGCGCTGAGGGTCAGCTCTTTATTGTTTTTGTGCATGGCTCGGTCTCATTGAAAACATAATTCGGATCGACACGCCCCCTGTAGGAGCCGAGCTTGCTCGCGATGACGTCGGTACATCCGAAAGTTCATCTGCGGCTGTAATGCCGTCATCGCGAGCAAGCTCAGCTCCTACAGGGGTGTGGGGTTGCCTTTAGTGCGTACGCGTGACTTTGCTCAGGTGCCGTGGCTGATCTGGGTCCATGCCGCGCGCAACTGCCAGGCCGGCGGCCATTACGTAGAAGCTCTGGATCGCCAGGATCGGATCGAGGGCCGGGTGTTCGGCGCGGGTCAGGGTCAGGTCGCGTTCGAGCACGTCATCCGGCGCCGCCAGCAATACCCGGGCGCCGCGTTGGCGCATGTCGGCGGCCAGACTCAGCAAACCGGCCTGCTCGGCACCCCGTGGGGCGAAAACCAGCAGCGGATAGTTATCGCCGATCAACGCCATCGGGCCATGGCGCACTTCAGCGCTGCTGAAGGCTTCGGCCTGGATCGCCGAGGTTTCCTTGAACTTGAGCGCCGCTTCCTGAGCGATGGCGAATCCGGCGCCACGGCCGATCACCATCAAGCGCTGGCAATCGCGCAAGGCGTCGATGGCCGGGCGCCAGTCCTGTTGCGCTGCCTCGCGCAGGCCTTCGGGCAAGGCGCGACCGGCTTCGAGCAATTCGGCATCTTCTTTCCAGTGGCCGATCAACCGGGCGCTGGCGCTGAGGGTGGCGATAAAACTCTTGGTCGCGGCGACGCTGCTTTCGGTACCGGCCAACAGCGGCAGGCTGAATTCGCAGGCGGCTTCCAGCGGCGAATCTGCGGCGTTGACCAGCGAAACGCTCAAGGCACCGCGTTTACGCAACAGGCGCAGGCTGTTGACCAGGTCAGGACTTTGCCCCGATTGCGAGAAGGCGAACGCCACCTGGCCGCTGACCTTCAGCGGAGCCTGCTGCATGGTCACCACCGACATCGGCAACGAGGCCACCGGATAGCCCAGCAGTTGCATGCTCAGGTAGGCGAAGTAACTGGCCGCGTGGTCGGAGCTGCCGCGCGCGACGGTCATCACCACTTGCGGCGGTTGACGGCGCAGGCGCCCGGCAATCTCGATCATCTGCGGGTCGAGTTGCTGCAATTGGGCTTGCACGGCCTCGAACGAGGACAGCGCCTCTTCAAGCATTTTTGAAGTCAATGTCTTCTCCTTCGACCATGACGGCGGTCAGTTTCAGTGAGCGATCCAGCCGCACGCAGTCGGCCCAGGCACCCGGTTGCAGGCGCCCGCGTTCGGTGATGCCGAGGTAATCGGCGGGGAATTGCGACAGACGCCGCGAGGCCTCGGCGATCGGCAAACCGATCTTCACCAGGTTGCGCAGGGCCTGATCCATGGTCAGCGTGCTACCCGCCAGCGTGCCGTCCGGCAGACGCACGCCGCCCAGGCATTTGGTCACGGTGTGGCTGCCGAGCTTGTATTCACCGTCGGGCATGCCGGCGGCGGCGGTCGAGTCAGTGACGCAATACAGGCACGGGATCGAACGCAGGGCCACGCGGATCGCGCCGGGGTGCACGTGCAGCAAGTCGGGAATCAGCTCGGCGAATTTGGCGTGGGCCAGTGCCGCGCCGACGATGCCCGGCTCGCGGTGATGTAACGGGCTCATGGCGTTATAGAGGTGGGTGAAACTGGTCGCGCCGGCTTCCAGCGCGGCGACGCCTTCCTCGTAGCTGCCGAGTGTATGGCCGATCTGCATGCGCACACCTCGGCTGCTGAGGGCGCGAATCAGGGCATCGTGACCGGCGATTTCCGGGGCGATGGTGATGACGCGAATCGGTGCCAGCGCCAGATACTCTTCGACTTCGGCCATCAGCGCGGTGTGGGCGAAATTCGGTTGGGCACCGAGTTTGCCGGGGTTGATATACGGGCCTTCGAGGTGCACGCCGAGGACTCGGGCGCTGCCTTTTGGGCGCTGCTCACAGAACTCGCCGACGGCTTTGAGCACGCTGGAGATTTCCTCGCTCGGCGCAGTCATGGTGGTGGCCAGCAGCGATGTGGTGCCGAAGCGTACGTGGGTTTTGGTGATGGTTTCGAAGGCGGGTGCGCCTTCCATGATGTCTTTGCCGCCACCGCCGTGAACGTGCAGGTCGATGAAACCCGGGAGCAGGTAAGGCAGGTCGTTGTCTGCCGGATCGCAGGGCAGGCCTTCGATTGACACGACTTTGCCGTGTTCGTGAACCAGTCGGCCGCGAACCCAGCCGTGGGCGGTGAGGATGTTGTCTTCGGACATGATCTGTTCTCGATGTTCGGCTTAGCGACGCAGCTCAGCCACAAAGTCGTAGTAGTCGTTGCGGCAATAGGTGTCGGTGACTTCTATGGGCGTGTTGTCTTCGAGGTAGCCGACACGGGTCATCAGCAGCATGGCGGTGCCGGGGGCAATGCCGACCAGTGCGGCGAACTCGTCCGAGGCATTGATCGCCTGAATGTGCTGCAACGCGCGGACGATTGGTTTGCCGATGCCGTCGAGGTATTCGTAAAGGGAGTCGCCGACTGCTTGCGGCTTGGGAATGATCGAGGCAGGCAGGGTGCTCATCTCGATGGCCATCACGGTGTCGTCGGCCTTGCGCAGGCGTTTGAGGCGCGCAACTTTGTCGTTGGGCGACAGGCCGAGGCGGATCAGTTCTTCGTGGGTGGGCAGGGTGATTTCTCGCTCCAGCCATTGCGAGCCAGGCACGAAGCCCTTGAGGCGGAGCATTTCGCTGAAACCGGAAAGACGCGACAGCGGTTGTTCCAGGCGCGGCGTGATGAACGTGCCGGAGCCTTGGTTGCGGCGGATCAGGCCTTGTTCGAACAGCACTTCCAACGCCTTGCGAGCGGTGACACGGGAGATGCCGAGCATTTCGCTCAGATTGCGTTCCGACGGCATTGCCTGCTCGGCTTTCCACTGGCCGGCATGAATCGCCGCTTCCAGATTGCGCGCCAGTTGCAGGTAAAGCGGCGTGGGTTGGGTGTCGTCGGGGCGCAAGGCCTTGAGGTCGTTCATGGTTGGCTGTCCGAAACGTATGTAGGAATTGTCGCTCGGTGTGCCGGAAAATTAATACCACTTGAATACCATGTCAACGCAGTGCTTGACCGTAGACGCGTGAAAACGCCCTGAATCTGGACGGCTGGAAGCAGGTTGGTTTGAAGTGGTATTAGCGCTGGAATTTAGAACGACAAAGATCGCAGCCTGCGGCAGCTCCTACAGAGGGAAATGGTATTCACCCTGTAGGAGCTGTCGCAGGCTGCGATCTCTTGAATTTATTTTTCGAGGGCGACCAATGGTCGTGGGGAATTACGGGCGGATTTCGATCATCGTGCCATCCGGCACCAGGTTCCAGACTTCGCGCATGTCCATGTTGCGCATGGCGATGCAGCCGTCGGTCCAGTCCAGGGTGTGGAACAGTTGCTCGGGATTGTCTTCGGTGTCCGGCGTGCCATGGATCATGATCATGCCGCCGGGATCGACGCCTTCACGCCGTGAACGGGCGGAGTCGCTGATGTTCGGGTAGGAAATGTGCATCGCCAGGTTGAATTTTTCACTGGTCTTGCGCCAGTCGAGCCAATAGAAGCCTTCTGGCGTGCGTTTATCGCCTTCCATCAGCTTCTGTCCCTTGGGGCGTTTGCCGAGGGAAATGCGATAGGTCTTGATCGGCTTGCCGTCATTGATCAATTGCAATTGATGGGAAGACTTGAGAACCAGGACTTTCTCGATGACCTTGCCGTCGAGCGATCCCACGGCCGAAGCCTGGGACACCGCTACGAACGACAAACAGAACAGGGCAAGCAACCAGCGCATTGAAACGATTCCCCAGGAGGTGTCGCGACTATATATATTTATAGGTGTTTTTTTAGTTGGCAGGCTGAGCAAGCGGCGGGATCGATTCGGACCGCACGGGGTAGACCTCGGTCCGCCGGTCAGCGAAGAAGCATTCTAAGGTACGGCCCACTGTGCGGAAAGCCAGCTCGTCCCACGGAATGTCCACTTCGTCGAATAGTTGCACTTCCAGGCTCTCGGGACCGGCGGCAAAGTCCAGGTCCGCCAGTTCGGCGCGGAAGAACACATGCACCTGGCTGATGTGCGGCACATCGATCAGCGTATAGATGCTCAGGTTGCGCACCCGGGCGCAGGCTTCCTCGGCGGTTTCGCGAATGGCCGCCTGCTCGATGGTCTCACCGTTCTCCATGAAACCGGCGGGCAGGGTCCAGTAACCCAGGCGCGGCTCTATCGCGCGGCGGCAGAGCAAGACCTTGGTGCCCCAGGTCGCGACGCAGCCAGCGACGATATTGGGGTTCTGGTAATGAATGGTGTGACAGCTGTCGCAGACAAAACGCAGGCGTGAATCGCCTTCGGGAATGCGCTGGGTCACCGGGTTGCCGCACTGACTGCAAAATTTCATGCTTGGGTTCCTGAATGCTGCGCCTATCTTGGCGTGCGGCGGTGTCTGTCGGCAAGTTGCCGTTTCGCGACATGGGGCTGTTGCGGGGGTTGGGCGGCCGCAGCGATTGGTGCATGATGCCGGGTAAGGCACAGATCGAGAACACTCATGCTGGACGAGCTACTGCATCGGGTAAGCAACCACACACCGCGCACGCTGGAGACCGACCGCCGTTTCCCCGAGGCCGCCGTACTGGTGCCCATCACCCGCAGTGACGAACCGGAACTGGTGTTGACCCTGCGTGCCAGCGGGCTCTCGACCCATGGCGGCGAAGTCGCTTTCCCCGGCGGACGCCGTGACCCCGAAGACCCGGACCTGATTTTCACCGCCCTGCGCGAAGCCGAAGAAGAGATCGGCCTGCCGCCGGGTCTGGTCGAGGTGATCGGCCCGCTCAGCCCGCTGATCTCCCTGCATGGCATCAAGGTCACGCCTTATGTCGGCGTGATTCCGGATTTCGTCGAATACCGGGCCAATGATGCCGAGATCGCCGCGGTGTTCAGCGTTCCGCTGGAGTTCTTCCGCAAAGACCCGCGTGAGCACACCCACCGCATCGATTACCAGGGCCGCAGCTGGTACGTGCCGAGCTACCGCTACGGCGAGTACAAGATCTGGGGGCTGACGGCGATCATGGTCGTCGAGTTGATCAATCTGCTCTATGACGCGAAAATCAGTCTGCACCAGCCACCCAAAAGCTTTATCAATACCTGAGCCATCGTTCGAATGGCCTGAAAACGCGGCTGCCTGAGCCCTGAGGAAAATCACGATGAAATACCGTCTGGGCGACGCCCGCGTCGAAACCCACCCACAGAGCTGGGTCGCACCCAATGCCGTGCTGGTGGGCAAGGTCAAGCTGGAAGAGGGCGCCAACGTCTGGTTCAACGCCGTACTGCGCGGCGACAATGAGCTGATCCTGATCGGCAAGAACAGCAACGTCCAGGACGGCACCGTGATGCACACCGACATGGGCTACCCGCTGACCATCGGTACCGGCGTGACCATTGGCCACAACGCGATGCTCCATGGCTGCACCGTGGGCGACTACAGCCTGATCGGGATCAACGCGGTGATCCTCAACGGCGCGAAGATCGGCAAGAATTGCATCATCGGCGCCAATTCGCTGATCGGCGAAGGCAAAGAGATTCCGGACGGCTCGCTGGTCATGGGCTCGCCGGGCAAGGTTGTGCGCGAGCTGACCGAGCAGCAGAAGAAAATGCTGGAAGCCAGTGCCGCTCACTATGTGCATAACTCGCAGCGCTACGCCCGCGATCTGGCCGAGCAGGAAGAATGAATACGCCCGAACGCCCGGTGGCATCGCCCTGCGTGAGCATTTGTGCGCTGGATGAGGATGACATCTGCACCGGTTGCCAGCGCACGGTGGAAGAAATCACCCGTTGGAGCCGTATGGACAATGCCGAACGCCGCAAGGTGCTGGGGTTGTGTCATGAACGGGCGAAGGCCAGTGGGTTGGTGTGGATGTTGCCGACCAAGTCCAATAACTGAATGGTGTGGGGGCTTTTGTGGCGAGGGAGCTTGCTCCCGCTGGGCTGCGAAGCAGCTCCCAATCCATCTGACACCGCCCGTTCATTTTAGGGCCGCTTCGCGCCCCGACGGGAGCAAGCTCCCTCGCCACAGATTATTTGTGTCCGAAGATGAAGTATTCTGCGCACAAAACTGCCAGGTATCCCCACGTCCCATGTTCTTCCTGATCGCCTACATCAGCAGCGTCGTGCTGATCAACTTCGCCTTTTCCACCGCTCCGCACCTGGACATCATCTGGTCAGCCTGGGGCGGGCTGGTGTTCATCCTGCGCGACATGGTGCAAACCCGTTTTGGCCACGGTGCGATTGCGGCGATGCTGGCGGCGCTGGTGCTGTCTTATGTTACGTCCGATCCGTCCATCGCCCTGGCCAGCGCCACGGCGTTCGCGGTGTCCGAGTGCATCGACTGGCTGGTGTTCAGCATTACCAAGCGCCCACTTCACGACCGGCTGTGGATAAGTTCGGCGCTGAGCATTCCCCTCGATACCTTTATCTTTTTCGGCATGATCGATGCGCTGACCCCGGGCGTGATCCTCACTGCGCTCGGCTCGAAGTTCGCCGGTGTGACCGCCGTATGGCTGATCATGGCCTGGCGCCTGCGCAAACAGGCTGTCGTCAGCTGAAGTTCATGTAAAATGCCGCGCTTTCTCCCCATGGGAAGCGTGCTTCCCTCGATGATCCGCTCCTTGAGGACCTTCAGATGACCCGTATCGGAACCCCATTGTCGCCGACCGCGACCCGCGTATTGATGTGTGGCTGTGGCGAGTTGGGCAAGGAAGTGGTGATCGAGCTGCAACGCCTGGGCGTTGAAGTGATTGCCGTGGACCGCTACGCCAACGCGCCGGCCATGCAGGTGGCGCACCGCAGCCACGTGATCAACATGCTCGACGGCGCGGCCCTGCGTGCCGTGATCGAAGCCGAGAAGCCGCACTTCATCGTGCCGGAAATCGAAGCCATCGCCACCGCGACTCTCGTGGAACTGGAAGCCGAAGGCTTCACCGTGATCCCGACTGCCCGCGCTACGCAGTTGACCATGAACCGCGAAGGCATTCGTCGCCTGGCCGCCGAAGAGCTGGACCTGCCGACCTCGCCGTACCACTTCGCCGACACCTTCGAGGATTACAGCAAAGCCGTCGAAGACCTCGGCTTCCCATGCGTGGTCAAGCCAGTCATGAGTTCGTCGGGCAAGGGCCAGAGCCTGCTGCGCAGCTTTGAAGACGTGAAAACAGCCTGGGATTACGCACAAGAAGGTGGTCGCGCCGGCAAAGGTCGCGTGATCATCGAAGGCTTCATCGATTTCGACTACGAAATCACCCTGCTGACCGTGCGCCACATCGGCGGCACCACGTTCTGCGCGCCGGTCGGTCACCGTCAGGAGAAGGGCGACTACCAGGAATCCTGGCAGCCGCAAGCCATGAGCCCGGTTGCCCTGGCCGAGTCCGAGCGTGTCGCCAAAGCCGTGACCGAGGCCTTGGGTGGCCGTGGTCTGTTTGGCGTCGAGTTGTTCATCAAGGGTGATCAGGTGTGGTTCAGCGAAGTCTCGCCGCGCCCGCATGACACCGGTCTGGTGACGTTGATTTCCCAGGACCTGTCGCAGTTCGCTTTGCACGCCCGCGCGATTCTGGGCCTGCCGATCCCGCTGATCCGTCAGTTCGGGCCATCGGCCTCGGCGGTGATCCTGGTGGAAGGGCAGTCGACCCAGACCGCTTTCGCAAATCTGGGCGCCGCGTTGAGCGAGCCGGATACCGCGCTGCGTCTGTTCGGCAAGCCTGAAGTCAACGGACAGCGCCGCATGGGCGTGGCCCTGGCGCGCGACGAATCGATCGAAGCCGCCCGCGCCAAGGCGACCCGTGCTTCGCAGGCGGTAGTCGTCGAGCTGTAAAAACTGCTTGGGCGGGCCTATACCTTCTATAGGCTCGCCGCAAATCACTGTAGGAGCGAGCCTGCTCGCGATAGCTATTTCACACTCAACATAGATGTTGATGCTGACGTCGCTATCGCGAGCAGGCTCGCTCCTACAGGGGTTGTTGATCAACCCTTTCATCAAAGCTTCAGGCCTGTACCCCATGAATTCGCAAAGCATCATCGTCCCGAAAATCTCCACGCTGCCGGTGCATGAGCCCCGGGCCAGGGCGATCGTGCGTTGGCTGGTGCGCAAGAACATCATCCAGGAAGAGCTGACCACCTGCGGTCGCACCGGCAATCGCATGGCCCACGCCATTGGCGACGGTGCCCGCGCGGTGGTCCTGCATCCGGAGGCCCTGCCGTTTGGCGAGTCGGTCAACGGCCTGGAAATCGTCACCAAGCGCTGCATCTATACGCCGGCCAAGGGCTTCCTTGAGGAAGCGGGTTGCGCCGAGTGCCGCAAGGAAATTGGCGAAGCCCTGTTCGAAAGCCTGGAAGACTGGATGCCGGGGCGCACCGATAACTTCACTTGCCCGGAATGCGGGCATGAAGACGACATCAACGGCTTCCTGTTTTTGCAGGAATGCGGCTTCTCCAACCTCGGTTTCATCTTCAACAACTGGGCCGAGGCCGGGTTCAAACAGAGCTTTCTCGACGAATTCGCCGACTGGCTGGATCAGCCGGTCAGTTGGGTAAAAGTGGAACTGTAGGAGCACAGCTTGCTGGCGATGGCGATCTCACGGACGCTATCGCCAGCAAGCTGTGCTCCTACGGATCTGTGGTGGTAAAAGTCCCGTTGATCACTGCTTCGATAATAGACAGAGTTTTACATTGAACCCGAGGGGGTGTCTGACTATAATGGCGCGCTTCCATTTTCCCGCTCGGGAGCCCCCGCGATGCTGCGTATCAGCCAAGAAGCTCTGACATTCGACGACATTCTCCTAGTGCCCGGTTATTCCGAGGTGCTTCCTAACGAAGTCAGTCTCAAGACCCGCCTTACCCGTGGCATCGAACTGAATATTCCATTGGTTTCCGCCGCCATGGACACCGTCACTGAAGCCCGTCTGGCAATCGCCATGGCTCAGGAAGGTGGTATCGGCATTATCCACAAGAACATGACCATCGAGCAGCAAGCTGCCGAAGTGCGCAAGGTCAAGCGTTACGAAGCCGGTGTGGTCAAGGATCCGATCACCATCGACGCCGACGCTACCGTGCGCGAACTGTTCGAACTCACCCGCATGCACAACATCTCCGGCGTTCCGGTGCTGCACAATGGCGACCTGGTCGGCATTGTCACCTCCCGTGACGTGCGTTTCGAGAACCGTCTGGAAGCCACTGTCCGTGAAGTGATGACGCCTAAAGAGCGTCTGGTCACGGTCAAGGAAGGCGCCGACAAGAACGATGTGCGTGAACTGCTGCACAAGCACCGCATCGAGCGCGTGCTGATCGTCGACGACAAATTCACCCTCAAGGGCATGATGACCGTCAACGACATCGAAAAAGCCAAGGCTTACCCGCTGGCCAGCAAGGACGATCAAGGTCGTCTGCGCGTGGGCGCTGCCGTCGGCACCGGTAAAGACACCGGCGACCGCGTTGCTGCCCTGGTCAACGCCGGCGTTGACGTGGTGGTGGTCGACACCGCTCACGGTCACTCCAAAGGCGTGATCGACCGCGTGCGCTGGGTCAAACAGAATTTCCCTGAAGTGCAGGTGATCGGCGGCAACATCGCCACCGGCGCAGCTGCCAAGGCCCTGGCCGAAGCGGGCGCTGACGCCGTCAAGGTCGGTATCGGCCCTGGCTCGATCTGCACCACCCGTATCGTCGCCGGTGTCGGCGTCCCGCAAATCAGTGCCATCGCCAACGTTGCCGCTGCCCTTGAAGGCACTGGCGTACCGTTGATCGCCGACGGCGGCATCCGTTTCTCCGGTGACCTGTCCAAGGCCATCGTGGCCGGTGCTTCCTGCGTAATGATGGGCTCGATGTTCGCCGGTACTGAAGAAGCGCCGGGCGAGATCGAACTGTTCCAGGGTCGTTCGTACAAGGCTTACCGCGGCATGGGTTCGCTGGGCGCCATGTCCCAGGCTCAAGGTTCCTCCGACCGTTACTTCCAGGATTCCTCGGCAGGCGCCGAGAAGCTGGTTCCGGAAGGCATCGAAGGGCGTGTTCCGTACAAGGGCACCCTGAGCGCGATCATCCACCAACTGATGGGCGGCCTGCGTTCCTCGATGGGCTACACCGGCAGCGCCGACATCGAAGAAATGCGCACCAAGCCTGAGTTCGTGCGGATCACCGGCGCTGGCATGGCCGAGTCCCACGTTCACGACGTGCAGATCACCAAAGAAGCGCCAAACTACCGCGTAGGTTGAGCCTTCAAGCAACAAGCTAAGCAACCGGGGCTGTTTTATTCAGCCCCGAGTTGTTTCTGAATCACGACTGTTTCCGAATTTTTTAGACGAGACTGAATCATGGCCCTCGACATTCACGCCCACCGCATCCTGATCCTCGACTTCGGTTCCCAGTACACCCAGCTGATCGCCCGCCGCGTGCGTGAAATCGGCGTGTATTGCGAACTGCATCCGTTCGACATGGACGAAGATGCGATCCGCGAATTCGCTCCTAAAGGCGTCATCCTCGCCGGCGGCCCCGAGTCGGTTCACGAAGCCGACAGCCCTCGCTGCCCGCAAGCAGTCTTTGACCTGGGCGTACCGGTCTTCGGTATCTGCTACGGCATGCAGACCATGGCCGAACAACTGGGTGGCAAGGTTGAAGGTTCTGAGCTGCGTGAGTTCGGTTATGCCCGCGTAGACGTGGTCGGCAAGAGCCGCCTGCTCGACGGCATCGAAGACCACATCGACGCCGATGGCCTGTTCGGCCTCGACGTGTGGATGAGCCACGGTGACAAAGTCACCAAGATGCCGGAAGACTTCCACATCCTGGCCAGCACCCCGAGCTGCCCGATCGCCGGCATGTTCAGCGATGAGCGTCGCTACTACGGCGTGCAGTTCCACCCGGAAGTGACCCACACCAAGCAGGGCGGTCGCATCCTGTCGCGCTTCATCCTCGACATCTGCGAGTGTGAAGCCCTGTGGACCCCGTCGAAAATCGCTGAAGACGCCATCGCCCAGGTTCGCGCCCAAGTCGGTACCGACAACGTCCTGCTCGGCCTGTCCGGCGGTGTTGACTCGTCCGTGGTTGCTGCGCTGCTGCACAAAGCCATCGGCGACCAGCTGACTTGCGTGTTCGTCGACAACGGCCTGCTGCGTCTGCACGAAGGCGAGCAAGTGATGGCCATGTTCGCCGAGAACATGGGCGTCAAGGTAATCCGCGCCAACGCCGAAGAGCAGTTCCTCAACAACCTGGCCGGCGAAGCCGACCCGGAGAAGAAGCGCAAGATCATCGGCCGCACCTTCATCGACGTGTTCGATGCCCAGTCCAACAAACTGGACAACATCAAGTACCTCGCCCAAGGCACCATCTACCCGGACGTGATCGAGTCGGCTGGCGCGAAAAGCGGCAAGGCCCACGTGATCAAGTCGCACCACAACGTGGGCGGCCTGCCGGAAGAGATGAACCTGAAACTGGTCGAGCCACTGCGCGAACTGTTCAAGGACGAAGTCCGTCGTCTGGGCCTGGAACTGGGCCTGCCGTACGACATGGTCTACCGCCACCCGTTCCCGGGCCCGGGCCTGGGCGTGCGGATCCTCGGTGAAGTGAAGAAGGAATACGCCGACCTGCTGCGTCGCGCCGACCACATCTTCATCGAAGAACTGCGCAAAGCCGACTGGTACCACAAAGTCAGCCAGGCATTCGTGGTGTTCCAGCCAGTGAAATCGGTTGGCGTTGTTGGCGATGGCCGTCGTTACGCCTGGGTCGTGGCCCTGCGTGCCGTAGAAACCATCGACTTCATGACCGCGCGTTGGGCACACCTGCCTTACGAACTGCTGGAAACCGTTTCCGGCCGCATCATCAATGAAATCGAAGGCATCTCCCGCGTCACCTACGACGTGTCGAGCAAGCCGCCAGCGACCATTGAGTGGGAATGATCCCGCGCCAGTCTTGAGCGTTTGAAGGCTGGAACGACAAAAGCCGTGTGAAATCCGATTTCACACGGCTTTTTTGTGCGCGGGTTACAGCGGTTTCGACCAGCCGGCCAGCGTCAGGCCCATGTCGTCCAGCGCCTGTAGCAGCGCTTTCATGCTGCCATAGCGTTTTCCGCTTACCGAAGGCCAGCTCGGGCGTTCGATGTAGTAGCGGCCGTTCGCGCTTTCGATGATCGTGCGCACGAGCGCATTGCTGCGGCTGCGATGAACCAGAAAGGTCATGTTGGGTTGCAGTTTCAAGGTGTACATCCCTTGCCGAGACAAGAGTGCTTCGATCTCCGGCATGGTCTGTGCCGTCCATGGTGTTTCGATGCGCAGGCGTAAATCACCTCTGGCCAGCGCGCTGCGGTCAAAAGCGCTGCCACCCAAGGGCAGGATTTTGCCGGGATCAGGTTCGATGCCTGGGGAAATCCCTTCGGCAACGTCTTCAACGCGAATGCCGATGGCTTCCTCCAGTTCACTGACCCCCGCCACGCCCTCGAAGGTGTTGGAGTGGGAATTGCCCATCAGTGCCACCCATTTATGCGCGCCCCGCATCGCCTGGTCGCTGCGAATGATCGAGCGGGCGAAGTAGTTCATCATTTTTTGCCGTGCTGTTTCCTCGATGGCAGGCTCCAGCGACCCGATTTGTTCCATTCCGTTGAGCCGGTAGCTGGCCATGCAATCAATCGCCTGCACGCGGATCTTGAAATTGCGGGCCTGCTTGACCAGTTGCAGAAAGGTATCGCGACCCAGCGGGTCGGTCATGTTGCCGACATCGAGTGCATCGAGATAATTCTCCAGGTCTTTATCCATCGCGCCTGTTTCGAAAAACGCGTCCAGGGCCGTCTGATGGAAGTCAGTCAGCAGATGTTCCATGTACAGCGTCTTCACGTTTCTATTGGCCAACAGCTCCATGTTTTCGATCAGCCACTGTTTGCTGCCAATGGCGTCATGGCTTTCACCGATGATCAGGCCTCGGGCATGCTCGAAAATTTTCTCGATGATCTCTTCGGCACTGGCGTCAGGATTGAAGGCCGGAATCGGCGGGCGCCCGGGTAATTGCAGTTCGGCGTAAAAGCGTAAAGCGTCGCGATACAGGCGTTTCCTGATCTTCTTGAAATCCCGGTAAGCGTCGTGCTCGTTGAGGCTGTCATAGACGTCTCGCAACGAATCGTCGTCCTGGCCGATTGCGCCTTCCTTCAACTCGGCCTTCAAGTTCTCGGGTATGTCGTACTCCGAGGCGGGCAGGTGCAACGGCGGCGTCTTGCCACCGCCGGCGAGTCCGCCGCGCGCCAGCGTTTCCCATTCACCTTCAGCGTTGAGACGCACGGGAATCGAGTCGGAGAAGCCGTGGGGATTTTCCGGGTCGATTATCGCCCAATGCCCGCCGCCGTCGATGTCGGTCTCCCAGCGAACGTAGTACGCAGTATGGTCCAGCAGGATGGCGGTTGAAGGGTTCGAGTTCAGTCGATAGATGCCCCGGAATTTTCCGGGTTCGTCGCCAAGTGTTTCGCCTTCAAGCAACTCATTGGCTTGCCAGTTGGCCGGGATGGTCGGTCGCTGGCTTGCCTGCGCCAGGTCTGGAAGTGCCGGCCAGCCCATCGGCCGCATGCCTTTGGCGATCAGGGCCTGTTTCAGTTCTTCGAAGTTATCCACCGTCATGGAATCGTAGGCTGGCCCGAGCGGGGTATCCAGATTTAGCCGTCCACCGGGCGTCGAGCGGATGACACTGTCGGCCATTCGCAGATCGGCGTTGCGATACACCACCAGCACACTGCTCCGGTAGCGCTGAAAGGTGAACATGCCCGGCTCAGGCAACAGCGCTCGCAGATCCTGCGGGGTTCTGTAGGCCCACGGGGTTTCCATTTGCACACGCCAATCGCCTTTGATCAGCGCCTGGATGCTGTCGGGGTCGGTCATACCTGTCGCTTCATAAACAGGGGAGTCCGGATAGTCTGCAAACTCCACCGTTAAACCGGGATCGGAGCTGATAGGAAGTGCCCGTCCTGGGGTTACGTCATCCATGCGTACACTCAGGGCATTGGTCTGTTCGCTGATGCCCCGGTAACCTCTGAATGCCGTCATGTTTTCTTGATTGACCAAGGCAACCCATTTGGCCGATCCCTTCAATTCCTCGTTGAAGTTGATCACCTCACTGGCAAAAAAACTTCTCGCCATCTGGTTATGCGGTTCCGGGTCGAACGGGTCATCATTGACGTTGTAGGTTGTAGACATGTCGATGGCCTGTACCCTTACGCGCTGGGCATTGGCCGCTTTCACCAGCTCCATGAAGTTGAATTTACCGTCGGGATCGTTGCCGGCCCTCAAATCAAGTTTCTTCAGGTAGTTTCCCAGTTCTTCGGACATTTCTCCGGTGCGTGCAAAGCTGTCCAGGGCGAGCTGATTGACGTTTGCGAGCAGCTCTTGCACGTATAGCGTCTTCACTCCGCGCCGAGCCAGTTCGGGCATGTTTTTGATCAGGAATTGTTTACTTCCGACACAGCCGCGGCTCTCGCCGAAGATCAGCCCCGGCTTGTTTGTGAATGCAGTTTCGAACAGTTCTGCCGGGGCTTCGATCAGTTCGGCAGAAGGTCTGGGGAGAGGAGGCACCGGTGGATGAAGTTCGTAATACGCGCTCGCATCGCCAATCAGAATTCTGCGAGGTTCATCCTGAGCCAGGTCGAACTCGCTTACAGACGCTGTTCCCCCTGATTCGGTCGTAAACAGGGTGCGCACCTCGGGGCCTCCGAGCGCCCAAGCCCTCATTTCGGGGTCATCGAGCCCAGGGACATGAATGCCTTGCGCTCGTGCCCACTCCTCGACGACGGGAGTGCTCGTTGCACTTGCATCTGGCGCCACGTCCATACCGCCTCGCAACCCCAGACGAGGAATGACTTCCCACTTGCCTTCGGCGCTCAATCGCACGGGAATCGAACCCGTAAAGTCGTTGGGGTTGGCGGGGTCGATGATTGCCCAGTGTCCACGGCCGTTGAGGTCGCTTTCATATCGCACGTAATACGCGCTGTCGTTGAGCGTGATCGCGGTCGATGGGTTTGAGGCGAGTTGATGAATACCTTGGAATTTACCGGGCTCACGGACCAGTGAGTCGTCACTCAGCAATTGATCGATTTTGAAGTTGTCCGGCACAGACGGGGTGCTGTCTTTGGGCAGACCGGATGCGATCTGTGTGTCCTCAACAGGTACTTCGGTTGCTGCTCCAGTGCCTTCGCCCGGTTGCGTCGACTCAATCAGATCGGCCATCTCCTTGGCTTCGGCCGCTTCAATCTGCGGGCCAATTTCTTCCAGCGAACCCGGGCCTTTGAGGACGAGTACGTTGAACAGCAGATCAATGCCGCTAAGAACGGCACCCAGAATTCCGGCTTTGCGTTCTGCGGCGGTTTTGGCGTTCACCGCCTGATCAATGTTCAAACCGATACTGGCGATGCTGGCGCCGATCACGGGTAGTGCGACCGGCCAACCGACCACCGCCATTGGGCCGAAGACTTTCACACCGGCGCTGAGGTAGCCGAGCCAGAGTTTTTTGCGCAGATCGCCATTGGAAGTCAGCGAGAGCTCGGCCTCGGCGAACATCGCATCCTTGGTTGAGTCGCGCAGCCAGCTGAAGGCGTCACCGGTGATGATCTGGTTTTTCTGGTTGATCAGGTGATGGTCGTACTTGCTCCAGGTGCTGACCAGGCGATTCAGGAGGTCGGCGATGTTCTCGTCGATTTCCTGCCGGTCGGCCTGGGAGAAATGCGTCATGAACGGTCGACGCCGTTCTTTCTTGTTCATCTGCAACAACATCCAGAAGTGCATGTCCGTCGCGGTTTCCAGCACTTTGAAGGCTTCGGTTTCGCCGGGCAGGTAGACAATCTGCCGGCCTTTGGGAGCGACAAAGCGAAGCGCGCTGATGGCGACGTAACCCGCGACATCGAGGGTGCGAACGCTACCGGTGCAGGGGTGTTGCGCTTGCAGCATTTGCAGGCTGACAGGCCAGGTGAGCGAGCCGATCGCGGCTTGGATAAGGAACTGGAAATCCTCATCACTCAACTGCCGCTTGTCCCGCGCCTGCACGGCCTTGATGAGGAAGTTGCATTTGGCCAACGTGCGGAAATCGCTGCCGGAATTGTCCCAGAAGTGCGTCAGCCGCTCGTTGTACAGCGAACTGAAATCGACACTCCAGAAGTACTTCAGCACCTCGTTGCCATGCAGGCGCACTTCGTTGGTTTCGTTGTAGATATCGGCGTGGGGGCCAACGGTATAGAAACCGCCATACACGTCGAGCAAATCGGCGTTGTCCTGGTCGGCGACACGAAAGCGGTGGATCACCAACTGCGTCAGGGTCATGGTGGAGGTTGGCGTGGCATGGACATGTTCCCAGCCGGTAAAGGCTTTCGAACTGCTTTGAGACGCGTCGAAGCGATGGAAGTAAACCTTGTCAGGATCGAGCCCGGTGATGGCGTACTTCTTGAGCAAATCTGCGGCGACCTCGTGAGCGGTGTCTTGCAGGCTGGGGCAGGTCTGAATGATGGTGGTGGCGATGGCCTTGAGTGCGGCCTTGTCGGCCGCGTTGGGTAGCGGGCGGGTATCTGTCGAGCTCATTGCACTTTCTTTCCTTGAGAATTCGAATGCCGAGCATGCTTCGCTCGTTAAATCGAAGTGCACTACATAGTTATGCCTTTTTCTCGGTCGAAATCGTGTAGGGCCCAAGGCCAACTGCGTCCATCCGCCGCGCTGCCCTTACTGTTTCGCAGTTGCAGGTGTATCGTATTCGCCTTTTTCAGGCCTTCGTGCCTGTCGCTGATTCGTGAGGTAGTTGAGTTCATGTCCTTTACCCGTCGCCAAATTCTCGGTGGCCTGGCCGGTCTTGTTGTCGTGGGTGTCGGTGCGGGTGGCGCGTCGCGATACTGGCTGGGCAAGCGCGCCGACGCCGAAGCGGGCCACGACTATGAGCTGATCGCGGCGCCGCTGGACGTCGAGCTGGTGGTGGGGCACAAGACCCCGGCCTGGGCGTTCGGCCCATCGGCGCCGGGCACCGAGTTGCGGGTGCGCCAGGGCGAATGGCTGCGGGTGCGTTTCATCAACCACCTGCCGGTCGCCACGACCATTCACTGGCACGGCATTCGTTTGCCGCTGGAAATGGATGGCGTGCCTTACGTGTCGCAACTTCCGGTGCTGCCGGGGGAATATTTCGACTACAAATTCCGTGTGCCGGACGCCGGCAGCTACTGGTATCACCCACATGTGAACAGCAGCGAGGAACTAGGTCGTGGCCTCGTCGGACCGTTGATTGTCGAAGAACGCGAACCAACCGGTTTCAAATACGAAAAGACCCTGAGCCTGAAAAACTGGCACATCGATGAACAGGGTAGCTTCGTCGAGTTCAGCATTCCCCGTGAAGCGGCCCGTGGTGGCACGGCGGGGCGCCTGTCGACCATCAACGGAGTGCCGCTGCCGGTCATCGACCTGCCTGCCGGGCAGATCACTCGGGTACGGCTGCTGAACCTCGACAACACCCTGACCTATCGTCTGAACATTCCCGGTGTCGAGGCGCAGATCTATGCGCTGGACGGCAACCCGGTAGAACCGCGCCCGATGGGCAAGGAATACTGGCTCGGCCCCGGCATGCGCATTTGCCTGGCGATCAAGGCCCCGGCGGCCGGTGAAGAGTTGTCCTTGCGCAACGGTCCGGTACGCCTGGGGACGTTCCGTTCGGTGGCCAATACCGATGCGCCAAACGAATGGCCACCCGCGCTGCCCGCCAACCCGGTGGCCGAACCGGACCTGGCCAACGCCGAGAAACTCAACTTCAATTTCGAATGGGTCGGCTCGGTGTCGGTCAATGTCGAAAACGGCAAGCCGCCCAGCCTGTGGCAGATCAACGGCAAGGCCTGGGACATCACCGACAAGACCTGCGCCGATCGGCCGATTGCCAAGCTCGAAAAGGGCAAGAGCTACATTTTCGAATTGAAGAACATGACTCAGTATCAACACCCGATTCACCTGCACGGCATGAGCTTCAAGGTCATTGCCTCGAATCGGCACAAAGTCATTCCGTATTTCACCGACACCTATCTGCTGGGCAAGAACGAGCGCGCGCAAGTGGCGCTGGTGGCAGATAATCCCGGCGTGTGGATGTTCCACTGCCACGTGATCGATCACATGGAAACCGGCCTGATGGCCGCTATCGAGGTGGCGTGATGCGTCAGATTCGTCCCGCCGCGATCATCGACCGCAGCCGTGACCAAGACTTCATGCGTGAAGCGCTGGCACTGGCGGCCCAAGGTGCCGCCCTCGGCGAAGTGCCGGTGGGCGCGGTGCTGGTGCAGGACGGTGAAATCATCGGTCGTGGCTTCAATTGCCCGATCAGCGGCAACGACCCGAGCGCCCATGCCGAGATGGTCGCCATCCGCGCCGCCGCCCAGGCCGTCAGCAACTATCGTCTGACGGGCAGTACGCTGTACGTCACGCTGGAGCCGTGCAGCATGTGCGCCGGGCTGATCGTGCATTCGCGGATCGCGCGCGTGGTGTATGGCGCGCTGGAGCCGAAAGCGGGGATTGTGCAGAGCCAGGGACAGTTTTTTACCCAGGGCTTTTTGAATCACCGGGTGTTGTATGAGGGTGGGGTGTTGGCGGAGGAGTGTGGGGCTGTTCTGAGCGAGTTCTTCAAGGCCCGGCGCGCCAAAGCATCAGACTAAAAAAACAACACCAAACCCTGTGGAAGCTGGCTTGCCAGCGATGGCATCGGCACATCAAACATTGATGCCGACTGAACCACCGCTATCGCTGGCAAGCCAGCTCCCACAGGTTTTTGCTGTGTTCGGAAAAGATGGGTTACTTCTTCGCCACAATCACCGCCCGCATCGGCGCCGGCAGCCCTTCAATCGTCTTGCTGTGATCTTCGGGATCAAGGAAGTCGCTCAGCGACTGATACTTCATCCACTCCGTCCCGCGCTGCTCTTCAACGGTGGTGGTGCTCACATCCACACACTTCACGTCCGTGAAACCGGCACGCCGCAACCACAATTCCAGTGCCGGCACGGACGGCAGGAACCACACGTTACGCATCTGCGCGTAGCGGTCTTCCGGCACCAGCACCTGATGCTTGTCGCCTTCGACCACCAACGTTTCCAGCACCAGTTCACCGCCCTTGACCAGGCAATCCTTCAGCGCCAGCAAATGCTCGATCGGCGAGCGACGGTGGTAGAACACGCCCATGGAGAACACCGTGTCGAAACCTTCGAGTTCCGGCGGCAGGTCTTCGAAGGGGAAGGGCAAGTGCCAGGCATTCGGCTCGGACAGGTAACGCTGCACCGCCTGGAACTGGCAGAAGAACAGCCAGTTCGGGTCGACACCGATCACGCTGTCGGCACCGGCGCCGAGCATGCGCCACATGTAGTAGCCGTTGCCGCAGCCGACATCGAGGATGCGTTTGCCTTTGAGGTCCAGATGCGGTGAGACCCGCGACCATTTCCAGTCCGAGCGCCATTCGGTGTCGACGTGCACACCAAACAGATCGAACGGCCCTTTGCGCCATGGCGACAGGCCCATCAACGCGGTGCGCATTTGTGCGCGGGTTTCGTCGCTGCAATCGGTATCGAGCTTCAAGCCGTTGAGCAAATCGACTTCGCTCGGCTGGATCTTCGGCAAGGCATCCAGCGCGCTTTGCCAGCGCTCAAGGTCGCCGTGACCCTTTTCCATTTTCTTGTCGAGTTGACGCTGCAGGGTGTTGGCCCAATTGGCCAGCGGCGTGCCGGCCAGACGGCGGGCGAGGGGAGACAGATCAATCATGGCAAGGCAATCAACGAGGCAAAGTTAAGACACTGGAACCACGGCACGACTTTCGAGAACCCGGCCGCCAACAGGCGCTCGCGGTGTTCTTCGAGGCTGTCGGGCTTCATGACGTTTTCGATGGCGCTGCGCTTCTGGGCAATTTCCAGTTCGCTGTAGCCGTTGGCGCGTTTGAAGGCGATGTGCAGGTCGGTGAGCAGCGCGTGCTCCTGCTCGTCTTCAAAACGCAGTTTTTCCGAGAGGATCAGCGCACCACCCGGCAACAGCGACTGACGGATGCGCGACAGCAATGCGGTGCGCTGGTCCGGGGCGATGAATTGCAGGGTGAAGTTCAGCGCGACCACCGAGGCAGGTTTGAATTCGAGGGCGAGGATGTCGCCCTCGATCACTTCGACCGGCAGCAGCTCCTGGAACATCGAATCCTGACCGTTGAGGTACTCGCGGCAGCGTTCGACCATCGCCGCCGAGTTATCCACAGCGATAACGCGGCAACCGTCGGTGCGCACGTGGCGGCGCAGGGCTTGGGTCACGGCGCCCAGCGACGAGCCCAGGTCGTACAGCACGCTGTTGGGCTGGGCGAACTGCGCGGCGAGCACGCCGAGGTTTTCCACGATGGTCGGGTAACCCGGTACCGAGCGCTTGATCATGTCCGGGAACACCCGCACCACGTCCTCGTTAAAGGCGAAGTCAGGCACCTGGGCCAAAGGCTGGGCGAAAAGGCGATCGGATTCTTTGCTCACGGCGGTTCCAGCGGTGTAGGTGGAAAAGGCCGGCATTTTAGCCAAGTTGGCGCGGGGATGCGCGGGTTGTCTGATAAAGCGGGGGGCTCACCATGATTTATGGAGGGTAACCCCATTGTGGCGAGGGAGCTTGCTCCCGCTCGGCTGCGCAGCAGTCGTCAATCGGCTTGCGCGTTTTGTCAGTAGGAATGAGGGGCTGCTTCGCAACCCAGCGGGAGCAAGCTCCCTCGCCACAGGGTTCAGCGTTTGTTTTGGGTGAACGCCGAGGCTGTGATACCCCACTGCCCCAACCAATAACTGAGGATGATCACATAAGGCGCCGCATCAAACGGCATCACAAAGCGGCTGATGCCAATCACGCTATCCGAGAACACAAACGCCACCGCACCACCCGCCGCCAACAGCGCCGAACGCTTGGGTACATCAGTGCCGAGCCGGGCCAGTGCGCGCCAGAGCATGGCGCTGATGGCCAGGCCGTAGACGATCACCGGAACCAGCAATGGCCCCAGACCATGGGAAATCAGAATTCCCAACAGCACTGCACCGACGCCGAGGGCAATAATCAGCGGCAGCAGGGCCAGACGCCGGCAGTCGCTTAGATAAGCTTTCAGATAGGCCAGATGAGCGACCAGAAACGCGCCCAGGCCAAACACAAACAAATCCCCCGGCCACGCCAGCAACACATCGCCGAGCAGGGATAAGATCAAACCGAGGCTGATCCAGCGCCGGTATTCGCTGGGCGGTGCGTCATGCAGCCAGCCGAGCAGGGCCAGTACGGGCAGCGGTTTGACCAGCAGGCAGAGCAGCGAGGCATGCACGCTCAGGCCATAGAGAAACGTCACCGCGCCCATCAGCGCCAGAATCAGCCAGCCCACGGTCAGTTCACCGAGATTGCGCAGTCGAACGAATCAACCGGCAGCACTTCCGGCGCCCATGGCTGTTGCGAGGTCAGGCGCAAGCGCCCGGTGCCGGGGGCGAAGGCCTGGAAGCGCCAGGTCGAGACACCGGCTGCGCCGACGATACCGGCATCTTCCGGGTTTCGATAAACCTCTGGCCCCAACGCGTGCAACACGCCACCGGCCGAATCCTGGATTGACCAGCGGTAACCCGTGGTCGGGTTGCTCGGCAGGGTCAGAATCAGGTTTTGTCCGCTGGTGAGTTTCACCGGGCATTCGCTTTGTTTTTCCACGGTCACGTTGTGTTTCGGTTGCGTGGCGCATCCGGCCAGCAAGGCGAGGGTGAGGGGGACAAACAGGCGAGTGGGGGACATAAGGTCAGTGGCTCCGGCGTTCACGACGAACGGCGAGCATAACCGAGATGAGACAAATTGTGACAGGGCTGGGATTTGGTGCTGTCAGTGCTGACGCCTTCGCGAGCAAGCCCGCTCCCACATTGGATCGCGTAGTTAGCTAGTAACTCGGCCTAATGTGGGAGCGGGCTTGCTCGCGAAGACTTTGGTGCAGGCGCTACAGAACTATCAGAACAACACCTTCGCCACATCCGCAAACCGCTTGGCAAAGTGCGCGGTAATCCCTTCCTTCAGATACTCCGGCAGTTCCTCGAAATTCCCCCGGTTGGCTTCCGGCAAGATCAGCTCGAAAATCTTCTGCCGCCGCGCCGCAATCACCTTTTCACGCACCCCGCCAATCGGCAGTACATGCCCGGTCAACGTCAGTTCGCCGGTCATGGCCACACCTTTTTTCGGCGCCTGATTGCGCGCTAGCGAGAGCAGGGCACTGGCCATGGTTACGCCAGCGCTTGGGCCGTCCTTCGGTGTCGCACCTTCCGGGACGTGAAGGTGCACGAAGGCTTCATCGAAGAATTTCGGATCTCCACCAAACGACTTCAGGTTGGAACTGACGTAGCTGTAGGCGATTTCCGCGGATTCTTTCATCACATCACCCAGTTGCCCGGTGAGTTTGAAACCACGGTTCAGGGTATGGATGCGCGTCGCTTCAATCGGCAATGTCGCGCCGCCCATGCTCGTCCAGGCCAGCCCGGTGATCACGCCGGTGCCCGACAGCACTTGCTCGTTGCGGAACACCGGTTTACCCAGCGAGGTTTCCAGGTCTTTCGGGCCGAGCTTGATCACTGCTTTCGGTTCGTCGAGCAGTTTCATCACCGCTTTGCGTACCAGTTTTCCGAGGTTTTTCTCCAACTGACGCACGCCGGCTTCACGGGCGTAGCCGTCGATCAGCGCCTTGAGCGCGTTGTCGCTGATGCTCAGGCTGCCTTTCGATACACCTGCTTTTTCAAGTTGCTTGGGCCACAGGTGACGCTTGGCGATGGCGACTTTTTCTTCGGTGATGTAGCCCGACAGGCGAATCACTTCCATCCGGTCCAGCAGCGGGCCGGGAATCGAATCCAGGGTGTTGGCGGTGCAGATGAACAGCACTTTCGACAGGTCCATCCGCAAGTCGAGATAGTGGTCGAGGAATTCGACGTTCTGCTCCGGATCGAGGGTTTCCAGCAGCGCCGAGGCCGGGTCGCCCTGGTAGCTTTGGCCCATCTTGTCGATTTCGTCGAGCATGATCACCGGGTTCATCACTTCGACGTCTTTCAACGCCTGCACCAGTTTGCCCGGCTGCGCGCCGATGTAGGTGCGGCGATGGCCCTTGATCTCGGCTTCGTCGCGCATGCCACCGAGGCTGAAGCGGTAGAACGGCCGGCCAAGGGATTCGGCGATGGATTTGCCGACGCTGGTCTTGCCCACACCCGGCGGGCCGACCAGCAGCACGATAGAGCCGCTGATCTCGCCTTTATAGGCGCCGACGGCGAGGAATTCGAGGATTCGGTCCTTGATGTCGTCGAGGCCAGCGTGGTGTTTATCCAGCACCTTGCGCGCGTGCTTGAGGTCGAGTTTGTCGTCGCCGTACACGCCCCACGGCACCGAGGTCGCCCAGTCGATGTAATTGCGGGTGACCGCATACTCCGGCGAACCGGTTTCGAGGATCGACAGCTTGTTCATTTCTTCTTCGAGGCGTTTCTGCACCTGCGCCGGCAGGACTTTGCCCACCAGCCGCTGTTCGAACTGTTCGAGGTCGGCGCTGCGGTCGTCCTTGGTCAGCCCCAGTTCTTGCTGGATGACCTTGAGCTGTTCCTTGAGGAAGAACTCGCGCTGGTGCTCACCGATCTTGCGGTTTACTTCCGCGGAAATCTCTTTTTGCAGGCGCGCGACTTCGACTTCCTTGCGCAGCATCGGCAGGACTTTTTCCATGCGCTTGAGCATCGGCACGCAGTCGAGCACTTCCTGCAATTCATTGCCGGTGGCCGAGGTGAGGGCGGCGGCGAAGTCGGTCAGCGGCGACGGATCGTTGGGGCTGAAGCGGTTGAGGTAATTCTTCAGCTCTTCGCTGTACAGCGGGTTGAGCGGCAGCAGTTCCTTGATCGCATTGATCAGCGCCATGCCGTAGGCCTTGACCTCATCGGTCGGCTCGGTGGGCTGGTGCGGGTATTCGACTTCCACCAGATACGGCGGGCGATGGTGCTTGAGCCAGGTACGGATGCGAACGCGGGTCAGGCCCTGGGCGACGAATTGCAGTTTGCCGTTTTCGCGGCTGGCGTGGTGCACCTTGACCAGCGTGCCGTACAGCGGCAACGCGGAAGTGTCGAAGTGGCGCGGATCTTCCTGGGGCGTGTCCATGTAGAACAGGGCCAGGGAGTGGTGATCGGATTTGGCGACCAGGTCGAGGGTCTCGGCCCAAGGCTCTTCATTGACGATGACCGGCAGCACCTGGGCCGGGAAGAACGGTCGGTTGTGGATCGGGATGATGTAGACCTTGTCCGGCAGGTTCTGGCCGGGCAGGGCCAGGCCTTTGCCGGGGTTATGGTGCGGGGCGTTTTCCGGATCGGCGTATTCGCTCGGGTCTTCAGGGAATTCTTGCTGGTCGCTCATGGGGGCACCTGCGCAATGGGTATGGGTCTTAGATGGGGCAGGTTGGTGGTGGTTTCAATGATGCTTTGGGGTTAATGGGGAATTCGAAGGTGTGTTCAGCAGGGATTCAGGTTAGCTGGATTGTGGCGCGATGCATTTGTAGGAGCTGCCGAAGGCTGCGATCTTTTGATCCTGGAACATCAAAAGATCGCAGCCTTCGGCAGCTCCTACGGGGACGGTGGCGGCAATAAAAAAGGCGACGCCTGTGAGGGCGTCGCCTTTGTTTTACTGCCGTTACAACTTACTCGGAGAGTTTGTACGCAATCACATAGTCACCCTGCTTGGTGCCCAGCGAGCCGTGGCCGCCGGCAACGACCAGCACGTATTGCTTGCCGTCCTTGCCGGTGTAGGTCATCGGCGTGGTTTGCGCGCCGGCCGGCAGGCGGCCTTCCCACAGTTGCTTGCCGTTTTTCATGTCGTAGGCGCGCAGGTACTGGTCGAGGGTGCCGCTGAGGAAACCGACGCCACCAGCGGTGGTGAAGGTGCCGCCCAGGCTTGGCACGCCCATGCTCAACGGGATCGGAACCGGCGAGCTGTCACGCACGGTGCCGTTCTTGTGCATCCAGATTTTCTGATGGGTCGTCAGGTCGATGGCAGCGACATAACCCCACGCTGGCGCTTGGCACGGCAGGCCCATCGGCGACAGCAGCGCTTCAAGGACTACGCCGTACGGCGCGCCTTTGTTCGGCTGCACGCCTTCGGTTTCGCTTTTGCGCGGGCCCTGGGCAGCGATTTCGGCGGCCGGGATCATTTTCGATTTGAACGCCATGTAGCTCGGGTTCACGAAAGCGATCTGGCGCACCGGGTCAACCGAGATACCGCCCCAGTCGAACACGCCGAAGTTGCCCGGATACACGATCGAACCCTGCAGCGATGGCGGGGTGAACGGACCGTCGTAGCGCATGGATTTGAAGTCGATCCGGCAGATCAGTTGGTCGAACGGGGTAACGCCCCACATGTCCCGCTCTTGCAGCGGCGGCGGCATCAGGTTCAGGTCGGATTTCGGTTGGGTCGGCGAGGTGTGGTCGCCTTCCACCGCGCCTTGCGGCACCGGCACTTCATTGATTGGCACGATGGCCTGGCCGGTGCTGCGGTCCAGCACGTAGATGCTGCCTTGCTTGGTGGAGGCCAATACCGCTTGCTTGACGCCGTCAGCGGTTTTCAGGTCCATCAGGGTTGGCTGGCCACCGACGTCCATGTCCCACAGGTCATGGTGGGTGAACTGGAAGTGCCAGCGCACTTTACCGGTGGCGATGTCGAGGGCGGTCAGGCCGGCGGCGTGCAGTTCCGATTCCGGCGTGCGTGCTCCACCAAACTGGTCCGGGGTCTGGTTGCCCATCGGCAGGTAGAGCATGCCGAGTTTTTCATCGACGGCGAACATGGACCACATGTTCGGCGAGTTGCGGGTGTAGACCTTGCCTTCGGCAATCGGCGTGGTGTCGTCCGGGTTGCCGCTGTCCCAGTTCCACACCAGTTTGCCGGTGTGCACGTCGAACGCGCGGATCACGCCGCTCGGCTCGTCGGTGGAAACGTTGTCGGTGACGTGACCGCCAATCACCACCAGGTCCTTGGTGACCGCTGGAGGCGAAGTGGAGTAGTAGCCACCGGCGGTGAAGCCACCGATGTTGGCGCGCAGGTCGACCTGACCTTTGTCGCCGAAGTCTTCACACATCTTGCCGGTGTCGGCGTTCAGCGCGATCAGACGAGTGTCGGCAGTCGGCAGGAAGATCCGGCGCGGGCAGACGCTGGCCACGGGAGCGCTGGCGCTGCCGGTCGGGCTCTGCTCGGAGGCGTACACCGCGTCATCGTGATAGGTCACGCCACGGCAGGTCATGTGCGCCCAACCCTTGAAGTTCGCCGCGTTCTGCGTAGAGAGCTTCGGATCGAAACGCCAGATTTCCTTGCCGGTGTCCGGGTCCAGGGCAATCACCTGGCTGTGCGGCGTGCACACGTAGAGCATGCCGTTGACTTTCAGCGGGGTGTTTTCGGCAGTGGTTTCGCCCGGATCGTTCGGCCCTGGCAGGTCGCCGGTGCGGTAGCTCCAGGCTTCAACCAGTTTGTGCGCGTTCTGCGGAGTGATCTGTGCCAGCGGCGAATAACGGTCACCGTGAGCGCTGCGGCCGTAGGAATTCCAGTCACCGTCCGGCATGGCCGGGGCGGTGTTGGTCATGCCATCGACACTGTCGCGGTCCAGCTGACCTTTGATTTCACCTGGGTTGGTGAACTGGCTGGCCAGTGCCGTAACGCCCGCGAGCACCACGGCCACGCCCAGCGCGCCAGTGCCCATCGGTGCGGCGCCATCAAGCAGCAGCGGACGACGGAACCACGGCAGCAGCATGACGATGCCCAACGCAAACAGCATCGCCAGACGCGGCACCAGTTGCCACCAGTCGAGGCCGACTTCCCACAGCGCCCACACGGTGCTGGCGAACAGCACCACTGCGTACAGGCCCAGCGCGGCGCGGCGGGCCATCAACAGCAGGATGCCAGTCAGCGCCAGGCCGATGCCGGCCAGCAGATAATACAGCGAGCCGCCGAGCATGCTCAGCTTGATCCCCCCGGCCAGCATGGCCAGGCCCATTAGCAGAAGCAGAATGCCGAGCAGGCTCGGCAGCAGACGGCTTCGACTCAAGGCACCATCAGTGCTCATAGTGTGATTCTCCGTGACATTTCAAGTAGTCCCTCGCACGTTCACTGTAGATGACGATATTGCGGGGGCATGGTTCAGATGAAAGCTGTTGGGCTGATGCAATTTCTGTAGGAGCCGAGCTTGCTCGCGATAGCGGTGGGTCAGGCAACATGGATGTTGGCTGTGACGGCCTCATCACGAGCAAGCTCGGCTCCTACAGTTTTGTGGTGTTTTTTAGAACGAGGACTGGATCTTGATGCCTCCGATCAAGGCGTCATCGACCTCGTTCACGCCACCGGGATGACGGATGTATTGCAGGTTCGGGCGCACGGTCAGCCAGTTAGTGACGTGCACGCCGTAATAGAGTTCGGCGCTGTATTCGGTGTCTTGGGGCGGCAGGAACGATGGATCGTCGTAGTCGAAAATCGCATGGGCTTGGTTGGTCGCCTCGGCATTCTTGCGATAAGCCGGGTTGACGTGCACACGGGCCATGGCGAAGCCGATGTCATCCTTGGCGCGGGCATCGAACAGGCCTTTGTAGACGACGCCGGCCTGGACATAGTTGTCGATGGCGTTGGTTTTCTTGTCGTGCATCGTGCCGTTGGCGAACACGCTCAGACCGCGCGAATGGTCGCTGGCGATGCTGGTGATTTGCTGCTGGATGCCGAGCCACACGCCGTGTTTGCTTGATGCGCTGCGGTAGGCCTCGCCACTCAGGGCGGCGGGCTGGCCGTTGCCGTCCTTGTAGGCATCGGTGGCGTTGGCGTTGCTGTAGTAGTAACCGGCGCGGTATTCGCCCGGCAGACCGTTGAGCTTGGGCGTCCACACCAGTTCAACCGGCAGAATCGCGCCCTGGGTGCCGCTGCCGCTGAGCTTGAAGCCGTTGTCGCGATCAAGGTTCGACGGGTTCTGCTCGTACACGCCGACCTGCGCGTACAGCTCCGGCGTCAGGTGATACTTGACCCGCATCGCCCATTGGCTGACTGGCCAGTTGTACCAGATGCCGCCGACCCAGTTACCGACCTGAGAGCCGCAGAACGCCAGGTTCTGGAAGTCGCAGGGGAAACTGTTGAAGTCTTCGCCTTCGCCGAAGCGGCCGACCTTGATGTCGAGCTTCTGGTCGATGAATTTTTGCTGATACCACATCTGCGTCAAGCGCCAGGTCTGACCACGGCCCCAGACTTCCTGGGCTGACGTGAAGCCACCGACACGCGGGTCGTTGATGCGGTCGTTGCTGATGTTGTTGCCGCTGCGTTCGGTGATGGTCAGCTGAAATTCGGCATCGCTCCAGCCGAGAATTTTCTGCAAATCCAAATGAGTGCCAAGGGCAAACTGATCGCTGTAGCGCGCGGTGCGGTCGTGGTCATAACCGCCGTGCAGATTGCTGCCCATTTCGCCGGTGTAATCGACTTTGAAGTCGTAGCCTTTTTCCGCAAGTTCTGTGCGAGTGCCGTTCCAGTCGCCGAGCATCCAGGGGAAGTCGCTATCGAAGGCCGGGGCGGCCTGTGTGCAGTTGGCCAAGCCCAACACCGTGAAACCACCGATGAAGCTCAGTGTTTTCCGGCAGGCAACAGGTATTGAGACAGCGCTGTCTTTTAAGATTGGAAAATCAGGCATAGAAAGGAAATTCTTGATCTTTTTCTGGGGATGAACGGGAACAGCAGAAGTGATTCGGGTGTGCAGAAGCGATTCAGCTATAACGGCCGCAAGGATAATGTTCTGTTACAAATAGAGAAAGAGCTTTTACTGACATGCATCTTTTCAGATTTGGTAACAGTCCACGAAGTGTCGCAGCCTGCGATCTTTTCCGTTTCACCTACATTTAACGTAAGGTGCGCGGCTTCCTCATTCCAACATCGCGAAAGGCCCGGCATGACCGAACAGAACCACGACCCGCTACACGGCGTAACACTGGAGCAAATCCTCAATGCCCTGGTTGAACACTATGAATGGTCGGGGCTGGCCGAGCGCATCGATATTCGCTGCTTCAAGAGTGACCCGAGCATCAAGTCGAGCCTGACGTTTTTGCGCAAAACCCCTTGGGCGCGGGAGAAGGTCGAACGCTTGTACGTGAAGTTGATGCGCACCAAGCGACCGCTCTGAATGGTGATTGCTGCTGATGTGCGACGGCGTCTGATCTGCATGGCAGCGGTGCTCGGTTGGACCGCCTTGAGCATCCAGATGTACCTGACACTTTATTATCGCTGGAGTAGCGGCGGCAGCCTGTTGGGCGGGCTGATGAGTTACTTCAGTTACTTCACCGTGCTGACCAATATGCTCGTCGCCGTGGTACTGACCTGCGCTGCGACCCGCCGTGAATCAGCCGCGCGGCGCTGGTTCCTGCAGCCGTGGGTGAGCAGCGGTGTTGCCGTGAGCATTGTGTTGGTCAGCGTTGCGTACAACCTGTTACTGCGTCATCTGTTTCGTCCTGAAGGCTTGCAGTTCGTTGCCGATGAACTCTTGCACGACGTGATGCCGCTGCTGTTTCTGGGGTATTGGTGGTTCTGTGTACCCAAAGGCACGCTGCGCCTCAAACATGTGCCGTTGTGGTTGATCTATCCGTGTGTCTACTTCGCCTACGCGATGCTGCGCGGGCATCTGTTGAGCGCTTATCCTTATTGGTTCCTGAGTGTGAACATGTGGGGTTATGCGCAAGTGTTCATCAATGCGGCGGGGGTGTTGGTGGGGTTTGTGGTGATTGGACTGCTAATGATTGGATTGGATCGGTGGCGCGCTCGAATCTGAACGCTGGAGGCAAATTCGAGCACTTTTGTGGGGAGGGAGCTTGCTCCCGCTGCGCTGCGCAGCAGTGCTAAAGCCTGCAGCCCAGGTACATCTTGATTACTGCGGTTGCTGATTTTACGACTGCTTCGCAGCCGAACGGGAGCAAGCTCCCTCGCCACAGGGCAGTGTCAGCTCTCAGTTACTCATCCAGTTTCCAATAGCCAACGGCTTTGACGAACTGATCGTCCAGCCCATGCTCATCCAGCAACACCCGACGAATCTGCCGCGAGACTTTGCTCTCGGTCGCGATCCAGGCATACAAACTGCCAGTGGGCACCTGGATCTGCCGTACGGTACTGAGCAAATGATCCTTGCCACCTTCACGTAGCACCCAGATCACATTGACCTCCGCGGCGCTGTGCAGCTCTTGCTGCTCCTTGCCGTTTTCCACTTCGACGATCACCAACGCACGGCGATTGGCCGCCAAGCCTTCCAGGCGTCGGGCAATCGCGGGCAGGGCGGTTTCGTCGCCGATCAGCAGATAGCTGTCGAAGATGTCCGGCACGATCATCGAACCCCTTGGCCCGCCGATGTGCAGGAATTGCCCGGGCTTGGCCTGCTCGGCCCAGGTCGAGGCAGGGCCGTCGCCGTGCAGCACAAAGTCGATGTCCAGCTCCAGGGTTTCCAGATCGTAGCGGCGCGGGGTGTAGTCGCGCATGGCCGGCATCGGCCCGTTGTCCTTGCCCGCGCCGAGCACCAGTGTCTCCAGCGCCGCCTGTTCCGCCGCGTTTTGCGGGAACAGCAGTTTGACGTGATCGTCCGTGCCGAGGCTGACAAAACCGGCCAACTCCGGGCCGCCCAGGGTAATGCGGCGCATGCGCGGGGTCAGGTCGACCACGCGAAGCACCTCCAGACGACGGCGCTTGATCTCGTGCATGACACGGTGGATGGTTTGCGTGATCACTTCAGTCATGCGCTTTCTCCTGGACAGGTTGAACGGTCGGGCCGTCGACAATGGCTTTGGCGGCGTTGTTGAGCAAGTCGCGCACCCGCAGGATTTCTTCCGGGCTCCAACGGCCATGGTGCAGTTGCAGGGCATGACGCAAGTTATGCACCGCTTCGTGGATTTCCGCCGGGCGATCATGACCGCGCAGTGAGCGCTTGCTGACATCGATGCGCACTCGCACGCCTTCAAGGGCGACGGCCTGCTCGGTCAGGGACTGGCGCCCGGCGTCGGTCACGCTGTAGCGTTTTTTGCCGCCTTCGGCATCGCCCAGGATCATTTCGCTCTCTTCCAGAAACGTCAGGGTCGGGTAGATCACGCCGGGGCTGGGACTGTAGGCGCCATCGAACATTCCTTCGATCTGGCGGATCAAGTCGTAGCCATGGCAGGGCTGTTCGGCGATCAACCCCAGCAGCAGTAATTTCAGATCTCCAGGGGCAAATACCCGTGGTCCGCGGCCACCGCGTTCGCGGCCGGGGCGTTTTTCGAAGCCGTCGCGGCCATCGCCGTGCTCGCGGTGGGGGGAATGATGGTCTCTCATTTTTGTGTTCTCTCGTCGTGTTTAGATACAACTTAAGATATATCTTATTACCTCTGCAAGATCCCCCGACCAACGGCTGGTCGCCACGCCAGGCGAAACCGCCATTGGAAATGGCGCATTCGCGGCTCCGAAACCGGCCTTTAAAACGGGCGAATAAGTTGAAATTAGTGTTAACTCTCTAATTGTAAGATTTCCGCCTTAATTCATTGGCTTTGTAATATCTCTCCTACAGAAATTGCAGTGTCGTTGTCGGCCTTTATTGCCAGTGTAATGGCTTAATGTAGTCTTGATCTGACAGTCGAACGGGGACTTTATCAGTATTCCAGTATTTTTCGTTCTGCTGTCGTAGCACTTTGGCTACGTCATTAAAGGAACTTGCCTGCTTACTTTCCAGACTATTTGGTCGATCATCTTTCGGCGTTGAAAGTTGCTCTGGAACATCACTGCTCGTGACTGTTTTGCTTCAGCGGAATTTTCAATGCTTAGATCCTTTTATTTAAAAGACAGGTACTGAAAGATGTTCAAGAAAATCGCATTCGCTGCTCCCCTGGCTGTTCTGGCTCTGAGTTCTTCGGTCGTATTTGCCGCGGGTGAGGCTCGTCACTCGATCAGCCTGATCGCTGAAGTGCCAACCAACGGTTTCTATGTAGTCCCGACCGATCCGGATCTGGTCAACAAGGACCAGGACATGAGCTATCAGCCTACTACCGGCAAAATGGGAGAGGACAATGGCTTCTTTGACATGATCAACAACAATGGGTCTGTACACGCCAGCCTGGATAACGTGCCGCAGTTGTACTCCGGCTCCAACGCCATCAATCTGCAAGTGGCAATCAATGGTGTAGTCCTTTCCACAACTCCGCAAATGGTGGTCGGCGAAACCGAGTCGAACGTTAATTTCCGTGCTCCACTGAATATCAAGGCCGTGAGTCCCAACATTGCACCTGGTTCATACACCGGTTCCGTAAACATGACGTTTGACGCTGTTCTTCCTGTCGCAATTTGAGCTTGAACGATAGTTATAAGCGCTTACTTGCTTAAGTAACGTGACCGGCCGGCAAAAAAATGTCGGCCGGGATTCAACTTTTTCGTAATTAGAGTATTCGTTCATGTTCCCGATGACGCCCATCGCGGCAGCGCTTGCGCTGCTGTTATGTAGCAGTGCATTTGCGGCGCCCACGTCCATTGATAACACGCCGCGAAGTTTGCTGGCGCAGGCCAAGGGTTTACCGGCCGAATTCGAAGAGCACTTTTTCGATGTTCCGCTGGCGGTCAGGCTCGAACTCGATCAACAACCCCTCGGCGAAGCGATGATCGTGCTGTCACGCGATGACCGTGTGACGCTGCTCGAATTTACCGATACCAGCGAAAGCCGCTTCGGCGCCAGTGAGCGCGAAACCTGGGCTGATATTCTGAAACCCGGCGTGATGCTGGGCACCTGCACAAGTCAATGCCCCGAGCAAATGCTGGCGGTGCATTACAACCTTGAAAATTCATTGCTGTCGATCGTCACCGAAAATGCCGAGCGCGACAGCGAAGTCAAGCGTTACTTCGACCAACCCGAGGGCGGCAGCAGCGGCCTGATGGTGCGCAACCAGCTCAATCTGAACGGTGGCCAGGACCAGGATCTGGGCGGGCGCTTTGGCCTGGAAGCCAGCGGCAGCTTGGGTAACTGGAGCCAGACCTTCAACATGCAACTGGCGCGTCTGGGTGGGCCGGATGACAAGACCTACCACGCGGTGCATGAGCTTTTTACCCAGCGTGAGCTGGAGGGTAGTTTTTTCCGCCTGGGTTACTTCACTCCCAACGCCGAAGGCCTGACACGCCAGCCGCGCTCGTTCGGCACCAGCCCCGACACTGCCGTGGGTGTGATGTATGGCAGCTCCGACAGTCTGGCAATCGACAGTCCGAAACCCAGCGTCTACCCGATTTACGTGACGGCCAATCGACAGGGGTCCGTTGAAATCTACCGCGACGGTCTGTTGATCAACACACAATCGGTCCCGGCGGGTTTGCAGACCCTCGACACACGCCCCTTGCCCGGCGGCATCTACGAAGTGGAAGTGCGCCTGATCGAAGACGGCCAGACCACCTCGACCACCCAGGAACTGATCTACAAGCCGAACAATTGGCGCAACCTTGATGAGCGCTGGCGTTACAACCTGTTCGCCGGACAGGAAAGCAAACTGTTGAGCAATTGGGACCAACAGGACAGCGGCGATGCCACGGCGGGCGCGGCGATCAACTATCTGCTGCACCCACGGGTGATTCTCGGCCTGTCGGCACGGCAGGTTCGCAACACGTTGCAGTACGGCAGCTCCATCGACTGGAGCCTGGCCAACAGCATCAGCCTGTATGCCAACCTTTATCAGACCGAAGACCACGGCACCGGCGCCGATCTGCAAGCGCTGTACAACTATGGCTCCGGCAGTCTGGTGGTGAGCCACAACCGCAGCTGGCTCGACACCACCAACACCTATGACACGCTGCCGGACGGCACCCGCGTGCGCCAACGCAACGTGTTCACAGGTGAGACCAGCAATTCGTCGCTGTCGCTGAACCATCGGATCAGCCGCAGAAGTTCGCTCAATGCGCGGGTCTCACACAGCGAAGGCAACGTCGAAGGTGTCGGCGTGGATCTGGGCTGGACGCAACGCACCGTATTGTTCGGCAGCGATGCCAACTGGCGGTTATCGCTGTTTGATCGTCCGGGCAGCTTCAGCAGCGGCGATGCGCGCAATCGAGGGGTCGACCTGAGTGTCAACATGGCGTTGGGTCGTCCGGGCCAGCAGATTTCCGGCAGCATCGGCAGTCGCACCGCAAGTGACGGCAGTCGTGACAACAACGCGTCCGTCGGTTTCCGCCAGGACCTGCAGGACCACGTACTGCAAAGCGTCTCGGTGACTGCGCTTACCGATACCTATGGTGTCGGTCTGTCGAGCCTGGCGAACTTCCGGACCGATGAGATCAACGGCGACGGTTTCATCCAAAGGTCGTCGTTCAACGACAACTTTACCGGTGGCCTGAACCTCGACAGCACGCTGGTGGTCGGCGCCCGGCAACTGGCCCTGACCAGTCAGCATCAGGGACGCGGAGCGGGGATGATCGTCGACGTCGAATCCGATATCGACGGCGTCGCCTTGCGTGCCGACGACCTCAGCGGTGGCAGTGCAGCGTTGCGCCCGGGTCGCAATTTCATTCCTCTGACGGCTTACAGGAACAGCTCGGTCAGTTTCGACTTCGAGGGCAATCACGTACCGGCGGCCAGTATCGAGCCGGCGCGCTCGCGTTATCACTTGAACAAGGGCGGCGTGGAGTACCGCAAGGTGCGCGTTATGAAAACCCTGACCGTGCTGGGACGCCTGCTCGACCCGCAAGGTCGCCCGCTCAAGGGCCACCATGTGATCAATCACGCCAGCCGTGGCGTGAGTGAAGTTGATGGTTTCTTCTCGATGGAAATGCATGCCGGCTCGCCCACCCTGCAAGTGCGCTATGCCGACCAGTTGCTCTGCCAGTTCCGGCTCGATACCGACAAGCACCGCAGTGAAAACAATGTGTTGATGATTGGTGATTTACGCTGCTCGCCGGACACGTTGGCGGATGCCTCATTCACTCGACAGGAGGCCAGTTGAATGGTGAATCTCAAGACTTTTCTGCCGCAATGGTTGTGCGTGCTGGCGCTGTTTGTGGCGCCTTCGGCCGAGGCGGTGAATAAGGAAATCAGGGCGTTGTTTACCCCCGACTCCGCCAACCCGCAGAGCAACAAGTTCATCAATCAGACACCGTCCACGGGCTACTGTGAGTACTACCCGGATATCTGCCGCAACAGCGATACATTCAGTATCCGTCTGATGACACGACTCGAATCGAACAAGGCGATTCAAGCCAATGCGGGTCCACGCGACAGTGCGATGTTCAAGGTGCCGGGGGGTTGGCGGTCATTGACCGTTACCAATGTGGATACCAATGAATCCAAAACCGTCGAAGTGCGTATCTCCGGCGTCGGGTCCAATCATGTCTTGAGTGATACCGCCGTCAAACTGACCGGCGCGCCCAATGCGGGTGAAGGGCACAGTCGCTTATGGAACGGTGGAAGCTGGGTGAATCCAGCGCCTCCGTGCACAACCACTGGAATGGGGTTTTACAGCGACAATAGTTACGCTTTTTTCTGGAAAGCCCCGGATGAGCGCACCTGCGTCAAAATCGCCAGGTTCCCAATCCCTGCCATGACGTACACCTATCTGGATTTTGCCTACGAACTGCGTACGCCAAATCCGTTGGAAATGTCGTCGGGGCATTACACCGGGAGCTTGAGTTATCGCCTTGGCCCTGGCGGCGATTTCGACTTCGGCGACGTCATGATTCCGAACGACTCTGACCTGATCCTGGATTTTAACCTGGAGGTTCAGCACACCCTGAAAGTCGAAATCCCTCCCGGCGGTGAAAAAATCCAGCTGGTCCCGGCGGGCGGTTGGCAAGGCTGGTTGCAGTCCGGACGTCGGCCCGTAAACCTGTTCCGCGACCAGACTTTCAATATCTCGGCCTCGTCGCGTTTCAAGATGCTGATGGGCTGCGGACCTGGAGTAAATGGCGAGTGCGCACTGGAGGACATAGAGACGAGGCGTCGAGTCGAGCTGTTCGTCAGTGTCAGCATGCCCAATGGCATCACCGATCTTTCCGGCCAACCTGTCAGGCGTTTACGACTGAAAACGGGTGCGGGGAATGAGCTGTATTTCAAACCTGGCTTCTATGTGGATCGAGCACCGGGAACACTGCATTTCGAAGTCCCGCCCCATTCGATGGCGAACATGCTGCGCCCCGGTGAAGGGATAGGCGGAAAGTATTCCGGCGTTGTCGTTGTGATCTGGGATTCGGAAGTCTGATGGGCCGAGCGCTTGCGTTGTGTTCAATATGAAGAGGTTTATGGGTATGAAGCGTGTGTTGCTATTGATGGGTTTGAGCGGTTTTTCCCTGGCCATTTCGGCCGGGCCGCAGATTAACGTCGGCACGGTGTATGACTATCTGGACGGCGAAAAGAGCACCTACCTCAAACGCGTGTTCAACAGCGGTGACAGCACGGCGTTCGTCAAGGTCAACATCCTCGAAATCGTTTACGACGCCGATGGTGGGCACCAGGAAATACCGGTCAGGACGCAAGCGGACGGCAGTGGCCGGGATGGTTTGATGGCCAGCCCCGCACGGCTGATCGTGCCGGCCAAAGGCATGCAGGGCACGCGTCTGTTGCACTTGGGGGACCGCGACACCGAGCGATATTTTCGCGTGCGCTTCGTGCCGGTGGTGCCGGAGAAAGAAGACGAGTTCGCCGTGTCGAGTGAAGAACGGGAGGCCTACAAAGAGAACCTGTCGGCGGGCGTCAACGTCATGACCGGTTTCGGTACGGTGTTCTTCGTGCGTCCGAAAAACAGCCGCTTCGACAGCGTGATCGATGACAGTGCCGGCGTTTACCGCGTGCGTAACAACGGCAACACCGTGGTGCTGATCGATGAGTTTCGCAACTGCTCGCTGAAGAACGAAACCGAGTGTGAGCCGGTCACCAAGCATCACATCCTGGCGGGAAAAACCTTCGAGTTCGAAAAGAAACCCGGTCGTGAGTACCGTTTCAATCTGGTCGAGGGCGCCTCGAAAAAAGCGCTGCGCATTGCCAGCCAGTAACAGCGCAGGGGCGGGTGGCATGTGCTTGCTCGCGATTTTGTTTTTGACGTGACAGGTAGCAGACATGATCAAGCAATCAGCCATCGGCATGTGCGCTGGCGTGATGGCGCTGGTGAGTACCCTGGCGTTCGCGGCTCGGGAAGAACACAGGTTCGAGGTCTCGGTGGACATACCGACGCTGGGGTTTTACGTGATTCCGGCGGAAGTGGACTGGATACATCGCGAACAGGTATTGCCTTGGAACATCCACAGCAAATCGCTGGAGGGCCTGCGCAAGAATTTCGACGTCAGGCACGACACCAGTGCGATCGAGGCACGGCTGGAAGCCGAGCCTTACCTGTCCAATGGGCGCGACGACCAGAACATCTACTTGCGCGTCAGCTTCAATGGTCGGGAGTTGAGCCATGACCCGCGACCTCGGGAAGTGGTGTCGGCAGATCAGGCCATGGCGGGTGGACGCTTTGCGCTGGAAATCCAGCCGAAAGTGCCGGCCGGCGGTTACAAACCGGGGCAGTACTTCGGTAATGTCCAGCTGATCTTTACTGCCGCTGCGCCTTGAAATGAGGCAGCCTGACGCTTGGGCCAATCGTCAGGCTGCTGGCGGGTCATGTCGTGAAGGTTGTCATTGACCCACTTTGCGCAGGGCTGCTCGGGTCAAGCGCCTGGCCAGTTCTTTTTCTTGGTCACCGAGATCCACCAGCAGTCCGTCGTATCTGGCTTCACTGATGGGCTCATCGGCAAACACCACGGTGTCCGCTGCGGGCAAACCATTCATGAGTGATTGGAGCTGTTCTCGCAGCTCGGCTTTCCGCGCACCCGAAGTCGACTCTACCCATTCGTGTTGGGTGATTCGCAGGGTTTCCAGTTGGTCCGACAGGTCTTGATAGCGCCGTTTATTGCTTTCCATGCGGGTCGGGTATCGCTCGTGCAAATGGGTTTCCCAAAAGTCCTGTTCAAGCATTCGGTTGACCAGCCCATCGCCTTCGCCCAAGGCCAATACCGTGTCATACGCTTGATCAATCATCGCGTCAGTGACGCCGGATACGCGACGGTAAAGCATGCCCTCTGATTGCCAGGGCAAGCCGAGGCGTTGCGCCAAGCCGGTTTGATAAGCCAGATAGACTTCCACTTCATCAGGGTTGCCGCCGCGACTGGCGACATCGGCCCGGGCAATGTCATTCACTTGCTCCAGCCGCGCCGCGCCTTTGGCCAGCGTCACCAGTTTTTGCTCCAGCTGCGCCGGATCGGTAGAGTACGCGTGAGCTTCGTAGGCGAGTACCTGGATGCCCATGTGATTGAACAGTTGCGAACCGGCGTCGGCACACTCCACGGGCGCGATGGCCATGGTGAACAGTTTTTCCCGCAGGTCGCTGTCGACGTATATCGCATCAAGCATGCGCCAGACGCGCTGTAGCAACTGCTCTCGCGCCTGGCCGCCGGCCCGATAGTCGGCCGAGTCCTGGGATTCCAGTAACACAGTCATGAAGCGCACGGCCCGGGGCTCATCCCCCAGCTCCGACCAGATATTGGCGCGGTCGACGCCCCAGCCGGGCACATCGTTCCAGAGGTCCGCGCTGTAGTTGGAATTGACGACCCACTGGCCCTGACTGTTGGAGGGCACGATGGGTTCCGGAGGCAATGCCATCGAGCGTCGGATTTCCTGGTAGCGCATCTGATTCGATTCCGACAGGTTGCCGACGTCCAGTCGGGTGCGTGCCACCACCCAGGCCTGTGGCGAACCGGGCACCACCTCGGGAATCAGGCTGATCGGATTGTCTCGAAGGTCCAGCAGAAATCCTCGTGGCCTGGTTTTACTCAACGTGCCTTTGGGCCAGGTCGTTATCACCGTGTCCCTCAGTCCCACGACCTTCAGCCTCGGCATACGGGAGATATCCACAACCCTGCCCAGAGGGTTTTCATCCAGACGCAGGATTTCCAGATAGGTCAGGTGCTTCAGTTGCTCGACGGCGGGGGCGTCCAGCACGATCTCGTTGTCACTCAGGCGCAGGCGCTCCAGCCGATGCATGGCGCCAATATTTTCCGGCAGGCGTGTCAGCTCGCAACCTTTCGCGCTCAGTTCGCGAAGGTTGGGGAAGGCACTCAATAAACCGTTCGCCTTGCCGGAAAAGCGCGTGTTGTCGAGTTTCAGTACCGTGACTTTGTGTAAGAACTTTTCCAGATCGGGGCGTCTGGACCACCAGGTTTCCAGGTCCAGTGGCAGCGTCTTTGGGGATAGATCAAGGGAATAACTCATCGGATCGGTACGATTGCCGAGATCCGTATTGTTTCGTTCGAAACAATCGATCAAAGCCTCACAGATACGCCGTCCGCCACCGTCTCGAAATCCGTCGCTTCGGTGTATCAGCTCATCCGGCTGCCGGTATTCCCAGGTATTGAGGATCTCCCGCAGTTCCTGAAGGTCCTGTGCTTGCTGCTCAATGACACTCAATGGCTGACCTTGCTCTATCAGGGCATTGGCGAACGTATCGACTTCACGCTCACTGAAATTCTGATGGAGATCCTGAATACGTTCATGCAGGGTTCTTGCTTCTCTGCTTACGCCACCACCACGAACCAACAGCATCGTTTCATGCTCGGCGACCGGTCGTACGGGCGGCATGGCCAGTACCGTACGGCGCTCGCTTGGCGGTGCGGTCTTGGCGATGATCCATTCCCTGAAAAACTCACCATCACCCGGCCGGTAGCCCAAGGCACTTTGCCCTTCCTGGCCCATGGCATGGAGCAGGGCGGGCAGGAACCCGTCAGCATCGTGGATTGGCAGGCCTGCGGCATCGCGCACCTGATATTTCCCTGAGGGTTCGTGAATCATGACCCGCACCTGCCTGGCGTTCTCAGGCCCGGCGCTGCAACGCAGTTCGCCATCGAACGTGCCCTGGCGGATCTCGATGCGCAGGCTACCGAAGGTGTCGGTGTTGATGCGCAAGGAGCCCAGCACCAGGCGCTCGGTGTCGACGTTGATCAGTGCATCGTTATACAAACCCTGGGCGGCGCGGACCGCTTGCGTCTCGAACAGCAGCTCGCGCGCCTGGGTTTTCATGCGCAGCGGCAGGCGCTGGTTTTGTGCGATCTGCTGGCGCTCGGACGCTGTGGCGCCGTAGTAGATTTTTTCCGCGACGGCTTCAGGCAACCCGGGGAATTCGCTGAACAGCGAGGCGATATTGGCGGACTGAGCAATGCGAGCCACCGGTGCACCGAGGTTCTGCAAGGTATCGATCAGCAATGGTGGCGGGGGCGCGTTCTCCATATGCATCCTGCGCAGCGCGGTTTCTTTAGTGGCGCTGATCAAGCGAATTCGCTCCAGTTGCTCGTCACTGAAAGCATCGGTGGTGTGACCGATTCGGCGCATCAGCGGCGTGCCTTCCCAGTTGCGCGGGTTCTCCGTCTCGCTGACCCAGGCACCCTGACTGTTGTGCCGCAGGGTCGGGGCGTAGGCATTGGATCGCTGCGGATGTTTGATTCGGTATTGCCCGGTTACCGGGTCTGCTTTCAATTCGAACAGCTGGCCGTTCAGCCGCAGAATCTGTTGGCCTTGATGCTGGTAAATACCCGCACCATCGGGTTTGAGTTGCGTTGGCAAGCCCACGTCTGGTTGTTGATAGGGGGTGAGGTCGGGGTTCCACAACCGTGTCCGACCGTCGGGCGTTTGCACGGGTTTGAGCCCTTCGAAAAACGGCGAGAGTTTTGTCCGTGCAACGTTGCCCAGTGTCGCCCCAGCGGCGAACGCGCCCAACTGCACAACACTCTCCAGCACACCGATAGCTTGCTCGCCAGCCTCGGCCAAGCGACCTTCGGCCAGATCAACGATGCCCTCGACCACCTCGTCGGTCAGTTGATACGCGGTGTAGGCCAGCATCAGGGTGCCCAGGCCTGGTACGAACGGTATTGCCACCAGCAGCGCGGCGTTGAGCATGTCCGAAAGCATCTTCTCCAGATTGTCCCACCAGGCCCAGCGGGCCATGCGGTCGGCGTATTCGGTGGAGATCGCGATTTCCTTGGCATCGTTGAGGATCTTGTTGAGTTTCTGCCGGTAGAAATAGGCCCACAGATCACCGTTGAACCTGGTCTGGCGATCGTCCTGAACCTTCGACAGACCGAATTGCAGATTGGGATTGTCCACAGGCGTTTCACGCCAGCTCGGCAGGTTGGTGCCGGGCGCGGCGGGGTGCCATTTGACTTTGCTCAGGCGCTCATTCAACCCCGCAAAAAAATGCCCGCGTTGTTGCTGGTCGACAAACTGGCTGAAGAACTGCTGGTAGCTTTCGGGCGACGAGCCATCGCGCAATTGCCGCGTCAGTTGCGCCATGAATTCGAGCGGCGACGCGTATTGTTTGAGCGGGTGCTGCGGATCATGGGGGATGTACGCGATCACCGGGACAGGGGCAATGGCAGTGGAGACATCGGGTGCGATCAGGACAACGCCGGTCAGGGATGCATCCATCATGCACAGGTTGTAATAGCCAACGGGTTGCCCCTGCCATTGCAGGTTTCTGCGGTCATCGAGCATGCCCTGCACGACCTCGTAGGCGTCCTGGTCAATGTCCTGTTTCATCAGCGCCATGCGTGCCGCTGCATTGAGCGTGCTCTTCTGACTGAGGATGACTTTATGGCGCAACACGTTGTTGGCCACGCTGTTGCTGGAAAGCAAATACTCGTTCAGATGCTTTTCGTAGCGGGCGCCGAGGTCCAGTTCCCGGCACAGGGATTTGAACTGCTCAATGCTGATTTTGTGCTTGAGGCTTTTTACCGCGAAGTGTCCGGCGGCATTGGGACGGGTAATGAATTCGGAGTCGGTGCTGAAGGTCTCGCCGTCGGAAAAATTATGCAGCGCCGCGTCAAGCAAGGAGAGGGTGCGGCTGCGAGTGCCTGATCCGAAGTCATGCACCCACCACGGTGATTTCACCGGCGCATACAGTCGCAGCCAGGTGTCCTCGACATCGTCCTCAACGCTATAGCGCTCCTTCAATGCCTGTTGCAACAGCGGCTTGGCAAAGGCCTTCACATCCTGCAAACCACGCAACGCCTTATCGACATCGTTTTGCGCGGTCCAGCCGAGCTTGACCGCATTCTTCAAGCTGCGGTGATCGGCTGGCGAAGCGTTTTTGTGCCATTCAGGAAGGCTGAGCCTGACGGTTTTCAGGGCGCTGGCGCGGGCCATGGAGGTGCTGCGCAGCCACGCGGGAATGGCCTTGCTGACCGTTTCGAAGTGAACGCTGGTATCGGATGGGGCAATTGAAGGCTGGGCAGATCCCTGGATCGCCTGGGGAAGATTGGGCATTGCATGATCGTCCGTTGATCAGTATGGAACGACCAGACTAGGCAAATGGCATGCGCGAAAAAAGCTCAAAAAATGGTTGGTAAAAGTGTGGGAGGCGCTATGACGCTCACAAAATCAGGGAGTGAAAAATATATATTTACCGCCATTGCGCCCCAAATGTTGAACCTTGCTCAACGAACAGCCGTCCTCGTGTTTGGCTCGCACATCGTGTGCGTACCCGGTTGCAGATACGGCGTCAGAATCGGTGCCATCCCCTTGAGCACCTGCACCGGTAACGCCGAGGTGAAGGTGAAGTTTTCCGCCGAGCGTCCCGGTACGAACGCGGTCAGCGTGCCGAAGTGGGTATCGCCGATGTAGAACACGAATGTAGCTGTGCGGTTGAGGGATTTCGAACTGAGAATTCGCCCGCCCGAGCCGATGGCTTCGATACGGTTGTCGCCGGTACCGGTCTTGCCGCCCATGGCCAGCGGTGTGCCGTCGGGTAATTTGAAACTGCCCGAAACCCGTCTTGCGGTGCCGGCGTCGACGACTTGCGAGAGGGCTTCGCGCATGGCGGTGGCGACTTCGGATGGCATCACCCGTTTGCCGGCATCCGGGTCGTTGATCAATTGGGTTTCATATGGCGTGTTCGCGGCGAAATGCAGGCTGTCGATGCGCAGCGTCGGCATGCGCACACCGTCGTTGAGGATGGTGCCGATCAGCTCGGCCAGGGCTGCCGGACGGTCGCCAGAGCTACCGATGGCGGTGGCCAGCGACGGCACCAGATGGTCGAACGGGTAACCGACTTTTTGCCAGCGCTGGTGAATGTCGAGGAACGCCTCGATCTCCAGCATGGTGCGGATGCGGTTGTCGCGGGCGCCTTTGTGTCGGCTCTTGAACAGCCAGCTGTAGACCTCCTGGCGTTCGAATTGACTGGCTTTGACGATGTCCTTGAAGGTGGCGTCGGGGTGGGTCAGCAAGTAGCCCATCATCCACAGGTCCAGCGGGTGCACTTTGGCGATGAAGCCCTGATCAGGCAGGTCGTAAGTGCCGGGGCCATAGGCATCGTAGAGCCGCACAAGGCGATCGTCGGTGAGCTTCTCGGTGAGCTTGGCGCCTGTCAGATGCGAGCGCACGAAGGTATTGAAGCTTTCCTGGCTGGCCCGCGGTAGCAAGTAACGGTGCACGGCGGCCAGGCGGATCGGCGTCGGGCGCATGCTGTCGAGGAACGTTTCGAGCCGCGCCTGGGTGTCCTTGTTGCGGTATTTTTTCCAGAACTTGAGCAGGAACGAGGTGCCTTCGCGGTCGGCAAACGAAGCCAGGTATTCCTGACGTCGCGGGTCGCGGTCGTCCTTGAGCAGTTCGGCACTGTTGCCTGGGCCGGAATAAGTGGTGTAGCGCACCAGGTCGCGCATCAGGCGTATGAAAGGCAGGTTAATCGATTCACGCAGGGCGTCGCGCAGGGTCGGAAGGCGACCGTTGTCTTCCTTGCGGAAGTTATGGAACGTGTGCAAACCGCCACCGGTAAAAAACGCCTCGCCGGGGCTGGCGGAATATTTACGGTCCAGCGCGGCACTGAGCAAGGTCGGCAGGCTGCGGTCTTTGTTCTGGATCAGGTAGTCGACGACCCAACGGCTGAGGCGGTCCTGCTCCGGCACTTCGACTTTCTTCAGATCCGGGACGCTCATGTCGCCATATTTATCGTGCAACTCGGCGATGATTTGCAGGTAAGTGGTCATTACCCGCATTTTTGCGGTGGAGCCCAGTTCCAGTTTGCTGCCTTCGTTGATGTCGAACGGCTGGTCGGTGCTGTCGGTCTGTACCCGCACCCGCGAACCGTCCGGGGTCAGCTCGAACAAGGTGAAGCTGTAACGCACTTGGGTGGTGCTGGTGGGGGTCAGCAAGCGTTCGCCCATCAGGCCGATTTCGGTGGCATAGGCCGGGTCGGCGAGTTTTTTCAGGTAGGCAGTGGCCTGGGTTTGCAGTTCACCTTGCAGGGTGCTGGTAGCCGAGAGGTCGAGGCGGTCGAGGTCGTACAACGGACGGTTGAGCAAGCCTGCCAATCGACTGCGCGCAACGCTGATGCCTTTGTTGGTTTCGATCGGTTGCATGGTCGGCTGGGTCGCCCAGTCGCGGTAGGTGACTTTGCTGGCCAGTGCCGCAGCGGCGAACGGCGCATCGATCACGTTGTTCTGGGCCAGCAAGCGGATGTGGCTGTCGGTGAGTTCGGCCAGTTCATCGCGGCCCTTGGTCAGGTAATGGGAAGGACGGCGCTGGGCGATCATCAACGAGAGCATTTCGCGCAGGGCCAGACCTTTATCGGCCAGGCTTTTTGGATCCGTCGCCTCGCTGGCCAGGCGTTCGTTGGCCTGGTTGAAATCGGCGCCGTACCACACGCGCAACCCCTCGGCCATGCCGTGCACTTCACCGTGGCCTGGCACCGCTGATAGCGGCACGCTGTTGAGGTAGTCGCGCACGACATTCTGCCGGGCCTTCAGGGTGTCTGGGCCGTCCTGATAGGCGCGCACGCTGGCGGAAATCATCTGGCGGATCTTCTCGCCGCCAGACGCAGTCAAGCCATCGGGCGAATGCCGGTACTTCTCCAGTTGCGTCGCCAGTGTGCTGCCACCCGCCGATTGACCGGGCAGGTGCAGCATCTTGGCGATCTGGGTATACGCCGCCATGCCGAACCGTGGCCAATCCACCGCCGGGTTAGCCAAGGGTTGACGCGGGTCGAGCAGGAAGCGGTTTTCGATGAACAGCAGGCTGTTGACGACTACCGGCGGGATCGTGTCGAAGCTGGAATAAAGCTGTTGCGGATAATTGTATTGATACAGCGGTGCCGCCTTGCAATCGGTGATCGACAGACCGGCCTGGATCTTCTCCGAATAGGGTACGAAAAGGCCCTTGTCGGTGTAGTTCATCAACGCCGGGGAAAAACGCGTCTGGGCGGTGATCACGTAATCGCGCTTGAGCAATCTCGGCAGGAATTCGCCCAGCGAGCTGTAGCCCAGGCGCAGATCGAACGGGCCGGCACCGGGGTAGTGAATCGCGTCGCTGGGGCCGGGTTTGAGCTCATAACTCAGGGTTTTGGCAAACTTGCTGACTTCCCGGGACTGAAACCGCGACGTACGCATTTCCTTGGCGGCAGCCAGGCCTACGACAATCGCAATAATCAGCAGCAACAGCCAAAACGCCTTCCAGCCGTGCTTGACGCGGCTGCGAGGAGGTTTTTCAGGTAATGGCGCTTCATCCACACGTTCAGTCGGAACCACGGTTTTACTCGAATCGGTTTGCCATAAAGCGCCCATAGTCGACTGATCCATTCACGCAGATTGATCGGACTTGTCTGAAGCTTAGTCGGTGGTTGGCGTTGGTGAAAAAATTGTGAGGATCCAACTATCGGCCAACTTCTGGACCTGTGGCGCGGGAGCAAGCTCCCTCGCCACAAAGTCAGCAGAAGATTGTTGTCAGAGCCAGCAGGCATCCCAGAGCGGATAATCACCGATTTGTTCCACCAGTCCTGCACGTAGTGGATTAGCAACGATGTAGCGGGCGAAAGGCCGTAAGTCTTCTCCATCGCGTATTGCCCGGTCGTGGTAGCCGGTTTGCCAGAATGCACCATTCCGATTCAATACCCGGTTGATCGTCAATGTGCTACGGGACTTGGTGGTTTGCATGAGTTGCGCCAAGGTGCATTGTTCGATTTGGACGAGCCAATGGAAGTGGTCAGGCATGATCACCCAGGCAATCGAGTTCACTTTTTCCTGATCGTGAGCGCGTCTGAGTTCGGCTACTAACAAACGCCCCAGATTCCAATTGCTGAATATGGGGCGTCTCTGATGAACAACGGCAGTGATGAGATAGGCCCGGCCTGATTCGGAAAAACGTCCTTGGCGCAGTAAGTGTGAGTTTGGGTGGGGAAGCATTCCTTGCGTCCTTTTGCTGAGGCTTCTTCTGAATCTAGTTGCTCACCGGACTACATGCAGTTGCAACGTTTGTGGGAGAAGTCCGAAATCTCTACAGGAAAGCAAGCTCCTGTGGCGAGGGAGCTTGCTCCCGCTGGGCTGCGTAGCGGCCCCAAATTCTGCAATTGGAATTTGTCTGAATAAACCGGTTGTCTGGATTTGCGACTGCTGCGCAGCCGAGCGGGAGCAAGCTCCCTCGCCACAGGGATTGATGCAAGCTGGAAGTGCTGATTTAGACGTTTCCAGTGGGTAAATATGGTCCACGTGGGGACATGACGCTGCACCAATACCGTGCAATACTCGCCACCGCCTCCAATAGCGAAAAATCCTACAAACCCCAGACAATCCTTCTCCGTAAATCCCGATTTAATCGCGAGTTACACCTGATTTTTGTGGTTTATAGAGTGAAAACCGCTTGCGGCAGCTTTTTATACTGCACACCCGCTGATCTCGCAGGTTTCCATCCTGCGAGACGGTTCTGCCCACGAGGCAGGCCCGGTTACGGCAAGCCATGGCTTATCGGTCAACGCTTCGCCACTCGGTGGTCATATCCAATAACAAGACGAGGTTGTACCCCATGTCCGTAGGCAATCCTCTGCCCCACGGCGACACCGCTCAGGGCGGTCCGCTCAAACGCGAACTCGGCGAACGGCATATTCGCCTGATGGCGCTCGGTGCCTGTATCGGCGTCGGTCTGTTTCTTGGTTCGGCCAAGGCCATTGAAATGGCCGGCCCGGCGATCATGCTGTCTTACATCATCGGTGGTCTGGCGATCCTGGTGATCATGCGTGCGCTCGGTGAAATGGCCGTGCACAACCCGGTTGCCGGTTCGTTCAGCCGTTACGCCCAAGACTATCTCGGCCCGCTGGCCGGCTTCCTCACGGGTTGGAACTATTGGTTCCTGTGGCTGGTGACGTGTGTCGCGGAGATCACCGCCGTGGCGGTGTACATGGGTGTCTGGTTCCCCGAGGTGCCGCGCTGGATCTGGGCGCTGGCGGCGTTGGTCAGCATGGGCTCGATCAACCTGATCGCGGTCAAGGCCTTCGGTGAATTCGAGTTCTGGTTCGCCCTGATCAAGATCGTCACCATCATTGCGATGGTGTTCGGCGGTATCGGCGTCATCGCTTTCGGCTTCGGCAATGACGGCGTGGCGCTGGGGATTTCCAACCTGTGGGCGCACGGCGGCTTCATGCCTAACGGCGTGCAAGGCGTGTTGATGTCGCTGCAGATGGTCATGTTCGCCTATCTGGGCGTTGAGATGATCGGCCTGACTGCCGGTGAAGCGAAGAACCCGCAGAAGACCATTCCCGACGCAATCGGCTCGGTGTTCTGGCGGATTCTGCTGTTCTACGTCGGTGCGCTGTTCGTGATCCTGTCGATCTACCCGTGGAACGAAATCGGTACCCAAGGCAGTCCGTTCGTGATGACCTTCGAGCGTCTGGGCATCAAGACCGCTGCCGGCATCATCAACTTCGTGGTGATCACCGCAGCATTGTCGTCGTGCAACGGCGGCATCTTCAGCACCGGGCGCATGCTCTACAGCCTGGCGCAGAATGGTCAGGCTCCGGCCGGTTTCGCCAAGACCTCGAACAACGGCGTGCCGCGTCGCGCGTTGCTGCTGTCGATTGGTGCGTTGCTGCTGGGCGTGCTGCTCAACTACCTGGTGCCGGAGAAAGTCTTCATCTGGGTGACGGCGATTGCCACCTTCGGCGCGATCTGGACCTGGGTAATGATCCTGCTGGCCCAGCTGAAATTCCGCAAAGGCCTGAGTGCCAGTGAACGTGCCGGCCTGAAATACCGCATGTGGCTGTACCCGGTCAGCTCGTATCTGGCGCTGGCGTTCCTGGTGCTGGTGGTTGGCTTGATGGCGTACTTCCCGGACACCCGCGTGGCGCTGTATGTGGGCCCTGCGTTCCTGGTGTTGCTGACGGTGTTGTTCTACATGTTCAAGCTGCAACCGACCAATGTTTCGCAAGGTGCGGTGCGTTCGGCTCAATAAGCCTTTTTACATGACACCTTGTGGCGAGCGAGCTTGCTCGCGCTGGACTGCGCAGCAGTCCCATTTTTTGGGGCCGCTGCGCGACCCAGCGGGAGCAAGCTCCCTCGCCACAAAAAACACTTAGGCAACGGCCACCGTCGAAGGTCGGTTCAAACGCTTGTTGAACTCCAGCCATGCCCCCAGCAACGCCATCAACCCCGCACCCACCAGCGCCGTGAAGATTTGCATGGCGAAGGCGTCGTTGGTCAAGGCGTTGAGCATGTCCGCCAAAGGTGCGAGCAACACGCCCAGGCAGAAAATCTCCAGCGAGAAACGCCCCATGCGACAGCTTTGCTGTGCCAGCCAATTCTGCGTCCAGCCCGTATCGGGAAGCAATTTGGCGGTGACATAAGCCAGCGCCAGAAAGTGCAGCAGACGCGCAGGCGAGAGGTTGGTCTTGCTGATCGGGTAGATCAGGTTGCTCAGGCCGGACGGCACCAGAGCGTCGTGAATCTGCGGCCAGCGCCACAACACAGTCAACACGCCGGTGACCACAACGTACACCGCTGCCGTCATGAACAACGGCTGACGGATTAACGGTCGGCTCTCGGGCAAGCGCGGTCGTTGTGAGTGAATCGCGGCGGCGCCGCCGAGGACAAACAGCAATTGCCAGGCAACCGGGTTGAAGTACCACACGCCGTCCTTGATCGCGGCCAGATTCCAGTCGGCCAACGGCACCATCAGGTACAACGCCACCGACATCGCCACCACCACCCAGGTCTTGCGCACCAGTATCGGCAGCGCCAGCGGCAACCCTGCCAGCAGCACGATGTACAGCGGCAGCGGGTCCATCAGGTTGGGTTTGAAGCGCAGCAGCAGTTCATCGATCAAGGCCTGTTGCGGGTCGCTGATGAAGTGGTGCATGCCCATTTCTTCGACCAGATCGCGGGTTTCCACATGGCTGTTGGCGAAGAACACGATGCCCATCAGCATCGCCAGCAGAAAAATGTGCACCACATACAGCACCCAGGCACGGCGCAGGATTTTCACGCAGGCGATGAGAAATCCTTCCCGCGCCAGGACTTTGCCGTAGGCCAGCACCGCCGCATACCCGGCCAGGAACACGAAGACTTCGGCCGCATCGCTGAAGCCAAAGTTACGCAAGGTGATTTGACCCAAAGGGTTGTGGGGCACGTGATCCCAGAAGATGAAGATCAGTGCCAGACCGCGAAAAAAGTCGATCCGGTGATCGCGCGCTAACGTCATGACGGCAGGCTCGTAAACGGGGTGTTGAACAAAGGAGTAGTCGAAGACGACAAAGATTACATGCCGCTCATCGGCGGCGCGCAGGGTGGACTGATTCGCTCGCAATTGCAAAGCCGGGGTATTTCGGAATGTCTCCTGCCTGTGCCTCAGGCCCTTACCACTGGTCTGAAAGGCACACGAACCTGCGATTTCTGACAGTAGACAAGCTCCAATACGTATGGGATTACAAGGTTCCAATAAAGGACTGTCAGCATGAGACGTTTATGGAAAGGGTTGTCCAGCTACACGGTGATCGGGGTCGCCAACACCCTTATTCACTGGCAGATTTTTTTCCTGCTCAGCGTCGCAGCGGGGTTGCGTCAGGCTGTGAGCAATCTGGCGGCGTTCTGCGTAGCGGCTTCGTTTTCCTTCTACATGAATGCGCTCTACACCTTTGATAGCAAAATGTCGGTCGGCGGTTATCTGCTGTTCATGGCGGCGATGGGGGCGTTGAGTTTTGGCGTCGGCTATGCCGGTGACCTGTGGCGGTTACATGGTTTGCTCACCGTGGCGATGTTTTCTGCGATGAGTCTGGTGTTCGGTTTCCTGTTTTCCAAGTACGTGGTGTTTCGCGAGCGTGACGCATGAAAATCTCGCTCATTGTTCCGGTGTTCAACGAAGAGCAGGCGATCGATATTTTCTACCAGGCTGTGCGGCGTGAGTTGAAGCTCGATGCCGAGGTGGAGATTTTGTTCATCAACGACGGCAGTTCCGACCGCACGGCCGAACAGGCCACCGCCCTGGCGCAAGCAGACGATCAGGTCATGCTGATCAATTTTTCCCGCAACTTCGGCAAGGAGCCCGCGCTGTTCGCCGGCCTGGAACATGCTACCGGCGACGCGGTCATCCCGATGGACGTCGACCTGCAGGACCCGATCAGCGTCATCCCGTTGCTGATCGAGCAATGGCAAAAAGGCGCTGACGTGGTGCTGGCGAAACGTCGGGACCGTCATTCCGACAGTTATCTGAAACGCCACAGCGCATCGTTGTTCTATCACCTGTTGAATCGAATTTCGTACACCCGTATCGAAGAAAACGTCGGCGATTTTCGTCTCATGGATCGCAAGGTGGTCGATGTGATTCGTGCACTGCCCGAGCATCAGCTGTTCATGAAAGGCGTGTTGTCCTGGGCCGGGTTCAACACCGTCGTGGTCGAATACGAGCGCGCCCCGCGCGTGGCGGGTAATAGCAAATTCAACGTCTGGAAACTGTGGAACCTGGCACTGGAAGGCGTGACCTCGTTCAGCACCGTGCCTTTGCGGCTATGGACTTACGTCGGTGGGGCTGTGTCGATCTTCGCCGTGCTGTACGCGGTGTACATGGTGCTGGACAAGATTCTCAACGGCAACAGCGTGCCCGGTTACCCGTCGCTGATGACGGCCATTCTGTTTCTCGGCGGCGTGCAATTGATCGGCATCGGCATTCTCGGGGAGTACATCGGCCGGATCTACATCGAAGCCAAGCATCGGCCGCGCTATGTGGTCAAAGACATCGTTGGCGGCAAAGACCGGCGCGAGCGCTGACATGGGGCGCTTCAGCGATTTTTTCATCAAGGAACTCGGGCGCCGGCAGGTCTGGGTGTTTTTTCTGTTTGCAACCTTTTTGTATATTCTGCCGTTGGTGCTTGCGGACTTTCCCTATCTTGATGACAACTGGCGCTTATTAACAAATGGTATAGCGACCGGTATGGAATGGCCCGAGCAAGGGCGTTTATTTGCTGCGCTCTACTACAATATCCTGACCTTCAGTAATGCCTCACCGAACATTTTTCCCTTGCCGTTGTTGGTCGCCACGGTGGTTATGGCGTCTGCTCTGACAAGCCTCACATTTCACTACTTCCGCCGCCCAACCATCTCCGACAGTCTGGTGCTGCTGCCACTCTGGTACAACCCGTTCTTCTTGCAGAATTTGTCCTATCAGTACGATGGTCCGGCCATGGCACTAAGTGTTTCGGCCGCGATTTACGCAATCACCTTTCATCACCCTTCACGAACTCTGCAATGGCTGGTGCCAGCATTCCTTATTGCGTTGGCGTTGGGGCTTTATCAAATCAGCTTGAACGTGTTTCTGGGCTTGTGTTGTATGGAAGTACTCAGGTGCGCCAATGACAAAGTGGCATGGTCGCGGTGGTGTAGTTTATTGGGCTGGAAGCTCGCTCAACTGGTTTTGGGCTGGTTGATTTACAGTGTCAGCGCTTATCCGTTCATGGATCAGAATCGCACGAAATTACTGGATTGGTCGGCGCGGCCTTTGGTGCAAACATTCATCAACCTCGGTCGGGTGGTTGATAACGTAATGTTGTTGCTCCATGGCGGCTTTGGCTGGGTATTCGCCGGATTGGTGCTGTGCGCGATTGCCGGCAGTATTCGCCTTGGATTGACCATTAACGAGCTGAAAGAAAGTGGCCTGAAAAAATTTCTGGTCGGCTTGGTGTGTGTGCTGACAATTCCAGTTCTCATGATCCTGGTATCAGGGGTCGCTTTGTTTTTCCGCGACTTCAACGTGGGTCTGAGAACCTTTATGGGATTTGCGGTACTTCTGGTGTTTTTGTTCTATTTGAGCCATCTGGTGCTGATATCGATCCATCAGCGTCTGCCTCTGTTATTGCTCATCCCATTGTTGGCGATGTTATCGCTGTCTTTTGCGTATGGGCGCGTATTGACGGTGCAGAAAACTTTCGTCACCAGCGCTCTATTCGGTCTTGGGTACGACATAGCGTCACACCAGAAATTGCGTGAGGCCAAACTCATTTACATGTCCGATACCTACTCCGATTACTGGCTAGTGGGTGCAGCCGCAACGTTCAAACAGATACCCGTATTGAAAACATTACTGAGCAACGATTTTTATATGTTGGCCGAGAATCTGCCGAAAGTTGGCATCACTAACGTCGTTATGGAAAGAGAGCGGCGCAATGCGACGCGGGTGGGGTATCAGCATCTCCCGCCGCTGGTTGAGAGCCAGTACTACCGGATTTACCTGATTGGCGATTACGGTTTCATCGTGTTCAAAGAGCCGGCCCCGATCAAATCGCTTCGGTGGTGAAGCGCAATGCCGGGGCCGTCGGGTTCAGGCAGCGGCCACTTCGTTGGGCTCAAAACTGTCTGCCCGCGCCATCTGCCACATCCGCGAATAGAACTCGCCATTCACTTCACCGGTCAGCAATTCGCCCGGTTTGAGGAACACATGCAGCTGGGAAAACAGCTTGATCTCGGTCGCCGACATGCGTCGCACCAAGTGCTTGGCCGACAGCTGCGACGGGTGTTCGAGGCCGGCGGCGGCGAGCATTTCGGCCAGGCCCTTGAGGGTGTTGCGGTGGAAGTTGTAGACGCGTTGGGCCTTGTCCGGCACCACCAATGCGCGCTGGCGCAAGGTGTCCTGAGTGGCGACACCGGTCGGGCATTTGTTGGTGTGGCAGCTTTGCGACTGGATGCAGCCGATGGCGAACATGAAGCCGCGCGCCGAGTTGGCCCAGTCGGCGCCGATGGCCAGCACGCTGGCGATGTCGAAGGCGCTGACGATCTTGCCGCTGGCGCCGAGCTTGATCTTGTCCCGCAGGTTCAGGCCCACCAGGGTGTTGTGCACGAACAACAGACCTTCACGCATCGGCACGCCGATGTGATCGGTGAATTCCACGGGCGCGGCGCCGGTGCCGCCTTCCTTGCCGTCGACGACGATAAAGTCCGGGAGGATCCCGGTTTCCAGCATGGCTTTGGCGATGCCCATGAATTCCCAAGGATGACCGAGGCAGAACTTGAAGCCCACCGGTTTGCCGCCGGACAGCTCACGCAATTGCTGGATGAAATGCATCATTTCGATTGGCGTGGAAAACGCGCTGTGGCGTGACGGCGAGACGCAGTCTTCGCCCATCATAATGCCGCGGGTTGCAGCGATTTCCTTGGTGACTTTGTGCTTGGGCAGGATGCCGCCGTGGCCGGGTTTGGCGCCTTGGCTCATCTTGATTTCGATCATCCGCACTTGCGGCGTTTGCGCCTGCGCGGCGAAGCGTTCAGGGTCGAAACGGCCATCGCTGGTGCGGCAGCCGAAGTAGCCGCTGCCGAGCTCCCAGGTCAGGTCGCCGCCGTGTTCGCGGTGATAGGGGCTGATGCTGCCTTCACCGGTGTCGTGGGCGAAGTTGCCGAGCTTGGCGCCCTGGTTCAGCGCGCGAATGGCGTTGGCGCTGAGCGAGCCGAAACTCATGGCCGAGATGTTGAACACCGACGCGGAGTACGGCTGGGTGCACTGCGGGCCGCCGACGGTCACGCGAAAACCGCTCGGGTCACTCAACGGCGCCGGACGCATGGAGTGGCCGATGAATTCGAAGCCCGACTGGTAAACGTCGATCAGGGTGCCGAACGGTTTGTCGGCGCTTTCATTCTTGGCCCGGGAATAGACCAGCGAACGCTGGGACCGGGAAAAGGGCAGGGCGTCGCTGTCGGATTCGAGCAGGTACTGGCGGATTTCCGGGCGAATGCCTTCGACCAGATAGCGGATATTGCCGAGGATCGGATAGTTGCGGCGCACCGCGTGAGGGCTTTGCATCAGATCGAACAGGCCGATCAGGCTGAGCACGCCGGTGATGGCGGTGATTGGCCAGAGCCAGTCGTGTTCGAGGAAGGGCAGGCTGGCGAGGGTGAAGATCACACAGACGGCAAAGAAGGCGTAGCGGCTCAGGAGTGACAGGCTCATACGGTTTCCTTGGGTTCGGACTCAATGATTATGGCTACACACAAAACTTGTAGGAGCCGAGCTTGCTCGCGATGGCGTTGGGTCAGTCAACATTGATGCTGAATATGAAACCGCAATCGCGAGCAAGCTTTGCTCCTACGGGATGTGCGACTTCAGGCATTTTGTGCCTGGAGAAAAATCGAAAACAGCTCGGACTGGGACTTGATCCCCAGCTTGCTGTACATGTGTTTCTTATGGACTTTCACGGTTTCGATGGAGATTTCCAGTTTGCGGGCGATTTCCTTGCTGGAGCAGCCGCTGAGCATCAAACGCCCGACATCCAGCTCCCGGGCGGTCAATTGCGCGCCTTTGAGTTGCTGCACTGAAGCTTCCAGTTGCACCCGCCAGTCGCCTTGTACCGGCGCTGGGGCGAGGGCCACCACTTCGTTGATCTCATAGGGAAGACGCTGGCGCAACAGTCCGAGCACCCACGGCTGGATCAACGACAGCAAGGCTATCTGCTGCGCGCTGAACCGCTGCTTGCTGCCCAGTGACAGGCACAGCGTACGGTCGCCTTCGAGCTGGCAATTAAACTGTATTTCGTCGGCCACGACATTCACACGAAAGTATCGTTGATAGTACTCGGTGAGTTCGAAATGCTCCGGCGCCACTTCCGACAGGCGATACAAACCGGTGCGCGATTGCTCGCGGCAGGCGATGTAGAACGGATCGAGCAGGTACAGGCCGCGCAGGTAATCCTGGAACAACGGATCGGGGCCGCCGTCTTCGCCGGGGCATTCGGCGAACACTTGCGGGTGCTGGTCGGCGCTGAACAGCAGCGCCACCCAACTGTCGCAGGGCACGTACTGATCCAGCAAACGCAACAGCTGCGTCCAGAAATTGGGCTTGTCCAGGGCGTCGATCAATTGCCCCACCGAACGGTGCCAGGCGATGTCGTCCAACGAGAGTGTCATGCATCTACCCCTATCGTGTTACCCCAGCGGCGTGATTTCCCGGCCGCTTGCTTGCTGCGCATACTGGCGCACAGACAGCGACCGGGCAATCTTTCTCCCAGCCCGGCCTTAGAACAAGGAATACCCATGAAGGTCGAACTCGCCCAATTGGCGGGCCGTGACAACGACACGGCTTACAACCTCGAACGTGCTCTGGAGGCGATCAACGCCTGCGCCGCCGACACGCAACTGATCATGTTTCCGGAAAGCCACTTGATGGGCTTCCCGAGCGCCGAGTCCGTGGCCGATGTCGCCGAGCCGCTGGACGGCCCGACCGTCAGCGCGATTGTCGCTGCGGTCCGTGAGCGCAAGATCGCCGTGGTCGTCGGCACCGCCGAGAACGACGACGGTCGCTTCTACAACACCACGCTGTTGATCACCCCCGAAGGCATCGCGCTGAAATACCGCAAGACGCACCTGTGGGCGTCGGATCGCGGTGTGTTCGAGGCCGGCGACCGCTACGCCACGTGCCTGTGGAACGGTGTGCGCGTCGGCTTGCTGATCTGCTACGACATCGAATTCCCCGAAACCGCCCGCGCCCTGGCGCAACTCGGTGCCGAGTTGCTGCTGGTGACCAACGGCAACATGGACCCGTACGGCCCGACCCACCGCACCGCGATCATGGCCCGCGCCCAGGAAAACCAGGCGTTCGCGCTGATGGTCAACCGGGTGGAAGAGGGCGATGGCGGGTTGTTGTTCGCCGGTGGCAGTGCGCTGGTCGATCCGCTGGGCACGCTGCTGTTCGAGGCCGGTCGTGAAGAGGGACAGTTTGCGGTGGAGCTGGACCTGAACCAGTTGACGGCGGCGCGCCAGGATTATCGCTATCTGGATGATCAGCGGCTGAAGTTGCCGGGGGAGATGGTTGAGCATGCCAGCGGACTTCGGGAGTTGCTGATTCCTGCTCGTTGATCCGGATTCAATGCTGACCGGGCGGGAGCCTTCGCGAGCAAGCCCGCTCCCACATTTGATCTCGGGCGTTCACAAAACCAATGTGGGAGCGGGCTTGCTCGCGAAGAGGGCCTCATAGGCACCACACCTGCTGGACCATCACCCAAAAAACAACAATGCAACACCCGAAATTTGCGCCGAACTCGGCTCTGCCATAAATCTAATAATTCCGGAGTAGTCGCTCATGGCTCGTTTGCAACGCACCCTGTCACTGGGGTCGGTGGTGCTGTTTGGCATCGCCTACATGACGCCGATCATTGTGCTCGGCACCTTTGGCATCCTCGCTCAATCCACCGCCGGCATGGTGCCCGCCGCGTATCTGGCGGCACTCGTGGCGATGTTTTTCACCGCCATGAGCTACGGGCGCATGGCCTCGGCGTTCCCGGTGGCCGGTTCCGCCTACAGCTATGTGCGCAAAGCCATCAGCCCGAAACTCGGGTTCATCGCCGGTTGGGCGGTGCTGCTCGATTACCTGTTCCTGCCGATGGCGATCTGGCTGATCGGCGCGGCGTACCTCAACTCGGCGTTCCCGGCCGTGCCGCAGTGGATCTGGGTACTGGCGTTCATCGGCATCACCAGCGCGATCAACATCGTCGGCCTGAAACTGGCCAACGGCATCAACGCCTTGCTGATGCTGGTGCAGTTCCTGGTGCTGATCACCTTCGTCGCGTTGTGCGTGCATTACGTCGGCGGCGATGCGAGCACGCCGCTGTGGTCGATCAAACCGTTCTTCAACGGCGACATGCAGATGCCGTTGATCATGAGCGGTGCGGCCATCGCCTGTTACTCGTTTCTCGGTTTCGACGCGGTCAGCACCCTCACCGAAGAAACCCGCGACCCACGCCGCACCATTCCACGGGCGATCATGCTGATCACCCTGATTGGCGGCATGATTTTCGTCGGTGTGTCGTACTTCGTGCAGATCGCCCACCCGTCGTTCCAGTTCGACAGCGTCGACTCGGCGGCCTATGAAATTGCGCGCAACATCGGCGGCGACCTGTTCGTCTCGATCTTCCTGATCGGCCTGATTGTGGGCCAGTTCGCCTCGGGTCTGTCGGCCCAGGCCAGCGGTTCGCGCCTGCTCTACGCCATGGGCCGCGACGGCGTACTGCCGAAATCGTTTTTCGGCACCTTGCATGAGCGTTTCGGCACGCCGATCAACAGCATCCTGCTGTGTGCTGTGGTGGCATTGCTTGCGCTGAAACTCGACGTCACCACTTCAACCTCGTTCATCAACTTCGGCGCGTTCCTGGCGTTCAGCCTGGTGAACCTGTCGGTGATCTTCCATTACTGGATCGGCGGCGAGAAAAAAGGCCTGCGCGAATTCGTGCTGTTCCTGCTCTTCCCGTTCATCGGTCTCGCGGCGGATTTGTGGCTGATGGTCAGCCTCGATCACCTCGCCATCTATCTCGGCCTGAGTTGGTTGGCGATTGGCGTGGTTTACCTCGCGGTGTTGACGGGTGGTTTCCGTCGCCAGCCGCCGGAGATGGATTTCCAAGAGACTGCATGACGCCTTTGTAGGAGCTGCCGAAGGCTGCGATCTTTTGATCTTGAAAAAACAAAGTCAAAAGATCGCAGCCTGCGGCAGCTCCTACACAATCCGTGGAAGACATGTGATCCTTGCCGTTTTTGAGTCAAAGGTCTTTTTGTCATGTCGACAACTATCCACATCGCCGCCGCCCTGCTGATCGGCCCCGACGGACGAACCCTGCTGGTGCGCAAGCGCGGCACTCAGGCGTTCATGCAACCGGGCGGCAAGATCGAGCCCCATGAATTGCCTGTCCACGCTTTGGCTCGTGAGCTGGAAGAAGAGCTGGGTCTGGACATCGACCCGGTGCAGGCCGTTTATCTCGGGCATTTCTCGGCACCGGCCGCCAACGAGCCGGGCTTTGTCGTGCACGCCGAGATTTTTCAGCTGCACATCGATGTCGACGTGACCCCCGCGGCAGAGATCGAAGAAGTGCTCTGGATCGATCCGGCCACCGATGGCGATGTCACTCTGGCGCCATTGACACGGGACCTGATCCTGCCGTTTTATCGAGCTTCGCTGACCGCCATCGCCTGATCATTCACGCAAGGGAACCGCCATGATCCCGCTCCAGGACTTGCTGATTTTCGCTGCTGCTGCATTGCTGATGGTACTGACGCCTGGGCCGAACATGATCTACCTGATCTCCCGTTCGATCTGCCAGGGGCGCAAGGCCGGGGTGACGTCGTTGCTCGGTGTAGTCGCGGGTTTCTTCGTGCATCTGTTCGCCGCTGCGGCCGGTTTGACCGCGGTGTTCCTCGCGGTGCCGATGGCTTATGAAGTGTTGAAGTGGGCGGGGGCGCTGTATCTGTTGTGGCTAGCCTGGCAGGCGGTCAAGCCCGGTGCGCGTTCGCCATTCGAAGCACAACAGCTGCCGCCGGATTCGTCACGAAAACTGATCACCATGGGCTTTTTGACCAGTGCCCTGAACCCGAAGATCGCGGTGTTCTATCTCTCGGTATTTCCGCAGTTCATCACCCCCGAACACGGTTCGGTGTTCACCCAAAGCATCGTGCTGGGGCTGACCCAGATCAGCGTCAGTTTCAGCGTCAACCTGATGATTGCCCTGTTTGCGGCGGGCATCGCTTCGTGGTTCGTCAACAACCCGACCTGGCTGGCGATGCAGCGTTATTTCATGGGTTTTGTATTGTCGGCGCTGGCGTTGCGCTTGATGCTCGAGCAGAAACGGATGGCCTGAACATGTGGATCGAGCGACTGGATGCCAGTCATGCGCTGGATTATCGGGCGATGATGCTCGAAGCCTATGACCTGCATCCGCAGGCCTTCACGTCGAGTGTGCGCGAGCGTGCGACGATGCCGCTGAGCTGGTGGGAGTCGCGCCTGACGGGCAAGCTCGACGTGGTGTTCGGCGCGTTCGAGGAGGGCAGGTTGGCCGGCATTGTCGGGCTGGCGTTCGAACCTCGGGAAAAGGCCCGGCACAAGGCGACGCTGTTTGGCATGTACGTATCCGCCAACGTGCGCCAGCGTGGGCTCGGTTTTCAACTGGTGGAGGCGGTTCTGGCCGAGGCGCGGTCCCATCAGGATTTGCGACTGATCAAATTGACCGTCACCGCCGGCAATGATGCTGCGTTCAATTTGTACCAGCGCTGCGGGTTCGTTCAGTTTGGCCTTGAGCCGATGGCGGTGCGGGTCGGCGAAGACTACTTCGACAAGATCCACATGTGGCGTGAAGTCTGAAGGTCACAGCGATCCTGTAGGAGCAAGGCTTGCCCGCGATGAACGATGACGGGGTCTGCCTGAATGACCCCGTCGTTTCCATCGCGGGCAAGCCTTGCTCCTACAGGCAAGTGGTGTTCTAGCGAACTGCACTCACCCCATCCAACGTCGAAAACGACGTGTCCTTCGCCGTCAGCAGAAAATCGCGCATGTACGGCGCATCCAGCATGTCAGCGCGAATTCCCGCGTACAGCGTCGCAAACAGACCTTTCTCACCCAAGCGCTTGGCCTTCACATAACCCCGCGAGCTGTATTCATGCAGCGCCCAATGCGGCATGCCGCACACGCCGCGTCCGCTGGCCACCAGTTGCATCATCATCACCGTCAGTTCCGAGGTGCGGACCTGGGCCGGCTCGACATCGGCCGGTTCCAGGAAGCGCGTGAAGATGTCCAGACGATCCCTTTCCACCGGATAGGTGATCAAGGTTTCCGTGAGCAGGTCTTCCGGCACGATGTAGGCCTTGCTCGCCAGTTTGTGCTGGTTGGCCACGGCGAGCATTGCTTCGTAGGTGAACAGCGGCACATACGTAATGCCGACCAGGTCCACCGGATCGGACGTCACCACCAAGTCCAGATCGCCACGGGCCAGCGCCGGCAGCGGGGCGAAGGAGAAGCCCGACGCCAGGTCCAGCTCGACTTCCGGCCAGGCATCGCGGAACTGGTCAATGGTCGGCATCAGCCACTGGAAACAACTGTGGCATTCGATGGCCATGTGCAGGCGCCCGGCAGTGCCGCCGGCCAGTCGACTGATGTCACGTTCGGCAGCGCGCAGCAATGGCAGGGTGGCATCAGCCAGTTGCAGCAGGCGCAAACCGGCGCTGGTGAAACGCACCGGTTTGGTCTTGCGCACGAACAGCGGCATGCCCATGCGCTCTTCCAGTTCCTTGAACTGGTGGGACAGCGCCGATTGGGTCAGGTGCAGGCGGTCGGCCGCGTCCACCAGGCTATCGGCTTCGCGCAAGGCGTGGAGGGTCTTGAGGTGACGGATTTCAAGCACCGGAGGGCTCCATGAGGAAAACTTGTGATCAACACGAAAAGGTTGAGTTTGTCTCATGTTGGGTTGGCTGTCGACAATAGCGCCATCTTTTATACAGGAGCACATTCGACATGGCCGTGGCCCACACTTTAGGTTTCCCGCGCATCGGCGCCGACCGCGAACTGAAAAAAGCCCTCGAAGCCTACTGGAAGGGCGACATCGATCAGGACGCGCTGAAAAGCGTCGGCCGCCAACTGCGCGCCACCCACTGGCAATTGCAGAAAGACGCCGGCATCGACTTGCTGCCGGTCGGCGACTTCGCCTGGTACGACCAGGTGCTGACCCATTCCCTGGCCTTCGGTGTCGTCCCGGAGCGTTTTGACAGCACCAAGGACGAGCGCGGCCTGCCGACCCTCGACACCCTGTTCGCCATGGCCCGTGGCGCCACTGCCACCTGCTGCGGCGGCGAGCATGGCAAAGCGCAATACGCCCAGGAACTGACCAAGTGGTTCGACACCAACTACCACTATCTGGTCCCGGAATTCACCGCTGACCAGCGGTTCAAACTGAGCTGGGAACAACTGTTCGACGAAGTCGAAGAAGCCAAGGCTTTGGGTCACACCATCAAACCGGTGATCATCGGTCCGCTGACTTACCTCTGGCTGGGTAAGGCCAAAGGCAACGACTTCGACAAGCTCGATCTGCTGGAACGCTTGCTGCCAATCTACGGCGAAATCCTCGGCCGCCTCGCTGCCCAAGGCGTGGAGTGGGTGCAGATCGACGAACCGATCCTGACCCTCGACCTGCCGCAGGAATGGAAGAACGCCTTCGAACGCGCTTACCACATCCTTCAATATTCGCCGTTGAAAAAACTGCTGGCGACCTACTTCAGCGGCCTGCAAGACAACCTCGGTCTGGCCGTCGGCCTGCCGGTGCAAGGTCTGCACATCGACGCGGTGCGTGCGCCGGATCAATTGCTGCACGTGCTCGATCGCCTGCCGATCTACAAGATTCTTTCGGTGGGCCTGGTCAACGGTCGCAACGTCTGGCGCTGCGAACTGGAGCCGGTGCTGGCACAACTGCAATTTGCTCAGGAACGCTTTGGCGACAACCTGTGGGTCAGCAGTTCCTGCTCGTTGCTGCACAGCCCGGTGGACCTGGAGCGCGAAGACAAACTCGACCCGGAACTGAAAAGCTGGCTGGCGTTTGCCGTGCAAAAGTGTGGCGAAATCGCCGTGCTGCGCGATGCGCTGAACGACCCGCAAGCGCCAAAAGTGCAATCAGCCTTGGCGCAAAGCCGCGCCATTGCCGCCAGCCGTGCCGAGTCGCCGCGTATTCACAAGGCTGAGGTTCAAGCCCGGATCAATGCCATCCGCGCGGCGGACAGCCAGCGTCAGTCACCGTTTGCCAAACGCATCGAGCAGCAGCGCGCACGCCTCAAATTGCCGGCATTCCCGACTACCACCATCGGCTCGTTCCCGCAGACCGGTTCGATCCGTCTGGCGCGTCAGTCGTACAAGCAAGGCAAGCTGTCGGCCAACGACTACACCGATGCCATGCACCATGAAATTCGTCACGCCGTGCAGGTCCAGGAACGCCTGGGCCTCGACGTGTTGGTGCACGGTGAAGCCGAACGCAACGACATGGTCGAGTACTTTGCCGAGCAACTGGACGGCTATCTGTTCACCCGTTTCGGCTGGGTACAGAGCTACGGTTCCCGCTGCGTGAAACCAGCGGTCATCTACGGCGACCTGAGCCGCCCGAAAGCCATGACCGTCGACTGGATCACTTATGCCCAGAACCAGACCGACAAGGTCATGAAAGGCATGCTCACCGGTCCCGTGACCATCCTGATGTGGTCGTTCCCGCGTGAAGACGTGTCGCGCAAAGTCCAGGCGCAGCAACTGGCCCTGGCCCTGCGCGACGAAGTGGTGGACCTGGAAGCCGCTGGCATCAAGATCGTGCAGATCGACGAAGCGGCGTTCCGCGAAGGCTTGCCGCTGCGCCGGGCGCAATGGCAGGAATATCTGGATTGGGCGGTGGAAGCGTTCCGCTTGAGCGCCAGCGGTGTGCGTGATGAAACCCAGATCCACACCCACATGTGCTACAGCGAATTCAACGACGTGATCGAGGCCATCGCGGCGATGGATGCCGACGTGATCACCATCGAAACCTCGCGTTCGGACATGGAATTGCTGGAGGCCTTCAAAGCGTTCGACTATCCGAACGACATCGGCCCGGGCGTCTACGACATCCACTCGCCACGGGTGCCCGACACGGCCGAGATGGTCAAGTTGATGGCTAAAGCGGTACAGCGCATCCCGGCTGAACGCCTGTGGGTCAACCCCGACTGCGGCTTGAAAACCCGCGCCTGGCCGGAGACTGAAGCGGCGCTGGTGAACATGGTGGCGGCGGCGCGGCAGCTGCGTAGTCAGTTGGCCTGATCACGGCCCCTTGTAGGAGCGAGCCTGCTCGCGATAGCGGTGTGTCAGTCAATGCAGATGTTGAATGTCAGACCGCCATCGCGAGCAGGCTCGCTCCTACAGGGTTTTTCGTTTTTCAGAGATCTGAGAAGTGTTTGGTCCCCAACGGCTTGCCGATGTCGCCGCGCCATATCGCTTCAACCGGCGCTCCGCTCGCGGCAACAGCCTGTTGCCATTGCAGGCCGAGGTTGCGTTGTTCCGGCAACTTCAAATGACCCTTGGCGAACTCGTTGAACGCAGGCTTCGCCGAGGTGTAGTGAAAGTGCGCGTACCACAAGGTTTGCGCCGTTTCACCGCGTAGATCGCGTACCTCGTACTCCTGCAAAAAATCCCTGCGCCCGTCCGGGCGTTTGCCCAGATCCCGTAGACTGCCTTCCTTGCGGATATCCACAACCTGTTGTTCCAGCAGATAGTCCAGATAGCCCTCGGTCGGGGTTTTGCTGTTCATGGACTGATCGATTCGCAGCGTGCGGCCAGTGCGAGCCAACTCATCCGCGCGATTGCGCAATTGCATGGCGACCGTCTCGGTGGGCGACAGCCGTTCAATAGCCTGGGCACGCATGTTCAGTTCCGCCGCCTCGTTGCTCATCATGTGTTCAAGGTCGACCGGCAGCATGTTGCGCCGCGCATAGCCTTGAACCTGGACTCTGTAGACATCTGTCGCGCCGAGCCTTTTGCGCGCTTCGATCAACAGGGGGCCGACATCCATCGGCAACTGAGGTTGAGCGCTGACCACGGGTTCACTCAGGTGATATTTGCCACTGGTACGAGGTAGCCAGGTTTCCGTATGGCCGTCGACACCTTCAAGGGTGAAACGCTTTTGTTGGGTGACGGCGTCAGTGCTGGCGACCCCGATCAGCAACTGATTGTCCTCGGTTTCAAAGAGCTGCTTGCCGCTGCGCCCCTCGTTCGGTGTATGGGACGGTCGATGCTTGATTGCATGGCGGGCGAATTCTTCGACCTTCTCCAGGTTGTCCAGAAACACCGCAACCTCGGGCAGATCCAGATGCTGCGGATAGCCGAGCGCCCACGCGCTGAGCTGGCGGCGGAACTCGGCATAAGTGGCCAGGCAGTCTTCGAGCACTTTGTTGCGTTGGCTGAAGCTGGCACGTACTTCCGGGAGTTGATGCTGGGTGAGCAGGGCGCGTCCGACCTTGTTGCGCGTCTCTTTGAGTTGCACATGAAAGTAGACCCAGGACAGATCGGTGACGGCCTCATAGTGAGTGATGATTTCCAGCACATGCGCCGATTTCAGGTAGTAGTGATTGGCGTCGCTGAATTTGTCGCTTAGGGTCTCGATGTCTTCTTTGATCATCGACTTTTGCGTGCGGTTAGTGATTCGGCGGTTCCAGCGGTGGGCGTCCTCGACGTGGTCGTGAAGGTGGTCAAACTCCTTGAGGAAGTCTTTGCGTACCTCCTTGCGTTGCGCCATCAGCTGGATGTGTGTGGCGGTATCGGTGAGCGGCGTCATGTCGGAACGTGCAATAAGCTGATCGATGCGGTTCAAGTGCTCGACCAAACGCTCCTTGGCCAAGACCACTCTGCGAATCGAGCGGTCGACGATGATCCAGGCGCAGCGACTTTGAATGTCTTCGATCATGGCGCGTTTTCGGCCATGGCTGTACTGCATAAGTTCTTCCAGGTTCAGGTATTGGTTTTGTGCGAGCTCGATATCGTTCGCGCTGGCGAGGTCGACCTGGGTTCGCGCCGGTCGCTGCGCATCAGGCGGGGCATCGAAGTAGTCGTTCAGCAAGGTGTTGGTGGCGCGGGTCTGGGTATCGAGCCGCCGGGTGTAGGCGTCGGCGGTATTGGTCAGGGTCAGTTGGCGGCGCAAGGCGCGATCGGTCCACCAACGCGGCAACCAGCGGCGAATGGCGGCCGGCCACAATGGGTCCAGCCCGTCGGCCATGTGGCCGAGCACCGCACCGCCACCGGCACCACCGCCCTCGATTACGGTGCCGTACACCGCGTAATGGGTATTCCAGTTTCCCGCCTCATCGAGGGCGATGGGCTGTTTGTAGGGGCGGGCCCACGTGCCGTGCAAGCGCCACTGCTGTGGATTGTTGCTCAGTTCGATGCGGTAGATGCGCCCGTGGCTGATCATGAAGTCGCCGTCAGCGTGTCGATAGACATTGCGATAGACACCGTGGCCTCCCGGTTGCAGGCCGGCCAGAGAAATCTGGTGTTCGTACTCGTAGCCCCTGAAGCGCTCCAGGGTTTGTCGGGCCTGTCGTTGCGTGGCCTTGTGCAAGGCGCCTGCGCTTCTCGTCACGCTGCGCAATTGCCGGCTTCGCGTGGCGATGCGGGCGGCACTCGGCGTTGCGGCAGCGCCGGGCAGTATGTCCATAGCTGCATCAATCAACGACAGAAGCACCGCCTCAACCTCGGCCAAGCCGTGGCCGACTTGACCGCGCAACAACGCCGCCACCGCCAGGTTGGCGCTACTCCAGGCGTCATACAGCGCCACGGCTGTGCCCACGAACGGCACCATGCCCACGGCCATTTTCAGATAGTTGAACATCGCTCCGGACTGCAACGCGACACGCTCCAGCAACAAGGCGTCGTTGGAGCGTGATGTCGCGCGATGGGCTTCCAGCAATCGGCCCATGTGCACATTGAGCAAGTGCTCCGCCAGCGAGGTGGTCGCCGGCCACGGTGTACCGATGCCAATCAGGGCATCGAAATTCTTCAGCAGCGCCTGATTGATCCGGCTGACGTGCCGGGCGGTTTCGCCGGTCAAGGCGCGGTCGGCCAGGTAACTGACCATTCGTGTGTGCAGGCACAGGTTGAACAAGGCTTTGCGCGCTTCTTCGAGGCTGGCGTACTCGCGCAAAAAGTGATCATCGGGACTGTCGGGCAGGTAGAGCAGGGTCAGGCCAGTGATCTGCTCCTCGATGAAGGTCACGCCGGACAAGGTGCTTGGCCCGCGTTTCTGCGTATCTTCGCCGCCCACGGTCAGGTGCGCCGGCAGCAACACGATGCGCTTGCCGCCGACCGCGTAACCCTCGTGGCTATTGGCGTCGATGGCGATCTGCAGCACTCGCAGGCCAACGGCGCTGATCTGCCGTTGCAGCATGGCGACCTCGCCTTGCAGCTTGAGCATCAGGCGCCAGGGTTCGCTCAGGCATTCGCGCCGGTGTTCATTGCTGAAGGTCGGCGCGCTCGACGTTCCCAGGAACGTGTCGCGGATCAGCGTTTCATATTCCCCGGCCAGGTCCAGCTCGGTGATCATTTTGCGCAGCCAGGCCTGGGTGATTCCGCTTTTGAGTTTCTCGCGTACCGACTGGTCATTGGCAGTGATCTCGACCTTCATGAACGACATTCGCCACCACAACGCTTGATCGATGTTGCCTTGCGCCAGTTCGGCAAGCGACACCTGGCTTCGTTGCGGGCTGGCGATCAGTACGTTTTGCTGCGGCGTTCCCGGGGCGGCACCGTCGCTCAGGATTTTTTGCCAATGGGTGGCGTCGGGCAGGTCCAGCGTCACCTCGACGTTTTGCATCAAGCCGAAGTCCTGGCGCAGGCGTGCGTCGATGGCTTTTTTGCTGAAGGCCTCCCTCGGTGGCAGCTCGCGTTCAAGCAGTTCATGGGCACGTTTCATCGCCGTGAGGCAGGACGTGAACAGCCCCTTGAACTGCGCACGTTGAGCATCGGTGAGTGTGCCGAACCATTGCGGCAAGCTATTGGCCAAGCCACTGCTGTTGGTCTGTTCCAGCCATTGCGCGAAGGCCAGTTCCCGGGCAGCAGGAATCGCCACGGTCAGGCGAGCGAGCGTCTGCTCGCGCAGGTTATCCATCTTCACGGTGCGTTGGTTGGTGTGGGACGGAACGGGGTTCTCGGCGATCAATCGCGCGGCCTGCTGTTCACAGCGGTAGAGCTGGCTCAGCAAGGCGTATTCAAACGGGTTGGCGCTCAACGGTGAGAGCAACAGCGACTGGTCATGGGTCGTCAGTTTGAACAGCGTTTGCTCAAGCGCTTGCCGGGAATCAAAGCGTTGCAGACCACCGAAGCGACCGGGCCAGTACAGCAACAGACTTTGCGCCGAGTCGGGCTGCAACGCGGACGGGTGGGTAAACAACAGGACGCCGTCCAGCTCTTGAGTCTGAGTCGGCGAACGGGTGCTATCGGGCTCGATCAGCTGGAGGGTCAGGCGTGCGACCACCACCTCTGAATGGCCATCCAGATGATCCGGCGTGTCCAGCGCTGTTATCAGCCACTGATGTTCTTCGCTACTGATCTGATTCAGGGTCAGCTGCACATCGGCTTCGGCGCGCAACCCAGCGAGGCGTGCCTGGTACAGCGCCGCATAATCGGCATTCGGCTGGTTGCGCAGCTCCAGCATCCGCAACGGGTTTGCGCTGGCGAGCAGGGCGGTCGCGGCGCGAGCACTGGCTTGCTCTGCGGTGCTCAGGGCCTCGAGTTGCCGTTGCAACTGTTGCAGGCGCGGATCATCGGCTTTGCCGTGGAAGTCAGTGCCCAACAGATTTTCCAGCGCTGACTGTTGCCGCGCCAGAGCCTTGCGTCGCAAACCCAGGGGAATGTCCGGACTCAACAGGCCGAACAAGGCTGCGTTGTCGCTGGAGGGGTCCTCGCTGATTGGCAGGTCAGGCGCCGGTGCAAATGCGCTGTCACGTAGATCCGCTTCAGCGCTGGACAGTTGGCTCAGCAGAGACTCGGCGCTGACGTCCAGCGGGTTGCTAGCCAGTGCGGTGTAGGCAACGGTCACGGTATCGGCATCGATTCGCGATGGGCCGAGCAGTTGTTGTTGGTGGTCAATCAGCCAGCGTTCGAGATCGTTGCGGCTGGCAAAAGAGCGCCATGGCGCTTGGTGGGCGGGCAGGTAGAGCATTTGAGCAACCGGGTGTGCGGAGCCCTGGGAGATGACGAGGGCGCCCGGCAGTTCGGCGCTGCTCAGTGTGAGCTGTTCGACAGAGTTAATGGCCGAATCGGGCGCCGCCGCCAGCGTCTTCATCTGCTCAGCCTGCAAGCTGCCAAGAGCAAAAGCCACCTGGCTCGAAGCCTCGAAATGCTGCCGATACAGCCGGGTTGCGTGGGCTCTGCGGGAAACGTCAGTGCCGCGCGCGCGTGCGTTCCACCAAGCGCTGTCGAGCCGCGGTTGGGGGCTTTGCGCCATAAGGTCGAGCCACTGATTGCGGCATTCTTTCCAGCGGGCCAATGCGCTCAGCAACAGTGACTGATCCACACTGGCGACAAGGGGGATGAGGCCGAAGTCGGCCGGTGGGGGCGTGGGTTCGTCGAGCATGACGACAGATCTCCAATGGGCCGGGCCATGCCGGCGATGGGGCCATTAGAGGTCCGTGGTGAACAGCGTTGGTGGTACATAGTTATCGCAAGGCAATGACCGCCCGGCACTCTTCATCAAACTGTCATGGAAGTGTGGCAGCGCGCTTGAACAAACTTCATCAGACTCGCGCTCTACTGGGGTTCTGCGTTTTGGTGTTTTTCATGCGTGTTTTTTTATCAAGAATTGTATTTTTGGCCGCATTTTTGTTCGGCCTGCCGTCCCTGGCGGCGTCTCGTTGTGACGTCAATGTTCCGACCGATCGGGTGGATCTGGCCCAGGTAAGCCTGGCGTATCAGAGCATCGGCCGTGCCTCGGACCCGGCATTGCTGCTGGTGATGGGCTTGGGCGGGCAGTTGATTCACTGGCCCGATGAGGTGGTGGTCGCGCTGTGTCAGCAAGGGTTTCGGGTAATTCGTTATGACAACCGCGATGTCGGCCTGTCGACCTGGCGGCAAGCGCCGCTTGAAGCCAACCTGACGTTCGAAGTGCTGCGCTACAAGCTCGGTTTGCCAGTTTCGGCACCGTACTCTCTGACCGACATGGCGGACGATGGCCTGGGCCTGATGGATGCCTTGCACATCGAGCAATTTCACGTGCTGGGCGCGAGCATGGGCGGCATGATTGCCCAGCACATGGCGGCCATGGCGCCGCAACGGGTGGAAAGCCTGACCCTGATCATGACCACTTCCGGCGCCGAAGGCCTGCCGGCGCCAAGTGCGGCGCTGGTGCAATTGCTATCGCGTCGCGGCGCACCGAATCGTGAAGTGGCCCTGGAGCAACAGGCCGATTTGCTGGCGGCACTGGGCAGCCCGACGGTCGTTGATGATCGCCAGGCGTTGTTGCACCAGGCGGCACTGTCGTATGACCGGGCGTTCAATCCCGAGGGTGTGAAACGGCAGATCATGGCAATCCTGGCCGAGCCAAGCCGGGTGGCGTTGCTCAATCAATTGCGCGTCCCGGCGCTGGTGGTGCATGGCACCGCCGACCCGTTGTTGCCGGTGATGCATGGCGTGCATCTGGCGGCACATCTGCGCGGCAGCCAGTTGAAGTTGATTCCGGGGTTGGCGCATCGATTCCAGGAGACGTTCAAGGCGCCGTTGCTGGCGGCGGTGCTGCCGTATTTGCGCGAGCATCGCGAGGATACTTCGCACTGGGCGCAGATCGAGCCGGTAGCTGAACACAACCTGCTCTAACACCCGGATCCCCTTTACAAAATCATTCAATGCAGGTGTATCGTTCAAACTTTCCGGCGTGTTCCAGCCAGCGAGGTGAATGATGAGTGCCCCACTGAAAATCGATTTCGTCAGCGACGTGTCCTGCCCTTGGTGCGTCGTCGGTTTGTATGGTCTGACCAAAGCCCTGCACATCTTGCGTGACGAGGTGCGTGCCGAGATCCGTTTCCAGCCCTTCGAACTGAACCCGAAAATGGGACCGGAAGGGCAGAACATTACCGAGCACATCACCGAGAAGTACGGCTCGACACCGGAGCAATCGCAAAAGAATCGCGAAATGATCCGCGCACGCGGCGCCGAGGTAGGGTTTGCGTTTCGCACCGACGGCAACAGCCGTATCTACAACACCTTCGATGCTCACCGTCTATTGCACTGGGCGGGGCTGGAAGGGCTGCAACAGCAACTGAAAGAAGCGTTGTTCAAGGCGTATTTCAGCGACGGTGGCAATCCTTCCGATCACGCTCAACTGGTAACCATCGCGCAAAGCGTCGGACTGGACAGGCAGCGGGGCGAGGCGATTCTGGCGTCGGAAGAGTTCGCCACAGAGGTTCGTGAGGAACAGTTGTGGCTATCGCGCGGAGTGAGTTCGGTGCCGACGGTAGTTTTCAACGGCCAGTACGCCGTCACGGGCGGGCAACCGGTGGAAACTTTTGTCGGGGCAATCCGGCAAATCATCAGTGAGGCGAAGGGCGGAACAGTCAGCTGACGGAATGCTGTCGTCAAATAAGTGTCAATATGCCACTATGGTTTTGGCCGTTGCTGCCGATATACGCAGTAACGTTTTCAATCATAGGGATTTGATCCATGACATTCCACGCTCTACGCACATTCGCAGCACTGACTTTGCTCGCCTGCCTGACCCTCACCGGCTGTGCCAACGTTCAACCTCCTGTACCGCTCGACCAACAATTCTGGGATGCCAAGGAGCCGACCATCGGCGTGGCGATCAGCGAATTGCCGCCGCCAGTACTGGCGTTGACCGGTAACCAGGGGATTCTCGATTACGCCATCAACTCCGGCGTCAACAGCAAGCTCAGTGACAACGTCAAAACCTGGCAAGTACGCGATTTCGACACTCTACCGGATACCATCGTCGCCAAATTGCAAGCCAAGGGCTACAAAGCCAAACGCATCGACGAGAAGGTAGACCTGAAGGCCTACAAGGAAACCAAGTTTCGCGAAGGCTACACGATCAAAGACCTGACGCCGATGAAAGCCAAATATGGCATCGATCGCCTGCTGCTGGTGTATGTCACTGCCACCGGTGCGACCCGCAGCTACTACAGCATCGTGCCGACCAGTGTGCCGATGGCGCAGGTCGGCGGGCAGGGCATGGTGGTTGATCTGGCCGACAACAAGCTGCTGTGGTTCCAGCCATTTGTCGCGGTACAAGCCGCACAGGGCGAGTGGGACGAACCGACCTATACCAACCTGTCCAACGCGTTCTACCAGGCTGTGGATAACAGCCGCCAGCAAATGATCACCCCGTTCGCCAAATGAGGCGTTCAATCGTAGCGGCCAGCGTGCTGGCCCTGCTGATGGCGGGCGGCTGTGCGCAGAAACCCGCTCCCGAGGCTGGTTTCAAGGATCAGGCGGCTTTGCCTTATGTCCAGGCGCACGGGCTCGAAGTCGATGTGCAGGTGCCGCAAGATTTTGTCGGTGCCAGCACTGTGATCGACAGCAAGGACGCTTTGAAGGCTGCGTCGTCCAGCCAGGCCCTGCTGCTGAACTCGGGCACCGGTGCCGGGCTGGCCGGGGTGTTGGTGGCCAGTCTGGTCAACACCCAGATGGGCAGCGGCACCTTGCAGCGCGATGCTGAAAAATCGGCCCTGAAGGACTCGCGGCCGATGGCGGATTTGCTCGCCGGCGTACCCTTGCAGGCACGATTGCAGCAGCGCTATCAGCAGGCTTCAAAAGTGGCTGGGCTCAAGCAGGGTGAAGGGCAGGTTACGGCTCGCCTGTTGATCGAACCAAAACTGATGCTGACGCCGGATCGTGGCAGCTTTGTCCTGGTCAATCAGGTTCAGGTCCAGGATATCGCGGGTTCGCCGTTGTACCGCATGCGCATTGAGGTGACCAGCCAGCCGATCCGTCGCTGTGGCAGCCAATGCATCGATGACGGCAACCTTGAATTGACGAAGGTCACCGCGGTGCTCGACGAGTGCATCGACGAGTCCATGCGGGTACTGGCTACGGACCTGATGCAACCGACGCCACCGCCGGCGGCTCAGGAAACGTTGCGTTATGTGCTTGATGGTCAGCGCGTGGTCGAGCGCGGTTATCAACTGGCGAACAACGGAAATTACTGGCGTTACCGCAACCTCTATGGCGCGGTGAAATCAGTGCCGGTGCCGTTTGAAGATGCGCTGACCCAGGCGCAGCTCGAAAAGGTTTACGGACAGTAACGCTTTACCCGTAGGAGCCGAGCTTGCTCGCGATAGCGGCGCATCAGTCGACATCATCATTGACTGACACACTGCTATCGTCGGAACACCGGTGCGGAGCAGGGGATTAGCGCTTCTCAAGTGTGAATCAGTGGCTCAACCCGTACTTCTTCACTTTGTCGAACAAGGTGGTTTTGGCCATGCCCAGTTCCTGGCTGGCCTGGGTCAGGTTGCCGCCGCTGCGTTGCAAGGCATCGCTCAACAGGTTGCGTTCGAAGGCTTCCACCGCCTCGGCGAAGGCCAGGCCCGGAGTGCTGCCGCCCGTGCCAGGTTTCTTGAACGCTGGCAGGCCGAGGGCAAAACGCTCGGCGACGTTACGCAGTTCACGCACGTTACCCGGCCAGTCATGGCTCATCAGGTTCGAGACGGTCTGGTTATCCAGTTCCGGCGCGATCCGGTCGAAGCGCAGGGATGACTGCTGCAAGAAGTATTCGAACAGTTGCAGGATGTCTTCGCGGCGTTCGCGCAGCGGCGGCAGTTCCAGGGTCACCACGTTGAGGCGGTAATACAGGTCGCTGCGGAATTCTCCGGCTTTGCTCGACTCGACGAGATCGGATTTTGTTGCAGCGATCACCCGGCAATCCACCGCTACGCTCTGGTTTGAACCGAGGCGCTCAAGGGTGCGTTCCTGCAATACCCGCAGCAGTTTGATCTGCAAGGGCAGGGGCATGCTTTCCACTTCGTCGAGGAACAGCGTGCCGCCGTCGGCGTGTTCGATCTTGCCGATCCGCCGTTTGCCGGCGCCGGTGAAGGCGTTGGCTTCGTGGCCGAAAATCTCGCTTTCGAACAGGTTCTCGGGCAGGCCACCGCAGTTCAGTGCGACGAACTGTTTAGTGTGGCGCCGACTGAAATCATGCAGGCAGCGGGCGACCAGTTCCTTGCCGGTGCCGGTTTCACCCTCGATCAGCACGTTGGCCGAGGTATCGGCGACGTTGGCGATCAGTTCGCGCAGGTTCTGCATGGCCGGCGAGCGACCGATGATCCGGCCTTCGAGGGAATCACGCTCGGCCAGTTGCCGACGCAACGACGACACCTCCCGCGCAAGGCTGCGTTGCTCCAGCGCGCGGCGGGCCACATCCACAAGCCGTTCCGGAGAAAACGGTTTCTCCATGAAGTCGTAGGCGCCTTTCTGCATTGCGCCGACGGCCATGGAAATGTCGCCGTGGCCGGTAATCAGCACCACCGGCAAGCTGCGATCACGTTCCTTGAGCCGACCGAGCAATTCAAGTCCATCAATGCCCGGCAGGCGAATGTCGCTGATGACGATGCCGGCAAAGTTGTCGCCGACCCGCTCCAGAGCTTCTTCGGCGCTGCCAACGCCAATGCAGGGAATGTCTTCCAGGGTCAGCGCCTGTTGGCAGCCGAGCAGCACGTGGGGGTCGTCTTCGACGATCAATACACTAAGGTCGTTGTTCATATTGGCTCGGCGGGAGTGAGGCTTACCAACGGTAAACTGAGGACGAATGCGGTGCCACCGCTGGCCGGGTGCTCGACACCCAGATGACCGCCGGTGGCGGCGGCGAGGCTGGCGGACAGCGTCAGGCCAAGGCCCAGGCCTTGTTCGCCGGGCTTGGTGGTGAAGAATGGTTCGAACAGGTGCTTGCGCGCTTCGGCGTCGATGCCGTGGCCGTTGTCCCGCACGCGCAAGCGGTATTTGCCATCGACCGATTCGCCTTCGAGCCACAACTCGGGTTGCGGCTGCGCCTGCATGGCATCAAGGGCGTTCCCGATCAAATTGACCAGAATCTGCTCCAGACGGGTCTGATCGATCTGCACCTGCACCTCTTCGAAATAGCGGTGCAACTGCGTGTTTTTCATTCGTCCATCGAGCAACTGCAATGCCGCCTCGACACCTTTGCCGAGGCACGCCTGACCCTTGTCGTCACCGCGCCGGGCGAAGGAGCGCAGGCTGGCGGTGATACGGCCCATGCGGTCGATCAATTCGTTGATGGTCTTGAGGTTGGTGCTGGCAATGTCCAGTTGACCACGCTCGAGAAAACGTACGGTGTTGCCGGACAGGGTGCGCAGCGCCGCCAGCGGCTGGTTCAGTTCGTGGGCGATGCTGGTGGACATCTGGCCGATGGCTGCGAGTTTTCCGGCCTGCACCAATTCATCCTGGGCGCGGCGCAAAGTCTCTTCGGCATGACGCCGTTCGCGGATCTGGCCCTTGAGCCGCTCGTTGCTCGCGCGCAGGTCGACGGTGCGTTCGGTAATCCGACGCTCCAGTTGATTGTTGGCTTCCTGCAAGGCTTCCCGGGCCGCGAGACGTGTGGCAATCACCTTGCGCCGCTCGTTCCAGGCAATCAGCAGGAAGGCGACAAGGGCAAACGCCACCGCCACCAGAATCCCCTGATTGATCGCTTCGCGGCGCAGATCCTGCAGCGGCGTCAGCAGGGTGAAGTTCCACGGTGTATCGCTCAAGGGACGGGTTTGCGACAGGTAGCTGATGTTTTCATCGTCGGACACCAGTTCGCTGTTGGCCGGGAAGGTGAGTTTTTCCACGCCTTCGGACAGGGTTTCCCGAGCCAGCGGTTGCAGTTCGTTGAGCGGGAACCAGTAGTACTGCAGGCTACGGGCCAGTTTCTCTTTGGTTTCGTCGCTCAGTGGCACTACCGACTTCAGGCGTCGCGCCGGATCGCTGGATAGAATGATGATGCCGTTTTCGTCGCTGACGAAGGCTTCCAGGCGCGCTCGCTGCCAGCGCTCTTCCATGGCTTCGAGCCGCACCTTGACCACCGCGACGCCGATGATCTTGCCGTGTTCTTCCAGGCCATGGGCCAGGTAGTAGCCGGGTTCGCCGTTGGTGCTGCCGATGCCGTAGAAGCGCCCCGGTTGCCCGCGCACGGCGTTCTGGAAATAGGCGCGAAAGGACAGGTCTTCACCCAGGTAACTGTCGACATCGCGCCAGTTGCTGGTGGCCATGACGCGACCGGTGGTGTCCATCACATAAATGGCCCGACTGCGGCTGCGCCGGTTCAGGCCTTCAAGGTAATCATTGACCGTTTGCCGGTGTTCCGGGCTCGGGTCGGCCAACAGCTTCGAAACACTGGTTTCGAGTTCCAGCAGGCTGGGCAGGTAGGTGTATTTGCTGATCTCGCTTTCGACGGCGCGGGCGTGCAGTTCCAGCTGACGCTGACCGTTTTCGCTGAGGCTGCGGATGCCATAGTGTTCACTGACCCAGAAGCCGATGTAACCCAGTCCGATCATCAGGGCGATGATCAGCGGCGGCAGGAACAGATGGCGAATCAGACGGGGTTTCACGGCGAGTGATGGCGACGTGGCGCGGTAGAGATCGGGGTCGCATTTCATCACAGATGCCTTGGGTCAACCAGCATGGCAACGGGCTTGCTCTGGTTTCCTGCCGAACGCGGAACCTGTGGCGAGGGAGCTTGCTCCCGCTCGGCTGCGAAGCAGTCGTAAAACCGATAAATGCGGTGTGTCAGACACAATGCATTTTCAGGTTTTGGGGCCGCTGCGCGACCCAGCGGGAGCAAGCTCCCTCGCCACAAGGGTAATCCAGTTACCGTTTTTCTTAGTGCTGCAGAATCTTGTTGAGGAAGTGCTGTGTACGCTCGGCACGGTGGCTGATGTCGCCGAAGAACTCTTCTTTCTTGCAGTCTTCGATGATCTTGCCCTGGTCCATGAAGATCACGCGGTCGGCCACTTTACGGGCGAAGCCCATTTCGTGGGTCACGCACATCATGGTCATGCCTTCGTGGGCCAGTTGCACCATCACGTCCAGTACTTCGTTGACCATTTCCGGGTCCAGTGCCGAGGTCGGTTCGTCGAACAGCATGACGATCGGGTCCATCGCCAGCGCACGGGCAATCGCCACTCGCTGTTGCTGGCCACCGGACAGTTGGCCGGGGTGCTTGTGGGCGTGGGCTGAAAGACCAACGCGTTCGAGCAGTTGCAGGCCCTTCTTGGTCGCTTCTGCCTTGCTGCGGCCCAACACCTTGATCTGCGCGATGGTCAGGTTTTCGGTGATGGTCAGGTGCGGGAACAGTTCGAAATGCTGGAACACCATGCCCACGCGGGAACGCAGTTTCGGCAGATTGGTCTTCGGGTCGGCGATGGAGGTGCCGTCGACCACGATGTCGCCTTTCTGGAACGGCTCCAGGGCGTTGACGCATTTGATCAGGGTCGACTTGCCGGAACCGGACGGCCCGCACACCACGATCACTTCACCTTTTTTGACCTCGGTGCTGCAATCAGTCAGTACCTGGAAGTCCCCATACCACTTGTTGATGCTTTTGATAGAGATCATACGGCGAACCTTTTTTGCAGACGCTTGACCAGCAGCGAGGCGGAAAAGCTGATGATGAAGTACACGAGACCCGCGAAAATCAGGAACTCATTGGAGCGGCCAATGATGTCGCCACTGGCACGCGAAGCATTGAGGAAGTCCACCAGGCCGACGGCGTAGACCAGCGAGGTGTCCTGAAACAGGATGATGCTCTGCTGCAACAGCAGCGGCGTCATCTTGCGGAACGCCTGCGGCAGGATGATCAGGCGCATCATCTGGCCGTAAGTCATGCCCAGTGCCTGGGCAGCGCCCATCTGACCCTTGGGAATCGACTGCACACCGGCACGGACGATTTCGCAGAAGTACGCCGCTTCGAACATCATGAACGCCACGATGCAGGACGCGAACGCGCCGATCGGCGTGTCTTCACCGGTGATCCAGCGCAGCACGAACGGTACCGCCAGGTAGAACCAGGTGATCACCAGCAGCAACGGGATCGAACGGAAATAGTTGACGTAGGCGCCGGCCAGGTTGGACAGCAGTTTGTTGTGGGACAGACGGCACAGCGCCAGGAGGGTGCCGAGGATGATGCCGCCGATCACGCCCATTGCCATCAGCTTGAGGGTCATGACCATGCCGTTCCACAGGCCCGGCAGGGACGGGATGATGCCCGAGAAGTCGAATTCCATCATTTACCCCCTACGGAGATCAGGCCCGGTACGGCGACTTTCTTCTCGACCATGCGCATCAGCAACATCAGGCTCATGTTCAGGGTGAAGTAGATCAGCGTGGCCAGGGTGAAGGCTTCGAACAGGTTGGCGGAGAACTCGGCGGTCTGTTTGGTCTGCGCGAGCAACTCCATCAAACCGATCAGCGAGGCCACGGAGGTGTTCTTGAACACGTTCAAGAATTCCGAGGTGAGCGGCGGAATGATGATCCGGTAGGCTTGGGGCAGCAGCACGTTCCAGTAGATCTGCGGCAGCTTGAAACCCATGGCGCGGGCCGCGGATTCCTGGCCTTTTGGCAGGGCCTGGATACCGGTGCGTACCTGTTCGCAAACGCGGGCGGTGGTGAACAGACCCAGGCACACGACGACGCTGAGGAAAGCCGAGGTGGTCGGGTTCAGGTCCTGCTTGTACCACTCCTGCAGGTCGGCAGGTAGCAGATCGGGTACCAGGAAGTACCAGATGAACAGCTGAACCAGCAGCGGCACGTTACGGAAGAGTTCAACGTAGCAGGTGGCGATGCCCGATACGATGCGGTTCGGCACGGTACGCATGACGCCCAGGATCGAGCCCAGTGTCAGGGCGATGATCCAGGCCGCGATGGCGATGCCGATGGTCCACGCCAGACCGGACACGTACCAGTCGAGATAGGTCTCGCTGCCCACGCCGGTGGACTTGAAGAACACGCCCCAGTCCCAGTTGTAATTCATTAGGGTCTCCCCTCGGATTCGATCGATGTACAAGTTCCCGCTTGGGGGAAGCTCCGTTCCCGCCCGATCTTGACGATCAGGCACACACGATCGGCTCGACAGCCACCGGTCCGAGTGTTTCCAAAATTGCCAGCAGGGAGTGACAACCTCCTGAAAGGGCAGTGGCCCTCTCAGGAGATAAGGTTAGTCAGAAATCAGGACTTCTTGTCGTCAGCCGCTTTATCGGTCGGATTGGCGATCAGGGCCTTGAGCTCGTCGCTCATCGGGAAGTTCAGGTTCAGGCCTTTAGGCGGGATTGGCTGCATGAACCATTTTTCGTAGATCTTGTTGATCTCGCCCGATGCGTAGGTGGCCTTGATGGCGTCATCCACAGCCTTTTTGAACGGCTCGTCGCCTTTGCGCACCATGCAGCCGTAGATTTCGTACGACTGTGGAGTGCCGGTCACGGCCCAGTCACTGGCCTTCTTGGCCTTGGCGGCTTCACCGGCCAGCAGGGCGTCATCCATCATGAACGCTACGGCGCGGCCGGTTTCCAGCATCTGGAAGGACTCGCCGTGGTCTTTGGCGGAGATGACGTTCATGTTCATCTGCTTGTCGGCGTTCATCGACTTGAGGATGCGCTCGGACGTGGTGCCGGCGGTGGTCACGACGTTCTTGCCAGCCAGATCAGGGAAATCCTTGTACTTGGAGTCTGCCTTGGACAGCAGGCGGGTACCGATTTCGAAGATGCCGACGGAGAAGTCAACTTGCTGCTGACGCTCGACGTTGTTGGTGGTGGAACCGCATTCCAGGTCAACGGTGCCGTTCTGCACCAGCGGGATACGGGTTTGCGAAGTCACCAGGTTGTACTTGACCTGGAGGTTCGGCATGTCCAGGTCTTTCTTGATGGCTTCAACGACTTTCAGCTGGATGTCGTGGGAGTAGCCGACCGGTTTGCCGGAAGCGTCTGCAATGTAGGAAAACGGAATGGAAGCGTCGCGATGGCCCAGGGTGATGACACCGGACTCTTTGATCTTCTTCAGGGTGCCGGTGAGTTCGGCGGCGAAAACTGGCGTGCTGATCAGAGCGGCAGCAATGGCTGCGCCCAGGATATGGGGAACGATGCGCATCAAATTTTCCTCGACATTGTTTTTTTTATGGAGCCAGTTGTTCGGCCCTTTTGTGCTGCAAATGCCAGAGCGCTACTGAGAGTGCGCGCAAAGGACATCCGTCGAAGAAGTGTAGAGCATGACTCGTGCCAGACCAGTGCCAATTGATCAAACTATTGATTTATAAGGAAATTAAATATTTGTGGCGCTTATTTTCAGGTTGAAAAATCCGGTTATCCGAACCGACCCGCAGGTCGCGTTCGGAAAACCGAATGGTGGCAGGGTGCTACCCGCGGATCACGGGTATTTGCGCTTGTCCGGCGCTGGCGGGAAGTACTGGTACAACCAGGTTTCACTCAGCGTGCGGTCGTTGGTGCGAATGAACAGGCGAAGTTCGACAGGCTCGACGCTGTCATTGGTCGGGTACCAGTCGAACAGGATGCGGTAGCCCTTGATGTCATCGAGCTTGAGCACGCTGAAATCCTTCACCTCGCCGTTCGAGCACGTGACCACCGGCTCGATGCCCGAGCCTTCCGGCAAGCGGTCCAGGCCACCGCCGGTGAAGTCCACGGCAAAGCGCCGTGCCCAGACCGGTGGGTAATGCTCGCCCGGCGCCCAGCCTTCAGTGAAACCGCCCATGCCGGAACGGGTCGCATGAACCCGCGCCAGCGGCGTGCCAACCGGCGGCAGCGCGCTCCAGTAGAGTTTGTAGCCGTAGTTCAGCGAGTCGCCGGCCGCCACCGGTTTCTTCGGCGTCCAGAACGCGACGATGTTGTCCATGGTCTCGCCGGTGGTAGGGATTTCCAGCAGATCGATCGAGCCTTCGCCCCACGAGGTGGTCGGTTCGACCCACAGGCTCGGACGACGGCTGTACCAGTCGACGGTGTCCTGATAGCTGGCGAACTCGTGATCGGTCTGCACCAGGCCAAAACCTTTCGGGTCGGTGTCGGCGAAGGCGTTGAATTGCAGTTTGGCCGGGTTGTTCAGCGGGCGGCAGATCCATTCGCCGTTGCCGCGCCACATCGCCAGGCGATCGGAGTCGTGGATCTGCGGGTGAATGGTGTCGCACATACGGCGTTCGTGGGTTCCGCAGCTGAACATGCTGGTCATCGGCGCGATGCCCAGTTGATCGATGGCGGTACGCGCGTTGACGTGGGCATCGACTTCCATCACCACGCGCTCGGCCTGGCAATCGATATCAAATCGGTAAGCACCGGTGGCACTCGGCGAGTCGAGCAGGGCGTAGACCACGAAGCGGGTGCTGTCCTTGTCCGGCGTCTCGAACCAGAACTTGGTGAAATCGGGGAATTCTTCACGCTTCTTGGCGTAGGTATCGATGGCCAGACCGCGGGCCGACAAGCCGTACTGGCCGGTAGCGTCCACCGCGCGGAAGTAACTGGCGCCGAGGAAGGACACCACGTCGTGCTTGTCCAGTTCCGGCGCCTTGAACAGCTTGAAGCCGGAGAAGCCCAGGTCGCCGGTGAGTTGCTTGGTGTCGACGGTGGTGTTTTCGTAATTGAACAGCGACGGACGGAAATGTACTTCGCGCGCCATTCGGGTTTTCGGATCGACGCTGTACATGCGCACCGGCTGCTTGAAGCCCATGCCGACGTGGAAAAACTGCACGTCCAGCTGACCCTTGTTGTCTTTCCACAACGAATGATCACCGTCGTAGCGGATCGCGTTGAAGTTCTGCGGGGTCATGGTTGCCAGGGTCGGCGGCAGCACCTGCTTGGTGTTCTGATAGCGATTGCTGGCCAGTTGCTTGGCCTGCACTTTCAGCGCCTCGAAATCGAAGGCCTTGGCTTCACCATCGGCAGTGCCGGTAGCGGCCCAGGCGCGGGCGGCGAGCAAACCGCTGGCAGATAAACCGGTGTAGGCAGCGATGGCCATGGAGGCTTTGAGCAAATTCCTGCGGTGCATAAATACAACCTGTCGTGAACAATCCCGCGCCGTTCCTGGCACGTGCTGGATCAGAAAATTCGGTTCGGACCATGCCTTCGGCCAAACGCAACGGACTTTAAACAGATGCCGGATAGCTTAAACCGTTCGATTGCAGAGCAAAATTGATTGATGGCACCACGCTAGTTCGGCAATGAAACAAGACATGTCGGGAAACATTTCCGACAGGACCTTCTGATTTCCAGGGCATTTCTGCTTTTTTCGACTAATTACTCTAAAAACCGCTTTTCAGCGCCGTGATTGTTTCTATTCTGTGCTCATGACCGGTTTATGCCCTTCGGGCCGGTGCGGTTCAGTTGGCACGAGGCGCTGCTGAAAAAGGGATAGGGCGATGCGGTTTCTGAAGTTTTCTTTGACGTAGAGAAGGACATCGTCCATGTCGAAAGTACAAGGCATCACCGAAATGTTGGGACTCTTTCCATGCCTGGCCAGCGGCCGGCGAAGACGCCGTCTTAACAGTGAGGAAATGAAGTTGGTGGAGCGCTATCGGGAATTGTCGGAGAGCGACCGGATTGCGATGAGGTATCTGGTGGATGCGATGAGGAGTGTTTCGCGGTTTTGAAGAAGGCGGGTATTCAGTCGCGGCAAGGTAGTCGCGGCTGAGTGCTTTCTACCAATCTTGCGAGCGCTCCATTCGCTGATGGAGCACTCGTAAAACTTGAATTGTTCCTTGAGAAAATCGGTAAGGAGCAATGAACGGATAACGATCAAGAACCAGTTCTCGTACATCCGGCATGACGGAAGGTCTGCCTGAGCCAGGAAACACTTCCAGCTGTTTGAAGGACTTCAAAATCGTCGAGATGATTTTAATGGCGGCGTCTGCGCCTGCAGTCTCTCGGTAGTGTTCGTGGATATTGTCGAGGTCGCTTTCCGCTTTTTCAGTCAGTACTACGTTCGGCACGTTTTTCCCACTTAGCCTTCACGGCATCCAGATCGGTGAGTTTTCCAGCATCCGCATCAGCTATACCCTCGCTGATGGCTTGCAGATGCCAGGACTCGGCTTCCACATATCGAACCAGTGCACGCTTGAGATGATATTGACGGTCGCGATCGGTCGCGGCCGCCAGTTGGTCCAATTGTTGAGCCAGAAGCTCTTCGACGCGAAAAGATAAAACGGGCGAGGCCATAACGGCTTTCCTCAAGGTGTATACGCTGTAAACCACGTAAACACCGTAGGTTGTACCGTCTTGTTCGTCAACCCTCAATTCGTGCCGGGTAAAAGACACTCTAGTCAGTGATGCCGCAGTGGACGGAGGGGAAATGTTGCGAGTGATTGCTTTGTAAGGAAATTTTCCGCTGACGGTGGGGCGAACGCTGCCATGTTCATACGACAAACAGGGCAGACGGTAGAGTCCGCCCCGTTTTCATCCTCAACATTCAGCGGCAGATGCCTGCAACCGGATAGGGGCGCTGCACCAGCATCAACTCAGGCATATCACGCCACTTGATCCAGGCGTGATGTTGGTAATGCAGCAAGGGCACTGAAACTCCAGCCCAATTCAAAGAACTCAGGCTCGGCTGGTTTTCCACAGGCTCTGCTTTCAAATCACGCAGCGAGGGTATGACTTCATTGCTCAGCCACTGGCGCAGGTTGCGGTTTTCCGGGACGAAGTGGTGAACCAGCAAGGCGTACATGCCTGATTCGCTGACCATCAGGGTTTCGACTGTTCTGCCGTCCTTGAGCAGCCAGACGCTGCGGCGTTGGTCTGGGTCGAGTTTCAGGGTGAGGCGTTCGTTCAAGGGTTTGCCCATCAAGCGGCCTAGGTCCTGAACGCAGAGCCAGGCTTGGTTGTCTTGCATGAAGGCATGGAGGAAGCGGTTGTGGCGGGTGAAGACGGTGGGATCGAAATAGGGAAGAGGCGAGCTTTGAGGATGCATTGGCATGGCGTGTTTTCCGTTTTGGCTTGGAAAGTCGCCACCAACCCTTCGACAGGTTGGGTGGCGGACCGAGTGGCGTTCGAAGTCGGGACACTTCCAGGTCAAAACGGAAGCCGAAAGGCCCGCGCCACACGGCCCGCCATAAAACAGAACTGAAGGCAAAAAACAGCCACAGTTCTATGGGGGCACGCAAGCACCGTTTTGACATGTTCCGGCTTCGACTCCGGGTCGCTGATTTGGCAGCGACGGAGTGAAGCCTATCGGTCAGGCGCTCGCGGCGCCAAGTCTACTCTGGCGACGCGTGTTGTAGGAATCGAGGGTTTTTCAGGAAGGCTGTATCTGTAGGAATTTCCTGTTTTTGCATCTACCGAGGTGACATAGCGTTGCGCCCCTGATTTTTCCTATAACTTTTCCGGGTTCAAGAATGGACTGCAGATTTTTCTGCATTGATCGAGTTTCCAGCCAGTGCTTCTTCTATAAAACGCTTGTGGGAGGCGCGAGTTTTTTCAGAAGAGTCCAGCGAAAAAAACGTTCTTTCTACAAGTCAGGGAAGCAAATGCAGACGATCGTTGTCCGTTATCTCGAAACGGTGATCAATAAAATTACCGGCGGATCCAGCCAAGTCGTTCTGGGAACGGAAACTTACGAAGATATCCGTGAAACACTGATTGCAGGGATGCCGCGCTCCAAGCCGGGGACAGCCCCACACCCCGTTTTCCTGACCAAATGCTTCATCAATGACAGCAATCACCTTTGGCGACTCGAATCGATAAAGTCGACCGCCGCCACGGCTACGCGGCCCGCTGTTTTTTCGGTGCTGATTCAAAGACAGGATGTTTCTAAAGAGATTTTTCTGAATCAGACGCTGAAAAAAGACAAAAGCTTGAAGCTACAGAAACTTCTGGGGCGCCAAGGGAAACTGGTCGAAGTGGACTATGGGTTCGTGCAGCGAAGCGCACGCACAGATGCGTCGAGCAAGTCCAACAAGCGCTACATGGACACGCTGCTTGAGGCCGAGATGCATAAGCGCAGGCTTGCTGTCGTTGTGAAGGTGATATCAAAAAATCTTGTTCAGGTTGCCCCTGTGACATCAAGAGCTATTGCCGTCGAAGACAGGTCAGCCTTCGAGCTGGAACAGGCTACCTTGGACAAAATGCCTCGCTACCAAAACAGCGGAAAAGAAAGCTATGTGCTTTGCAGCATGCTTGAGTGCGTTTCGACCCAACGAATTTTGCCTCCAATCAGCTATTTCGGCGACGGGAGGGATACAGGGAGGAGCGTTAAGTACCCTGTTGCGCTGAGTGTCACCGAGAGCAAGTTGCTGAGGTCTGCGCTGATTCACGCCGTGGGAGCCTCCGGTTATGTTCCGTACAACGATTTACTTCAGGCTCAGCTTAAAGCTCAAAAGCTGCAGGAGGTCGTCGACCAACTCAATACAGAGTTGGACATTCGCAATATCGCATTGAGGCAGCTTGTTGCTGTCCAGAAGCTAGCTAAAAGGTGGGCGACGGATATGGGACTTGAGTATGAGGATGAGCTCGAATTTCAACGAAATCTGGATGCCGAAAATGACGTCGCGGTCACTGTTTTTTGACAAGCAAAACGAATTGACACCGCCTTCATCGGTTAATACCATGTAGCCCACATGGTCTGGCAAAGAGAGCAGAACTCTACCCAGGCGACAGGGTTAATACCCTCTTCTGTGAAAGTAAAACCGCCTTCAGGGGCGGTTTTTTTATGTCTGATCAAAAGCTCAATAAGTTTTAGCAACCTCAACCCTGCCCGCATCGCTGCGGGCAGCTCGTCCGATCAACGAACTATTACCGACTAACCTTCCAAGCATCCCCCGCAGGCGCCGTCCCGTGGTCATACGGTTTGGCAATCCACATGTAAAGCAAGCCCAAACCAATCACGATGGCCGTGCTCAGCACCATTGCATAGTTCATGTACCACGCCGCATCCGGTGTACGCGGCCAGGCCATGTTGATGATGGCGCCGACGCCGTAGACCAGCGCGCCGATGTTCACCGGCCAGCCCCAGGCGCCAAGGGTGAATTTGCCGTTGGGTTTCCAGCCTTTTAGGCGTGCATAGAGTGCGGCGAGGACGATCATCTGGAACGCCAGATAGATGCCGATGGCGGCGAAACTGACGATGGTGGCGACTGCGTCTTGCAGGAAGAAGCCGAGGATGATGATCAGTGCCGGCAGGACACCGGACACGAACAGGGCGGCAACTGGAACCTGGGTCGTAGGAGAAATCTTCTTCAGCAGTCGGCTGCCGACGACCATTTCGTCGCGAGCGTAGGAATACAGCAGACGGCTCGCCGCCGCTTGCAGGCTGATGACGCAGGAGATGAAGGAAATCATCACCACGCCCATCACCATTTTCGAGCCGAGTGGGCCGAAGGCGTTGTTGAGGATGGTGCCGACCGGGTCCTTGTCGGTGCCGTTGATCACTGCTTGCATGTCGGGTACAGCGAGGATCAACGCAAGGCAGGCGAACATTGCCGCGATGCCGCCGATGTAGATGGTCATGCGCATGGCAATCGGGATTTGTTTGCTTGGGTTCGGGGTTTCTTCGGCCACGTCGCCGCAGGCCTCGAAACCGTAGTACAGGAACATCCCCGCCAGCGATGCGGTGAGGAACGCAGGCAAGTATGAGCCGTTGATGCTGATGTCGAAGGTGTTGAACAGCACGCTGATCGGTTGATGACGCTCGAAGACCAGCAGGTAAACGCCAACGATCACCGCGCCCACCAGTTCACAGAGAAAGCCGAACATGGCGATGCGCGCCAGCACTTTGGTGCCGCTGAGGTTGACCAGGGTGGCGAACAGCGTCAGCACCAGTGCGATGACGATGTTGGTGTTGTTGCTTGGTTCAAACCCCAGCATGGCAGCGAGGTACGGGCCGGCGCCAACCGCAACAGCGGCGATGGTCACGCACAGGGCGATGGAGTAGATCCAGCCGACCATCCACGCCCAGCGTTTGCCCACCAAGCGGCGAGCCCATGGGTACACGCCACCGGAAATCGGGAACTGCGAAACCACTTCACCGAAGATCAGGCACACCAGCAACTGACCGCAACCGACCAGCAAATAAGCCCAGAACATCGGTGGCCCGCCAGCGGCGAGGCACAGGCCGAACAGGGTATAAACCCCTACGACCGGAGAGAGATAAGTGAAACCCAGGGCGAAGTTTTCCCACAGGCTCATGCTGCGATTGAAGTTGGAGGTGTAACCCAGTTTGCGTAGTTGCTCGGCGTCGCTGTCGGCAACGGCGGCAGAGAGATCGGGTGATGCACTCATGTGTGTTTGCTCCGGAAAATCGGCAGATTTCGGATGTCCGAAACCGTGGCGGGGCTTTGAGGGCGCCGCCAGGATCGGTGGTTATTGTTATGACTTCTTTGGTGTGGGGCCTGGTGGTGCTTACTGCCGGTTTCTGCCTTGAAACCGAGGTGACCCCATCGCGGGCAAGCCTTGCTCCTACAGGGGCGATGGTGTTCGCAAACAATGCGTACGCCGCAAAATCTGTAGGAGCAAAGCTTGCTCGCGATGCTTTTAGTGCTTGAACATCACATGCCTTACGACGGTGTAATCCTCCAGTCCATACATGGACATGTCCTTCCCGTACCCGGACAGTTTCTGACCACCGTGCGGCATTTCGCTGACGAGCATGAAGTGCGTGTTCACCCAGGTGCAGCCGTATTGCAAGCGCGCCGACAGGCGATGGGCGCGGCCGACGTCGGCGGTCCACACCGAGGACGCCAGGCCGTAGTCCGAATCGTTGGCCCAGCCCAGCACCTGCGCTTCGTCGCTGAACTTGGTCACCGACACCACCGGCCCAAACACCTCGCGACGGACGATTTCGTCATCCTGCTGCGCGTCGGCCAGCACCGTTGGTTCGAAGAAGAAACCATTGCCTTCAACCGCCTTGCCGCCCGTGATCAAACGAATGTGCGGCTGCGCCACGGCGCGCTCGACGAAACCGGCCACGCGGTCGCGATGCTGCGCAGTGATCAACGGGCCGAGTTCGGTGGCCGGATCATCCTGCAAACCGTACTTGATGCTGCTGACCGCCGCGCCAAGCTTCTCGACGAACTTGTCGTAGATGCCTTCCTGGGCATAGATACGGCAGGCGGCGGTGCAGTCCTGGCCGGCGTTGTAGAAACCGAAGGTGCGAATGCCTTCGACGGCGGCATCAATGTCGGCGTCGTCGAAGATGATCACCGGGGCCTTGCCACCGAGTTCCATGTGCATGCGTTTGACGGTGTCGGCGGTGCTGGAAATGATGTTCGAACCGGTGGCGATCGAGCCGGTCAGCGACACCATGCGTACTTTCGGGTGAGTGACCAGCGGACTACCCACGGATGGACCACGACCGAACACCAGGTTGAGCACGCCGGCCGGGAAAATTTCCGACGCCAATTGCGCCAGACGCAAGGCGGTCAGCGGGGTTTGTTCCGATGGCTTGAGCACGACCGTGTTGCCGGCGGCGAGGGCCGGGGCGATTTTCCAGGCGACCATCATCAGCGGGTAGTTCCACGGCGCGATGGAAGCGATCACGCCTACTGGATCGCGGCGGATCATCGAGGTGTGGCCCGGCAGGTATTCGCCACCGGCCGACCCGCTCATGCAACGGCTGGCACCGGCAAAGAAGCGGAACACGTCGGCAATCGCCGGGATCTCGTCGTTCAATGCGGCGCTGTAAGGCTTGCCGCAGTTGTCCGATTCCAGTTTGGCCAGCTCTTCGCCGTGGGCTTCAATGGCATCGGCGAGTTTGAGCAGCAGCAGCGAACGTTCTTTCGGCGGGGTTTGCGACCAGCCGTCGAACGCGGCATCGGCGGCGCGTACGGCGGCATCGACCTGGGCTTCGCTGGCTTCGTTGATTTCCACCAGCACACGGCCCAGCGCCGGGTTGAATACGGGTTGGGCGGGGCCTTCGCCGTCGAGCAGTTGGCCGTTGATCAGGAGCTTGGTTTGCATGGCTTTGTCCTCTTCGAAGCTATTGTTGTTCTTCTGTAGAAACCGCGACCCTTGTGGGAGCGGGCTTGCTCGCGAAGAGGCCATCACATTCAAAGCTGATGGCGACGGAAACACCGCTTTCGCGAGCAAGCCCGCTCCCACATGGATCCGGTTTCCACATTGGGAATTGAGTTTTCAGTTATTTCCCGCCACTACCCGCAACGCTCTCACCACCCCGCGTCAGGTAATAGGCACCCAGAATCGGCAGCATGGTCACCATCATCACCAGCATCGCCACGACGTTGGTCACCGGCACATCACGAGGCCGGCTGAGCTGGTTGAGCAGCCACAGCGGCAGGGTGCGTTCATGGCCGGCGGTGAAGGTGGTGACGATGATCTCGTCGAACGACAGCGCGAACGCCAACATGCCACCGGCCAGCAACGCCGAACCGAGATTCGGCAGGATGATGTAGCGGAACGTCTGCCAGCCGTCGGCGCCGAGGTCCATCGAGGCCTCGATCAAACTGTGCGAGGTACGACGCAAACGGGCGATGACGTTGTTGTAGACGATCACCACACAGAAGGTCGCGTGGCCGACGATGATGGTGAACATCCCAGGTTCAATGCCCAGTGTCTTGAAGGTCGCCAGCAGCGCGATCCCGGTGATGATCCCCGGCAGCGCGATGGGCAGGATCAGCATCAGCGAGATGCCTTGCTTGCCGAAGAAATCCCGGCGGTACAACGCTGCCGACGCCAGCGTGCCGAGGACCATGGCGATCAGCGTGGCAATCGAGGCAATCTGCAACGATAGCTTGATCGCTTCCAGTACGTCCGGCCGCGAGAACGCCACGCCGATCCACTTCAAGGTGAAGCCCTTGGGCGGAAAGCTGAACGCCGCGTCTTCGGTGTTGAAGGCGTAGAGGAAGATGATCAGGATCGGGAAGTGCAGGAAAACCAATCCGCCCCAGGCTGCGATTTTCAGGCCTATTGAGGCTTTCTCAGAGTGCATCGAAGGCCCCCAGTCGTTTGACGATGGACAGGTAGATGGCGATCAGCACGATCGGCACCAGCGTGAACGCGGCGGCCATTGGCATGTTGCCGATTGCTCCTTGCTGGGCATACACCATGCTGCCGACGAAGTAGCCCGGTGGGCCGACGAGTTGCGGCACGATGAAGTCGCCCAGGGTCAGCGAAAAGGTGAAGATGGAACCTGCGGCAATCCCCGGAATCGACAGCGGCAGAATCACTTGCATGAAGGTCTGGCGCGGCTTGGCACCGAGGTCGGCGGAGGCATGCAGCAGCGACGGCGGCAGGCGTTCCAGTGAGGCCTGGATCGGCAGGATCATGAACGGCAGCCAGATGTAGACGAACACCATGAAACGCCCCAGGTGCGAGGTCGACAAGGTGCTACCACCGACGCCCGGAATGCCCAGCACGAACTGCAAAACCGGCTCCAGCCCCAAGTGCTGGACGAACCACTGCGCCACGCCGCCCTTGGCCAACAGCAACGTCCAGGCATAGGCCTTGACGATGTAACTGGCCCACATCGGCATCATCACCGCGATGTAGAAAAACGCCTTGGTCTTGCCGGTGGTGTAGCGCGCCATGTAGTAGGCAATCGGGAACGCGACGATGGCGCTGGCGATCGACACGACGATGGCCATGCTCAGGGTGCGCAGGATGATGTCGAAGTTCGACGGCTGGAACAGCGCGGCGAAGTTCGCCAGGGTCAGGTCTGGCGTGACCGCCATGGTGAAGTCGTCGAAGGTGTAGAAACCTTGCCACAACAAGGTCAGCAGCGAGCCCAGGTAAATCGCGCCAAACCACAGCAGCGGCGGCACCAGCAGCATCGACAGGTACAGGTTCGGTCGGCGATACAACAGGTTGGAAAACCTGCGCAACGGCGAGCCGCCCGATGAGGTTGGAGAAATGGCCAAGGTGCTCATTTCACACCCCGCCGGCAACGGTGTCGTGCAACTGGACCATCGCTTCCCGCGCCCAGCGCGCGCTGAGGAGCTGCCCGGTCTGGTGTTGCGCGCTGCTGTCGATCCACTGATTGTTGGCCTGGCTGATGTTCAGGGTCTGGCCGTTTTCCAGCTTCAGTTCGTAGCGGGTGGCGCTGCCTTGATACTGGATGTCGTGCAGCAAGCCGCTGACTTCGATCTCGTGACTGGCCAGCGGCCCTTCGGCGAAACGCACGTGTTCCGGGCGAATCGAAAACGGCTGTGGATTGCCGCTCAACTGCTTGGCCAAATCACCGCGAATCACGTTGGACGTGCCGACGAATTCAGCGACGAAGGTGGTTGCGGGTTTCATGTACAGGTTGCGCGGGGTGTCGACCTGTTCGATGCGGCCCTTGTTGAACACGGCGACACGATCGGACATCGACAGCGCTTCGGTCTGGTCGTGGGTGACGAAAATGAAGGTGATGCCGAGTTGGCGTTGCAGCTTTTTCAGCTCGCCTTGCATTTGCTCGCGCAGTTTCAAGTCCAGCGCCCCAAGCGGTTCGTCGAGCAACAGCACGCGCGGGCGATTGACCAACGCACGGGCCAGGGCCACACGCTGGCGCTGACCGCCGGAAAGCTGCACCGGTTTTCGCTCGCCGTAGCCGCCGAGGGCGACCATGTCGAGGGCTTCTGCGGCGCGCTTGAGGCGTTCGGCCTTGCCGACGCCTTTGACCTTCAAACCATAGGCGACGTTGTCGCGAACGTTCATGTGCGGGAACAGCGCGTAATCCTGGAACACGGTGTTCACGTCACGCTGATACGGCGGAAGGCCGGCGGCCTCTTCGCCATGAATGCGGATGGAGCCTGCGCTCGGTTGTTCAAAACCGGCGATCAGGCGCAAACAGGTGGTTTTGCCCGAACCCGAAGGCCCCAGCATGGAGAAAAACTCGCCGTCCTGGATGTCGATGGAAACCCGGTCAACGGCTTTCACTTCGCCGAATTGACGGGAAACGTTGGTGAACTGGACTGCAAGCGTCATGGTGCGGTGCTCCAAAAAGGCGAGGGCCGTCGCAGCGGCCCTGCCTGGACTTCTGAAAAAGCAAAAACTTTTATCTGCTAGCCGAGTGCGGTAGCGGCGAGGACGGTGATCAAGTGTGGGAGCGGGCTTGCTCGCGAAAGCGGAGTGTCAGTCACCATCAGTATTTGCTGACAGGGCCCCTTCGCGAGCAAGCCCGCTCCCACATTGGTTCTGTGTCGCCCGCCAGGGCTTACCTACCGCCCATGATCGCGATGTAATCCTGGGTCCAGCGGCTGTACGGCACGAATTTGCCGCCTTCAGCCTGCGGGGTTTTCCAGAAGGCGATCTTGTCGAACTGGTCGAAACCGTTGGTCTTGCAGCCCTCGGCGCCAAGCAGTTCGCTCTCCTTGCACGCCGCTGGCACGGCTGGCAACGAACCAAACCACGCCGCTACGTCACCCTGGACTTTCGGTTGCAGCGACCAGTCCATCCACTTGTAGGCGCAGTTCGGGTGCTTGGCTTCGGCGTGCAACATGGTGGTGTCGGCCCACCCGGTGGCGCCTTCTTTCGGGATGGTCGAAGCGATCGGCTGCTTCTCGTTGATCAGGCCGTTGACCTGATACGGCCAAGCGCCGGACGCGACCACGCCTTCGTTCTTGAAGTCACTCATTTGCACGGTGGTGTCGTGCCAGTAACGGTGGATCAACGGCTGCTGCGCGCGCAGCAGATCAAGCACAGCCTTGTACTGCGCTTCGGTCAGTTCGTAGGGGTTCTGGATGCCCAGTTCCGGCTTGGCGGTTTTCAGGTACAGCGCCGCGTCGGCGATGTAGATCGGGCCGTCATAGGCCTGCACGCGCCCCTTGTTCGGCTTGCCGTCCGGCAGGCTCTCGGCATTGAACAACACGCCCCAACTGTCGGGAGCGGTCTTGAACACATTGGTGTTGTACATCAGCACGTTCGGGCCCCACTGATACGGGGTGCCGTAGGTCTGCTTGTTGACCACGTACCACGGCGCATCTTTCAGCCGCGGGTCGAGGTTTTTCCAGTTCGGGATCAGCGCCGTGTTGATCGGCTGCACACGCTTGCCGACGATCAGTCGCAGCGAAGCATCACCGGACGCGGTCACCAGGTCGTAACCGCCCTTGGCCATCAGGCTGACCATCTCATCGGAGGTGGCAGCGGTTTTCACGTTGACCTTGCAGCCGGTTTCTTTCTCGAAACCGGTCACCCAGTCATAAGCCTTGTCGCTTTCGCCACGTTCGATATAGCCGGGCCACGCCACGATATCCAGCTGACCTTCGCCGGCACCGACAGCCTTCAGCGGCTCGGCGGCCTGGATACTGGCACTGGCCAGCAGCGCGGTGGTGATTGCACTGAGCAGTGCGGTCTTGTGCACGAACATGGGAATTCCCTCTTCTTTAAATTATGGTCGGGGCAGTTGTGAACGTGGTGAAGCATGCCGTTAGCGGCTTGTTATTAGCGTAGTCAGAGATGTTGTCCGTGGCGCGCCATGATGTGCCGCACCACGCTGTAGTCCTGGAGCGAATCGCTGGAGAGGTCTTTGCCGTAACCCGAGCGCTTGAGGCCGCCGTGGGGCATTTCGCTGACCAGCATGAAATGGCTGTTGATCCAGGTGCAGCCGTACTGCAAGCGCGCCGCGACCTGCATCGCCTTGTCCAGGTTCTGGGTCCAGACCGACGACGCCAGGCCGTATTCCGAATCGTTGGCCCAGTCCACCGCTTGTTCCAGTTGATCGAAGCGGGTCACGGTGACCACTGGCCCGAACACTTCGCGCTGGACGATTTCATCGCTTTGTTTGCAACCGGCCAGCAACGTCGGCTGGTAATAGAAGCCGGCGCCGGAATGCACCGCGGCACCGGTCACCCGCTCAATGTGCGGCTGGCCGAGGGCGCGTTCGACGAAACTGGCCACGCGGTCGCGCTGGCGAGTGCTGATCAACGGGCCGATCTCGTTGTCGGCATCGCGCTTGCCGGCGAAGCGCAGGCTGCTGACGGCGGCGCCGAGCTCGGCCACCAAGCGGTCGTGAATTCCGGCTTGTGCATAAACCCGGCACGCGGCGGTGCAATCCTGCCCGGCGTTGTAATAGCCATAAGTGCGCACACCTTCGACGACTGCCTGGATGTCGGCATCGTTGCAGACGATCAGCGGGGCTTTGCCGCCGAGTTCGAGGTGGGTGCGCTTGAGGGTTTTGGCCGCGGCCTGAAGGATTTTCTGGCCAGTGACGATATCGCCGGTCAGCGACACCATGCGCACTTTAGGATGACTGACCAAATGGCTGCCGACGCCTTCACCGCCACCGCAGACAATGTTGATGACGCCGTGTGGCAGGATTTCGGCTAGCGCCGGGGCCAGAGCCAGGATCGACAGCGGCGTGTGTTCCGAAGGCTTGAACACCAGCGTATTGCCAGCGGCCAGGGCCGGGGCGATTTTCCACGCGGCCATCATGATCGGGTAGTTCCACGGCGCGATAGACGCTACGACACCGATAGGATCGCGCCGCACCATGCTGGTGTAGCCCGGCAGGTATTCACCGCTGAGCTGGCCGGTCTGGCAGCGCACGGCCCCGGCGAAGAAACGGAACACGTCTACCGTGGCGCTCAGGTCGTCTTGACGGGCCAGGTGCAGCGGCTTACCGCAGTTCAAGGATTCGAGGCGGGCGAGCAGGTCGGCGTTTTTTTCGATGGCGTTGGCGATGTCCAGCAACAGGTTCGAGCGCTGCTGCGGCGTGGTCCGCGACCAACCGGCGAAGGCGCGGTGGGCGGCGAGGATGGCGGCTTCGACTTGTTCGGTGCTGGCTTCGGCGATCTGCGTCAGGACTTCGCCGGTGGCCGGGTTGAGAATCGGCTCGACACAGCCTTGCCCTGCGACTAATTCACCATCGATCAACAACGCGGTGAACAACGGGGTCTGCGCACCAGCCATTTTTCGGGTTCTCTTTTCTTGTGTGGCCATGCTGCTCCCTCTGTCTCGGGCGCCGGCCGTCTTATATAGATGCAGCAAGACTAGTGCGCGGACCCGAGGTCGACAAATTCTAAATACTGAAGGTGGCGTTCGATTAAATAGATGGCTTGCGTCCGCCGTGGGGTTGTTCCCGCGCGACGGTGAGAAACGGGTCGACCAATGCCGGGCGCGCCGTGCCACGACGCCAGGCCAGGCCGACGTCGAGGGTCTGGCTGAGGTCGGCAATCGGCCGCGCTTCGATGATGTCGCCCTCGAGCGACCATGGGCGATAGGTCATGTCAGGCTGGATCGACACGCCCAATCCGGCAGCAACCAGGCTTCGCACCGCTTCGGTCGAGGCGGTGCGCAAGGTGATGCGCGGTTGCAGCGAGGCCGCCGTCCACATGCGCTGGGCGTTGCGGTCCATTTCATCGACGTTCAGCTGAATCAACGGCTCGCGGGCCACGTCGGCGAGGTTGATGCTGTCGTGTTCCAGCAACGGATGCTGGGCCGGCAGCCAGAGCCGGTGGGGCGAGTGAGTCAGCACTTCGGTTTGCAAGGCGTGACGGTCTTCGAGGTTGGAAAGGATCAGCACACCGACATCGATCTCGCCGCTGACCAGCAAATGCTCGATGTACGGGCGCTCGTCTTCCATCACGCGGATTTCGACGTTGGGATAAGCGCGCTGAAAGCGGGTGAGCAAATCCGCCAGGTAATAACCGGCCACCAGGCTGGTCACCCCGATGATCAACTGCCCGGCGACCTGATCGGTGCTTTGTTGCAGGCTGCGTTTGGCGTTGTCCACGGTGGCCAGAATCAAGTGGGCCTGGCGCAGAAACTGGTGACCCTGGTGGGTCAGGGTCATGCCCTTGGCGTGGCGGTTGAACAGGCTGACGCCGATCTCTTCTTCCAGTTGCTGGATCGCCAGGGTCAGGGTTGATTGGGAAATGAACGCGGTTTGCGCGGCGGCGGAGATTGAGCCGGTCTCGGCCACGGCGATGAAATGACGGATCTGACGCAAGGTCATCATGGAGGAATACCCAGTGGGCGGTTTTTATAGATGGGTTCGAGTGTATATCCATTTTTACGAAAGGTACGTTGCCTTGGAGCAACATCTGGAAGCACTCTCGCTGGCCGGGTTACGGCACTTTCGATCTAGGCTGGTGGCCTCAAGGTTCGGTTAAACCTTTTAAGTGGAGGCGAAAAATGAACACCCGTGGATTGCTCGATCAACTCCTCAAGTCGGGCCAGGACATGTTGCAGAACAAGGCCGGCGGGACGCAGAACAAGGCGTCCGGGGGAGCTCTGGGCGGGTTGCTCGGCGGTAACGGCGGCTCGGGCGGCATCGGCAGCCTGCTTTCCGGCGCAGGCGGTGGTGCCTTGGCGGCCGGTGCGATGGGCCTGCTGCTGGGCAGCAAGAAGGCACGCAAGGTTGGCGGCAAGGTCGCGGTCTATGGCGGCCTGGCCGCTTTGGGCGTGATTGCCTATAAAGCCTATGGCAACTGGCAGGCGCAGCAGGGCAGCGCGCCGAAGACCGAACCACAAACCCTCGACCGCTTGCCGGCGGCGCAAGTCGAGCAGCACAGCCAGGCGATTCTCAAGGCGCTGGTGGCGGCAGCCAAGGCTGACGGGCACATCGACGAGCGCGAGCGCGAACTGATCGAGGGCGAATTCACCAAGCTCGACAACGATCAGGAGCTGCAACACTGGCTGCACGCCGAACTCAACAAACCGCTGGACCCCAGCGACGTCGCCCGCGCCGCCAGCACCCCGGAAATGGCTGCCGAGATGTACATCGCCAGTGTGATGCTGGTCGATGAGGAGAGCTTCATGGAGAAGTCCTACCTCGATGAACTGGCACGCCAGCTCAAGCTGGAGCCGGGTTTAAAGGCGGAATTGGAGAAGCAGGTGCGACAGGCCTCTCTGTAAACCCTGAAAAGATCGCAGCCTGCGGCAGCTCCTACATTGGATCGTTTTCCACTTGTAGGAGCTGCCGCAGGCTGCGGTCTTTTTGTCTTTCAAGCAGTACTCAATTTCTCAATGACCATTCCACGGCCCCTTTCTACCGAATCACCCCTAACACTCATCCCCCCAATTAACGGAAAGTCCCAACCCAGAGCCCATCCCGGCTTTTTTCGGCGGGATGAGAAGTGGTGCGCAACCGTCTTATAAATGAAACAGCGCCCTCGGCTATACTCCCCGCATTTCGAAGTGCCCCCGAGGACTGACTGTGAAGAACTGGACGTTGCGCCAACGCATTTTGGCGAGCTTTGCGGTAATTATCGCCATCATGTTGTTGATGGTGGTCGTCTCGTATTCCCGGCTGTTGAAGATCGAAAGCAGCGAAGCCAGTGTGCGTGACGACGCGCTGCCAGGGTTGTATTACAGCTCGATGATTCGTGGCGCGTGGTCCGACAGCTATCTGCGCATTCAGGCCATGCTCGGTCTGGAGGAAGGGCAGGGCTTCAAAGCCGAGGACGCCGAAAATTTCAGGGCATACGCCGCGCGGCTGAAAGAACAGATGGACCTCTACCGTGGGACGATTGCGGACGAAGAGGACAAGGTCGAGTACGCCGCATTCGAAAAAATCCACGAGGACTACCACCGAATTCTGGCCGCAGTGATCGAGTTGCATAAACGCAATCAGAACGCTGAAGCCATCAGCCTGTTCAACGGTGAACTGACACCGGCCTGGACAGCGGGCCGAATGAAGATCAATGACATCCTGCGTCACAACAAATCGGTGGCAGACAACGATATTGCAGCCATCGACGATGCAGTCGTCACGGCGAAAGTCATCATGGGCATTTCCCTGCTGGTGGCAGTGCTGGCCGCCGCTCTCTGTGGCTTGCTGCTGATGCGCGCCATCATGGCGCCGATGAACCGCATCGTGAGAATCCTCGAAATCATGCGCACGGGCGACCTCAGCAGTCGTTTGAATCTGGAGCGCAAGGACGAATTCGGCGCAGTGGAAACCGGCTTCAACGACATGATGACCGAGCTGACCTCGCTGGTGTCCCAGGCGCAGCGCTCTTCGGTGCAGGTCACCACGTCGGTCACCGAAATCGCCGCCACCTCCAAGCAGCAGCAGGCCACCGCCACCGAAACCGCCGCCACCACCACTGAAATCGGCGCGACTTCCCGTGAAATCGCTGCGACGTCCCGTGATCTGGTGCGCACCATGACCGAAGTGTCCACCGCTGCCGATCAGGCCTCGGTGGCCGCCGGTTCCGGCCAGCAAGGCCTGGCACGCATGGAAGAAACCATGCACTCGGTGATGGGCGCGGCTGATCTGGTCAACGCCAAACTGGCGATCCTCAACGAGAAGGCCGGCAACATTAACCAAGTGGTGGTGACCATCGTCAAGGTCGCCGACCAGACCAACCTGTTGTCGCTCAACGCCGCCATCGAGGCCGAGAAGGCCGGTGAATACGGCCGCGGTTTCGCTGTGGTTGCCACCGAAGTACGGCGTCTGGCGGATCAGACGGCTGTCGCGACCTACGACATCGAGCAGATGGTGCGCGAGATTCAATCGGCGGTGTCGGCCGGTGTGATGGGCATGGACAAGTTCTCCGAAGAAGTGCGTCGCGGCATGTCCGAAGTGCAGCAGGTGGGTGAGCAACTGTCGCAAATCATCCATCAGGTGCAGGCGCTGGCGCCGCGGGTGTTGATGGTCAACGAAGGCATGCAGGCCCAGGCCACCGGTGCCGAACAGATCAACCACGCGCTAGTGCAATTGGGCGATGCCAGCAGCCAGACCGTCGAATCCCTGCGCCAGGCCAGTTTTGCCATCGACGAACTGAGCCAGGTGGCCGTCGGGCTGCGCAGCGGCGTTTCGCGATTCAAAGTCTGATGAGCGAACTCACGGCCAAACGCTCTGCCGTGAAGCAGGCGTCGCACGCATTGTTCCTGGTGTTTCGCGTCGGCAGCGAGCGCTATGCCTTGCAGGCCATCGAAGTGGTGGAAGTGTTGCCGCGTCTGCCATTGAAACCCATTGCCCACGCGCCGCACTGGGTTGCCGGAGTGTTCGCCTATCGCGGCGCGGTGGTGCCGGTGATCGACCTCAGCGCGTTGACCTTTGGGACGCCAGCGCAAGCGCGCACCAGCACGCGGCTGGTGTTGGTGAATTACCGACCGGATGAAAGCGCACAGGCGCAACTGCTCGGGCTGATTCTGGAACAGGCCACGGACACGTTGCGTTGCAATTCAGCGGATTTTCAGCCGTATGGACTGGATAATCGCCAGGCACCGTACCTGGGACCTGTGCGCGAAGATGCGCACGGACTGCTGCAATGGGTGAGAGTCGCCGATCTGTTGGATGAGCCAGTGCGTGCGCTGTTGTTTCCGACGCCACCGCTGGACCTGACGCTGCTTGAGGAACGGCCATGAGCAGCGATCAGCGGTTTTTCGACTTCCTCAAGGAACGCATCGGCCTCGACGTCACCTCTGTCGGCCCGGCGATCATCGAGCGTGCGGTGCGTCAACGCAGCGCGGCGTCCCAGGCGCAGTCGGCTGACGAATACTGGCGCACCTTGCAGAGTTCAAGCGACGAACAGCAGGCGCTGATCGAAGCGGTGATCGTCCCCGAGACCTGGTTTTTCCGTTACCCGGAATCTTTCGCCACCTTGGCGAAACTGGCGAGCAAACGGTTGGCCGAGATCAACAACATGCGCGCCCTGCGGATCCTCAGCCTGCCGTGCTCCACCGGCGAAGAGCCGTACTCGATCGCCATGGCGCTGCTGGATGCCGGGTTCAAACCGCACCAGTTCAAGGTCGAAGGCATGGACGTCAGCCCGTTGTCGGTGGAAAAAGCCCGACGCGCGTTGTACGGCAAGAACTCCTTTCGCGGGCAGGACATCGCGTATCGCGACCGTTACTTCACGTCTGAGCATGATGGTTACCACCTCAGCGCACAGGTGCTGGATCAAGTGCGTCTGCAAGTCGGCAATCTGCTCGATCCGGCCTTGCTCGCCAACGAACCACCCTATGATTTCGTGTTCTGCCGCAATCTGTTGATCTACTTCGACCTGCCGACGCAAAAACAGGTGTTCGAAGTGCTCAAGCGCCTGACCCATGTCGATGGCGTGCTGTTTATCGGTCCTGCCGAGGGCAGCTTGCTGGGGCGATTGGGCATGCGCTCGATCGGCATCCCGCAGTCCTTTGCCTTCAGCCGCCAAAGCGCTGCGGAACCGGAGCCGTTTCCGATATTCGTTCCTGCACCCTTGCCGGTGCCGCAACCGGTGCGCAGCGTCGTGGCGCCGCCGGCCATCAGGCGCCCGTTCGCCAGCGTTGCCCGGTCCGCGCAACCTGCGAAACCGGGCAACGCCGATGCCGCCACGCTGCTGGCGAACATCGCCGCGCTGGCCAATGAAGGCAAAAGTGCCGAGGCTCGCGCTGCGTGCGACAGTTATCTGCGCAGCCACGAGCCGGTGGCCCAGGTGTTTTACTGGCTCGGTTTGCTGAGTGATGTCGCCGGCAGTGTCCTGGAGGCGCAGGGTTTTTACCGCAAGGCGTTGTACCTCGAACCGCAACATCCCGACGCTTTGATGCACCTGGCGGCCTTGCTGCAATCCCAGGGCGATACCGTCGGAGCCAGACGATTGCAGGACCGCGCCGCCCGCAGTGAGCGCGCCGCTGACAGTGAGCGTAAACGATGATCGCCTCCGACACCTTTAGCGTCACCCGTGAAGATGCCCAAGCCATCGACGATTGCTGGAACCGCATCGGTATCCACGGCGACAAGTCCTGTCCGCTACTGATCGAGCATATTCATTGCCGCAATTGCGCGGTGTACTCGGCTGCCGCGACGCGCCTGCTGGACCGTTATGCGTTGCAAACGGAAGATCGCGAGCAAGTTTCCGGCACGCTGCAAAGCGAGGTCAAAACCCGCTCGCTGCTGATGTTTCGCCTTGGCGAAGAATGGCTCGGCCTGGCCACCCGCAGTCTGGTGGAAGTGGCGCCGCTGCAAGCCATTCATTCGTTGCCGCACCAGCGTTCCCGGGCCTTGCTCGGCGTGGCGAATGTGCGCGGAGCTTTGGTGGCGTGTCTGTCGCTGGTGGAATTGCTGGGGCTTGATGCTGCAGGCAACGTGGTATCGGGCGCGCGGGTCATGCCGCGCATGCTGATCATCGCCGCCCACGGCGGCCCAGTGGTGGTGCCGGTGGACGAAGTGGACGGGATTCATGCCATCGACGAACGCATCCTCGATGCGGCGTCGCAATCAGGCACTCAGGCCAGTGCCAAGTACACCCGTGGCGTGTTGCAATTCAAGGGTCGCAGCCTGCGTTGGCTGGATGAAGAACAGCTGTTGTCCGCCGTGACCCGGAGCCTTACATGACCCCCGAGCAAATGCGCGACGCCTCTTTGCTGGAATTGTTCAGCCTGGAAGCCGAAGCCCAGACCCAGGTGCTGAGCGCAGGTCTGTTGGCGCTGGAGCGCGACCCGACCCAGGCCGATCAACTTGAATCGTGCATGCGCGCGGCGCACTCGCTTAAAGGCGCGGCGCGGATCGTCGGTGTCGACGCCGGGGTCAGCGTGGCGCATGTCATGGAGGATTGCCTGGTCAGTGCTCAGGAAGGGCGGCTGTATCTGCGCGCCGAGCATATTGATGCATTGCTGCAAGGCACTGATCTGCTGATGCGCATTGCCACACCGAACAACGCGCCGGTGCCAGTGGATATCGAGGCCTATGTCGCCTTGATGGCGCGGTTGCTCGACCCGGCGGCCGCTGCGATTCCCGTCATGGTTTCTGCTGCGCCCGTGATGGCGGAGCTCCAACTCGAAGCACCGGCGGCGAAGGTTGAAGCCCCTGAACCGATCATCGAAGCCGCGCCTGCCGCGTCTCAAAAAACCAAGCGCACCACCGAAAACGGCGAGCGCGTGCTGCGAGTCACGGCCGAGCGACTGAACAGCCTGCTCGACCTGTCGAGCAAATCCCTGGTGGAAACCCTGCGGCTCAAACCGCACCTGGCCACGATGCAGCGCCTCAAGCGCATGCAGAACAACGGCCTGCGAGCGTTGGAAAACCTCAATGTCCATCTCAAGGACCATGCCCTGAGCCTTGAAGCCCAGGAAGCCCTGGAAGATGCCCGTCGACTGCTGGCCGAATCCCAGCAGTTGCTGATAGAAAAAAATGCTGAGCTGGATGAGTTCGCCTGGCAGGCCAGCCAGCGTGCACAGGTGTTGTACGACACGGCACTGGCCTGTCGCATGCGCCCATTCGCCGATGTGTTGACCGGTCAGGTGCGCATGGTTCGCGATTTGGGTCGCAGTCTCGGCAAGCAGGTGCGGCTGGAGTTCGAAGGCGAGAAAACCCAGGTCGACCGCGATGTGCTGGAGAAGCTCGAAGCGCCACTGACGCACCTGCTGCGCAATGCCGTGGATCACGGGATCGAAACCCCGGAGCAACGGTTGTTGGCGGGTAAACCGGAGGAAGGCTTGATCCGCCTGCGCGCCTCCCATCAGGCCGGGTTGCTGGTGCTGGAACTCAGTGATGACGGCAATGGCGTCGATCTGGAGAAGGTCCGGCGAAGCATCATCGAACGCCAGTTGTCCCCGGCCGAAACCGCCGCCCAGTTGAGCGAAGAGGAACTGCTGACGTTCCTGTTCCTGCCGGGTTTCAGTCTGCGCGACACCGTCACCGAAGTGTCCGGACGCGGCGTCGGCCTGGACGCGGTGCAGCACATGGTCCGCCAGTTGCGCGGCGCGGTGGTGCTGGAGCAGACGGCGGGCGAGGGCAGCCGCTTCCATCTTGAAGTGCCGTTGACCCTGTCGGTGGTGCGCAGTCTGGTGGTGGAAGTCGGCGACGAAGCCTATGCCTTCCCGCTGGCGCACATCGAACGCATGTGCGATCTGGAACCGGCGGACATCGTGCAGGTCGAGGGTCGGCAGCACTTCTGGCATGAAGGCCGGCACGTTGGGCTGGTGGCGGCGAGTCAATTGCTGCAACGCCCGGCGAGCCAGGGCAGTCAGCAAACCCTCAAAGTTGTGGTCATCCGCGAGCGCGATACGATTTATGGCGTGGCGGTCGAGCGTTTCATCGGCGAGCGCACGCTGGTCGTGTTGCCGCTGGATGAGCGTCTGGGCAAGGTCCAGGACATCTCCGCCGGGGCCTTGCTCGACGACGGTTCGGTGGTGTTGATCGTCGACGTCGAAGACATGCTGCGATCGGTGGACAAACTGCTCAATACCGGGCGTCTGGAGCGTATCGCACGCCACAGCAACCAGGCGGCCGAAGCAGCGCGCAAAAGGATTCTGGTGGTCGACGATTCCCTGACCGTGCGCGAACTGCAACGCAAGCTGCTGCTCAATCGTGGCTACGACGTGGCCGTGGCGGTCGACGGCATGGACGGCTGGAACGCCCTGCGTTCGGAGGATTTCGATCTGCTGATTACCGACATTGATATGCCGCGCATGGACGGCATCGAACTGGTGTCTTTGTTGCGCCGGGACAACCGCCTGCAATCGCTGCCGGTGATGGTGGTGTCCTACAAGGATCGTGAAGAGGACCGTCGTCGTGGACTGGACGCCGGAGCCGACTATTATCTAGCCAAAGCCAGTTTTCATGACGATGCCCTGCTCGATGCAGTGGTTGAGCTCATAGGAGGAGCGCGGGCATGAAAATCGCCATCGTCAACGACATGCCCATGGCCGTGGAAGCCTTGCGCCGGGCCTTGGCTTTCGAGCCGGCGCATCAGGTGATCTGGGTCGCGGGCAATGGCAAGGAAGCGGTGCAGAAGTGTGCCGAGCAGACACCTGACCTGATCCTGATGGACCTGATCATGCCGGTCATGGACGGTGTGGAAGCCACTCGACGGATCATGGCCGAAACGCCGTGCGCCATCGTCATTGTCACGGTCGATCGCCAGCAAAACGTGCACCGGGTATTCGAAGCCATGGGCCACGGCGCCCTCGACGTGGTCGATACCCCGGCCCTCGGCGCCGGCAACGCCCAGGAAGCGGCGGCGCCGTTGCTGCGCAAAATCATGAACATCGGCTGGCTGATCGGCGACAAGGGCAATCGCGAACGATTGGCTCCGAGTCCGGCGCGCAGTTCCGGTTCACGCCAGAGCCTGATCGCCATCGGCTCATCCGCAGGCGGGCCGGCGGCGCTGGAAGTCCTGCTCAAAGGGCTGCCTCGCAACTTTTCCCCGGCCATCGTGCTGGTGCAGCACGTTGACCAGGTGTTTGCCGCCGGCATGGCCGAATGGCTCGGCAGCGCCAGCGGACTCAATGTGCGCCTGGCTCAGGAAGGCGAACCACCGCAAAGCGGCACCGTCCTGCTGGCCGGCACCAATCACCATATTCGCTTGTTGAAAAACGGCACGCTGGCTTACACCGCCGAACCGGTCAACGAAATCTATCGGCCCTCGATCGATGTTTTTTTCGAAAGCGTGGCCAATTACTGGAATGGCGACGCGGTCGGTGTATTGCTCACCGGCATGGGGCGTGATGGTGCGCAGGGGCTTAAACTCATGCGTCGGCAGGGCTACCTGACCATCGCACAAGACCAAAACAGCAGTGCGGTGTATGGCATGCCGAAGGCGGCCGCGGCCATCGATGCCGCCGTGGAAATACGCCCGCTGGACAAGATAGCGCCACGATTGCTGGAGATTTTTCCAAAATGACTACTTTTAGCGGCAATCCTGGCCCAGGCAGTATTCAGGTGAAAGCACATGAATGAATTACAGCTCGACGACTTCAAGACTGACGAAAATGCCGCCATGGTGTTGTTGGTCGACGATCAGGCGATGATCGGCGAGGCGGTGCGACGCGGGTTGTCGAACGAAGAAAACATCGACTTCCATTTCTGCGCCGACCCGCACCAGGCCATTGCCCATGCGGTGCGCATCAAGCCAACGGTGATCTTGCAGGATCTGGTCATGCCCGGCCTTGACGGCCTGAGCCTGGTGCGCGAATACCGCAATCACCCGGCGACCAAGGACATTCCGATTATCGTCCTGTCGACCAAGGAAGACCCGCTGATCAAGAGCGCGGCGTTCGCGGCCGGGGCCAACGATTATCTGGTCAAACTGCCGGACAATATCGAACTGGTTGCGCGCATTCGCTATCACTCGCGCTCCTACATGACGCTATTGCAGCGAGATGCGGCGTACCGCGCGCTGCGTGTCAGCCAGCAACAGTTGCTCGACACCAACCTGGTGCTGCAACGGCTGATGAACTCCGACGGCTTGACCGGGCTGTCGAACCGCCGGCATTTCGACGAGTACATGGAACTTGAGTGGCGCCGCGCGCTGCGTGAGCAAAGTCAGTTGTCGTTACTGATGATCGACGTGGACTACTTCAAGACCTACAACGACTCCTTCGGTCACCTCGAAGGCGACGAAGCCCTGCGCAAGGTCGCTGCGGCAATCCGCGAAGCCAGTGCCCGGCCTTCCGACCTGCCCGCCCGTTACGGCGGCGAAGAATTCGCCCTGGTACTGCCCAACACCTCCCAGGGCGGTGCGCGACTGATGGCCGAAAAACTGCGCATGACCGTGGAAGCCTTGAAGATCCCGCACATTTCCCCGGCGGAGGGCGCGAGCCTGACCATCAGCATCGGCCTGTCGACCATCACCCCGCAAACGGGCAGCAATTGCCGCGAACTGATCTCGGCGGCGGACAAGGGGCTGTATCTGGCGAAGAACAATGGGCGAAATCAGGTGGGTATTGGCTGATCTGCAATTTCTACCAGGCGACGCAGAACCTGTGGGAGCCGAGCTTGCTCGCGATGAGGGCCTGACAAGCGATACTTTCATCGACTGACATACCGTCATCGCGGGCAAGCCCGGCTCCCACAGGTTTCGCATCGTTGCAAAGATCGCCTGCAAACCTGCCTTTTCAGCCAAGCGGACTGCCGTTTCAAGCTGTTTGCCGTTATACTCGCCGGCTTTCAAAAGTTCGCCAACGAGTGCTGCCCGCCATGGAAATCAACCCGATCCTTAACACCATCAAGGACCTGTCCGAGCGCTCCGAAACTATTCGGGGGTATCTTTGACTACGATCAAAAGCATGAGCGTCTGACTGAAGTCAATCGCGAGCTTGAAGATCCGAGTGTCTGGAACAAACCTGAATACGCCCAGGAGCTGGGCCGCGAGCGCTCTGCGCTGGCGCAGATCGTCGATACCCTCGATGAGCTGAATACCGGTCTGGCCGATTGCCGCGACCTGCTGGACATGGCCGTCGAAGAAAACGACGAAGGCGCAGTGAGCGATGTCGTCGCTGAGCTGGCCCGTCTCGAGGAAAATCTGGCCAAGCTGGAATTCCGTCGCATGTTCAGCCACGAAATGGACCCGAACAACGCGTACCTGGACATCCAGGCCGGTTCCGGCGGCACCGAAGCCCAGGACTGGGCCAACATCCTGTTGCGCATGTACCTGCGCTGGGCTGACAAACGCGGTTTCGACGCGACCATCATGGAACTGTCGGCCGGTGAAGTCGCCGGGATCAAGGGCGCCACCGTGCACATCAAGGGCGAATACGCCTTTGGCTGGCTGCGTACCGAGATCGGCGTGCACCGTCTGGTGCGCAAGAGCCCGTTCGACTCCGGCAACCGTCGCCACACCTCTTTCTCGGCGGTGTTCGTTTCCCCCGAGATCGATGACAAGGTGGAGATCGAGATCAACCCGGCAGACCTGCGGATCGACACCTATCGTTCCTCCGGTGCCGGTGGTCAGCACGTAAACACCACCGACTCGGCCGTACGTATCACCCACGTACCGACCAACACCGTGGTCAGCTGCCAGAACGAACGTTCCCAGCACGCCAACAAGGACACCGCCATGAAAATGCTGCGGGCCAAGTTGTACGAGCAGGAAATGCAGAAACGCAACGCCGCGTCCCAGGCGCTGGAAGACACCAAGTCCGATATCGGCTGGGGTCACCAGATCCGTTCCTACGTACTCGATGCCTCGCGCATCAAGGACCTGCGGACCAACATCGAACGCAGCGACTGCGACAAGGTGCTCGACGGCGATATCGACGAATACCTGGAAGCCAGCCTGAAGTCCGGGCTGTAAAAGACGCAATACAGGATCGGCTGATTCAGCTCGATCCCTGTAGGAGCCAGCCATGCTGGCGATCCCCGGGCCGCAGGGCCCGGGGGCAACGAACCTGATGGAATATTTAAAGACATGAGCGACCTAGAACTCGACCCGCAAGCCCTGCAACAGGAAGAAAACTCCCTGATCGCCCTGCGCAAGGAAAAGCTTGCTGCCGAGCGCGCCAAGGGCAATGCCTTCCCGAACGACTTCCGCCGCGAAAACTACTGCGAGCAACTGCAGAAACAGTACGCGGACAAGACCAAGGAAGAGCTGGCAGAGGCTGCGATCCCGGTCAAGGTTGCCGGTCGCATCATGCTCAACCGTGGCTCGTTCATGGTGATCCAGGACATGACCGGTCGCATCCAGGTCTACGTCAACCGCAAGACCCTGTCCGAAGAAACCCTGGCCGCGGTGAAAACCTGGGACATGGGCGACATCATTGCCGCCGAAGGCACCCTGGCCCGTTCCGGCAAGGGCGACCTGTACGTCGAAATGACCAACGTGCGCCTGCTGACCAAATCCCTGCGCCCGCTGCCGGACAAGCACCACGGCCTGACCGACACCGAACAGCGCTACCGTCAGCGCTACGTTGACCTGATCGTCAACGAAGACGTGCGCCAGACGTTCCGCGTGCGTTCGCAAGTCATCGCCCACATCCGCAGCTTCCTGATGAAGCGTGACTTCCTGGAAGTGGAAACGCCGATGCTGCAAACCATCCCGGGCGGCGCGGCAGCCAAGCCGTTCGAAACCCACCACAACGCATTGGACATGGGCATGTTCCTGCGTATCGCGCCGGAGCTGTACCTCAAGCGCCTTGTTGTTGGCGGGTTCGAGAAAGTGTTCGAGATCAACCGCAACTTCCGTAACGAAGGCGTTTCGACTCGTCACAACCCTGAATTCACCATGTTGGAGTTCTACCAGGCTTACGCCGACTACGAAGACAACATGGACCTGACCGAAGAACTGTTCCGCGAACTGGCTCAGCTGGTTCTGGGCAGCACCGACGTGCCGTACGGCGACAAGGTGTTCCACTTCGGCGAGCCGTTCGTGCGTCTGTCGGTGTTCGACTCGATCCTCAAGTACAACCCTGAGTTGACCGCTGACGATCTGAACGACATCGACAAGGCTCGCGCCATCGCCAAGAAGGCCGGCGCCAAAGTGCTGGGCTTCGAAGGCCTGGGCAAGCTGCAAGTGATGATTTTCGAAGAGCTGGTCGAGCACAAGCTGGAGCAGCCGCACTTCATCACCCAGTACCCGTTCGAAGTGTCGCCGCTGGCCCGTCGAAACGACGACAACCCGAACGTCACCGACCGCTTCGAGCTGTTCATCGGTGGTCGTGAAATCGCCAACGCCTACTCCGAGTTGAACGACGCGGAAGACCAGGCCGAACGTTTCATGGCGCAGGTGGCCGACAAGGACGCCGGCGACGACGAAGCCATGCACTACGACGCCGACTTCGTTCGCGCGCTGGAGTACGGCATGCCGCCAACGGCGGGTGAAGGCATCGGCATCGACCGTCTGGTGATGTTGCTGACCAACTCACCGTCGATCCGCGACGTGATTCTGTTCCCGCACATGCGGCCGCAAGCGTAAGTGTTTCAACTAAAAAGCCGCCTGAAATGGGCGGCTTTTTATTGCCTGTCTGGTACAAACGTATCAAATAGTTACTTTTGAAGTGAGAGGATTCCTGTCGTGAAGGGTGCAATGGCTCAAGAAGGTGCAGCGGGTATCGCCACTGCGGTCGCTGAAAGTGTTCAGTACCAGGGCCGCAAGGCCAGCCGACAGGGCAGCGAGCAGCGCCGACAGGACATTCTCGATGCCGCGATGCGCATTGTCGTGCGTGATGGCGTGCGGGCCGTCAGGCACCGCGCGGTGGCTGCCGAGGCGCAAGTGCCGTTGTCGGCGACCACTTACTATTTCAAGGATATCGATGACCTGCTCACCGATACTTTCGCCCAATACGTCGAACGCAGCGCGGCCTACATGGCCAAGTTGTGGGTGAACAATGAAGGCCTGCTGCGCGACATGATCGCCAGTGGCGACGGCAGCCCGCAGGCGCGTTCGAAGCTGGCGGACGACATTGCGCGGCTGATGACGGACTATGTTCATCGGCAACTGATCACCCGCCGTGAACATTTGATGGCCGAACAGGCGTTCCGTCAGGAAGCGCTGCTCAACCCGCGCCTGGCCGGGTTGGTGCGCTCGCATCAGCAAATTCTGCTGCGGGGCTCCTGCCAGCTTTTCCAGGTATTGGGTTCTCGCGAGCCGCAACAGGATGCCAAAGTGTTGACGGCTATAATCGGACGGATGGAATATCAGGGCCTGCTCAACGACGCCGAGCCGGTCGCCGAAGAGGAAATGCTCGGCATACTTACGCGTTATATGCATTTGGTGCTGGCGTCGGTATAACGCGATCCCTGTAGGTCGGTGATGTGTTCAAAGGGAGTATTGAATGAAAGCCTGGCGTGTCGTCGTGATCGCCTTGTCGTTCCTGCTGCTCAGTGGTTGCCTGGTGACCTTCAAGGAACCGCTGCCCACCAGCGAGCCCGCGCCTAAAGGGTTGATCGGCAAATGGACCAGCACCAACGCCTGGGGTGAGCCGGTCAACCTGGAACTGACCCGCGTCGGCGACAATCGCTATCAGGCGGTCAGCTACTTCCGCGCCAAACCCAAGGAGCGCGAAGCCTATCCGTTCACCGTGGCGCGCCACGGCAGTCGCTGGTATTTCTCGGCGAAGGTGCCGGCGCAGTTCGGTGGGAACTTCACCATCGGCGGGTTTGAACTCACCGACAAGCATGAGCTGGTGGTGTACAACCTCGACCTTGAACAAATCAAACAGGCGCTGGGACAAAAAGTCCTCGGCGGCCAAAATTTTCAAACCGACGACGGCGATGGCGTGTTGATCGAGAGCAGCATGGACCAGGTGTCCGCGTACCTCGACGACCCGGCCAATTCCGACGTGTTCGTCGAAGTGGTGCGTTACCAGCGCCAGGCCAAAGCCAAATAAATCCAGCGCATAACGGTTTCAACAGGAGTTTCGGGTGGACGATTACCAGCAGTCGATACGCATTTTGTCCGATCGCATTGTGCTGGCGCAGACGCCGATCCGCGTGCTCGATGCGGTCAAGTGGGACGACAACATTCGCAAGGGTTTCCTCAAGGCCAAGGGCAAGGAAATGCCGGCGGTGGACCGCGACTATTACCTCAACCGGCCACTGGCGTTCGACTCCAGCAAAGTGAAGCTGGAGTTCCAGAACATCGAGCGCGACATCACCCGCCAGCTCGGCCAGTTCAACCCGGTCGGCCAGATCATGCGGCGCATGTGCAAGGAATACCGCATGGTGGTGCGCATGCTCGAAGCGCGCGGCACCGAAGATTTCGGCCTGATTTCCCAGGAGTTGTACGGCGCTGCGTCCGATGCGTTCCACGCCGGTGACCCGACCTTGTCCGACCTGGGCCTGATGCTCTCCGATTACCTGAACAACATCGATGGCCGTGGCGATCTCAAGGACGAACCGAAAACCCTGACCGCCAAGGACGCCGTCCACTTGCTGCAAACCCGTTTGAACAAGGTGTTCGGCGAGGCCGAGGAGACCATTCGGGTGTTCGAGTCCGACGGGATTGTGGCCGACGCGGCAGCGGGTGCCGACTACATCAAGATCCGCGCCGACGCGATGTTCAACGACCGCGACGTGCGGGCCCTGGAAGTTCATGAAGGGCTGGTGCACGTCGGCACCACCCTCAACGGTCTGAATCAACCGATCTGCACCTTCCTCGCCAAAGGTCCGCCCTCGTCGACGGTGACCCAGGAAGGGCTGGCGATCCTGATGGAAATCATCACCTTCGCCTCCTACCCGAGTCGCCTGCGCAAACTGACCAACCGCACCCGTGCCATTCATATGGTGGAGGAGGGCGCCGATTTCCTGCAGGTGTTCGAGTTCTTCCGCGAACAAGGCTTCGAGATGCCCGAGAGCTACAGCAACACCAGTCGCGTTTTCCGCGGTTCGGTGCCGACAGGTCTGCCATTTACCAAAGACTTGTCCTACCTCAAGGGCTTCATCATGATTTACAACTACATTCAACTGGCCGTGCGCAAAGGCAAGCTGGAGCAGATCCCGCTACTGTTTTGCGGCAAGACCACGCTGGAAGACATGCGCACATTGCGTCAGTTGGTGGATGAAGGTCTGGTGGTGCCGCCCAAGTACCTGCCGGAACAGTTCCGCGACTTGAACGCGCTGTCGGCGTGGATGTGCTTCTCGAACTTCCTCAACCATTTGAGCCTGGACCGGATTGAGGCGGATTACTCGAATATTTTGTGAATAAAAATCCCCTTGTGGGAGCGGGCTTGCTCGCGAATACGGTTTAACATTCAACATTTCTGTTGGTTGACATACCGCTTTCGCGAGCAAGCCCGCTCCCACATTTGAACCGTGTTTCAACCCCATATTCCGCGAGGTTTCACCGGATGAGAATCCTCGGCACCCTCTGCCTTCTGCTGGCCCTGAGCGGTTGCAGCTCCTTGCTGTTCTACCCCGAACCCGGCCAGTTGTTCACCCCGGAAAAAGCCAAGCTCGAATACCGCGACGTGACACTGATCACGGCCGATGGTGTCCGGCTACACGGCTGGTGGCTGCCGGCGAAAAAAGGTGTCGAGGTCAAAGGCACGGTGCTGCACCTGCACGGCAACGGCGGCAATTTGCCGATGCATCTGGGCGGAAGTTGGTGGTTGCCGAAAGAAGGTTATCAAGTGTTGCTGGTGGATTATCGCGGCTACGGTTTGTCCGAAGGCGAACCGAGTTTGCCGGCGATCTACCAGGACATCGACGCCGCATTCAAATGGCTCGACGAGGCGCCCGAGGTCAAGGGCAAGCCGCTGATCCTGCTCGGGCAGAGCCTTGGCGGGTCGATGGCCGTTCACTACCTCGTGCAACATCCCGAACGACAAAAGCAGCTCAAGGCATTTGTCATGGATGGCGTGCCCGCCAGCTACCGCAGCGTCGGTCAGTTTGCATTGAGTAATTCATGGGTATTCTGGACGTTCCAGGTGCCGTTGTCCTGGTTGGTGCCGGACGGCGACAGCGCCATCAACTCCATGGCGCAGCTCAACGGCGTGCCGAAATTGATCTACCACAGCATCGACGATCCGATCGTGCCTCTTTCCAACGGCATCCGTCTGTATCAAGCTGCGCCGCCGCCGCGAGTCCTGCAACTGACGCGGGGCGGGCATGTGCAGACATTCGCTGACCCGGTCTGGCGCAAAGTCATGCTGCGCTATCTCGAAGACCCGCAGCATTTCGATGGTCTGCGCCGCCTGGGTGAAATTCCCAATTACCCGGCACCCCAGAATTCAGAAAATGAACCAGAGAGTCCGCAATGAGTGAAGAACGTAACGCCATCCCGCTGATCATCACCGGTATCTGCAGCATCCTCGGCACCGTTGCTGCCCTGTGGTGGTACGGCTACCTGCACTTCGCCAAGCCTGAGGATGCATTGCGGCTCAACGAATTCACCATGCTCAAGACCGTGCCGGGCGAAGACTACAAAGTCTCCCTGGAACCGGCCGCGCAAGTGGCGCAGTGCATCGATGGCGTGCTGGTGTTATTCGACACCGAACAGAAAGGCCTGACCGGCGTGTTGATCAACGACCGCAAAAAAGCCGTGCGCTGCATGGGCCAGGAAACGCCGCAGAAGCTGGAGCAATAAGCCAATTTTCACAGGCGACACAAAAACCAATGTGGGAGCCAGCCTGCTGGCGATAACGATTGAACATTCAACATTGATGTTGACTGATACACCGCTATCGCCAGCAGGCTGGCTCCCACAGGTTTTTGTGTTGTAGCTGATTACTGAGTGTAAGAGCTAACCGCCGAACGCGGAATCACTGGCTGGTTGTCATTGGAAATCGTCACTTCAACCCGACGATTCTGTGCCCGCCCCGACGTGCTGGTGTTATCCGCCACCGGGTATTCCTTGCCGTAACCCTGAGCGACGATGCGGGTCGGATCGACGCCCATCTTCACCAGCGCCATGCGCACGGAGCTGGCGCGGCGTTCCGACAGCGACTGGTTGTGCGACGCCGTACCGGTGCTGTCGGTGTAGCCTTCGACGATCACTTTGCGATCGGGATTTTCCTGAAGGTACTGCGCCAGTTTGTTGATGTTCATCAGACCATTGGATTTCAGCTCGGCCTTGTCGGTGGCAAATAACACGTCACCGAACGTCACCAACGTACCGCGATCGGTCTGCTTGGCGTTGAGGCTGTCCTGCAACTGTTTGATCTGCTGGTCGCGAGCATCGAGGCGCGCCTGGGCCCGTTGCGCGGAAGCGTTTTTCAGATTGGCTTCAGCGGTGCGCAGGGCGATGGTTTGCTTCGCCACTTCAACGCGCTGGTTGGTCAGATAGGCCAGTTGATCCACTTTGGCCTGATCTTCCTTGTCCAGATAAGCCTTGTCGGCCTTGTCCAGATAATCGCTCGCTTCCTTGGTTTCCAGCGCCGCGACTTTGCTCGCCTGCGGGTTGGCTTGCAGGCCGGAATAGTTGGTGCGGGCCTGTTCAAGGTTGGCATTGGGTGGTGTGGAACATGCCGCCAAGGCAACACTTGCGGCCAGCAGGGCAGGGATCATCAATTGTTTGGAATTCATGGTTTCGTCCTTTTAGTCGATTAAGAAAAACGTCAGGCCGCGCCCGTTACTGAACGGTGCGCTGGCTTTCCTGACGCAGTTCCTGAACGCCTTTCTGAGAGTCCTTCACAGACTGTTCTGCCTTCATTGCCTGGGCCTTGCGCTCTGCCACGCGAGCGTCCCACTCGGCCTGTTCGGCGAGCATGCGGGCCTGGTCGTATTTTTTGTCGTGCATGGCGATTTCGGCTTGTTTGAGCTTGTCCTGCGCCGCCTTCATTTCCACGGCGGAGAACTCGGTGCCGCCGGCGCTGACGGCGTCATTGACCGCAGACTCGGTGACAGCGAATTGCTCGGTGGGCGGGTTGCCGGCGCAACCGGCCAGCACGAGGCTGCCACCGATGGCCAGGGCAGCCATTTTCAGGCCATGCAGCGGGGTGAACGAGGATTTGCCAGTTCGGGTTTTCATGGTCTTCAACTCCATTGGACTAACTCCTGAGCAACGTGAACATCCATCCTGGGCAAGGAGCCGCAACCGTCATTTTCGGGTCGTTTTGAAACGGCCGTCCCAGGCGTGGTTACTTGGGTTGACCCGAGGCTTTTTTTGAAAGTTCAGAGAAATTAGCCGGCTATCGAAAAAACCGTGATCGAATCGACAGGGCTCTAACTAGAAGGATTACGTCACGCAATGGACGATGCCTGACCTTTTACAGGCCCCTGCGCGACGTGATTCTTGAAGTAAAATACAGGCCAATGTGGGAGCGGGCTCGCGAAAGCGGTTTAATATTTAACATCTACGTTGACTGAAACACCGCTTTCGCGAGCAAGCCCGCTCCCACAGGGGGCAATGCAAACTCAATGTTTCTGCTTGTCGTTGCCAGCGGACAAATCGTGCAGATGACGCCGCGACAACGCGAGAAAACGCGGGGTCGGGCCGATGTCTTCGTACAGCGGATCGCCTTCTTCGTCAGTGGCGACCACCGTCGAACCCTTCACATACGGGAAGCTCTTTTCGAGTTCTTCCAGTGCGGCGCCGATCAGCTCGCCGAGTAGCTCTTCGGGATGCCGTTTGGGGTACATCTCGGTAATCGCCGCCAGGCGTGCGGCGGCCTCTACATCCAGATGAATCGTGTAACCAGTCTTGGTCAGGCGACCCTTGGCGTTTTCTTCCCAATGTTGGGCGAGTTCACGGATTTTCATAATGACCTCATGACGCGCCTGCTCGTGGCAGGTCGGGAGAGTGTCCGGCGTTGGCCGGCGACAGCCGTGGTACGGCTTACTCTTCAGACTAGCTTCAACACACAAGGTTTACAGGCACTTCGTCGACTGGCTTGTAAGTAGCCGTCTGGAGCGGCACTCTTGAGGTTCTAGGCCGCCCGGATTCTTTGCTGGAGAACTGCTGATGACCGATATTGATGCACGCTTGCGCGAGGACGTTCACCTGTTGGGTGAACTGCTGGGCAACACCATTCGTGAACAGTACGGGGACGACTTCCTCGACAAGATCGAGCAGATCCGCAAGGGTGCCAAGGCAGACCGTCGCGGTTCCATGGATGCCGAGCTCAGCGCCAGCCTCAACCAGTTGACCGAAGACGAATTGCTGCCGGTGGCGCGGGCGTTCAACCAGTTTCTCAACCTGGCCAACATCGCCGAGCAATACCAGCTGATTCATCGTCGCGAAGAGTCCCAAGAGGCACCGTTCGAGTCTCGGGTGCTGCCGGAACTGCTTGCGCGCCTGCGTGCTGAAGGGCATGGCGCCGAGTCGCTGGCCCGGCAATTGGGGCGACTGGAAATCGAACTGGTGCTGACCGCGCACCCGACCGAAGTCGCGCGCCGCACGCTGATCCAGAAATACGACGCCATCGCCGCACAACTGGCTGCCCAGGATCACCGCGACCTGACCAGCGCCGAGCGCGAGCAGATCAAGTCGACGTTGCAACGCTTGATCGCCGAAGCCTGGCACACCGAGGAAATCCGCCGCACGCGCCCGACGCCGGTCGATGAAGCCAAATGGGGTTTCGCGGTGATCGAGCATTCGCTGTGGCAGGCGATTCCCAATTATCTGCGCAAGGCTGATCAGGCCCTGCATGCCGCCACCGGCCTGCGTTTGCCGCTGGAGGCCGCGCCGATCCGCTTTGCTTCGTGGATGGGCGGCGACCGCGATGGCAATCCCAACGTGACGGCATCTGTAACCCGTGAAGTGCTGCTGTTGGCGCGCTGGATGGCGGCCGATTTGTACCTGCGCGATGTCGATCACCTGGCCGCCGAACTGTCGATGCAGCAGGCCAGCGACGAACTGAAAGCCAAGGCCGGCGACAGCGCCGAACCCTATCGGGCCGTGCTCAAACAACTGCGCGAACGCCTGCGTGCCACGCGTAATTGGGCGCACACCGCGCTGTCGGGGCCGACGCCTGCACCTTCCGACGTACTGCAAAACAACCGCGAGCTGCTTGATCCGCTGGAGCTGTGCTACCACTCGTTGCACGAGTGCGGCATGGGCGTGATTGCTGACGGTCCGTTGCTCGATTGCCTGCGTCGGGCGGTGACGTTCGGCCTGTTCCTGGTGCGACTCGATGTACGCCAGGACTCGTCGCGGCATAGCGCAGCGATGACTGAAATCACCGATTACCTCGGCTTGGGCCGTTACGAGGATTGGAGCGAAGAAGAACGCATCATTTTCCTGACACGCGAACTGAACAACCGTCGGCCATTGCTGCCAGCTCATTACAAACCGTCCGCCGACACCGCTGAAGTGCTGGCAACTTGCAGGGAAGTCGCCGCTGCGCCGGGAGCATCCCTCGGTTCGTACGTGATCTCCATGGCCGGTGCCGCTTCCGATGTGCTGGCGGTGCAACTGCTGCTCAAGGAGTCCGGCGTGTTGCGGCCCATGCGCGTGGTGCCGCTGTTCGAAACCCTGGCCGACCTCGACAACGCCGGCCCGGTGATCGAAAAACTGCTGCTGCTGCCGGGTTATCGCTCGCGCCTGCAAGGGCCGCAGGAAGTGATGATCGGTTATTCCGACTCGGCCAAGGACGCTGGCACCACCGCAGCGGCGTGGGCGCAGTACCGGGCGCAGGAGCGTCTGGTGGACATTTGCCGTGAGCAACAAGTTGAACTGCTGTTGTTCCACGGTCGCGGCGGCACCGTGGGCCGTGGCGGCGGTCCGGCGCATGCGGCAATTCTGTCGCAGCCACCGGGTTCGGTGGCGGGGCGTTTCCGCACCACCGAGCAGGGGGAAATGATTCGTTTCAAATTCGGCCTGCCGGACATCGCCGAGCAAAACCTCAATCTGTACTTGGCTGCGGTACTCGAAGCGACCTTGTTGCCACCGCCACCGCCTACGCCGGAATGGCGCCACTTGATGGACGAATTGGCCGCTGATGGGGTCAGCGCCTACCGCGCCGTGGTGCGGGAAAATCCGCAGTTCGTCGAGTACTTCCGCCAGTCGACCCCGGAACAGGAATTGGGCCGCTTGCCGTTGGGCAGTCGTCCGGCCAAGCGCCGCGCCGGCGGAATCGAGAGCCTGCGGGCGATCCCGTGGATCTTCGGTTGGACCCAGACGCGCCTGATGCTGCCGGCCTGGCTGGGCTGGGAAGCGGCGCTGAGCAAGGCGCTGGAACGCGGCGAGGGCGAGTTGTTGGGGCAGATGCGCGAGCAGTGGCCGTTCTTCCGCACCCGCATCGATATGCTGGAAATGGTCCTGGCCAAGGCTGACGCGGACATCGCGCGGTCCTACGATGAGCGTCTGGTCGAACCGGATCTGTTGCCATTGGGCGCGCACTTACGCGACCTATTGTCGCAGGCGTGCTCCATCGTCCTGGGGATGACCGGTCAGTCGCAGCTACTGGCACATAGCCCCGCGACCCTGGAATTCATCCGTTTGCGCAACACCTACCTTGACCCGCTTCATCTATTGCAGGCCGAGTTGCTGGCGCGTTCGCGGCAGCAGGAAGTGGCGCAGGGCAGCCCGGTGGAACAGGCGTTGCTGGTGTCTGTAGCGGGGATTGCCGCCGGTTTGCGTAATACCGGCTAAGGTTTTTGCCGTGGGGTCAGGCATCCGGCGCAGGCGTCGGATGCCGTTGGGTGGCGAGTGCAAAAGTGTTGCCAGGCGACAGTTAATGATGGGGTTGCGACTTGGGTCACTCCGTCGCGGGGTCACGTGAGGCGCAGGTTTCTCCGACTTTTGGCGGCTTGTGTGGTCCGGGCCCGCTGTGTATCTTGATCAGCCTTTGGCCGTTTGGGCGGCCACGACCCTATTTTTGAGATTGGCCCCACGAGGCGAATCTGACGTTATCTATATAAAAAATTGAGGAGCACATCGATGCGCGTCATTCTGCTGGGAGCTCCCGGGGCCGGTAAAGGTACTCAGGCTAAGTTCATCACCGAGAAATTCGGCATTCCGCAAATCTCCACCGGCGACATGCTGCGTGCCGCTGTCAAGGCCGGCACCGAGCTGGGCATCAAGGCCAAGGGCATCATGGATGCCGGCGGTCTGGTCTCCGACGACCTGATCATTGCACTGGTCAAGGACCGTATCGCTCAGGCCGACTGCGCCAACGGTTTCCTGTTCGACGGTTTCCCGCGCACCATTCCTCAGGCTGAAGCCCTGGTGACTGCTGGTGTCGAGCTGGACCACGTGGTCGAAATCGCCGTCGATGACGAAGAAATCGTTCAGCGTATCGCCGGTCGCCGCGTTCACGAGGCCAGCGGCCGCGTGTACCACACCGTGTACAACCCGCCGAAAATCGCCGGCAAAGACGACATCACCGGTGAAGAGCTGGTACAGCGCAAGGACGACACTGAAGAAACCGTGCGTCATCGCCTGTCGGTCTACCATTCGCAGACCAAGCCGCTGGTGGATTTCTACCAGAAGCTGTCCGCTGCCCAAGGCAAGCCGAAGTACAGCCACATTGCTGGCGTTGGCTCTGTTGAAGCGATCACTGGCAAGGTGCTTGAAGCGCTGAGCTGAAAACCGCTTCATCTTCTACGGCCCGCTTGCGGGCCGTAGTTGTTTATACTGACGCACTTTTTTCTGACCTCTTGTTACGGAAACATCGATGAGCACCTTGCTGGCCCTGGACACCGCGACCGAAGCTTGCTCCGTTGCCTTGCTGCATGACGGCAAAGTCACGAGCCATTACGAGGTGATCCCGCGCCTGCATGCGCAGAAGCTGCTGCCGATGATCCAGCAATTGCTCGCCGATGCCGGGACGACGCTGCAAGCGGTCGACGCCGTCGCGTTCGGTCGCGGGCCAGGCGCGTTTACGGGTGTGCGGATTGCCATCGGCGTCGTTCAGGGCTTGGCCTTCGCCTTGGATCGCCCGGTGTTGCCGGTGTCGAACCTGGCCGTATTGGCCCAGCGCGCGTACCGCGAACATGGCGCCAGCCAGGTTGCAGCCGCCATCGATGCACGCATGGACGAGGTGTATTGGGGCTGCTACCGCGAGACGGCGGGGGAGATGCGACTGGTCGGCGCTGAAGCGGTATTGCCGCCCGAGTCGGCCGCACTGCCGGCTGATGCCAGCGGCGAATGGTTCGGCGCCGGCACCGGTTGGGGCTATGCCGAGCGCATCGCTGTCAGCCTGAGCGGCCAGGATGCGGGCATGTTGCCGCATGCTGAAGACTTGCTGACTCTGGCGCGGTTTGCCTGGGCGCGTGGCGAGGGGATCGTGGCGGATGAAGCGCAGCCGGTTTATCTGCGGGACAAGGTGGCCACCCCGAAAGCACGGTAATCCGCACGATCTTTGTGGCGAGGGAGCTTGCTCCCGCTGGGCTGCGAAGCGGCCCCCAATTTCATCAGGCCCAACTCGCTGTCAGGTTTGCGACGGCTTCGCCGCCGAACGGGAGCAAGCTCCCTCGCCACAAAATAATCCACCCCTCAGCCAATCGTCGATTTCTAACCCCAGCTTTTAAACCTTTTGTCTTTTATGTGTTCTAGTTATCACTCGGCGGTTTGCGAAGTGGGTTATGCGCCACTAAACTGCCATCACTGATACCGAGCATGCACTTATGCGTATAGACGGCATTTCCTCTCAGTCCTACCCCATCAAGCGCAAGCCTCGCAAAGGCCCTGTGGTGGAAGACGAGTCCGTCGATATCGACGGCGATGCGGAATTTCCGTCCGAAGAGCAACTGGCCGCCCGTGCCGCTAAAGCTGCTGCGCAAAAAATCAGTAATCTCCCTGCCCGTCAGCAAGACATGCTCTACCACCGCGCGATGAGCAAAAGCGTGGCGATGGCCCTGGCCAGCTACCTCAGCACCGCCGGTTTCGTCGATTGGGATGCGGAAGTGCTGGGTCTCGACCTGTACATCTGATGTTGCTGCCTTACTACCTCGGCTGCCCGTCCTGGAGTGAAAACGCCTGGCGCGATTATCTGTATCCGCCGGACGCCAAACCCGCTGATTTTCTCAATCTCTATTCCCAAGTATTCAATGCCGTAGAAGGCAACACGACTTTCTACGCGAGTCCGGCTGCCAGCACCGTGCAGCGCTGGGCGGAAACCATGCCCGAGCATTTTCGCTTCACCGCCAAATTCCCCGGCGACATCAGCCACGGCGGTGACCTGCGCGACCAACTGACGGCCGCCGAAACCTTCACCCGTTTGCTCAGCCCTCTGGGTGAACGGGTCTCGCCGCTGTGGTTGCAGCTGTCGAAAAGCTTCACGCCACAACGCTTGCCTGAACTCGCCGCATTCATCGATGCACTGGAGCGGCCATTGGCGGTGGAAGTGCGGCATGACGATTTCTTCGCCAAGGGTGATAGCGAGCGAATGCTCAATCGCCTGTTGCTGGACCGTGGCGTCGAGCGCATCTGTCTCGACCCGCGCGCGCTGTTCAGCTGCACCTCGACCGATCCCTCGGTACTCCACGCCCAATCGAAGAAACCCCGAGTGCCGCCTCGTCCGGCCGCATTCACCCAATTCCCGCAGGTGCGTTTCATCGGCCATCCACAACTTGAGGCCAATGACCCGTTTCTGCTGCCGTGGGTGGAGAAAATTGCGGTCTGGATCGAAGAGGGCCGCACGCCGTATATCTTCCTGCACACCGCCGACAACCTGCTGGCGGCGAAATTGGCGCAACGTTTTCATGCCCGATTGATGCTGCGTTTACCTGGCTTGCCGGCGCTGCCTGAGCTATACAGAGAACCCGCCGCCGAGCAACTTGGCTTACTCTGAAGGCGGATTCGTTCGCCTTTTCAGGAGCCTGCCAATGGATGCGCAAACCCTTCGAGCCCAAGCCTTCAAAGCCCTGCACGAACGTAGCGGGGCTTTTGTGATTCCCAATCCGTGGGACGCCGGCTCGGCAAAAATGCTCGCCAGCCTGGGCTTCGAGGCGCTGGCAACCACGAGTGCCGGATATGCCTTTTCCCAGGCACGTCCCGATGGCGGGCTGACCTTGGACGATACTCTGGCAAACGTCCGGGCGATTGTCGCCGCGACAGATCTGCCGGTGGCGGTGGACCTTGAAAACGGTTTTGCCGACAACCCCGCCGATTGCGCGAAAAGTATTCTGCGCGCGGCAGAGGCGGGCGCCGTCGGTGGTTCCATCGAAGACGCGACGGGTCGTGAGGGCGCTCCGATCTATTGCTTCGAACACGCCGTGACGCGCATCGAAGCTGCCGTCGCTGCCGCTCGCAGCTTGCCGTTCCCTTTCACGCTGACGGCGCGGGCCGAGAATTTCCTGCATGGCAATCCGGATCTCGACGATACGATTCGCCGCTTGCAGGCTTTCGCCGAAGCCGGGGCCGACGTGTTGTATGCGCCAGGCTTGCGCAGCGCTGAAGACGTATTGTCGGTGGTCCGCGCCGTGGCGCCGAAGCCGGTGAACATCTTGATGTCCGGTGGCTTGAAGCTGACCGTGCAGGAGTTGAGCGAAATGGGCGTCAAACGCATCAGCGTCGGTTCGGCGCTGGCCTTGGCGGCGTTGGGCGAGTTCTACCGCGCCGCTGAAGAGATCAAAACGTCGGGCACCTTCGGCTTCACCTCGCGCTCCATGCCGTACGTCCAGGCCAATCAATTGTTCAAAGGCTGACGATGCGGTTCCGCTGGTGGCTGTTGCTGGTGCTGTTGATCATCGCTGCGACGGGTGTGAGCGCGTGGCGCGGTTGGCTGCAAGTGCCGCCGCAGTGGAACCCTTGGGCACCGCTGGACGTGAAGGCCACGCCGAACCTGCTGACCCGCTACAAACTGATGCGCCTGCGCGATGATCCACAACTGTGTGAGCAGGCTTTGGGCAGCTCCGGGTTGCGCGTGACCCGTCAGGCCGACAGCCCTGACGCCAAATGCCCGCTGACCGATGCCCTGCGTGTGCAGGGCGGTGATGTGGCGTTGAACAGCAGCTTTCTCGCCAGTTGCCGTCTGGCTGTATCGTTTGCACTGTTCGAGCATCATGCCCTGCAACCGGCGGCGCAGTTGGTTTACGGGCAAGCGGTGGCGCGGGTCGACCACCTCGGCAGTTTTGCCTGCCGCAATGTCTACGGCCGCGAGAATGGCCGACTCAGTCAGCACGCGTCAGCCAATGCGCTGGATATCGCCGGTTTTCGCCTGGCTGACGGTCGAACCATCAGCGTGCTCAAGGATTGGCCCAAGGGTAATCAGGACGCGCAGTTTCTGAGGCTGGTTCGCGATGGCGCCTGCGGTTTGTTCAGTGTGGTGTTGAGCCCGGATTACAACGCCGCCCATCGCAATCACTTTCATGTGGATGTCGGGCCGTGGTGGGTGTGTCGCTGAGGAGGTCGTTGAAACTTATGCGGCGAGGCGCAGGTTCTGCAGGATGATTGGGCGTGCCCAGCCGTTATCGAAATCGAGTTGTTTCTGTTGCGCCACCAATTCTTCCGGCGAGAACGGCGGGAACGGCTTATCGAGCAAGTCGAGTTCGAACTCGGCGATCGGCAGGTGCAGCGGGCGCGGTTGCGGTGCCGGGCCGGCCTCTGGCAGCGGTTGACCGGCGGTCAACACGATCGGACGGACCCAGCCGCTTTCGAAGTTCTGCTGTTGTTGCTGAGCAACGATCTCTTCTGCCGGGAACGGTGGGAAAGGCTTGTCGGCCAGGTCCATTTCGAATTCGGCAATCGGCAGGAACAGCGGCTCGGGCGGGCGAATTTCGTTGTCCTTCACGTCGCATTCGCGCTGGGAAACGATGTGCGCCAGCAGGTCGCTGCCGACGGTGGGTTCAACCGGGCTTTCGAGATCGACCGGTGGAAAGTTCAGCGATTCAGGCAGCACTTCACCCGACTGTTCGGCCAGCGCTCGGGCAAAGAAATCCTGCCAGATGTGGCTGACGCCGCTCAGTGCCTGGGTGTTTCGCAGGTTGTAGTCGCCGTAGGGCGAGATAAAACCTGTGAATGTGGGTTGAATGTCTGACATTTCTCTCGGTCGACGCTCAGCTCTGGCAAAATGCTCGATAGTTTTGTTATCGGCAGTTTTTGCCGATCATTAATTTTTTGAGCGTGTTTTCTGATGATTGATCAACCCGCGGCCTGCCGCATCCATGTCGAGGCTCTGAGCACGAACTTTCAGCCACAGGCCGAGCAATGGGCCGAGCGCCTGGGCCTGCCGCTGCAGGTGGCTGACGGCGAGTTTGCGTTGCAGGTGGGTGACCAGGGTTTGCAGCTGCAACAGCTGGGGCCGGACGCACCGGGCCCGGTGCGGGTGGACTTCGTCGAAGGTGGCGCGGCGCATCGACGGTTGTACGGTGGTGGCAGCGGGCAGATGATCGCCAAGGCCGTTGGCGTCGCCCAGGGCGTGCGCCCTCGTGTGCTGGACGCTACGGCGGGGTTGGGCAAGGATGCGTTCGTCCTGGCGAGCCTGGGTTGCGAAATGAGCCTGATCGAGCGTCAGCCGCTGATTGGCGCTTTGCTGGAGGATGGTCTGGCCCGTGGCGCGGAAGATTTCGACGTGGCGCCCATCGTGGCGCGCATGCGCTTGCTCAAGGGCAACTCGATCGAAGTGATGCGCAACTGGGAAGGCGAACCGCCGCAGGTGATCTACCTCGATCCGATGTTCCCGCATCGTGAGAAAACTGCGCTGGTGAAGAAGGAAATGCGTCTGTTCCGGCCGTTGGTGGGGGATGATCCGGATGCGCCGGCGCTGCTTGAAGCGGCACTTGCGCTGGCCAGCCACCGGGTGGTGGTCAAGCGGCCGCGCAAGGCGCCGTGTATTGAAGGGCCGAAGCCGAGCCATGCGCTGGATGGCAAATCCAGTCGGTATGACATTTACCCGAAGAAAGCGCTGAAGCCCTGAGACCGAGTTGCCCCCATCGCGAGCAAGCTTTGCTCCTACAGTTTGATGTCGTTTACATATCTTGTGATCGCCCCAAATCTGTAGGAGCAAGGCTTGCCCGCGATGGCGTCGGCACCGGCGCTGAAAATCCAAAGGTCGGCTAAGGCCGATACGCCCGCATAAACAACCCCACCACTTCCAGCACATGGCTCTCGGCGGCCTCGTCATCCAACGGCTCACCACAACCAAACAGCAACCGGAAATTCGCCGCGCCCTTGAGCAGGCAGAAGAAGTGTTCCGCTGCATTGCGCGGTTTATCGATGCTCAGCACGCCGCTTTCGTTGACCTTGCTCAGCAAGCGTTCCATACCGTCCAGCATGCGCTGAGGCCCGGCCTCGAAGAAGATCAGTGAGAGGTTCGGGTCCTGACTGCCCAGCGCCATGATCAAACGGTGCAGGTTCAGCGATTCGTCACTGTTGATCAGATGATGAAAACCGCGTGCGATGTTCAACAGCACGGTTTCCACCGCCACACCTTCCGGCAGTTCGAAAAACAGCGGCGGCAATTGCTCTTCGCACTTCGCCACCACGGCAGCGGAGAACAGCGTCTCCTTGTCGTTGAAATGACTGTAGACGGTCAGCTTTGACACGCCGGCCTCGGCTGCGACGGCATCCATGCTGGTATTGGCATAACCCTTGGTCAAAAACAGCGTCTTCGCTGCATCGAGGATCGCCTGGCGCTTGACCAAATCCTTGGGTCTGCCTGGGCCATTGGGTGCTGAAAGATTGTTCGGCATATTCGCTTTTATTACTGGACTGGTGAGTTTGCTATTAATAACATACTCGCCAGTATAATTATTCCAAGCACCATTAGCGAAAGGTCCTTCACCATGTTCCGCTATGCCTTGCCCCTCGCATTGCCAGTCAGCCTGGCGTTTTTATTGACTGCGTGTGGTCATGAAGAGGCGCCGCAAGTCAGCGTTCGCCCGGCCATGGTGGTTCAGCCAGAGCCTTCGGCGCAGGCGACCGAAAGCTATCCCGGTGAAGTCCGTGCCCGTTTTGAACCGGATCTCGCGTTCCGCATCGGCGGCAAAGTCAGCCGACGACTGGTCGACGAAGGGCAGCGAGTCAAGGCCGACCAACCGTTGGCCGAGCTCGATCCCCAGGACGTGCGCCTGCAACTGGAAGCCACCCGCGCCCAAGTCGCCGCCGCCGAGGCCAATCTGAACATGGTGCGCTCCGAGCGTGATCGCTACAAAACGCTGATGGAGCGTCAACTGGTCAGCCGCTCGCAGTACGACAATCACGAAAACCTTTACCGCTCCGGTGAAGCGCGTCTCAAACAAATCAAAGCCGAATTCAACGTCTCGACCAATCAGGCCAGTTACGCGGTGCTGCGTGCGCCGCAGGACGGCGTGGTGGCCAAGCGCGCGGTGGAAGTCGGGCAAGTGGTGGCCGCGGGGCAAACCGTGTTCACGCTCGCCACCGATGGCGAGCGTGAAGTGTTGATCAGCCTGCCGGAGCAGAGCTTCGGTCGCTTCAAGGTTGGCCAACCGGTGTCGGTGGAACTGTGGACGCAACCGGATCAGCGCTTCGCCGGGCATATCCGCGAACTGTCGCCAGCCGCCGATCCGAAGTCCCGTACTTTTGCCGCGCGCATCGCGTTCAATGCCGGCAAAGTCCCGGCCGAGCTGGGGCAGAGCGCCCGGGTGTTTGTGCAGACTGCCGAAGTCATCCCGTTGTCGGTTCCGCTTTCGGCTCTGACCGCAGAGGGCGGCGTGACCTACGTCTGGGTGGTCAGCGCCAACAACACCTTGAAGAAGACCCCGGTGCGGGTCGGTGCCTTCGGCGAGAAAACCGTCCCGGTGTTCGAAGGCCTCAACGCCAGCGACTGGGTGGTGGCCGCCGGCGTCCATGTGCTGCTCGACGGGCAACAAGTGCGCCCGGTGGATCGCTCCAACCGCGTGGTCAATCTGGCGGACAAGGAGTAATCCCCGATGGGTTTCAATCTTTCCGCCTGGGCGCTGCGCAATCGCCAGATCGTACTGTTCCTGATGCTCTTGCTGGCCATCGTCGGCGCATTGTCCTACACCAAACTCGGCCAGAGCGAAGACCCGCCGTTCACCTTCAAAGCCATGGTCATCCGCACCAACTGGCCGGGGGCGACTGCGCAGGAAGTCTCGCGCCAAGTCACCGAGCGTATTGAAAAGAAGCTGATGGAAACCGGCGAGTACGAGCGCATCGTCTCGTTCTCCCGACCGGGCGAGTCCCAGGTGACGTTCATTGCCCGCGATTCCATGCACTCGGTGGACATCCCGGAGCTTTGGTATCAGGTGCGCAAGAAGGTCAGCGACATCCGCCATACCTTGCCGCCGGGGATTCAGGGGCCGTTCTTCAACGATGAATTCGGCACCACCTTCGGCAACATCTACGCATTGACCGGCGACGGCTTCGACTACGCGGTGCTCAAGGATTACGCCGACCGCATCCAGATCCAGCTACAACGGGTCAAGGACGTGGGCAAGGTCGATCTGCTCGGCTTGCAGGACGAAAAGATCTGGATCGAACTCTCCAACGTCAAACTCGCCACCCTGGGCTTGCCGTTGGCGGCGGTGCAACAGGCGCTTGAAGAACAGAATGCGGTCTCCACCGCCGGCTTCTTCGAAACCACCAGCGAGCGATTGCAGCTACGGGTCTCGGGGAATTTTCAGACGGTCGATGAGATCAAGAACTTCCCGATTCGCGTCGGCGATCGTACGTTCCGCATTTCCGATGTAGCCAACGTACGACGTGGCTTCAACGATCCACCGGCACCGCGTATGCGCTTCATGGCGGAGGATGCGATCGGTCTGGCCGTGGCCATGAAGGATGGTGGCGACATCCTGGTGCTGGGCAAAGCGCTGGAAGTCGAATTCGCCCGCATCCAGAAAAACCTTCCGGCCGGCATGCAACTGCGCAAGGTTTCCGATCAGCCCGCGGCAGTGAAAACCGGCGTTGGCGAGTTCGTCCAGGTGCTGGTGGAAGCATTGGCGATTGTGTTGCTGGTGAGCTTCTTCTCCCTCGGCGTGCGCACCGGCATGGTGGTGGCGCTGGCGATTCCGTTGGTGTTGGCGATGACCTTCGCCTGCATGTATTACCTGGGCATCGGTCTGCACAAGATTTCCCTCGGCGCATTGGTATTGGCCCTGGGCTTGCTGGTGGACGACGCGATCATCGCCGTGGAAATGATGGCGATCAAAATGGAGCAAGGCTTCGACCGGATCAAAGCCGCGAGCTATGCCTGGACCAGTACCGCGTTCCCGATGCTCACCGGCACGCTGATCACTGCTGCCGGGTTCCTGCCAATCGCCACGGCGCAATCCGGTACTGGCGAATACACCCGCTCAATCTTCGAGGTCGTCACTATCGCGCTGTTGGCGTCGTGGGTGGTGGCCGTGGTTTTTGTACCGTTCCTCGGTGAAAAACTCCTGCCGGACCTTGCGAAAATTCATGCAGCCAAACATGGCACGGGCCAACCTGATCCTTACGGCACACCGTTCTATCAGCGCGTCAGACGACTGGTGGAGTGGTGCGTGCATTGGCGCAAAACCGTGATTCTGGCGACCGTGGTGTTGTTCATTGCCTCCATCGTGCTGTTCCGCTTCGTGCCGCAGCAATTCTTCCCGGCTTCGGGTCGACTGGAATTGATGGTCGACCTGAAACTGGCCGAAGGCGCTTCCTTGAGCAACACCGCCGATGAGGTCAAACGCCTCGAAGCGCTGCTCAAGGACAAGGCGGGAATCGACAACTACGTGGCCTACGTCGGCACGGGTTCGCCGCGGTTTTATCTGCCACTGGATCAGCAATTGCCTGCGGCGAGTTTTGCCCAGTTTGTCGTCCTGGCGAAAACCATCGAAGAGCGTGAAAGCCTGCGCACCTGGTTGATCGCGACTCTCAACGAACAATTCCCGGCCCTGCGCTCGCGGGTCACTCGTCTGGAGAACGGCCCGCCGGTTGGTTATCCAGTGCAGTTCCGCGTCACCGGTGAACACATCGAGGAAGTCCGCGCACTGGCCCGCAAAGTCGCGGCCAAGGTTCGCGAAAATCCGCACGTGGCCAATGTTCACCTGGACTGGGAAGAGCCGAGCAAAGTCGTGTACCTGAACATCGATCAGGACCGTGCCCGGGCACTTGGCGTGAGCACGGCGAACCTGTCGAAGTTCTTGCAGAGCTCGCTGACCGGTTCCAGTGTCAGCCAGTATCGCGAAGACAACGAGTTGATCGAGATCCTGCTACGCGGCACCGCGCATGAGCGTACCGAGCTGTCGTTGCTGCCAAGCCTGGCGGTGCCGACCGACAACGGTCGCAGCGTGGCCCTGTCGCAGATCGCGACCCTGGAATACGGCTTTGAAGAGGGCGTGATCTGGCACCGCAATCGCCTGCCCAACGTGACTGTTCGTGCGGACATTTATGGCAAGGAACAACCGGCGACGTTGGTGAAGCAGATCATGCCGACCCTCGATCCGATTCGTGCTGAACTGCCGGACGGCTATTTGCTGGATGTCGGTGGCACGGTGGAAGATTCGGAGCGTGGGCAGAAGTCGGTCAACGCCGGTGTGCCGATGTTCATCGTCGTGGTGCTGACGTTGCTGATGCTGCAACTGCGCAGTTTCTCACGCACGGCGATGGTGTTTCTGACGGCGCCATTGGGGTTGATCGGGGTGACGCTGTTCCTGATGGTGTTCCGTCAGCCGTTTGGTTTTGTCGCCATGCTCGGGACCATCGCCTTGTCGGGGATGATCATGCGTAACTCGGTGATTCTGGTGGATCAGATCGAGCAGGATATCAAGGCAGGGTTGAAGCCTTGGCAGGCGATTATCGAGGCGACGGTGCGGCGGTTCCGGCCGATTGTGTTGACGGCGCTGGCGGCGGTGTTGGCGATGATTCCGTTGTCGCGCAGTGTGTTTTTCGGGCCGATGGCGGTGGCGATCATGGGGGGGTTGATTGTGGCTACGGCGTTGACGCTGCTGTTTTTGCCGGCCCTCTATGCTGCTTGGTTCCGCGTCAAGAAAGAGCCCGTTTGACTTGGCGGCCTTCGGGCCGACCAGGTTCATGGTTGACGGTGTACATATCCATTCCTGCGGTAATGGCGGCTTATGGTTTCGCCCTTACGGCGACTCACTTTTTTGACAAACGCCTCAAAAAAGTAAGCAAAAAAACGCTCGCCCCGAACGTACCGCCCCTCGCTGGGGCTCGGGGTTCCTTCGCTACGGTATCCATCCGGGGACACTGCCCTCCGGTCTGCTACGCGACGACCTACATGCAGCGTGTTCGACTGCGTCGAACGGCGCTGCGCGCCACTCCCCGGATGAACACCTCCACTCAGCGTCCCGAGGGGGCGGGTGAATCAAGATCAAAAGCGGCAGGCGAGCTAACGCTCGACCTGTTGAGTGGTGAAGAGCTTGGGTGTACGCCGATCCATTGTAGGAGTGAGCCTGCTCGCGATGGCGCCCTGACAGCCGACCAATCCCTTCCGGATATACGCAGCCCAACTGTAGGAGCAAGGCTTGCCCGCGATGACGCCCTGCCAGCCAACCAATCTCTTCCAGACATACCCAATCCAAACTGTGGGAGCCAGCCTGCTGGCGATGGCGACCTGCCAGCCAAACATTCAGACCTTTCCCACAAGACTTTCAGGTTGTCCGTCGGAAGCGCGATCTCTAGCCTTTGACCGTCGCTGCCAATTCAGCGACCGGGACTGCAAGCCCGCCAATAGTTTGTTAGGTGCCTACTATGGGAGCTTCGCAATGATCAAAGACACTCCAAATTCTTCCGCCACGGAATCGGAAAAACCAACGAGAGTTTCCCACCGTCCCTGCCCAATCTTCACCATCCGTCCAGGCATCAACTCCGAAACCCTACTCGTCCACGCCTACGAAACCCTCGCCTCGGCCAATGTGATGGCCACAGAGTTGTCATCCACCCTGACCGGTCCAACCTGCAATCTGGTGTTGGGTATTCAGCAGATGATTGTCCTGGCGCAATTATCGGTGAACGGCGTGCTGGACCAACTCGACCCACAGCACTAGCACAACAAAAAGCCAGCTGAGTCCGTACAGGTCGGCGGGCAAACATCGTTCCTACACAAATCTCAGACTCGTCTGATATTGAGACTCAAAGATCCAGGTGTTGTACTCGAGAGTCCGGTTTACGAGCGTTTGAGTCATCACCCATGAAAAATCCGCCCAGGTTGAGGGGAAGGTCTGATCCGGTGTTCGATCGGCTTGGTCAATCACCGCACAAGGAGCGCCTTTGCGACTACCTCGCGTTGCTCAAGCCTCTGGATGATCGGGGGCGTTACCTGCCATTCGATGCATTGCGCTATCGCTGGGCGCCGGGGCTGGATTCGAATCTGTGCTGGGCCTTGGTCATGAAAGCCCGGGCTGCACAATATTCGCGCCTTATGTCCTTGGGTGAACCTTCCCGGTGGCTGCAATTCGTGATGACGCCGTTGGCGCAAAAAGGCATTTCTGCGGTGGACCGGCAAACGACAACCGCGGTGTTGGAGTACATGACCAGCCAGATCGGCGAGCGTGCGCATTTCACTTATCTGCTCAATGATCTGATCGAAGACGAAGCCATCAGCAGCAGCCAGCTCGAAGGTGCGGCTACCACGACACGCGTGGCCAAGGACATGCTCAAGCGTCATCGCCTGCCGCGCACGCCGGATGAGCGAATGGTCATCGGTAACTTCAAGATGATGAACTTTGCCTGGGAGCAGCGTTACGAGCCTCTGAGCGTTGAGTTGATCGCGGCGATGCATCGCGTAGGTGTCGAGGGTATCGATGATCCGCGGTATTCGCCGGGAGTCTTCAGAAGCAACGATGACGTCGTGGTGCAAGATGGCGAGGGCAACACCGTTCATACGCCGCCACCGGCAGCAGGTCTCGCGTCACGTTTGCAGGTGTTGGTGGCGTGGATCAACCATTCCCAAAACAACCCCCTTCAAGCGAATTACCTTCATCCGTTGATCAAAGGCATCGCGCTGCATTTTTCACTCGGTTACGAGCATCCCTTTCGCGACGGCAACGGTCGGGTCGCAAGGGCGCTGTTCTACTGGTTCATGTTCAAGAATGATTTCTCGGCGTTCCGTTACATCGCGATCAGCGTTTTGTTGCGCAGTGCGCCGGTCAAGTATGGGCGCTCGTATCTGGATACCGAGGCGGACGACCTGGATCTGACGTATTTCATCGACTTCCAGTGTTCGGTGGTATTGCGAGCTGTAGGCAGTTTTACCGAGGCATATCGGAAGAGTCTGATCGATGCGCAGCAGTTCGATTGCTGGTTGCAGGAGAGCGGTTTTCTCGAGCAGCTCACGGAGAAACAGCGGGCATTGTTCCAAGTGGCCAAGAGCGGAATGGCCAAGGAGTTTACGGCGGGCAATGTGAAGGAAAATCTGGGTTGCTCTTACAACTCGGCATCGGCCACGTTGAATGGGCTGGTTGAGTTGAAGTTTTTTGAGAAACGCAGGATGGGGCGGGAGTGGGTGTACTTTTTGCGGTCGGTTTCCGTGTCTTGAACCATTGTGGGAGCCAGCCTGCTGGCGATGAGGCCATGTCAGTCGACTTCAACGTTGACTGACACACCGCAATCGCGAGCAGGCTCACTCCTACAGTTTTGGTGCTGCGATTAGAGCGTACCAAACACCTTCTTCGCCAAACTGGTCGCCGCAGCCGCCGGGTTCTGGCGGATGGTTTCTTCCTGTTTACCAATCATTTCGAACAAGCCGTTCAGTGCCTGTTCGGTGACGTAGCTTTCGATGTTGGCATTCTTGGTGTCGATCACGCCCATGGTCGCGGCTTGGCCGGCGAATGAGTTGTATTGCTGGGCCAGGCCGACCTTGTCGGTGGCTTGCTTGACGATCGGCAGGAACTTGGCGCGAATCTGTTCGCGGCTGGTTTTGTTCAGGTACTGGGTAGCCGAATCGTTGCCACCGCTGAGGATGCCCTTGGCGTCTTCCACGGACATTTTCTTCACTGCATCCACGAGGATCGGCTGGGCCTGGGTCACGGCGGTTTCCGCCGCTTTGTTCATGCTGGTTTCCAGTTGATCGACCTGATCGCCCATGCCGAACTGTTTCATTTTGCTGGCGACTTTACCCAGTTTGCCCGGCAGTTCGATTTTTACGTCGGGATTGTTGCTGAAGCCACCCGGAGTGCCGAGTTGTTTTACGGCCAGTTGCGCGCCTTGGGTCAAGGCATCCTTGAGTCCGCCGGTGGCGTCTTTCTGCGACAGGTCGCTGAGGGACAGCGCCATCGCGCTGGCACTGATCATCAAACCTACGCACAGGCCGGCGAAGCGAAGGGTAGGGCGGAACATGGTGGCTTTCTTGTACAAAAAGAGAGTTAGCGGACGGCGTCGACGCGTATTTTCAGCGGTTGCGGGTCTTTGCCATCGAGCTGCACGGCATGGTTTTCGGTGGTGATGAACATCAGCTTACCGTCGACTTCGATGCGCGCGCTGACCGAGTAGCGATGCCCAGGTTTAACCTGCGCCGGATCGTAACTCAGATGAAACGGCAGCGGCACCTGTCCTTTGACCTGACCTTTCTGTTCGTCGAGGACTACCGCCGGAGCGTCGGCCAGGGAAATGTCCTGCAGGCTGACGCTCAACATCGCGCTCGGTGGCAAGGCACTGCGTTGCAGATAGAAGACTTCGCCATCGAGGCTGGCTTTCGGAGCAGGTTGCATGGATTGGCAGGCGCCGAGCAAAACGGTAAGTCCAAGCAGAAAGATTTTTTTCATGATGAGGGTCCTTGTCATTGGCGCCCGAAGTAGACAGGCGCCAACGATAATCTAGCGGGTTTTCCCGGCAATATCGCCCGGCGACTCGTCGTGCTTATGGGCGATCCGGATTACGGGTACCGCGTGGGCGTTCGTCGTAGGCATGGACCAGTACTTCCTGAGGTGCCAGGTAGGCAGCGTCCAGTATTACCGGGTGATGTTGGGTGGTTACAAAAATCAGCTTATCGTCGTGTTTGATTTGGGCACTGATTGCATACCGGTGACCAGGCACGACATCAGCTACACGATACGTCAGGTTAAAGTTCAATCCTGCCGTTCCTGCATCAGGGATAACTTGCTGGTCGAGTAATTTTCCGGGTACGTCGGATACAGAGACATCCTGCAAACTGACGTAAAGTTTTGAGTTCGGCGCCAGTGCAATCCTTTCCAGGTAATGCACTTTGCCACTGATGGTCCTGACGGGTTCGTTGCTCATATTGATTTCCTTATCAATGAATCGCCGGAATTGGCGAGCGCCCAGCATAGGGTCGATACCACGATTTCTATGTAGGGAAAATCCTGCGATTGGCGACGAAGGGGGAGTGGTATGAGTCAGAAGCATCCTTGCTTCAGCCATAAAACGACGTGCAGTGATCCGAATGAAATCAGATCGGCGTTACCAATTCCGCTGCATCTTCACTGCGATGCACCGCCACCTGACGGATCGACAGACGAATATCCGCCGGCAACACCCGTTTGGCCGCGCCTTCGGCCAGTTCGCCGAGCAGTTCGTGGTAGCTCAACTTGCCCGCTTCATCTCGCTTGAGCACGTCGAGGTCGAGCAGGGTCTGGATGAAGTGGCGGAACAGGCTCTTGTCGAAGAATTCCGGGGCGTTGAGGCCGTGGAGGATCGACAGGCGCTGGGCCATCACCGTGCACAGGTCTTCCAGTTCTTCGGCGCTGATGCTGTTCTGGCCGCTGTTGAGCAGCAAGGAAACCGTCATGTAGAAGCGCTGCAGAGTCTGGGCGATGCTCTTCGACAGCAGCGTCAGCAACACGAAATGCCGCGAGCTTGGTGCCGGACGCAGGTACACGTTGTTTTCGAAGCGCAGCAGGCCTTGTTCGACGAAGGCTTCCAGCCATTGATCGATCACCGCATCCAATTCATTCAGCGACCAGCGAATGAACAGCTCGGCTTGCAGGTACGGGTACAGCGCGCGGGTGTAGCGCAGGATCTGTTCGCGACTCATGCGCGACGCGCTCTGGAAGAAACTCGCCAGCAGCGCAGGTAACGCGAAGATGTGCAAAACGTTGTTGCGGTAGTAGGTCATCAGGACGGCGTTCTGTTCGTCCAGATAGAGAATCTTGCCCAAGGCATCGCTCTGCTCGGACAGCAGATCCATGTCCTTCACATGTTCGATCAACGCGCGGCCGTCACCTTCCGGCAAGGTGGTGTGCGGTGAGTACGGGACTTTGCGCAACAGCGCCAGATACAGGTCGAGCACCCGCGCCATGGCGCGGTCGTCCAGGGCCAGGCGGCTGGTGGACAGTAGTGCCAGTGCAACGAGGTTGACCGGGTTGATTGCCGCCGCTTCGTTCAGGTGCTGGGCGACTTTCTCGCCGAGGCGATTGGTGGTTTCGTTGAGCCAGGCCGGTTTGAACTGCGGGCCGAGTTCCTGTTGGCGCCAGTCAGGCTGTTCGCTGTCGAGGAATTCCGCCAGTTTGATCGGCTCGCCGAAGTTCACCGCCACCTGACCGAAGCGCTGCTTGAGCGCGCCGATGACTTTGAAAATATCGAAGATCGACTCTTTCTTCTTGGCCGCGCCGCGCAACTCGCCAAGATAGGTTCGCCCTTCCAGTACGCGCTCGTAGCCGATGTACACCGGCACGAACACGATGGGCATCCGCGACGAACGCAGGAAGCTGCGCAGGGTGATCGCCAGCATCCCGGTTTTCGGTTGCAGCATGCGCCCGGTGCGCGAACGGCCGCCCTCGACGAAGTATTCGACAGGGAAGCCTTTGGTGAACAGGGTGTGCAGGTATTCGTTGAACACTGAGGTGTACAGCGGATTGCCCTTGAACGTGCGGCGCATGAAGAACGCGCCGCCGCGACGCAGCAGGCTGCCGATAACCGGCATGTTCAGGTTGATGCCGGCGGCGATGTGCGGCGGGGTCAGGCCGTTGCGGAACAGCAGATAGGAGAGCAGCAGGTAGTCGATGTGGCTGCGGTGGCACGGCACGTAGATCACTTCGTGACCCTGGGCGACCTTCTGCACGCCTTCGATGTGGTTGACCTTGATGCCGTCGTAGATCTTGTTCCAGAACCAGCTCAACACCACTTCCATGAAACGGATCGCTGTGTAGGTGTAGTCCGAGGCGATTTCGTTGCCATAGCGCAGCGCTTGAGCTTTGGCTTTCTCCGGTGAAATGTTCTCGCGTTCGGCTTCGTCGAGGATCGCTTGCTTGACCATCGGCTGGTTGAGCAGACCTTTGACCAGATTGCGCCGGTGGGAAATGTCCGGACCGATTACTGCAGCCTTCAGATTGCGGAAGTGCACCCGCAGGATGCGCTGGGCCATGCGCACGGTGCGTTCGTGCCCCTTGTTGTGCTCGATCAGCTCGCGCAGGTGAATCGGTGCGGAAAACTGCACGCGGGTCTTGCGCCCCAGCACGATGATGCTGAGCAAGCGACGCAGGCGCCCGGTGACAGCCCAACTGTCGGCGAACAGCAGTTTCCATGGGCTGTTTTCGCTGTCTGGCGATTGGCCCCAGAACACGCTGACCGGAATGATCTGCGCATCTTCGGCGGCGTTCTGGCTCAGGGCACTGACCAGGCGGGTCAAGGTTGGCGGCGCGCCGCGCTTGTCCTGGCGACCGAGCCAGTCCGGGTCTGGGGTCAGATAGAAGAACGCGGCCGGTTCCAGCAGGTTACCCACCGAGACCGGCAGCACCGGACGCGGCAGTCCAGCCTTGCTGCATTCGGTGTCGACCACGGCAAGGTCGGTCAGCGAAGGGTTTTGCAGGACGTAGAACACCGGACGACTGCGGTCGAGGTTGAGGGTGAACGACGACTGGTTGATCGTCTCCGAGCGAACCCAGAGGTAAAGCAGTCGGCGCAGGGTGCCAAACACAAGACGGCGGAACGGGGAACGGGTCATACGGCATCTGCGTGAGTGAATAAAACCGAGCGTTTGCTCGGGCGGTCGATAGTGTGCCGGATTCGCTGAAAATCGGCAAAAAAGCGCGGAAGTAAACTCTATTGAGAGTTTAACGACTGTCATATACTCGGCGGTCTGTCGCCGCTGCCTTCATTGGGCCAGCATGTGCAGGCTGACGTTCCCGAGGCTTTCCTGCGAAGAGCCCGATCAATAATAAAAAAGGGGTATGAACAAATGGCAACACGTGAAACCGGCAACGTGAAGTGGTTCAACGACGCCAAGGGCTACGGCTTCATTCAGCGCGAAGACGGGGTGGACGTGTTCGTGCACTACCGCGCGATTCGCGGTGAAGGCCACCGTTCACTGACTGAAGGCCAGCAGGTTGAGTATGCGGTGGTGACCGGAGAGAAAGGCTTGCAGGCTGAGGATGTGGTGGGGCTGTAATCCACTCTTCAGATCACGCAAAACTACTGTGGGAGCGGGCTTGCTCGCGAAAGCGGTGTGTCAGTCAAAGCTGATGTCGACTGATGTACCGCTTTCGCGAGCAAGCCCGCTCCCACATTTGGTCGGTGTCGTCGGCTGTTATGCGGTTTTCCAGGTGATCTCTTCTTCACCATCGGCGCTGATGCGAATCCAGCGATCCGCCGTCTCTTCGCCTTCTTCCTCGACCCACGTTCCCGGTGCGCAACGCACTTCAACGTTCAGCGCGGCAAACGCAGCGCGGGCGCAGGCGATGTCGTCGTCCCACGGCGTCTGGTCGCTTTCCAGATACAGGCTATTCCACTTTCCTACGGCTTTCGGTAACCAGGTCACCGGCACATTGCCGGCCTTGCACTTGTAGGTCTGGCCTTTCTGGACCCAGTCGGTGCACGGACCCAATGCCGCACCGAGCCACGCGGAAATGGCTTTGTGGTCGACGTCGGCGTCTTTCAGGTAAATCTCGATATCGGGTTGGCGCATGGATGTCCTCACTGCGTGTCTGAAAAATCCATTCGCGGATTTAGCCGGCCCCGGGCACTCGCCCGGAACCAAAAGTTATTGAAGAACGAAATAATCGTAGCGCATTGATACGGTGGTCTCGAACGGCTCGGCCTGATCGATGACTGCCGCACGACGCTCGGCACTCGCGCGCCAGCCGTGAGGCGTCATCGCCAGCAGGTTGGCGCGGTCTTGCGGCTTGTCCAGCGTCAGCTTGAAAGTCAGCGTTTCGCTGTGCGCCAGCACCATGCCTTCCGGCACCAGATCCAGATGCTTGTCGTCAATGTACTCGCGGACTTCGTCGTACAGCCGCTCGCGCAATTCCATCAGGTGGCCGCTGGTCGGCCCGACTTTCATCAGGCCGCCGCCGACGCTGAGCAGGCGTTTGGCTTCATCCCAATCCAGCGGACTGAAGACACTGGCCAGGAACTGGCAACTGCCGGAAGCCAATGGCACGCGGGCCATGCTGGCGATCAACCAGGTGAGCTTCGGGTTGCGTTTGCAGGCGCGTTTGACCGCTTCCCGGGAAATGTCCAGGGCGTAGCCGTCAGCGTGCGGCAAGGCATCGGCGATTTGCGCGGTGTAGTAACCCTCGCCACAACCGATGTCGAGCCAGCGCTGCGGCGCATAACTCGCGGCCAACTCCGCCAGACGCTTGGCCACCGGCGCGTAATGCCCGGCGTTCAAGAAGTCTCGGCGGGCTTCGACCATCGCCTGGTTATCCCCAGGGTCGCGGCTGTTTTTGTGCTGCACCGGCAACAGGTTCAGGTAACCCTGGCGCGCACGGTCGAAACGATGCCCGGCGGGGCAAGCCACGCCGTTGTCCACCGCACTTAGCGGTTCGCTACAGATCGGACACGCAAGCATCAGGCGAGCAACTTGATCATGGTCTGGTAGTAGATTTCGGTCAGCACATCGAGATCGGCTGCCAGCACGCGTTCGTTGACCTGGTGGATGGTCGCGTTGACCGGCCCCAGCTCAACCACTTGCGTGCCCATGGTCGCAATGAAACGGCCGTCGGAGGTGCCACCGCTGGTGGACGCCTTGGTTTCGCGACCGGTGATGTCCTTGATGCTCGACGATACGGCGTCCAGCAGCGCGCCGGGCTCGGTCAGGAACGGCAGGCCGGACAGCGCCCAGTCGATGTGCCAGTCCAGGCCGTGCCTGTCGAGGATGTCGGCAACGCGCTTCTGCAGGCCTTCAACGGTCGACTCAGTGGAGAACCGGAAATTGAACACCGCCACCAGGTCACCCGGAATGACGTTGGTCGCGCCGGTGCCGGAGTTGACGTTGGAAATCTGGAAACTGGTCGGCGGGAAGAAATCGTTGCCGTGGTCCCAATGCTCGGCGGCCAGTTCGGCCAGTGCCGGGGCGGCGAGGTGGATCGGGTTCTTCGCCAGGTGCGGATAGGCCACGTGGCCCTGGATGCCACGTACGGTCAGCTTGGCGCCGAGGGAGCCGCGACGGCCGTTCTTGACCACGTCACCCACCAGCGTGGTGCTCGACGGCTCGCCGACGATGCACCAGTCCAGACGCTCTTTGCGTGCGGCCAGACGCTCGACCACAGCCTTGGTGCCGTGGTGCGCCGGGCCTTCTTCGTCGCTGGTGATCAGGAACGCGACTTTGCCTTTGTGATCCGGGTAGTCGGCGACGAAACGCTCGGCGGCCACGGTCATCGACGCCAGGCTGCCTTTCATGTCCGCCGCGCCGCGGCCGCAGAGCATGCCATGTTCGTCGATCAGCGCGTTGAACGGGTCGATCTGCCAGGCGGTCACAGGGCCGGTCGGCACCACATCGGTGTGGCCGGCGAAGCACAGCACCGGGCCGTCGTGTTTACCGTGAGTGGCCCAGAAGTTATCCACATCTTCGATGCGCATCGGCTCCAGCGCAAAACCGGCATCGCCCAGGCGCTGCATCATCTGCTTCTGGCAATCGGCGTCGACCGGCGTGACGGACGGACGGCGGATCAGGTCGATGGCGAGTTGAAGGGTCGGCGAAAGGTCGGCTTGGGCCGTCATGGAAAACTCCGAAAATCATGAATGTGGGCGCGGACTAAATGTGGGAGCCAGCCTGCTGGCGATGGCGGTGTGGCAGTCAACATAAACTGTGATTGTTACATTGCCATCGCCAGCAGGCTGGCTCCCACAGGGATGGATATCACGCCAAGCCCCGCAAAATGGCGGTTATCTTAAAGCAAAACGGCGACCATTGGCCGCCGTTTAGTGCATCCGCAGAGATTTAGACGGCAGGTGCCGTTTGCGCCTCCGGTGCCGGTTTTGGCAGCGACGACAGGAAGGCCATGATCAACGCCGCCAAGTACGGCAGCGATTGCACCAGCAACATGGTCACCCAGAAGCGCATGTCGTTGCTCGGCATGCCGTTGACCAGGAAGATTCCCAAGGCCGCGCCCCACAACAGCAGCATGATGAACACCTCTTCCCGGGCTTCCGAAATGGCCACCCAGAAGCCGTGGTTATCGGCGTTTTTCGGCGTGCGGAAGAACGGAATGCTGCTGGTGAAGAAGCCGTACAACACCGCTTTGGCGATGGTGTGCGACAACGCCAGCCCGGCCAGCGCCGCGCAGAATGCATCCTTCAGGTTCACGCCGACAGCACGACGGTAGAGGAAGATGATCTTGCCGACCTTGAACACGAACAGCGCCAACGGCGGGATCGCGAAAATCAGCAGCGGCGGATCGACCCGTTGCGGAACGATGATCATCGCCGCCGACCACAGCAGTGCGCCGATGGTGAAGAAGATGTTCATGCCGTCCGCCACCCACGGCAACCAGCCCGCGAGGAAGTGGTAGCGCTGGCCGCGAGTCAGTTCGGTGTCCTTGCCGCGCAGCAGGCTGGCGGTGTGGCGCTTGATGATCTGAATCGCACCGTAGGCCCAGCGGAAACGCTGTTTCTTGAAGTCGATGAAGGTATCGGGCATCAGGCCTTTGCCGTAGCTGTCGTGGTAATACGCCGCCGACAGGCCTTTTTCGAATACGCGCAGACCGAGTTCGGCGTCTTCACAGATGCACCAGTCGGCCCAGCCCAGCTCTTCAAGTACCGAGCGCCGGGTCATGGTCATGGTGCCGTGCTGGATGATCGCGTCACGGTCGTTGCGGGTGACCATGCCGATGTGGAAGAAACCTTTGTATTCCGCGTAGCAGAGCTTCTTGAAGGTGCTTTCGTTCTGGTCGCGGTAGTCCTGCGGCGACTGCACCACAGCGATTTTCGGGTCGGCGAAGTGCGGCACCATGTGCTTGAGCCAGTTTGGGTGCACGCAGTAATCGGAGTCGATCACCGCGATCACTTCGGCGTCCTTGGCGGTGTGCGGAATCAGGTAGTTCAGCGCGCCGCCCTTGAAACCGGCCAGTGGCGCGACGTGGAAAAACTTGAAGCGCGGGCCGAGGGTTTCGCAGTAGTCGCGCACCGGCTCCCAGACCGCCGGGTCCTTGGTGTTGTTGTCGATGATCAGGACTTCGAAGTCCGGATAGTCGAGGTTGGCCAGGGCGTTGAGGGTCTGTTTGACCATCTCTGGCGGCTCGTTGTAGCAGGGCACGTGGATCGAGACTTTCGGCCGGTAACTGGAATCACCGACCACCGGCAGGAATTCGCGGCGTCGTTTGTGAATCCACACTGCCTCGGCCAGTTCGTGGGCCTCGGTCAGCAACACGATAAACACCCCGAGCGCGCCGAGGGCCAGCAAGAAACCGACCGTCAGGCTGAACCAGGTGCTGTATTGCTGGCTGTAGTCGTAACCGATCCACACCAGCACCGAACCGCAAAGGAACGCGATAAAGGTCAGGAAGGTACGGCCACGTTGGCGCAGGGCCGAGCCGTCGATCATCAACAGGGTCAGCGACAGCAAGGCCAGGACGACCGAGCCGATGGCCAGGACGCGCCACTGAGGAATCGCCACGACCGGGCCTTCGAAGTTGAATTTCTGCTGGCGCGCGGCGTTGAACACGCCCCAATAGGCGCCCACCGAACCTTCGTCGCTGGCCTTCCACGGCTGGTCAAACGCTTCGATCACGAAGTAGTTGAAGCCTTGGCGATTGAGCTTGTTGACCAGTGTGCGCAGGTAAATCGCCTGATCCGCCGGCGATGCATCGGCGCCACCGCGCATGCGGCCGTTGCTCGGCCAGCCCACTTCGGACAGCAGCAGCGGTTTTTTCGGGAACATCTTTTTCAGGTCGCGGGCGCGGTCGAGGACGAACTGACCGGCCTTGTCCATCGGGATGAATTCCCAGTAAGGCAGGACGTGCGCGGCGATCAGGTCGACGTGCTTGGCCAGCTCCGGATGTTCTTCCCAGACGTGCCACTGCTCGGACGTGGTCACCGGCACCTTCACGGCGGCGCGAACGCGGTCCAGCAGGACGCTGAGTTCCTGGGCCGTGATTTCCTTACGGAAAATCGCCTCGTTACCGACCACCACGCGAACCACGCTGCGCGAGGAATTGGCGATTTCGATGGCGCGGGTGATTTCCCGCTCGTTGCGTTCCTGGTCAGGGCTGATCCAGATCCCGAGGGTTACGCGCAGGCCGAACTCTTCCGCCAGTTTCGGGATGTTCTCCAGCGTGCCGTCGACCGAGTAAGTACGGATGTTGTCCGTCAACTTGCTCATGATCTCCAGGTCGCGACGCATTTGATCGTCGGTCGGATACTGCTCTTTCTGTGGGAATTGACCTTGCTGGAACGGCGAATACGAGAAGCCGGAGATCTGTTCAGGCCAGTTGGGGGCGGTGACCGGGCGGTTGATCAGCGCCCAGAAGCCGGTAAACAAGGCAGCGATGGCAAGCACCACCACCAGGTTGAGTCCAAATTTACGCGATGACATAGCTATTTCGGGTTCCAAAGGCTGTGGAACAGGAAGAACATTGGCGGTCGCCAAGGGGCGCGCATCCTACACTGGCACTTCTCTAAACGTATAGCGGACAGGGAAATGCCGGACGTTGGGCAATCCAAGTCGACTTAAGTTCTTTCGTTAGAGCTTGTAGGGCAAATCTTCGTTCGATGCAGTTTGAATGGAAGATGCCCGTTCATAGCTCGATGATGCTCTTGGCCGCCGACGGCCCTATAATGCGCGCCGGTTTTTGAGGTGATGGTCATGAGTACAGAAGATCCGCGGTTTGCAGGCATCGCCCGTTTGTATGGCGTCGAAGGGCTTGAACGCCTGCGTGCGGCCCATGTGGCGATCGTCGGCGTCGGTGGCGTCGGCTCCTGGGCGGCGGAAGCCATGGCCCGTTGCGGCGTGGGCGAGATTTCGCTGTTCGACCTCGACGACGTCTGCGTCAGCAACGCCAATCGTCAGTTGCACGCGCTGGACAGCACCGTCGGCAAACCCAAGGTCGAAGTGATGGCCGAGCGCCTGCGCGGGATCAATCCGGACTGCAACGTGCATGCGGTGCCGGATTTCGTCACCCGCGACACCATGGCCGAGTACATCACGCCGAACATCGACTGCGTGATCGACTGCATCGACAGCGTCAACGCGAAAGCGGCGCTGATCGCCTGGTGCAAGCGCCGCAAGATCCAGATCATCACCACCGGCGGCGCGGGCGGGCAGATCGACCCGACGCTGATTCAGGTCTGCGACCTCAACCGTACCTTCAATGACCCGTTGGCCTCAAAAGTGCGCTCGACCCTGCGACGCGACTACGGCTTTTCGCGCACCGTGACCCGCCATTACAGCGTGCCGTGCGTGTTTTCGACCGAGCAGCTGCGCTACCCGAAACCGGACGGCAGCATTTGCTTGCAGAAAAGTTTTGTCGGCGATGGCGTGAAGCTCGACTGCGCCGGTGGCTTTGGCGCGGTGATGATGGTGACGGCGACGTTCGGCATGGTCGCGGCGACCAAGGCTGTGGACAAGATTGTGGCCGGGGTTCGGCGGCCGGCGGAGCGGGTCAAGCCCAACGTATAAACCTGTAGGAGCAAAGCTTGCTCGCGATGCAGGCGACGCGGTCATCCATCCAGACCGTGTTGATGCCATCGCGAGCAAGCTTTGCTCCTACAAAGGTGCGGACAACTCCCGCATCCGCTGAAGTACCGCATTCAACCCATTACTACGTGACTGCGACAACTGCCGCCCCAATCCCAATTGATTGAACCAGTCGTGTAAATCCACCTGCTTCAACTCAACCGCGGACAACCCATTGACCCGCGCCAGCAACAACGCCACCAACCCGCGAATCAACCGTGCATCGCTGTTGGCGTTAAATTGCCAATGGCCATCGCGCAACTCGCCCACCAGCCATACCTGACTTTCGCAGCCATGCACCCGGTTGGCGTCGCACATCTGCTCATCGCTCAATGCGGGCAAACGCTCGCCCCACTGCATCAGCAATCGCGCGCGTTGTTCCCAGCCAGCGGCTGCCTCAAAAGTTTCGAGCGCCGTGACGGCATCGGCAGGCAAGTTCATCGCAATAACTCCAGCGCCTGATCCAGCGCCTCGAAAAACCGTTCAAGATCCTCGGAATCGTTATACAACGCTAACGACACCCGAATCGCCCCGGCCAGTTGGAAGCTTTTGAGCAATGGCATGGCGCAGTGATGGCCGGCGCGTACCGCGATCCCTTGCTCGGTCAGCAGATGTGCCAGATCCGAGTTATGCACACCCTCGACGGTAAAACTGGCCAATGCCAGTTGCGGCTTGCCCAGCAAGCGAATGCCGTTGCGTGCCGCCAGACCTTTGAGCAAATAGTCGTGCAGTGCGGCTTCGTGATCGTTCACGGCGTCCTGATCGAGACCGGCGAGATAGTCCAGCGTTGCTCCAAGACCAATGACACTGGCGATCGGCGGTGTTCCCGCCTCGAAACCCAGCGGTGCCGGGCGAAAGCGTGCGTCGTGGTAATTGGCGTCCAGCACCATCTCGCCGCCGAACTGCCACGGCCGCAGCTGCTGTAGCGCTTCGTTGCGCCCGAACAATACGCCCAGCCCATCGGGACCGTAGAGCTTGTGGCTGGAAAATGCATAGAAGTCGCAACCCAGCGCCTGCACGTCATGACGGCCATGGACCACGCCTTGCGCACCGTCAATCACGGTCAAAGCGTTGTGTGCCTTGGCCATCGCCAGCAGCGCGGGCAACGGCTGCCAGGCGCCGATCACGTTGGACAACTGGCTGACGGCCAACAGGCGCGTGCGTGGTCCGATCAAACCTGCAGCAACTTCAAGGTCGATCACGCCGTCCGCATCCAGTGGCAGGATCACCAGCTTCAAGTCGCGACGGTGCGCCAGTTGCTGCCACGGCAGCAGGTTGGCGTGATGCTCCAGGGCGCTGATGACAATCTCATCGCCCGGGTGGAATAGGTGTTCCAGGCCATAGGCCAGGAGGTTCAGCGCAGATGTCGCGCCGTGGGTAAAGATGATCTGCCCGCTGTCACCGGCATTGAGCCATTGCGCGACTTTGCGGCGGCTGTCCTCGAATGCCTGGGTGGCGTGGGCGCCGGGCAGGTGTTGCGCCCGATGCACGTTGGCCGCGCCATTGGCGTAGTAATGCGCCAGGGCATCCAGCAGGGCTTGAGGTTTTTGCGTGGTGGCGGCGTTGTCCAGATAGGTCTGGTCTTGCCGTTGCAGAGCGGCGATGGCCGGAAAATCGGCGCGCCAGGGAGAGGGAATCATCATGCTATCGGGCCCTGGTGAACATGGGCGGGTATGCCGCACTTCTGTAGGAGCAAAGCTTGCTCGCGATGGGGCCCTTTAGGTCGCCAAAAGCATCGCGGGCAAGCCATGCTCCTACAGATGATCGATGATGCTCTGCTTAATTGTGAGCGTGCAGCGCTTCGTTCAGTTCGATTGCCGATTTGTGGGTTTTGCATTCCACAGCGCCGGTTTCCGAATTGCGACGGAACAACAGATCAGCCTGGCCGGCCAGTTCACGGGCCTTCACCACTTTGACCAGTTTGTTGTTCTCGTCCAGCAACGCCACTTTGGTACCAGCGGTCACGTACAGGCCCGACTCAACAGTGTTGCGGTCGCCCAACGGAATACCGATACCGGCGTTGGCGCCGATCAGGCAGCCTTCGCCAACCTTGATCACGATGTTGCCGCCGCCCGACAGGGTGCCCATGGTCGAGCAACCGCCACCCAGGTCCGAACCTTTGCCGACGAACACGCCAGCGGAAACGCGGCCTTCGATCATGCCCGGGCCTTCGGTGCCGGCGTTGAAGTTGATGAAGCCTTCGTGCATCACGGTGGTGCCTTCGCCCACGTAGGCACCCAGGCGCAGACGCGCCGCGTCAGCGATACGCACGCCGGCCGGAACCACGTAGTCGGTCATTTTCGGGAACTTGTCCACCGAGAACACTTCCAGCAGTTCGCCACGCAGGCGCGCTTCCAGTTGCATTTCCGCCAGTTCGCTCAGGTCAACAGCACCTTGGCTGGTCCACGCCACGTTTGGCAGCAGCGGGAAGATGCCGGCCAGGCTCACGCCGTGCGGCTTGACCAGACGGTGGGACAACAGGTGCAGCTTGAGGTACGCCTCAGGGGTGGACGACAGTTGAGCGTCTTCGGCCAACAGGGTCGCGACCAGCGGCTTGTGGCTTTCGGCCAAGCGGGTCAGCAGCTTGCCTTGCACGGCGTCGATGCCTTTCACGGCTTCAGCCAGTTGTGCAGCCTGGGCGGTGGTGAAAGTGATGGCCTGGTTGCCTTCGCTGTAACCGAGGATTGGTGCAACGGCAGCGACCAGTTCGGCCGACGGGTTGAGCAATGGCTGTGCGTAGAACACTTCCAGCCATGCGCCTTGACGGTTTTGAGTGCCGACACCAAAGGCCAGGCTGAACAGGGTAGTGGACATGTTGATACCTCTAACAAATTGAAACGGGCTGCTTACTTGAGTGCGGCCGCGTAGATATCTGGCTTGAAGCCAATCAGGGTTCGGTCACCGAGATCGAGCACCGGGCGCTTGATCATCGAAGGTTGTGCGAGCATCAGTTCGATGGCTTTCGACTGGTCGAGATCGGCTTTGCGTTCGTCGTCGAGCTTGCGAAAGGTCGTGCCTGCACGGTTCAACACCACTTCCCAGCCGTGCTCGTTGCACCATTGGGTCAGGTGTTCACGGTCGATACCGACCGCTTTGTAATCATGGAAGTCATAGCTGACAGCGTGTTCATCGAGCCAGGTGCGCGCCTTTTTCATGGTGTCGCAGGCTTTGATGCCGAAAAGGTGCAACGTTTTGCTTGAAACGGTCAAGGAATTGCCCCCTTTACAGGTGCTGGAGAAAAAGGTGACGGATTATGCCATGACCGGACGGTTTCGCGGCGGCTATGGCGTAAAACCTGTAGGAGCCGAGCTTGCTCGCGATGGCGGTGGATCAGTCTACGGTGATGTTGGCTGTTATGCCGCCATCGCGAGCAAGCTCGGCTCCTACAGGGGGCGGGTGCGACATAGGTGCAAGGGCCACCTGAAGTCTAAGCGGCTAATATGGCACTTCAATGCTGTCGATTGTCCGGGAACCACGCTTTATGCAAACCGCCTACACCGTCCTGATCCTGTTGATGCTGGTCGGCGTCTCGCGCCTGATCGGACGGATGGTTCCGCTGCCGTTGCCGCTGGTGCAGATTACCGCCGGGGCCTTGCTCGCTTGGCCGACGCTGGGATTGCATGTGGCCCTCGATCCCGAGTTGTTCCTGTTTCTGTTCCTGCCACCGCTATTGTTCTCCGACGGCTGGCGCATGCCCAAGCGCGAGTTCTGGCATCTGCGCGGGCCGATCCTGACGTTGGCGGTAGGGTTGGTGTTGTTCACTGTGGTCGGCGCCGGCTATTTCATTCACTGGTTGTTGCCCGCTGTGCCGTTGCCGGTGGCGTTTGCCCTGGCTGCCGTACTGTCGCCGACGGATGCGGTGGCAGTCTCGGCGATTGCCCGTAATCGCCTGCCGACTCCGTTGATGCACATCTTGCAGGGCGAGGCGTTGATGAATGATGCCTCGGGCCTGGTGACATTCAAGTTTGCCTTGGTAGCAGCGGTGACCGGTGTGTTCTCGCTGGCCAATGCCAGTCTGACGTTCGTGCTGGTGGCGGTCGGCGGCCTGGCTGTCGGGGTGGCGTTGAGCTGGCTGGTCGGGCGCCTGCGGGCATGGATGATCGCTCGCGGCTGGGATGATCCGGCCACTCACGTCGTGTTCATGTTGTTGCTTCCGTTTGCCGCTTACGTACTGGCCGAACGGGTCGGCGTGTCGGGCATTCTCTCGGCGGTGGCGGCTGGGATGATGCAGAGCTGGCTCGATCTGCTGCCGCGCCAGACCAATACGCGTTTGCTCAATCGCAGTGTCTGGTCACTGCTGGAGTTCGCTTTTAACGGCTTGATCTTTCTACTGCTCGGTTTGCAGCTGCCGGACATCGTCAAAGCGGTGGCCAGCCACGAAACTTCATTGTGGCCGACGTTGCTCTACCGCTGCCTCGATGTCGTGGCCATTTTCCTGGTGCTGCTGGTGTTGCGGTTCGTCTGGGTGCAGAGCATTTGGCGATTGTCCATCCTGATAAGGCGCTGGCGTGGAAAGGATGAGATCACTCAAGTGCCGAGTGCACGCTCCTGTGGGTTGCTGACGGTCGGCGGCGTGCGCGGCGCGGTGACGCTGGCGGGTGTGATGTCGGTGCCGATGCTGATGGGCGGGCAAGTGTTCCCCGAACGTGATCTGCTGATCTTCATCGCCGCCGGGGTGATCCTGTTGTCGCTGATCGCTGCCTGCATCGCGTTACCGATGATGCTGCGGGGCATCGAGACCAGTCCGGACGACAATCGACGCAACGAGGTGCGCGACGCTTGGCGCAAAACTGCCGAAGCGGCCATTCATGCGCTCGAAACAGAAGAGGTCAACCCGCAGGACGCCGCCCAGTCCGCGCTCGCCGTCGAGCTCAAGGCGCGGCTCATGTCCGAGTATCGCCATCAGTTGGAGGTGTTCAATGATTCGGCGGAAGCCCAGGCACTGGCCTTTCAAATGGACTTGCTGGAACGGCGTTTGCGTTTGAAGGCGCTGCGGGCGCAACGCCTGGAGTTGTACAGTCTCAGTCGTCATCACCAGATTGGTGATGACGTTCTGCGAGAGGTGTTGGGGGAACTGGATTTGAGTGAGGCCAAGTTGGGGGTGGTGAAGTAACGAGTTGCTTTAGTCGCCCTTAGTTTTTTGGGTAGGCTGCACGCATCATGGCAATGTCGCCGTCACTGATTGCCTGCGTCTCTGACTGACCCCAACCCCCGAAAGTCCACTCGGGTAAAACCGCGTAATGCATTACAGAATCCCCGTCGTAAGGCCTGTAGGTGTATTGATCGCTACGAGGCAGGGGCAGGATGTTGGTGTCGACGGCTTCCTTGCTCCAGCCAAATTGGCGAGCACAGTGCTCATAGGTGCCTTGTACATTCCAGGGTATTGCCGAGTCAGGATGTTGATGAGCGTGTTGAGCACCAAGGGCATGCCCAAACTCATGCATGACGAGGTATTCGAAGCGGCTATCGCCAGGTATCCAGTTCAAGAACATGCTCGGGCCTCGCCTTTCCTCGTCGGTGCCTCCGATGTCGTCAACCAATGCGTCGGTGCCGACAGCGGAAGAATGTATCCCCGTTGGGGAATTCAGAAAAATCCGGATGTCGCCTATTTCACCTCTGACAAATTCAAACTTCAGATTTACGTAAGGTAGCCATTTACTGGCCGCGGCTTTTACCGCTTCGATCGCTTCATCGCTGGCATTGTACATACCGATTTTTAGAGTTTTTCCATTTTTCCAGTATTTAGTGTGAGATCCGACGTTTCTCTTTTTTCGACCTGATGAACTAATAAAGCCGTTGTGAGACCGCTCCTGAATGGCTGCTTGATAGGAGGCCAGGTCATTTATAGGTTGTATCATTTGGCAAGGTGCAAAGGTCTTCATGGTATTACGTCCGTGTAATTTGATTTATTTTGATGGGGTGATTGGCTGGCTGGAAAATTTGCCGTTAAGTTTGCGTGCGCTTGGTTTTATTTTGGGTATATCTTGCGCATCAGTCGTCGATCATTCTGACTCACTGAAATATTCTTTTGTACCGACCAATCTCCGATTGTCAGTTCATTGGGGACCGGGTAATGCATGATAGAAGCGGGGTCATAAGAGGTGGTTCGAACGGTTGAAGTTTTCAATAACCGGAACAGGTTGTGATCAACCTCTTCCTTACTCCATTGAAAGGCAGTCCAGTAGTGGGCATATACCGCAGGTTTGTTCCACGGTATGTTGGCTTTTGGATGTTGATGCTCATGCTCCATGCCGAGTGCATGACCGAATTCGTGCAATACGGCAGCTTCAAACCAGGGATGATCAGGGCTGGTGCCGATATTCATGGTGTTTTCGTCAGGGGCGCGCAGGGTGGCATCGGTGCCGATGGCAGAGTAATTCAGTGGTGCCTCCATTGTTATCCGAATGTCACCCTCTGAGCCGCTGACAAACTCCAGTTTTAAGTTAATGGACGGTTGCCATAATTTGATTGCTTTTATGGCGGTCTCACGATGGGTGTCCGACGGTGGGTTGAGAAATGCTACTTTCAGTGTTCTGTTGCTGGCCCAGAATTTGGAGTGAGTTGAAACACCTCTCTTTTGCCGACCGCCAACGGTCAGCGTGTTGCCGTTGTCGGGGTTTTCATTGGTGGCGGCTTCATAGGAAGTTTGTATGTCTGACGGTTCCATGATTTTACAGGGGTTTGGATGAGGCATTGACTATCTCCTTGTCATTTTTGTAGTTTGATTTTTTTGAATCGACTTGGAGATTAGTTGTGGTTTTATGTTGGGTAAAGTTGCTGTCTATTAGAGTTTGTTGCGATAACCAAATAATGCCTGCACTGCGTTGCACAGTGCAGGCATGGGAAACTTACTAGTTCTTTGTAATGAACGCACGGATCCGTTCAGCCGCCTCAACACATTCTGCCAACGGCGCAACCAACGCCATGCGCACACGCCCGGCGCCGGGATTGACGCCATCGACATCCCGCGACAAGTAAGAGCCCGGCACGACGGTCACGTGTTCCTGTTCGAACAGATCGCGACAGAACGCAGCATCATCTCCCGCCACGCTCGGCCACAGATAAAAACCACCATCCGGACGTTGCACATCCATCACCGGGCCAAGAATTTCCAGCACCGCGTCATACTTTTCGCGATACAGCGCACGGTTGGCGCGCACGTGCACTTCGTCGTTCCAGGCAGCAACGCTGGCCAGTTGAGTCTGAACCGGCATCGCGCAGCCGTGGTAGGTGCGATAGAGCAGGAAGCCTTTGAGAATGTCGGCATCACCGGCCACGAATCCTGAACGCAAACCCGGCAGATTGGAGCGCTTGGACAGGCTGTGGAACACCACGCAGCGCTTGAAGTCCTTGCGACCGAGTTCCACGCAGGCACTGAGCAGGCCCGGCGGCGGGGTTTGTTCGTCGAAGTACAGTTCGCTGTAGCACTCGTCCGCGGCAATCACGAAATCGTATTCGTCGGCCAGGGCGATCAGCTTCTTCAGCGTGTCGACCGGAATCAACGCACCGGTCGGGTTGCCCGGCGAGCACAGGAACAGGATCTGGCAGCGTTTCCAGATGTCCGGCGAAACAGCATCGAAATCCGGGTTGAAGCCGTTTTCATCCAGGCATGGCAGGTAATGCGGCTTGGCGCCGGCGAGGAACGCCGCGCCTTCGTAGATCTGGTAGAACGGGTTTGGGCTGACAACCAGGGCGTCGTCGCCACGGTTGACCACGGTCTGGGTAAAGGCGAACAGCGCTTCGCGGGTGCCGTTGACCGGCAATACGTTGCGCGCCGGGTCGATCCAGCCGTTCGGCACGCTGAAACGACGCTCGCACCAGGCGGCAATGGCTTCACGCAGCTCCGGGATGCCGAGGGTGGTCGGGTACACGGCCATCTTTTCCAGATTGCTGGCCAGGGCCTCGGCGACAAAACTTGGCGAACGGTGTTTCGGCTCGCCGATGGACAGTGCGATAGGACGCTTGTCCGGGTTCGGTGTGACACTGCCGAGCAGGGCGCGAAGTTTCTCGAACGGGTAGGGCTGGAGCTGGGACAGAGCGTTGTTCATCGGGGGCCTCGTTCAATGTGGGAGCTGTGTGTTGACTGACACAGCGCTTTCGCGAGCAAGCCCGCTCCCACAGGGGAAAATTGTTAATTCAGATACTGATGCGCGACAGTTTGATATCGGGTTCCTGATTGACGCTCAACTGCTCGACGATTGCATCTTGTAACCGGCTGCACAGCAGCGGGTCGGACAGCGGCTGATTGTTCGCGTCGGTGATGAAGAACACGTCTTCCACGCGCTCGCCGAGGGTGGCGATCTTGGCGTTCTGCAGCGACAGGTCGAACTCCAGGAAGATCGTGCCGACGCGGGCCAGCAGGCCGGGGCGGTCGGGTGCGGTCAGTTCCAGTACGGTCACCGGACGCTGGGCATCGTTGTGGATCGTCACCTGCGGTGCAAAGGCAAAATGTTTGAGCTGGCGTGGTACCCGGCGCTGGATGATCGTCGGGTAGTCGTCCGGGTTGCGCAGGGCTTCGGTCAGGCCGTCGCGGATCTGTTTGACCCGTGCCGGGTTATCGCCGATCGAGTCGCCATCGGTGTCGAGCACGATGTAGGTGTCGAGGGTGAACTGGCTGCTGGACGTGATGACCCGGGCGTCATGGATGTTCAGGTTGAGCTGGTCCATCGCGGCCACGGTCACGGCGAAGAAATCGTGCTGGTCCGGTGCGTAGATGAAGATCTGCGTGCCGCCCTCGAATTCCCTTTGCGTAGTTTCCTTGATCAGCACCAGCGGCCCGCCGTCGGACGGCTGCTGGAGGATTGCATCAGTGTGCCAGGCAACGTCGCCGGCGGTGTGACGCAGGAAATAGTCATCGCCCAATTGCGCCCACAACTGCTCGACATCGTCCGGATCGTTGCCGCCGCGAACGAGGATGTCCAGGGCTGCGCTTTGGGTCTGGCGGATTTGCTCTTCGCGGTCCACCGGGTTTTCCAGGCCGCGACGCAGTGCGCGTTTGGTCTCGGTATAGAGCTGACGCAACAGGCTGGCGCGCCAGGAATTCCATAGCGTCGGGTTGGTGGCGTTGATGTCGGCGACGGTCAGCACATACAGGTAATCGAGGTGGGTTTCGTCACCGACGATCTGCGCGAAATCATGGATCACCTGCGGGTCGGATAAGTCCTTGCGCTGGGCGGTGGTCGACATCACCAGGTGATTCTGCACCAGCCAGACGATCAGGCGGCTGTCCCACACGGGCAGCTGATGGCGCTGGCAGAACGCCTCGGCGTCCACTGCGCCAATTTCCGAGTGGTCGCCATGCCGGCCCTTGCCGATGTCGTGGTACAGGCCTGCCAGGTAGATCAGCTCAGGCTTGGGCAACTTGCCCATGAGCTTGCTGGCCAGCGGGAATTTTTCCGACACCTGGGTGTACTGCAACTTACGCAGGTGTTTGATCAGGTTCAGCGTGTGGGCGTCGACCGTGTAAATGTGGAACAGGTCATGCTGCATCTGCCCGACGATAAAGCCGAACTCCGGCAGATAACGCCCGAGAATGCCGTAGCGGTTCATCCGCCGCAGGTTGCGATGAATGCCGATCTTGCACTTGAACAGCTCGATGAACAGGCTGGTGTTGCGGATGTCGTTGCGGAAATCGTCGTCGATCATGTGGCGATTTTCGCGCAGCAGGCGAATGGTGTCGGCACGCACGCCTTTGATTTCCGGCTGCTGGGCCATCAGCACGAAGATTTCCAGCATGGCAAACGGGGTACGGCGGAACACGTTGTCGTTGCGCGCCTCGATGTAGCCGTCGTGCAGCTGGAATCGCGAGTTGATCGGCTGCGGCGGCGCCTCGTCTTCCGGCGCGAGGATGACTTCCTCGAAGTGCTGGATGATCAAATCGCTGAGCTGGGCAATGCTCATCACCACCCGGTAATACTGCTGCATGAAGTTTTCGACGGCCTGTTTGGCGTCGTCACCTTCGAACCCAAGTAGTTTGGCAATGGCGCGCTGGTGGTCGAACAGCAGACGGTCTTCGGAGCGACCGGCAAGCATGTGCAGCGCATAGCGGACCTTCCACAGGAACTCCTGGGAAGAGGCCAGCAGGGCGTTTTCGCTCTCGACCAGGAAGCCTTCGCCCGCCAGTGCCCGCAGGTTCAGGGTGCCGTACTCGCGACGGGCCACCCAGAGGATCGTCTGGATATCCCGCAGGCCGCCAGGCGAGCCTTTGACGTTGGGTTCCAGGTTGTATTCGGTGTCGTTGTACTTGTGGTGTCGGGCTTTTTGCTCGGCCCGTTTGGCCAGGAAGAAGTCCTTGCTCGGCCACATGTGCGCGGTGCTGGTGACATCCAGCATGCGCTGGCGCAGATGCTCGGGGCCGGTAATGGTCCGGCTTTCCATCAGGTTGGTTACTACCGTCAGGTCGGCGCGGGCTTCTACGGCGCATTCGTCGACCGAGCGAACGCTCTGACCGACTTCGAGGCCGATGTCCCACAGCAGCGTCAGAAAACGTTCGATGGAATCGCGGAAAACTTCATGATCGGCGCTGTCCAGCAGGATCAGCAGATCAATGTCGGAGTAAGGGTGCAGTTCGCCGCGACCATAGCCGCCGACCGCGACCAGCGCGATGTCGGCGTCTTCACTCCAGTTGAACTGCTCCCAGGCCTTTTGCAGGATGTTATCGACGAACCAGGCGCGATCCTCGATCAGCCGACGGATGTCGCGGCCGCTGCGAAAGCGTGCATCGAGCACCTCGCGGGCCTGGCGGATCGCCTTCTTAAAGGCCGCGATAGGGCTTGCCTTCAGGGCCAGTTCAGCCTGGAACTGGCCGCGGTCGAAGAGTTCGGGATCCACCTGCGGCATCGATTGGCTTTCCTATCTGTAAGGCTGGGAACGAGCGGGTCGGATCAGGCCGAAACGCGTGCGATGGTGTCATCGCTGCGCAGGGTGAAGATCTCGTAGCCGGTATCGGTCACCAGCAGGGTGTGCTCCCACTGCGCGGACAGCTTGCGGTCCTTGGTGATCGCGGTCCAGCCGTCGCCCAGCACTTTGGTGTCGGCGCGGCCCTGGTTGATCATCGGCTCAATGGTGAAGGTCATGCCGGCCTTCAGTTCCATGCCGGTGCCGGCTCGGCCGTAGTGTAGGATCTGCGGTTCTTCGTGGAAGACTTTACCGATACCGTGGCCGCAGAACTCGCGAACCACTGAGAAACCGTTCTTCTCGGCGTGCTTCTGGATCACTTCGCCGATGTCGCCCAGGCGGCAGCCGGGTTTGACCAGTTCGATGGCCTTGTACATGCATTCCTGGGTGACCTGCGACAGGCGCTCGGCCCAGACCGGCACGCTGCCGACGTGGAACATGCGGCTGGTGTCGCCGTGGTAACCGTCCTTGATGACGGTGACGTCGATGTTCAGGGTGTCGCCATCCTTCAGCGCTTTTTCGTTCGGGATCCCGTGGCAGACCACGTGGTTGATCGAGGTGCAGATGGACTTGGGGAAGCCTTTGTAGTTGAGCGGGGCAGGGATGGCCTTCTGCTCGTTGACGATGTAGTCGTGGCAGATGCGATCAAGTTCTTCGGTAGTGATACCCGGTTTGACATGTTCGGCAATCATTTCCAGCACATCGGCGGCCAGTTTGCCGGCGATGCGCATTTTTGCGATGTCCTCGGGGGTTTTGAGGGTGACGGTCATACAGGCTCTCTCTGCGCTCAACGGCGCTTCACAAACGGAATGGGCAATGCGCGATCGAAGTTCGCAGCCCTGAAAAACGCGATTCTACCAGACGATCAGCGCAAATCCGCGCCTCTGTACATCGCTTCTCTCTATAGAATGGTGCATTCTGGGCGGATTCCAAGGGAGGGAGTACGCTGGTCGCCAGGATTTCAGAATCCGGGTTCCGTTTTTCCCTTCCCTGTGGTATAAAATGCGCCGCTTTCCGGGGATGCCCCGAAAAGCCTAAATCCACACACGTGTCGACACGATGACCTGGGTGCCGCAAGCGTAATTGCTGGTGGTTGGTCATTGGGATACGTGGAGGCCAAACCCGACTTATTAAGGAACTATCATGTCCCAAGTCAACATGCGCGATATGCTGAAGGCCGGTGTGCACTTCGGTCACCAGACCCGTTACTGGAACCCGAAAATGGGTAAATACATTTTCGGCGCGCGTAACAAGATCCACATCATCAACCTTGAAAAAACCCTGCCAATGTTCAACGAAGCTCTGACTTTCGTAGAGCGTCTGGCCCAGGGCAAAAACAAGATTCTGTTCGTCGGCACCAAGCGTTCCGCTGGCAAGATCGTTGCTGAAGAAGCAGCACGTTGCGGTTCGCCGTACGTCGATCACCGCTGGTTGGGCGGCATGCTGACCAACTTCAAAACCATCCGTGCTTCCATCAAGCGTCTGCGTGACCTTGAAGTACAAGCCGAAGACGGTACGTTCGCCAAGCTGACCAAGAAAGAAGCGCTGATGCGCTCCCGTGACCTGGAAAAGCTGGATCGTTCCCTGGGTGGTATCAAGGACATGGGCGGTCTGCCAGACGCTCTGTTCGTTATCGACGTTGATCACGAGCGCATCGCGATCACCGAAGCCAACAAGCTGGGCATCCCGGTTATCGGCGTAGTCGATACCAACAGCAGCCCGGAAGGCGTTGACTACATCATCCCAGGCAACGATGACGCAATCCGCGCTATCCAGCTGTACATGGGTTCGATGGCTGACGCTGTTATCCGTGGTCGCAACAACACTGCTGGCGGCACCGAAGTTTTCGTTGAAGAAGCTCCGGCAGCTGCAGCTGAGTAATTGACGCCCTGGCGTTGACTCAGTAAGCAAAAAGGGGGCTTGGCCCCCTTTTTGCCACCTCGAAAACCATTTGTCGGCAGCGCAGCTACAGCATCTGTAACGTGCAGCAGCTTACAAAGGTGGTTCGGGAAGAATTGAACGCCCGTTCGATCGGGTGGAATGGTTGATAACCTATCCAAGAGGAATTTTGAAATGGCAGAGATTACTGCAGCGTTGGTCAAAGAACTGCGCGAGCGTACTGGCGAAGGCATGATGGACTGCAAAAAGGCCTTGACCAAGGCTGGCGGCGACATCGAAAAAGCCATTGATGACATGCGTGCTTCGGGCGCCATCAAGGCTGCCAAGAAAGCTGGCAACGTTGCCGCTGAAGGCGCAATCGCCATCAAGGCCGACGACAAGGCAGCCGTGCTGCTGGAAGTCAACTCGCAGACCGACTTCCTGGCCCTGCAAGACGACTTCAAAAACTTCGTTGCTGCCAGCGTAGAAAAAGCCTTCGCTGAAAAACTGACCGACGCAGCTCCGCTGATCGCCGCTCAGGAATCGGCTCGTGAAGCCCTGGTGGCCAAAGTTGGCGAAAACGTCAACATCCGTCGCCTGGTTCGCGTTGAAGGTGACGTGGTCGGTACTTACCTGCACGGTAACAAGATCGGTGTTGCTGTTGTTCTCAAGGGCGGCGATGTTCAGCTGGCCAAAGAGATCGCCATGCACGTGGCGGCAAGCAACCCTGAGTTCCTGCTGCCATCGCAGGTTTCGCCAGAAGCCATCGAGCGTGAGAAAGCCGTATTCCTGTCTCTGAACGAAGACAAGATGAAAGGCAAGCCAGCTGAAATCGTCGAGAAGATGATCGCTGGCCGTATCACCAAGTTCTTGGCCGAAGCCAGCCTGGTTGAGCAAGCTTTCGTCATGAATCCAGAAGTCACCGTTGGTGCTCTGGCCAAGAAAGCCGGCGCTGAAATCGTTTCCTTCACCTACTTCAAAGTAGGCGAAGGCATCGAGAAGCCAGTTGACAACTTCGCTGAAGAAGTTGCCGCACAACTGGCTGCCGCCAAGCAATAAGACGGTTTTTTAACTGTCGCCCTGAAGAGGCTGCCCGCTCACGCGCGCAGCCTCTTTTCAGATGGGTTACCAATTTTTGATTGGTTTCCATTTGGAACTGGCTTACAAAGCCATGTTCCGATGGCGCTGAAGCAGCGCCAAGCTAGAGTGAACGCCAGCTGAAAACAGCTCGCAAAGAATTTTTAAAATACGCCGCAGGAGAGATTCGCAATGGCTCAGCAGGGCAGTGGTTATCAGGCTCGCTATAAACGCATTCTACTCAAACTTAGCGGCGAGGCCCTGATGGGCTCGGAAGAGTTCGGGATCGATCCGAAGGTTCTGGATCGCATGGCACTGGAAGTCGGCCAGCTGGTTGGCATCGGTGTTCAGGTCGGTCTGGTGATCGGCGGTGGTAACCTGTTCCGCGGTGCAGCGCTGAGCGCGGCCGGTATGGATCGGGTAACGGGTGACCACATGGGCATGCTGGCCACTGTGATGAACGCCCTGGCCATGCGCGATGCGCTCGAACGTGCCAATATCTCCGCCATCGTGATGTCGGCCATTTCCATGGTGGGTGTGACCGATCACTACGATCGCCGCAAAGCCATGCGCCACCTGAACGCCAAGGAAGTCGTGATTTTCGCGGCCGGTACTGGTAACCCGTTCTTCACTACGGACTCGGCTGCCTGCCTGCGTGCGATCGAAATCGATGCCGATGTCGTGCTCAAGGCAACCAAGGTCGATGGCGTTTACACCGCTGACCCATTCAAAGACCCGCATGCCGAGAAGTTCGATCATCTGACCTACGATGAAGTGCTGGATCGCAAGCTGGGTGTTATGGATCTGACGGCCATTTGCCTGTGCCGCGACCACAAGATGCCGCTGCGCGTATTTAACATGAACAAGCCCGGCGCCCTGCTGAACATCGTGCACGGCGGCGCTGAAGGGACCCTGATCGAGGAAGGCCAACAATGATCAACGAAATCAAGAAAGACGCTCAAGAGCGCATGAAGAAGTCCGTGGAATCGCTGACGCACAACTTCGGCCGTATTCGTACCGGCCAGGCGCACCCAAGCATTCTGGAGGGCGTGATGGTGCCGTACTACGGTTCCGACACCCCGATCAAGCAGGTGGCGAACATCACCGTCAAAGACGCCCGTACCCTGCAAGTCGTCGCTTTCGAGCGCAACATGCTGGGTGCCGTCGATAAAGCCATCGGTAGCGCCGGTCTGAACCTGAATCCGACCAACCTGGGTGAACTGCTGCTGATCTCCATGCCAGCCCTGACTGAAGAGACCCGCAAGGGCTTTACCAAGCAGGCTCGCGATGTTGCTGAAGACGCTCGTGTAGCGGTGCGCAACATCCGGCGTGACGCCAACAGCTCGCTGAAGGATCTGGTCAAGGAAAAGGAAATCAGCGAAGACGAAGAGCGTCGCGCCACTGGCGAGATTGACGATCTGACCAAAAAGTATGTCGCTGAAATCGATGCGAATTTGGCGCAGAAAGAAAAAGACCTGATGGCCGTATAAGGGTCGCGTTTTCATGGAAAAGACCAAGCAGATCGCGCCGTCCGCGGTGCCGCGCCATGTCGCGATCATCATGGATGGTAATAATCGCTGGGCGAAAAAACGCTTTATGCCGGGTGTCGCCGGGCATAAAGCGGGTGTCGATGCGGTTCGTGCGGTCATCGAGGTGTGTGCTGAATCGGGGGTCGAAGTACTGACCCTGTTCGCGTTCTCCAGCGAAAACTGGCAGCGCCCGGCCGATGAGGTCAGTGCCTTGATGGACCTGTTCTTCAAGGCGTTGCGTCGCGAGGCCAAGCGCCTGAATGACAACAACATCAGCTTGCGCATCATTGGCGACCGCTCGCGCTTTCATCCCGAGCTTCAGGCTGCCATGCGTGAAGCCGAGGCCATGACGGCCGGCTCCAATCGCTTCATCCTGCAGATCGCCGCCAATTACGGCGGTCAGTGGGATATCGCGCAAGCCGCTCAGCGCCTGGCGCGGGAAGTTCAGGCCGGTCATTTGCGTCCGGAAGACATCACCCCGGACTTGCTGCAAACCTGCCTTGCCACCGGTGACTTGCCGTTGCCGGACTTGTGCATCCGTACCGGCGGCGAGCACCGCATCAGCAACTTCCTGCTGTGGCAACTGGCTTATGCCGAGTTGTACTTCTCCGACCTGTTCTGGCCGGACTTCAAACACGACGCCATGCGAAACGCGCTGGCCGATTTCGCATCTCGCCAGCGTCGCTTCGGTAAAACGAGCGAGCAGGTCGAGGCTGGAGCCCGGGTTTAATGCTTAAACAACGAATCATCACTGCGCTGATCCTGCTGCCGATTGCCCTGTGCGGGTTTTTCCTGCTCGAGGGGACCGGTTTTGCGTTGTTCATCGGGTTGGTCGTGACGCTCGGTGCGTGGGAGTGGGCGCGTCTGGCGGGCTTCGATGCCCAGCCAATGCGCATCGCCTATGCCGCTGTCGTGGCGTTGATGTTGCTGATCATGCATATCCTTCCCGGCCTTGCGCCATGGGTGCTGGGGGCTTCGGTCATCTGGTGGGGGATTGCGACCTATCTGGTGCTGACGTATCCACGCTCCAGCGAGCATTGGGCGAGTGCGGCCTGCAAGCTGGTGATCGGCCTGCTGATTCTGTTGCCAGCCTGGCAAGGCCTGGTAGAGATCAAGAAATATCCGCTGGGTAACTGGCTGATCATGGCGGTGATGGTGCTGGTCTGGGGCGCCGATATCGGTGCGTATTTTTCCGGTCGGGCCTTCGGCAAGCGCAAGCTGGCGCCGCTGGTCAGTCCCGGCAAGAGCTGGGAAGGCGTTTACGGTGGTCTGGCCTTGAGTCTGGTTATCACCGTGCTTGTCGGGTTTTTCCGTGACTGGACGGTTGCCGAGCTGTTCAAGGGTTTGATCTGCGCCGCTGTGATTGTGTTTATCTCGGTCGTGGGCGATCTCACTGAAAGCATGTTCAAGCGCCAGTCCGGGATCAAGGACAGCAGCAATCTGCTGCCGGGTCACGGCGGCGTGCTGGATCGCATCGATAGTCTGACCGCCGCCATCCCGGTATTTGCCGTACTGCTGTGGATGGCAGCACCGTGAGCCGCCCTCAGCAGATTACCGTTCTGGGCGCGACCGGCTCGATAGGTCTGAGTACCCTCGATGTCATCGCTCGTCATCCGGATAGATATCAAGTCTTTGCCTTGAGCGGTTTTACCCGTTTGAGTGAGTTGCTGGCCCTTTGTGTGCGCCACGTTCCGCGGTTCGCTGTCGTGCCTGAAGCCGGCGCCGCCCGTGCCTTGCAGGATGACTTGAGTGCCGCAGGGCTTTCGACCCGTGTGCTGGTGGGTGAGGAAGGTCTGTGCCAGGTCGCCGCCGACCCTGAAGTCGATGCAGTGATGGCGGCCATTGTCGGCGCGGCGGGTTTGCGCCCGACCCTGGCGGCCGTGGAGGCGGGCAAGAAGATCCTCCTGGCCAACAAGGAAGCGCTGGTCATGTCCGGCGCATTATTCATGCAGGCCGTGCGCAAGAGCGGTTCGGTGTTGCTGCCGATCGACAGCGAGCACAACGCGATCTTCCAGTGCATGCCACGGGATTTCGCCCGAGGTCTCGGCGCAGTCGGTGTGCGTCGGATTTTGCTGACAGCCTCCGGCGGACCGTTCCGACAGACGCCGATGGCGGAGTTGGCGCATGTTTCACCTGAGCAGGCCTGTGCTCATCCGAATTGGTCCATGGGACGCAAGATTTCGGTCGACTCCGCCAGCATGATGAACAAGGGCCTCGAATTAATTGAAGCCTGCTGGCTGTTTGATGCCAAGCCTTCCCAGGTTGAAGTGGTGATTCACCCACAAAGTGTGATTCATTCGCTGGTTGATTACATCGATGGTTCGGTCCTGGCTCAATTGGGCAATCCGGACATGCGCACGCCTATTGCCAACGCGCTGGCGTGGCCTGAGCGAATTGATTCGGGGGTACCGCCGCTGGATCTTTTCGCCGTCGCGCGTCTGGACTTCCAGGCGCCGGACGAAGAGCGTTTCCCTTGTCTGCGTCTGGCCCGTCAGGCTGCCGAGGCGGGCAACAGTGCTCCAGCGATGTTGAATGCGGCGAATGAGGTCGCTGTGGCGGCGTTTCTCGACGGACGGGTTCGTTACCCGGAAATCGCGAGTATCATCGAGGAAACATTGAATCTTGAGCCTGTGGTAGCAGTGGATGATCTTGAGGCAGTGTTCACGGCGGACGCGAAGGCGCGTGTGCTGGCCGAGCAATGGTTGAGTCGTCACGGGCGGTAAGTGCTGCAATGTGTTGGCCCATGCAGCACCGGATCGGAATGCGGAGAAAGTAGATGAGCGCGCTCTATATGATTGTCGGCACCCTGGTGGCTTTGGGTGTGCTGGTTACCTTCCACGAGTTCGGCCACTTCTGGGTCGCGCGTCGCTGTGGGGTCAAGGTGCTGCGTTTCTCCGTAGGCTTCGGCATGCCGCTGCTGCGCTGGCACGACAAGCAAGGCACCGAGTTCGTCCTGGCCGCCATTCCGCTGGGCGGCTATGTAAAAATGCTCGATGAGCGCGAAGGCGAAGTGCCCGCCGATCAGCTCGATCAATCCTTCAATCGCAAATCCGTTCGTCAGCGCATAGCCATCGTCGCGGCCGGGCCGATTGCCAACTTTTTGTTGGCACTGGGTTTTTTCTGGGTGGTGGCCATGCTCGGCAGCGAGCAGGTACGCCCGGTTATCGGCGCAGTAGAGTCCGGTAGTATCGCCGCCAAGGCGGGTTTGAGCGCGGGCCAGGAAATCATCTCCATCGATGGCGAGCCGACTTCCGGTTGGGCGGCGGTGAACTTGCAGTTGGTGCGTCGCCTTGGGGAGAGTGGTTCCCTGCAGGTATCGGTCCGCGAGCAGGGCTCCACGATCGATTCGCCCCGTGAGCTGGCGCTGGATAAATGGCTCAAGGGTGCTGACGAGCCGGATCCGATTCGCTCGCTCGGGATTCGTCCTTGGCGCCCGGCACTGCCGCCGGTCCTGGCTGAGCTTGATCCGAAAGGTCCGGCGCAGGCTGCCGGCCTGAAGACCGGTGATCGCCTGTTGGCGCTTGATGGCAAGTCGCTGGATGACTGGCAACAAGTGGTCGATACCGTACGTATGCATCCTGATACCAAGATCATGCTGCGGATCGAGCGCGACGGTGCTCAAATCGACGTCCCGGTCATGTTGGCTGCTCGCGGCGAGAAGAAGTCGCCAAGCGGTTATCTGGGGGCGGGAGTAAAAGCGGTCGACTGGCCGCCAGAGATGATTCGCGAGGTCAGTTACGGTCCTTTGGCCGCGATTGGTGAGGGGGCTCGACGCACCTGGACCATGAGCGTGCTGACCCTCGATTCACTCAAGAAAATGTTGTTCGGCGAGCTCTCGGTAAAAAACTTGAGTGGACCGATAACCATTGCTAAAGTGGCGGGCGCTTCGGCCCAGTCGGGTGTCGCTGATTTCCTGAATTTCCTTGCTTATCTGAGTATTAGCCTGGGGGTTCTGAATTTGCTGCCCATTCCTGTGCTGGATGGGGGGCATTTGTTGTTTTATCTGATTGAGTGGGCGCGTGGTCGTCCCTTGTCGGATCGGGTGCAGGGTTGGGGGATACAGATCGGTATCAGTTTGGTGGTCGGAGTGATGTTGCTTGCTCTGGTCAACGATCTGGGTCGTCTGTAACACTTCGCTGAATTGCGAATCTGCCGCATTTTGCGGCAGTTTGTTTATTGCCAGTTGGAATAAGAAAGGACTTCATGAAACGTCTGCTGCTAACTGCGGTTCTCACCGTATTGATGATCGCCGAAGTTCACGCCGAGTCCTTCACTATCTCTGATATTCGCGTCAATGGCCTCCAGCGGGTCTCCGCGGGTAGCGTCTTTGGTGCTTTGCCGTTGAACGTCGGCGAACAGGCGGATGATCGTCGTCTGGTGGAATCCACTCGTGCGCTGTTCAAAACCGGGTTCTTTCAAGATATCCAGCTGGGCCGCGACGGCAACGTCCTGGTTATTACAGTAGTCGAGCGTCCGTCGGTTGCCAGTATCGAGATCGAAGGCAACAAGGCGATCTCCACTGAAGACCTGATGAAAGGCCTCAAACAGTCCGGTCTGGCCGAAGGTGAAATCTTCCAGCGCGCCACCCTCGAAGGTGTACGTAACGAGCTGCAGCGCCAGTACGTCGCCCAGGGTCGCTACTCGGCTACCGTCGACACCGAAGTGGTGCCGCAGCCGCGTAACCGCGTTGGCTTGAAGGTCAACATCAACGAAGGCACTGTTGCCGCTATCCAGCACATCAACGTGGTGGGCAACACCGTCTTCCCGGATGAAGACCTGATCGATCTGTTCGAACTCAAGACCACCAACTGGCTGTCGTTCTTCAAGAACGATGACAAGTACGCTCGTGAAAAACTCTCCGGTGACCTGGAGCGTCTGCGCTCCTACTACCTGGACCGTGGCTATATCAACATGGATATCGCTTCGACCCAGGTGTCGATCACGCCGGACAAGAAACACGTCTATATCACCGTCAACATCAACGAAGGCGACAAGTACACCGTTCGTGATGTGAAGCTGAGCGGCGACCTGAAAGTGCCTGAAGACCAGGTCAAGTCACTGCTCCTCGTGCAAAAAGGCCAGGTGTTCTCGCGCAAGCTGATGACCACCACTTCCGAGCTGATCACCCGTCGTCTGGGTAACGAGGGTTATACCTTCGCCAACGTCAACGGCGTGCCACAGCCGCACGATGATGATCACACTGTAGACATCACCTTCGCTGTCGATCCGGGCAAACGTGCTTACGTGAACCGCATCAACTTCCGTGGCAACACCAAGTCCGAAGACGAAGTGCTGCGTCGTGAAATGCGTCAGATGGAAGGCGGCTGGGCTTCGACCTACCTGATCGACCAATCCAAGACCCGTCTGGAGCGTCTGGGCTTCTTCAAGGAAGTCAACGTTGAAACGCCCGCGGTGCCAGGCGTTGATGACCAGGTCGATGTGAACTACAGCGTAGAAGAGCAAGCCTCCGGTTCGATTACCGCCAGCGTCGGTTTCGCCCAGAGCGCGGGTCTGATCCTCGGTGGTTCGATCACCCAGAACAACTTCCTCGGTACCGGTAACAAGGTCAGCATCGGCTTGACCCGAAGCGAATACCAGAGCCGCTATAACTTCGGTTATGTCGACCCCTACTGGACTGCTGACGGCGTGAGCCTGGGTTACAACGCCTTCTACCGCACCACCGACTACGATGACCTCGACGTCGACGTAGCAAGCTACTCCGTAGACAGCCTGGGTGCGGGCGTTAGCGTTGGTTATCCGATCAGCGAGACTTCGCGTCTGACCTTCGGCCTGACGGCTCAGCAGGACGAGATCAAGACCGGTGTCTACACCGTTGACGAGATCTTCGACTTCGTTGACAAGGAAGGCGACAAGTACCTGAACTTCAAGGCTTCGGCCGGTTGGTCCGAGTCCACCTTGAACAAAGGCGTGCTCGCGACGCGTGGTCACTCCCAGAGCCTCGTGCTGGAAACCACGACGCCGGGCAGCGACCTGTCGTTCTTCAAGCTCGATTACCGTGGCCAGTTGTTCCAGCCGTTGAGCGACAACTACACCATGCGCCTGCATACCGAATTGGGTTACGGCGATGGCTACGGCTCGACCGATGGCTTGCCATTTTATGAAAACTACTATGCTGGTGGTTTCAACTCGGTTCGCGGCTTCAAGGACAGCACCCTGGGTCCTCGCAGTACGCCAAGTACCGGCAAGAACCCTGGCACTGCGGTCGATCCGGACCAGGATCCGCTGCCGTTCGGTGGTAACGTCCTGATCCAGGGTGGTGTGGAAGTTCTGTTCCCACTGCCGTTCGTGAAGGATCAGCGTTCCCTGCGTACCTCGGTATTCTGGGATGTGGGTAACGTGTTCGACTCGTCGTGCTCGGATACCACAAACGCCGATGGCACGAAGTCCAACACCAAGTGCAACGATATCAGCTTGAGCAATATGGCCAGTTCCGTCGGTGTGGGTGTGACCTGGGTCACCGCACTGGGTCCTCTGAGTTTCGCACTGGCCATGCCGGTCAAGAAACCGGATGACGCTGAAACTCAAGTGTTCCAATTCTCCCTCGGCCAGACGTTCTAAGCGTCTGACCCAAGATAACGACAATGGATTTTTAGGGGTGCATCGTGCGTAAGTTGACTCAATTGGTTCTCCTGGCTTCCGTACTGGTAGCAGGTCCGGCATTTGCCGACATGAAAATCGCCGTTCTGAACTATCAGATGGCTCTGCTGGAATCCGATGCGGCCAAGAAATACGCCGTGGATGCCGAGAAGAAGTTCGGTCCTCAACTGACCAAGCTCAAGACTCTGGAAAGCAGCGCCAAGGGTATTCAGGATCGTCTGATGGCCGGTGGCGACAAAATGCAACAAGGCGAGCGTGAGCGTCTGGAGCTTGAATTCAAGCAAAAGGCGCGTGACTTCCAGTTTCAGTCCAAGGAACTGAACGAAGCCAAAGCCGTTGCCGACCGTGAAATGCTCAAGCAGCTCAAGCCGAAACTGGATAGCGCTGTGGAAGAAGTCATCAAGAAAGGTGCTTTTGACCTGGTCTTCGAGCGTGGCGCAGTGATCGATGTCAAACCTCAGTACGACATCACGCGCCAGGTTATCGAGCGCATGAATCAGCTGAAGTAATCCATGACAGCGACCATTAAGCTCGGCCAATTGGCCGAGTTCCTCGGCGCCACCCTGCGTGGCGACCCGGAGAAAGCAATTACTGGGCTAGCCACCTTGCAGGAGGCTGGCCCAGCTCAGTTGAGCTTTCTGGCAAACCCCCAATACCGCAAGTTCCTGGCAGGCAGCCAGGCGGCAGCCTTGTTGCTCAAGGCCGCTGACGCTGAAGGTTTTGCCGGCAATGCACTGGTAGTACCTGATCCGTACGCCGCCTACGCTCGTGTTTCTCACCTGTTCGATCCCAAGCCCAAAGCGGCCGCCGGTGTTCATCCGACGGCGGTAATTGCGGCGGACGCCGTGGTTGATCCAGCTGCGAGTATCGGTGCCTTTGTGGTTATCGAAAGCGGGGCGCATATTGCTGCAGGTGCCACCATTGGTGCGCATTGCTTCATCGGTGCCCGTAGCGTCATCGGCGAAGGTGGCTGGCTCGCACCGCGCGTTACCCTGTATCACGACGTTCGCGTCGGCAAACGGGTGGTGATTCAGTCCGGTGCCGTGCTCGGTGGCGAAGGCTTCGGTTTTGCCAACGAGAAAGGTATCTGGCAGAAAATCGCCCAGATCGGTGGTGTACTGGTAGGTGACGACGTGGAGATCGGCGTGAATACCGCTATCGACCGTGGTGCGCTGGCCGATACCATCATCGGTAATGGCGTGAAGCTCGACAACCAGATTCAGATTGCCCACAACGTTCAAGTGGGCGATCACACGGCCATGGCCGCGTGCGTGGGTATTTCCGGCAGCACCAAGATCGGCAAGCATTGCATGCTCGCCGGTGGCGTAGGGCTGGTGGGGCATATCGATATTTGCGACAACGTTTTCATCACCGGGATGACCATGGTGACCCACTCGATCACCGAGCCGGGCGCGTATTCTTCCGGTACGGCGATGCAGCCGGCAGCCGAGTGGCGCAAAAGCGCGGCACGTATTCGTCAGCTCGATGACATCGCGCGGCGTTTGCGACAGCTGGAAAAGCAAGCAGGGGAAGTGACCCCTGGCGGTAATGCTTCATCAGATGGCTGATACCATTTCCATATCAAGTGTGCACAGTCGCTAAACTGCGCCCTTGATTTGCTAGAGGAGTGCACGTCAGTCGCGCTCCCAATCTTTACATAGGCTTCCCCCCGAAATGATGGACATCAACGAGATTCGCGAATACCTGCCTCACCGTTACCCGTTCCTGCTGGTGGACCGGGTCGTGGATCTGGATGTGGAAGGCAAGCGCATTCGCGCCTACAAGAATGTCAGCATCAACGAACCGTTCTTCAATGGTCACTTCCCCGCGCATCCAATCATGCCGGGCGTACTGATCATCGAGGCGATGGCTCAGGCTGCCGGGATCCTTGGTTTCAAAATGCTCGACGTGAAGCCGGCCGACGGCACGCTTTACTACTTCGTTGGCTCCGACAAGCTGCGCTTCCGCCAGCCGGTGCTGCCGGGCGACCAGTTGATCCTCGAAGCCAAGTTCCTCAGCTGCAAGCGTCAGATCTGGAAGTTCGAGTGCCAGGCTTCGGTCGATGGCAAGCCAGTCTGCTCCGCTGAGATCATCTGCGCGGAACGCAAACTATGAGTTTGATTGACCCTCGCGCAATCATCGATCCGTCGGCCGTACTGGCCGACGGTGTCGAGGTAGGGCCGTGGTCGATCATCGGTGCAGGTGTGGAAATCGGCGAAGGAACCGTCATCGGGCCTCACGTGATCCTCAAGGGCCCGACCCGAATCGGTAAGCATAACCGCATCTACCAGTTCTCCTCGGTAGGTGAGGACACGCCGGATCTGAAATACAAAGGCGAAGAAACGCGCCTGGTGATCGGTGACCACAACGTCATTCGCGAAGGCGTGACGATTCACCGTGGGACGATTCAGGATCGTTCGGAAACGACCCTGGGCGATCACAACCTGATCATGGCCTACGCGCACATTGGTCACGACAGCGTTATCGGCAACCACTGCATCCTGGTCAACAACACCGCGTTGGCTGGTCACGTGCACGTAGAAGACTGGGCGATCCTCTCCGGATTTACCCTGGTCCACCAGTATTGCCACATCGGTGCCCACAGCTTTTCCGGCATGGGGACCGCCATCGGCAAGGACGTTCCTGCCTACGTCACGGTGTTCGGCAACCCTGCCGAGGCTCGCAGCATGAACTTCGAAGGCATGCGCCGTCGCGGTTTCAGCGAAGATGCCATCCACGCGCTGCGTCGCGCCTATAAGGTGGTCTACCGTCAGGGCCTGACAGTCGAGCAGGCACTCACCGAATTGGCCGAACCGTCGATCCAGTTCCCGGAAGTCGCCGTATTCCGCGACTCCATCCAGTCTTCGACCCGCGGCATCACCCGCTAATCATGGCCAATCTGCGTATTGCGCTGGTAGCGGGTGAGGCTTCCGGCGACATTCTTGGCGCGGGTCTCATGCGTGCGCTCAAGGCTCGCCATCCGGCGGTCGAATTCATCGGCGTCGGTGGTCCGCTGATGCAGGCCGAGGGCCTGACCTCGTATTTTCCCATGGAACGCCTGTCAGTCATGGGCCTGGTGGAAGTGCTGGGTCGGTTGCGTGAATTGCTGGCGCGTCGCAAGAAGCTGGTCGCCGACCTGATCGCTGCGAAGCCGGACGTGTTCATCGGTATCGATGCCCCGGACTTCAACCTCAATATCGAACTCAAGCTGCGTCAGGCCGGGATCAAGACCGTGCACTACGTCAGCCCGTCGGTCTGGGCCTGGCGACAGAAGCGGGTGCTGAAGATTCGCGAAGGCTGCGACCTGATGCTGACGCTGTTTCCGTTCGAAGCCAAATTCTATGAAGAGAAGGGCGTGCCGGTGCGGTTTGTCGGGCACACCTTGGCTGATGCCATTCCGCTCGAAGCCGACCGAGCTGCTGCGCGGGCCGAACTGGGACTGCCTGACGGGCCATTGGTTGCGCTGATGCCCGGCAGTCGTGGCGGCGAAGTGGGCCGTCTCGGCGCATTGTTTCTCGATACGGCCCAACGCCTGCGGGCATTGCGCCCCAGTGTGCGGTTTGTAGTGCCTTGCGCCAACCCACAGCGTCGGGCGCAACTTGAAGAGCTGTTGGCCGGTCGCGATTTGCCGCTGACCTTGCTCGACGGCAAGTCCCATCTGGCATTGGCGGCATGTAACGCCGTGCTGATTGCCTCCGGTACCGCAACGCTTGAAGCCTTGTTGTACAAGCGGCCGATGGTGGTTGCCTATCGCCTGGCGCCGCTGACGTTCTGGATTCTCAAGCGCATGGTGAAAAGCCCCTACGTCTCCTTGCCGAACCTGTTGGCCCAGCGCCTGCTGGTGCCCGAGTTGCTGCAGGACAATGCGACGGTCGAAGCCCTGGCCCAGACCTTGTCGCCGCTCATCGAGGGTGGCGAAGAGCAGACCCGTGGCTTCGATGAAATTCACCGCACCCTTCGTCTGGATGCCTCTAATCAGGCCGCGGATGCAGTGCTCAACCTGATCGGCCAAGTACAATGAGTAAGACAAGCATGCAGATGGGACTGGATTTCACCTTGGTCGCTGAAGTTGAAGATTTGGTTGCCGGCGTCGATGAAGTCGGGCGTGGTCCGCTCTGCGGTGCCGTGGTGACGGCGGCGGTGATCCTCGATCCTGACCGTCCGATTCTGGGCCTGAACGATTCGAAGAAACTCACCGAAGCCCGGCGCGAAAAGCTGTACGACGAGATCTGCGAAAAAGCCTTGAGCTGGTGCATTGCCCGCGCCGAAGTCGAAGAAATCGACGAGCTGAATATTCTGCACGCCACCATGCTGGCCATGCAGCGAGCCGTTGCCGGGCTGCACATACAACCGAAACTGGCGATGATCGACGGCAATCGTTGCCCGAAACTGCCGATGCGCGCCGAAGCGGTAGTGCAGGGCGATGGCAAGGTTCCGGCCATTGCGGCGGCATCGATTCTGGCGAAGGTCAGCCGCGATCGCGAAATGGCCGCCTTCGAATTGATTTATCCGGGTTACGGCATCGGCGGTCATAAAGGCTACCCGACCCCCGTTCATCTGGAAGCGCTCGCACGTCTTGGCCCGACCCCGATTCACCGGCGTTCGTTTGCCCCGGTGCGTCAGGCGTATGAGGCGCGGGAAAGCCTCATAGAGAGTTAGTCGCGAGGCTGATTTTTTCTGCCAAGGCCCGGTACAATCCGGGCCTTGTTGTTTTCACGTTTACAGACAGGATCACTATGCCGGCTTCATTCGTTCACCTACGCCTGCACACTGAGTACTCCCTGGTCGACGGTCTGGTGCGGATCAAACCGCTGGTCAAGACCCTCGTCGGCATGAACATGCCTGCCGTAGCGGTCACCGATCAGAACAACATGTGTTCTCTGGTCAAATTCTATAAAAACGCCATGGGCGCCGGGATCAAGCCGATCTGCGGCGCCGACCTGTGGCTGTCCAACAAGGATCCGGATAACCCGCTGAGCCGCATCAGCTTGCTGGTGATGAACGCCGCGGGTTATCGCAACCTCACTGAGTTGATCTCCCGCGGCTTCATCGATGGCCAGCGCAATGGCGCGGTCATCATCGAGCGTGAGTGGGTGGCTGAAGCCAACGCTGGCTTGATCATGCTGTCGGCGGCAAAAGAAGGCGAGATCGGCCAGGCCATGCTCAGTGGCAATCCGGACGAAGCCGAAACCCTGGCGCGCGAGTGGATGGCGGTGTTCCCTGACCGTTTCTATCTGGAGATCCAGCGCACCAATCGCCCCAACGATGAAGAACAACTGCACGGCGCCGTGGCCTTGGCCGAGAAGATCGGCGCGCCGCTGGTGGCGACCAACGATGTGCGCTTCATCAAGCAGGAAGACTTCGCTGCCCACGAAACCCGCGTATGCATTGGCGAGGGCCGTGCGCTCGACGATCCGCGGCGTTCGAAGAATTACAGCGATCAGCAATACCTCAAAAGCGCCGAGGAAATGGCCGAGCTGTTCAGCGATATTCCCGAAGCGCTGGAAAACACCGTCGAGATTGCCAAGCGTTGCAACATCGATGTGAAGCTGGGCACGCACTTCCTGCCCAACTTCCCGATTCCCGATGGCATGACCATCGACGAGTATTTCCGCAAGGTGTCGTTCGACGGTCTGGAAGAGCGGCTTAGCGTTCTGCTGCCTAAGGACACCACCGAAGACTACGAGGCCAAGCGTCAGGTCTACGTCGACCGGCTGAATTTCGAGCTGGATATCATCATCCAGATGGGCTTCCCCGGTTACTTCCTGATCGTGATGGACTTTATCCAGTGGGCCAAGAGCAATGGCGTGCCGGTAGGTCCAGGCCGGGGGTCGGGCGCCGGGTCGCTGGTGGCCTATGTGCAGAAGATCACCGACCTCGATCCGCTGGAATACGACCTGCTGTTCGAACGTTTCCTCAACCCGGAACGGGTCTCCATGCCCGACTTTGACGTCGACTTCTGCATGGATGGTCGCGACCGCGTGATCGACTACGTGGCCGAAAAATATGGCCGCAACGCGGTAAGCCAGATCATCACCTTCGGTTCCATGGCGGCAAAAGCTGTGGTCCGCGACGTGGCGCGGGTGCAGGGCAAGTCCTATGGCTTGGCGGATCGTCTGTCGAAGATGATTCCGTTCGAAGTCGGCATGACCCTGGAAAAGGCTTACGAACAGGAAGAGATCCTGCGTGACTTCATCAAGGTCGATGAAGAGGCTGCGGAAATCTGGGAGATGGCGCGCAAGCTTGAGGGTGTTGTGCGTAACGTCGGCAAGCACGCCGGTGGTGTGGTGATCGCACCGACCAAGCTGACCGACTTCTCGCCGATCTATTGCGACGAGGCCGGTGACGGCCTGGTAACCCAGTTCGACAAGGACGACGTGGAAGCTGCCGGTCTGGTGAAGTTCGACTTCCTGGGTCTGCGGACCCTGACGATCATCGACTGGGCGCTGAAAACCATCAACCGCGACCGCGCCAAGGTCAACGAGCCGCCGCTGGATATCGCGTTCATCCCGCTGGACGACAAACCGACTTACACGCTGCTGCAGAAAGCCGAAACCACGGCCGTGTTCCAGCTTGAATCGCGCGGTATGAAAGAGCTGATCAAAAAGCTCAAGCCCGACTGCCTGGAAGACTTGATCGCACTGGTGGCACTGTTCCGTCCCGGCCCGCTGCAATCGGGCATGGTGGACGACTTCATCAACCGTAAGCACGGTCGCGCCGAGCTGGCGTATCCGCACTCGGACTACCAGTACGAAGGCCTCAAGCCAGTATTGGCGCCGACTTACGGCATCATCCTGTATCAGGAACAGGTGATGCAGATTGCCCAGGTCATGGCCGGTTACACCCTCGGCGGTGCGGACATGCTGCGTCGAGCCATGGGTAAGAAAAAGCCCGAAGAGATGGCCAAGCAGCGTGGCGGCTTCATTGAAGGTTGCGCCACCAACAATATCGACGCTGACCTGGCCGGTAACATTTTCGACCTGGTAGAAAAATTCGCTGGTTACGGCTTCAACAAATCCCACTCCGCCGCCTACGGCCTGGTGTCGTACCAGACCGCATGGCTGAAAACGCATTACCCGGCACCGTTCATGGCAGCGGTACTGTCGGCGGACATGCACAACACCGACAAGGTCGTGACCTTGATCGAAGAAGTGCGGACCATGAAGCTGCGCCTCGACGCGCCGGACGTGAACACCTCGGAGTTCAAGTTCACAGTGAACGACGAAGGCCGGATCATTTATGGTCTGGGCGCGATCAAGGGTGTCGGTGAAGGCCCGGTGGAGGCGATCACCGAAGCACGTCAGCACGGTCCGTTCAAGGACCTGTTCGACTTCTGCGCCCGGGTCGACCTCAAGCGCATCAACAAGCGAACCCTCGACGGCTTGATTCGAAGCGGTGCGCTCGATCGCCTCGGGCCGTATTTTCACGATGAGCAGAAGGCCTACCAGGCCAATATCGACCGCAATCGCGCGGTGTTGCTGACCGCCATGGAAGAAGCGATCAAGGCCGCCGAACAGACTGCGCGTACCCAGGACAGCGGTCACTCCGACTTGTTTGGCGGTCTGTTTGTCGAAGAAGACGCCGACGTCTACGCCAATCACCGCAAGGCCAAGGAACTGACCCTCAAGGAACGCCTGAAAGGCGAGAAAGACACCCTGGGCCTGTACCTGACCGGTCACCCGATCGACGAATACGAAGGAGAAATCCGTCGTTTTGCCCGCCAGCGCATCATCGATCTGAAACCGGCACGCGATACCCAGACGGTCGCCGGCATGATCATCGCCTTGCGGGTTATGAAGAACAAAAAGGGCGACAAGATGGGGTTCATCACCCTTGACGACCGCTCTGGACGGATCGAGGCTTCGCTGTTTTCCGAGTCGTTCCATGCCGCGCAGTCACTGTTGCAGACCGACGCGATGGTGGTGGTCGAAGGTGAGGTCAGCAACGATGACTTCTCCGGTGGCCTGAAATTGCGGGTCAAGCGGGTGATGAGCATGGAAGATGCGCGCACCAACCTGGCGGAAAGCCTGCGTTTGAAACTGCATGCCAAGGACCTCAAGGGCGATCAGCTACGCTGGCTGGGCGAGTTGTTGAAGCGTCACCGCGGTGCGTGTCCGATCACCATGGACTACACCAGCCCTGACGCGAAGGCCTTGCTGCAGTTCGGCGAAGGCTGGCGAATCGATCCGGCGGATGCATTGATTCAAGCCCTGCGTGACCAGTTCGGGCGAGACAACGTCTTCCTCCAATACCGTTAACGGTCAGGGTGCCATCACGCATCCTGAACTTGACCAGAATTTTTAATCTCGACCTGAACGCGCCTCTCCCTTAAGGTAGGGCGCGAATAGACAACCGGCCGGCCCAAGATCACTTGGGACTCGACCCAAGACGGACGCCTATGAACCCGAATTTTCTAGATTTCGAACAGCCGATCGCCGACCTGCAAGCCAAGATCGAAGAGTTGCGCTTGGTCGGTAATGACAATTCGCTGAATATCGGCGATGAGATCTCCCGCCTGCAGGACAAGAGCAAAACGCTGACCGAAGACATCTTCGGCAAGCTGACCAGCTGGCAGATCGCACGTCTGGCGCGTCACCCGAAGCGTCCGTACACCCTGGACTACATCGAACACATCTTCACCGAGTTCGACGAATTGCACGGTGACCGTCACTTCTCCGACGACGCTGCCATTGTCGGCGGTATCGCCCGCCTGGACGACCAGCCGGTGATGATCATCGGTCATCAGAAGGGCCGTGAAGTGCGCGAGAAGGTTCGCCGCAACTTCGGCATGCCGCGTCCGGAAGGCTACCGCAAAGCTTGCCGCCTGATGGAAATGGCCGAACGCTTCAAGATGCCGATCCTGACCTTCATCGACACCCCGGGTGCCTACCCTGGCATCGACGCTGAAGAGCGCAACCAGAGCGAAGCGATCGCCTGGAACCTGCGCGTCATGGCTCGCCTGAAAACCCCAATCATCGCCACCGTGATCGGTGAAGGTGGTTCCGGTGGTGCACTGGCGATTGGCGTTTGCGATCAGCTGAACATGCTGCAGTACTCGACCTACGCGGTGATCTCGCCGGAAGGTTGCGCTTCGATCCTGTGGAAAACCGCCGAGAAAGCACCGGACGCCGCTGAAGCCATGGGCATCACCGCTGAGCGCCTCAAAGGCCTGGGCATCGTCGACAAAGTGATCGGCGAGCCACTGGGTGGCGCGCACCGTGATCCAGCCACTGCGGCGGCTTCGATCCGTGCCGAGCTGAGCTCGCAACTGGCGATGCTCAAGAAGTTCGACAACAAGGCGCTGCTGGACCGTCGTTACGAGCGCCTGATGAGCTACGGTCTCTAAGGCGACCGCGTAACACCCATGTAGGAGTGAGCCTGCTCGCGATAAGGGCGTAACATTCAACTGATGTGTTGGCTGTTACACCGTTATCGCGAGCAGGCTCACTCCTACATTTGTTTGGGGCAAAGAGATAGATATGGGGCAGTCCATGATTGATTTGCCTTCTCGGCTTCTGCTGAATCTGAAGCCTTGGCGCAACGCCTCCGCTTGGCACATCGCCTTCTCCGGCGGCCTCGACTCCACCGTCCTGCTGCACCTTCTTGCTCACCTCGCAAAAAACCAATCCCTGGCGGCGCTGAGCGCCATTCATGTCCATCACGGTCTTCAGACTGTGGCTGACGCGTGGCCAGACCATTGTCGATCGCAATGTGAGGCGCTGGGCATTCCGCTACGGGTGGTTCGCGTGCAGGTCCAGCCCGGCGCAAGCCTTGAGCGTGCGGCCCGGGAGGCGCGCTATGCCGCCTTCAATCAGGTCACTCAAACCAATGAAGTGCTGCTGACCGCGCAACACCGCGATGATCAGGCGGAAACGCTGTTGTTTCGTCTGTTGCGCGGGGCCGGAGTGAGAGGACTGTCGGGAATGCCGCGTCAGCGGCCGTTGGGCGGAGGGTATCTGCTGCGGCCTTTGCTCGATGCTACCCGCGCCGAACTGGAGGCCTATGCGGCAGAGCATCAGCTGAGCTGGATCGAGGACCCTTCGAATCAGGATCGACAGTACTCGCGCAACTACCTGCGTCATCAGGTGTTCCCGGTGCTGTCCGAGCGCTGGCCACAGGCGATGGCGACCATGGCGCGCAGCGCCGGGCATCTGAGCGAAGCGCAGGGATTGCTCGATGATCTTGCGCAAATCGACTTGAACCAGGCGAGCACGCCAAGTGATTTCGATTGGCTGGGCTTGCGGTCCCTGGAACTGGCAGCGCTGGAGAAGCTTTCCGCGGCACGCCAGCGTAATGCGCTCAGCCACTGGCTTGAGGCGAGAACTCGACTACCGGACACTGACCACTGGTCGGGTTGGGAAGATTTGCGCGATGCCACCGGCGATGCGCGACCGATCTGGCGCTTGGCGGATGGCGAATTGCATCGGGCGGGTGGGCGAATCTGGTGGTTGTCCGGTGGCTGGTTGAAGCCCTTGCCCATCGCAGGAACATGGCCCGACCCCGCGCTGCCTCTGGCGTTGCCCGATAACGGCGTCCTCACGCTGACCGGGGAAATCCCCGATGGTCCCTTGCAGATCCGCTATCGTGAAGGAGGCGAGGCGATGGAATTGCCGGGCCGTGGTCATCGTGACTTGAAGCGTTTGCTCAACGAACGTGGTGTGCCGCCATTCGTGCGCGGCAGATTGCCGCTGCTGTTCAAAGGCGAGCAATTACTGGCGGTGCCGAACCTTCAGGGGCTGGATGGCGGTGCAGCGAGTGACTGGAATCTGCATTGGCAGCCACTGAACGAAGATCAAGGTTTGAGCTGAAAGGGGCTTTCCGGTAGACTACGCTCCCTTCTTGATACAACTTCTGTGGATTCGCCTGAATTGCAGGAGTTGCCGATTACCAAGCAGTCTTTGCTGGGCGATTCCAAAAAATGTGTAGCGAGCAACGTACCGGTGTTTCATCTTCCGGTCTGTCCCAACGCGGCGGTTTTTTTGAAAGGTGCACTGTGATTAATGCAGGTGATCGGGGGCTTCGGCCTTCCTTCGCTTTCCCCGGCGGCTCGGACCGCTTTAACGCAGACTTCTAGGGTTTTTCATGACGCGCTACATATTCGTCACGGGCGGTGTTGTTTCTTCATTGGGGAAAGGCATTGCATCGGCATCATTGGCGGCCATCCTGGAGGCGCGGGGACTTAAGGTCACCATGCTGAAGCTGGACCCGTACATCAACGTCGACCCGGGTACCATGAGCCCGTTCCAGCACGGTGAAGTGTTCGTCACCCACGACGGCGCCGAGACCGACCTGGACCTGGGCCACTACGAGCGGTTCATCCGCACGACCATGACCCAGAACAACAACTTCACCACCGGCCGTGTCTACGAGCACGTGCTGCGCAAAGAGCGCCGTGGTGATTACCTGGGCGCAACCATCCAGGTGATTCCGCACATCACCGACGAAATCAAGCGCCGCATCATCAAGGGTGCAGGCGATGCCGACGTGGCCATGGTCGAGATCGGTGGCACCGTGGGTGACATCGAATCCCAACCGTTCCTCGAAGCCATCCGCCAGTTGCGTTTCGAAGTCGGCGCCAAGCGCGCGATGCTGATGCACCTGACACTGGTGCCGTACATCGCCACTGCCGGCGAAACCAAAACCAAGCCAACCCAGCACTCGGTCAAGGAACTGCGTTCCATCGGCCTGCAGCCAGACGTGCTGGTCTGCCGCTCCGATCACCCGATCGATGTGTCTTCGCGTCGCAAGATCGCGCAGTTCACCAACGTTGAAGAACGTGCGGTGATCGCGTTGGAAGACGCCGACACCATCTACAAGATCCCGGGCATCCTGCACTCCCAGGGCCTGGACGATTTCGTTGTCGAGCGTTTCGGCCTGCAATGCGGCGGTGCCGATCTGTCCGAGTGGGAAGCCGTGGTCGACGCCAAGCTCAACCCTGAGCACGAAGTCACCATCGCCATGGTCGGCAAGTACATGGAGCTGCTGGACGCCTACAAGTCGCTGATCGAAGCGATGAGTCACGCCGGCATCAGCAACCGCACCAAGGTCAACCTGCGCTACATCGATTCCGAAGACATCGAGAACCAGGGCACTGCGCTGCTCGAAGGCGTCGACGCGATTCTGGTGCCGGGCGGCTTCGGTCTGCGTGGCGTGGAAGGCAAGATCACCGCCGTCCAATACGCTCGCGAAAACAAGGTTCCATACCTGGGCATCTGCCTGGGCATGCAAGTGGCCGTGATCGAGTTCGCTCGTAACGTCATGGGCTGGAAAGACGCCAACTCCACCGAGTTCGATCGTGCAAGCGGTCACCCGGTCGTGGGTCTGATCACCGAGTGGGAAGATGCCACCGGCGCCGTCGAAACCCGTACCGAAACCTCCGACCTGGGCGGCACCATGCGCCTCGGCGCACAGGATTGCCTGTTGGAGCCGGGTTCCCTGGTTCACGATTGCTACGGCAAGGACGTGATCGTCGAGCGTCACCGTCACCGCTACGAAGTGAACAACAACCTGCTGCCGCAAATCATCGAAGCCGGCCTGAAAATCTCCGGTCGTTCCGGTGATGGCGCGCTGGTTGAAGTGGTTGAAGCACCGGATCATCCATGGTTCGTCGCTTGCCAGTTCCACCCGGAGTTCACTTCGACGCCACGCGACGGTCACCCGTTGTTCAGCGGTTTCGTTAAAGCTGCTTTGGCTCAACACCAGAAGAAGGCGTAAACCTGATGGCGCAGAAGATCATCCGCGTAGGCGATATCGAGATTGCCAACGACAAGCCAATGGTGCTTTTTGGTGGCATGAACGTGCTGGAAAGCCGCGACATGGCGATGCAGGTCTGCGAAGAGTACGTAAAGGTTACCGAGAAACTGGGTATCCCTTACGTGTTCAAGGCCAGCTTCGACAAGGCCAACCGTTCCTCCGTGACCTCTTACCGTGGCCCCGGCCTGGAAGAGGGCATGCGGATTTTCCAGGACATCAAGCAAGCTTTCGGCGTGCCGATCATCACCGACGTTCACGAGCCTGAGCAGGCCGCGGTCGTCGCTGAAGTCTGCGACATTATCCAGTTGCCGGCCTTCCTGTCGCGCCAGACCGACCTCGTGGTCGCGATGGCCAAGACCGGTGCCGTGATCAACATCAAGAAAGCCCAGTTCCTCGCGCCTCAGGAAATGAAACACATCCTGAACAAGTGCGTGGAAGCGGGTAACGATCAGTTGATCCTCTGCGAACGCGGTTCGAGCTTCGGCTACAACAACCTGGTCGTCGACATGCTCGGCTTCGGCATCATGAAGCAGTTCGAATACCCGGTGTTCTTCGACGTAACCCACGCGCTGCAAATGCCTGGCGGTCGTTCCGACTCCGCGGGCGGCCGTCGTGCCCAGGTTCTCGATCTGGCGAAAGCCGGCATGAGCCAATCTCTGGCCGGCCTGTTCCTGGAAGCCCACCCGGACCCGGACAACGCCAAATGCGACGGCCCTTGTGCCTTGCGTCTGGACAAACTGGAGCCATTCCTGGCCCAGCTCAAAGCTTTGGACGAACTGGTGAAGAGTTTTCCGACGGTAGAAACCGCGTAATCCTCATTTCTCCGGTAAAGTACCGCACGATTTAACGCTCAGGCCCTCGGGCCTGAGCCTTGTCGTCTGCAAGACTGCCCGCTGCACCTCGCTTGCCGACGATTGAAGATTTCCTACAGCTGCGTCGTTTTCGTCAACTTTGGAGTGTTTACAACAATGGCTAAAATCGTCGACATCAAAGGTCGTGAAGTTCTCGACTCCCGTGGCAACCCCACCGTGGAAGCGGATGTGCTTCTCGATAACGGCATCATCGGCAGCGCTTGCGCGCCGTCCGGTGCTTCCACTGGCTCGCGTGAAGCGCTCGAGCTGCGTGATGGCGACAAGAGCCGTTACCTGGGCAAGGGCGTACTCAAAGCCGTAGGCAACATCAACGGTCCGATCCGCGACCTGTTGAAAGGTATGGACCCAAGCGACCAGAAAGCCCTCGATCTGGCGATGATCAAGCTCGACGGTACTGAAAACAAAGGCTCCCTGGGCGCCAACGCGATCCTCGCCGTTTCCCTGGCCGCGGCCAAGGCAGCAGCACAGGACCAGGACCTGCCGCTGTACGCTCACATCGCCAACCTGAACGGCACTCCGGGTGTTTACTCGATGCCGGTTCCGATGATGAACATCATCAACGGTGGCGAGCACGCCGACAACAACGTCGATATCCAGGAATTCATGGTTCAGCCGGTTGGCGCCAAGTCTTTCTCGGAAGGCCTGCGCATGGGCACCGAAATTTTCCACCACCTCAAAGCTGTGCTGAAGGCCCGTGGCCTGAGCACCGCCGTCGGTGACGAAGGTGGTTTCGCGCCGAACCTGGCGTCCAACGAAGACGCACTGAAAGTGATCTCCGAAGCCGTGGCCAACGCTGGCTACAAACTCGGCACCGACGTGACCCTGGCTCTGGACTGCGCGGCCAGCGAATTCTACGAAGACGGCAAGTACAACCTGTCCGGCGAAGGCCAGGTGTTCACCGCTGAAGGTTTCGCTGATTACCTGAAAGGCCTGACCGAGCGTTACCCGATCATCTCTATCGAAGATGGCCTGGACGAGTCCGACTGGGCTGGCTGGAAGATCCTCACCGACAAGATCGGCGAGAAAGTCCAACTGGTAGGCGACGACCTGTTCGTGACCAACACCAAGATCCTGAAAGAAGGCATCGACAAAAAGATCGCCAACTCGATCCTGATCAAGTTCAACCAGATCGGCACCCTGACCGAAACCCTGGAAGCCATCCAGATGGCCAAGGCTGCCGGTTACACCGCCGTGATCTCGCACCGCTCGGGCGAAACCGAAGATTCGACCATTGCCGACCTGGCTGTGGGCACTTCGGCCGGCCAGATCAAGACCGGTTCCCTGTGCCGTTCCGATCGCGTCTCCAAGTACAACCAACTGCTGCGTATCGAAGAGCAGTTGAACGGTAAAGCCAAGTACAACGGCCGCAGCGAATTCCGCGGTTAATTGAGTACAAGGTAAAAAAGTCAGCGGATTGTGTCGGAAAAATCGCTACAGCGACGTTTTTGCCACTAATCTGATGCCTTATCAGCACAAGCCTGGTTCTTCCAGGCTTCGTGCTATCAGTAGCTTCATGTTTTGGTATGGCTGTCTTTTTTCACTGGATACCTGATATTCGATGCGCAGTCCCAATTGGTTGTTCCTCGTCCTGCTCCTGCTGCTGGCTGGCCTGCAATACCGCCTGTGGGTGGGTAATGGCAGTCTGGCGCAAGTGGCCGAGCTGAAGCAACAGATCGCGGATCAAGAAGCTGAGAACCAAGTGTTGCTTGAGCGCAATCGGGTGATGGACGCTGAAGTCAGCGAGTTGAAAAAGGGCATGGAGACCGTTGAAGAGCGAGCTCGCCATGAGTTGGGCATGGTCAAGGACGGTGAAACCCTTTACCAGTTGGCGCAATGAGCCAGACGTTACCCGCCTTCTGGGCCGTGATTCCTGCCGCGGGCGTCGGTGCCCGTATGGCCGCGGACCGTCCCAAGCAATACTTGCAACTGGGTGGTCGCACTATTCTCGAACACAGCCTCGGCTGTTTCCTTGATCATCCTTCCCTGAAGGGGCTGGTGGTCAGTCTTGCTGTTGATGATCCTTATTGGCCGAACCTGGCCTGTGCCGGCGATGCGCGCATTACGCGGGTCGAGGGCGGCTCGGAGCGTTCCGGGTCGGTGCTCAATGCCTTGCTGCATTTGCATGCTCACGGCGCCGATGATGAGGATTGGGTGTTGGTTCACGATGCAGCACGACCGAATCTCAGTCGTGATGATCTGGACAAACTGCTGGCCGAACTGGCTGACGATCCTGTCGGCGGGCTGCTGGCGGTTCCCGCGCGGGATACCCTCAAACGCGTCGATAAACACGGTCGAGTTGTCGAGACCGTGGACCGCAGTGTGATCTGGCAGGCGTACACGCCGCAGATGTTTCGCCTTGGCGCGTTGCACCGGGCGTTGGCCGACAGCCTGGTCGCTGACGCTGTTATTACCGACGAGGCGTCGGCCATGGAGTGGTCTGGTTTATCGCCGCGCCTGATCGAAGGGCGAGCGGATAATCTCAAGGTAACCCGGCCTGAAGATCTGGAGTGGTTGAGACAGCGTTGGGCTAACCGTCGCTAAAAGATCGCAGCCTGCGGCGGCTCCTACAGGGGGATCCGCAAATGAATGTCATACCCCAATCCCGTAGGAGCTGCCGAAGGCTGCGATCTTTTGATCTTAAATCCTGTACTCCGGCCGTTCGGCCAATCCTTCCTTCAAGTAATCCACTAGCTTTCGCACCTTCGGCGACAGATGCCGTTGCTGCGGATACAGCGCCCAAACCGCTGTGTTCGGCGGTTGATGCGCTTCCAGTAGCGAAATCAAGGCACCGCTTTTCAGATGTTCGAGCACGTAATAGTCCGGCAACTGACACAACCCGACTCCCTGTAACGCGGCGTCCAATACGGCTTGCCCACTGTTGCAGCGCCAGTTTCCCTGCACGCGTTGCGAAAACTCCCGCCCGTTCTGTTCCAGTTGCCATAGATCCGAGCTGCCGATGAGGCAATTGTGACGGCTCAGTTCCGACAAACTGTGTGGCCGACCATACCGTTCAACGTAGGAAGGTGACGCACAGAGAAACATGCGTCGCGGAGCGAGGCGGGTCGCGACTAACCGTGAGTCTTGCAGACGCCCGAGGCGGATCGCCAGATCGAGGCCTTCGTGCACCAGGTCGAGTTGGCGGTTGCTCAGCTCAATGTCTATCCGCAGTTGTGGATAGAGCCCCATGAAACGCGTCACTAGCGGCACGATGAAGCGTTCGCCGTAAGCCACTGCGCAAGTCATGCGCAACATGCCTTTGGGTTCACTGGTCAAATCGCCCACCGCTCGTAGTGCTTCTTCGCGCCCATCCTGCAAGCGTTGGCAATGTTGCAGAAACGTTTGCCCAGCCTCGGTCAGCGTGACCCGGCGGGTGCTGCGATAGAGCAAACGGGTTTGCAATCGCTCTTCAAGGCGTACGATTTGTCGACTGACATGGGAAGAAGAAACCCCAAGACGTTCCGCGGCAGCAGTGAATTGGCTGCATTCGGCGACAGCGACGAATTCGTCGATCCCTTCCCAGCGATTTTCAGACATCGATGATTATCCCTGTGCAGCAATAATATTTTGCATTTGCCCAGATTATTCATCGTAAGGCCATGTATTACACTCCCTGTCTCGTTTTTATTCACTGGAGCATCACCATGATCAAGTCACGCGCCGCCGTTGCCTTCGAGGCCAAGAAACCTCTGGAGATCGTTGAAGTCGATGTCGCCATGCCCAAGGCCGGTGAAGTGTTGCTGCGCGTGGTGGCTTCCGGTGTCTGCCATACCGATGCCTACACACTGTCGGGCGCTGACCCGGAAGGCATCTTCCCGTCGATCCTCGGTCATGAAGGTGGGGCAATCGTTGAAGCGATCGGCGAGGGCGTAACTTCCGTCGCCGTCGGCGATCATGTCATTCCGCTGTACACCCCGGAATGCCGTCAGTGCAAATTCTGTCTGTCGGGCAAAACCAACCTCTGCCAAGCCATTCGTGCGACCCAGGGCAAAGGCCTGATGCCTGACGGTACTTCGCGCTTTTCCTACAAGGGGCAGCCGATTTTCCACTACATGGGGACGTCCACATTCTCCGAGTACACCGTGCTGCCGGAAATCTCCGTCGCCAAGATCGCTAAAGAAGCGCCACTGGAAAAAGTCTGCCTGCTGGGTTGCGGTGTCACCACCGGGATCGGCGCAGTGCTCAACACTGCCAAGGTGAAACCAGGTGATACCGTGGCCATTTTCGGCCTTGGCGGCATCGGTCTGTCGGCGGTCATCGGCGCGGTCAAAGCCAAGGCTGCCCGTATCATCGCGATCGACATCAACCCGGCGAAATTCGAGATCGCCAAACAGCTGGGTGCAACCGATTGTGTGAACCCGAAAGACTTCGATCGTCCGATCCAGGAAGTCATCGTCGACATGACCGATGGCGGCGTCGATTTCTCGTTCGAGTGCATTGGCAACGTGCAATTGATGCGCGCCGCCCTTGAGTGCTGCCACAAGGGTTGGGGCGAATCGGTCATCATCGGTGTCGCCGGTGCCGGCCAGGAAATCTCTACTCGTCCATTCCAGTTGGTCACCGGTCGCGTCTGGCGCGGTTCGGCGTTTGGTGGTGTTCGTGGCCGTACCGAGTTGCCAAGCTATGTGGAAATGGCCGAAACCGGCGAAATCCCGTTGGACACTTTCATCACCCACACCATGGGCCTGGAAGACATCAACAAGGCATTCGACCTGATGCATGAAGGAAAAAGCATCCGCTCTGTCATCCATTTCTGAGAAGCAGCTGCAAGCCACAAGCTTCAAGCGGCAAGCAGACCGTATTGGCCTGGCGCTTGAGGTTTTGGTTTTCAGTAAGGAGTTTGCAATGAGCCTGGAAAACATCTCCTGCCAGAAAAGTTTTGGCGGCTGGCACAAACGTTATCGCCATCGTTCGGAAGTACTCGGCTGCGACATGGTGTTTGCCGTGTACCTGCCACCGCAAGCGGAGCAGGGCGGCAAGCTGCCGGTGTTGTATTGGCTGTCCGGCCTGACCTGCACCGACGAGAACTTCATGCAGAAGGCCGGCGCCATGCGCATGGCCGCCGAGCTGGGGCTGATCATCGTCGCACCGGACACCAGTCCGCGTGGCGCCGATGTGCCGGGTGATCCGGACGGTGCCTGGGACTTCGGTCTCGGTGCCGGCTTCTATTTGAATGCCACGCAAGAACCCTGGTCGCGGCACTATCGGATGCATGACTACGTCGTGCAGGAATTACCGGCACTGGTCGAAGCCCATTTCCCGGCGTCGGACAAGCGCGGCATCAGCGGTCACTCCATGGGTGGTCACGGTGCGCTGGTCTGTGCGTTGCGCAATCCGGGGCGTTATCTGTCGGTGTCGGCGTTCTCGCCAATCAACAATCCGATGGATTGCCCGTGGGGACAGAAGGCGTTCTCTCGGTACCTGGGCGAAGACCGTTCGAAATGGCGCGAGTGGGACGCCTGTGCGTTGATTGCCGAGGCGGACGAAAAACTGCCGCTGCTGGTTGATCAAGGCGACCGGGACGACTTCCTCTCCACCCAGCTCAAGCCTGAAGCTTTGCAACAGGCGACCAAACTGGCCGGTCATCCGCTGACGTTGCGCCTGCAACCCGGCTACGACCACAGCTATTTCTTCATTGCCAGTTTCATCGAAGATCACTTGCAACATCACGCGCATGCTCTAGGCACTCAATAGCAGGTAGAATCACGCCCTGACAAAAATCGGGGCGTTTTTTTATGCGTATTGGCCACGGCTATGATGTGCACCGTTTCGCTGAAGGCGATTTCATTACTCTGGGCGGCGTGCGGATCGCACACAGCTTCGGGCTGCTCGCTCATTCCGACGGTGACGTCCTGCTGCACGCCTTGAGCGATGCCTTGCTCGGCGCTGCTGCGCTGGGTGACATCGGCAAGCATTTCCCGGATACCGACCCGCAATTCAAAGGCGCCGACAGCCGTGCGCTGTTGCGTCATGTCGTCGCACTGATCCACGCCAAAGGCTGGAAGGTCGGCAACGTCGATAACACCATCGTTGCCCAGGCGCCGAAAATGGCACCGCATATCGAATCGATGCGTGCGCTGATTGCCGCGGATCTTCAAGTTGAGTTGGATCAAGTGAACGTAAAAGCTACCACCACCGAAAAGCTTGGCTTTGTCGGTCGCGAAGAAGGCATTGCCGTGCATTCCGTTGCCTTGTTGCTGCGCGCATGAACGAACTGCAACTACTCGGCCCGCGTGCCTATGGCGAAGCCCTCGGCACAGCGGTACTGAAGGCGATCGCGGAAGATTTCCAGGTCGATGAAGTCCTTGATATTCCCCTGAGCGGCGACGGCGAACACCTGTGGATCTGGGTGGAGAAGCGCGGCCTGAATACTGAAGAGGCGGCACGGCGGATCGCTAAAGCTGCTGGCGTGCCGCTGCGCACCGTCAGCTATGCCGGGCTCAAGGACCGTCAGGCGCTGACGCGCCAGTGGTTCAGCGTGCAACTGCCGGGCAAGGCCGACCCGGATTTGTCCGCGGCAGAAAACGACACGCTGAAAATCCTCAAGACCAGCCGACACAAGCGCAAGTTGCAACGCGGTGCGCACTCGGCCAACGGTTTCACTTTGCGCCTGACTCAGTTCGCCGGTTACAAGGCTGCCATCGAAGAGCGCCTGCAACTGATCGTCAAACACGGCATCCCCAACTATTTCGGCGCCCAGCGCTTCGGGCATGACGGCGGTAACGTGGTCGACGCCCGTGCCTGGGCTGCGCGCAAGGCCTTGCCGGAGCAGCGTAACGTGCGTTCGCGTCTGCTCTCGACCGCCCGCAGTTTTCTGTTCAATCAGGTGTTGGCCGCGCGTGTCGCCGACGGCACCTGGCAGCGCGCCCAGGTCGGTGACCTGCTGGCGTTCACTGATAGCCGCAGCTTCTTTCCGGCCGGAGAGGCCGAGTGCAGCGACCCGCGTCTGGCGATTCTCGATCTGCATCCGACCGGCCCGCAGTGGGGCGAAGGTGACTCGCCGGCCACGGGCGCTGTCCATGAACTGGAGCAGGCGATTGCCGCGCGCGAAGCAGACCTTCGCGATTGGTTGATCAACGCCGGTATGAGCCACGAACGTCGCATCCTGCGGCTGCCCATTGGTGGGTTGACGTGGCATTATCCCGAGCCTGACATTCTGCAACTGGAATTCGTCCTTCCGGCCGGATGCTTCGCCACCGTATTGGTGCGCGAGCTCGTTGATCTGGTGCCGGTGGGGCAGACGGACAGCCCATGCGTATTCTGATTTCTAACGACGATGGGGTAACCGCACCCGGTCTCGCCGCGCTTTATGCTGCGCTGGCGGATTACACCGAATGCGTGGTTATCGCCCCGGACCAGGACAAAAGCGGCGCCAGCAGTTCGCTGACGCTCGACCGTCCGTTGCACCCGCAGACGCTGGGCAACGGCTTTATCAGCGTCAACGGCACTCCCACCGATTGCGTGCACCTGGGCCTTAACGGCTTGCTGGAGCGCGAAGCGGACATGGTGGTTTCCGGGATCAACCTGGGCGCCAACCTGGGGGACGATGTGCTGTATTCCGGCACGGTGGCGGCAGCTTTAGAAGGGCGTTTCCTCGAGCGTCCTGCGTTCGCCTTTTCGTTGGTCTCACGACAAGTCGAGAACCTTCCTACAGCGGCGTACTTTGCGCGGAAACTGGTCGAGGCCCATGCTGATCTCGACTTGCCACCGCGCACGGTACTGAACGTGAACATTCCCAACTTGCCGCTGGAACACATCCGCGGCATTCAGTTGACTCGCCTCGGGCATCGCGCGCGCGCCGCAGCGCCGATCAAAGTGGTCGACCCGCGGGGCAAGGCAGGCTACTGGATCGCCGCAGCAGGGGACGCCGAAGACGGCGGGCCAGGCACCGATTTCCATGCGGTCATGCAGGGCTATGTTTCGATCACTCCATTGCAACTGGATCGCACCTTCAACGATGCCTTCAGAAGTCTTGATGGCTGGCTGGAGGGGCTGCGCTGATGACTCGTGGACAAGACGATATGCTGCATCGCGGCATCGGCATGACCTCGCAGCGGACCCGCGAGCGGTTGATTCAGCGTCTGTACGAGGAAGGAGTCTCCAACGCCAAGGTGCTGGAAGTCATCCGTCGTACACCGCGCCACCTGTTCGTCGACGAGGCACTGGCGCACCGGGCCTACGAGGATACCGCGCTGCCGATTGGCCATAACCAGACCATCTCCCAGCCTTATATGGTCGCTCGCATGAGCGAGTTGCTGCTGGAAGCCGGTCCGCTGGACAAGGTCATGGAAATCGGCACGGGTTCGGGTTATCAGACGGCGGTGTTGTCGCAACTGGTCGAGCGGGTGTTTTCCGTGGAGCGCATCAAGGTGCTGCAAGACCGGGCCAAGGAACGCCTGATCGAGTTGAACCTGCGCAACGTGGTTTTCCGCTGGGGCGATGGCTGGGAAGGGTGGCCGGCGTTGGCACCGTACAACGGCATCATCGTGACTGCTGTGGCCACCGATGTGCCTCAGGCCTTGCTCGATCAATTGGCGCCCGGGGGGCGTCTGGTGATCCCGGTCGGCTCCGGTGAGGTGCAACAATTGCTGCTGATCATTCGAGAAGAACAGGGTTTTTCCAGACGGGTTCTGGGGAACGTTCGCTTCGTTCCATTGCTCAACGGGCCACTGGCCTGAGCATTTATTTCAGCGTGCTGAATTCTCTTCGATGGCCTTTGTCTTACAGCGGCGTCGATTGGTTAAACGGGTTGTTTTGTCAGACAGCAAACGTGTGCGCGATGCCATTTCGCTTCATTAAGGGTAAAGCTTGCACGGCCCGTTATACTTGCGACATTTCGTGCCGGAACACGGCAAATCACATTTTCAGCCACCACAAAGGGAGCGGCGGGTGAGTCTCACAGTCATAGCGCAGCGTATGGGTAAAACGAGCTTTCAGCGCCTGGTGACTGGCCTTGTCATGAGCACCTTGCTGGTCGGTTGTTCCAGCAACAAATCCAGCGACGTGCGCGTCGTCGACCGCAACAATGCCGCCGCCCAGCGTCCGGCAGTGACGACGGGGCAGTACGTCGTTCGACCGAAAGACACTTTGTTCTCGATCGCTTTCCGCTACGGCTGGGACTACAAGGCCCTGGCTGCACGCAACAACATCCCGGCGCCTTACACGATCCATCCGGGTCAGACGATTCGCTTCGATGGCCGCACCGGTTCAACGCCGACAACTGTGGTCAGTTCCTCGAATTCAACACCTTCCTCCTCGAGTAAAACCACGGTCATTCGTCGTCCGGTCGACGGTGGCACTCCCACCACGGCGGTGGTTGTACCGTCCGTCGCCAACAAGCCGGCACCCGCTCCATTGCCTCCTCCGGGCCCGGCCCCGACCGGCTGGGGATGGCCATCTAATGGCATTTTGATTGGAAAATTCTCTTCAAACGGTAGTTTGAATAAAGGAATTGATATCGCCGGAGATTTGGGACAGCCTGTTTTAGCTGCGTCTGATGGGACGGTGGTATACGCCGGGAGTGGCTTAAGGGGCTACGGCGAATTAGTCATCATCAAACACAGCGAAACCTACGTCAGTGCCTACGGACATAACCGCAGGCTGTTGGTTCGGGAGGGGCAGCAGGTCAAGGTCGGACAGACAATTGCCGAAATGGGGTCAACGGGTACAGACCGGGTGAAACTGCATTTTGAGATTCGCCGCCAAGGTAAACCTGTAGATCCACTGCAATTCCTGCCGCGTCGTTGATCGCTTCCAGCCTGTTCCGTCACGTAGAGGGGACAGGCTCCAGCGTTGCCAAGGATAAAGGCGCCGCTTGAGCTTGAGGTCGAACTCACCAAAGGACTATAACAATGGCTCTCAGTAAAGAAGTGCCGGAGTTTGACATCGACGATGAGGTTCTCCTGATGGAGACCGGCATCGGTACGGATTCGATGTCGAATGATGAAGGGGCGGCTCCACCTTCCGTTCGTGCCAAATCCAAACACTCCGCGTCGTTGAAGCAACACAAGTACATTGACTACACGCGGGCACTTGATGCCACGCAGCTGTACCTCAATGAAATCGGCTTTTCCCCTCTGTTGTCCCCCGAAGAAGAAGTTCATTTTGCGCGACTTTCGCAAAGTGGCGATCCGGCCGGGCGCAAACGCATGATTGAAAGTAACCTTCGGCTGGTGGTGAAAATCGCCCGGCGTTACGTCAATCGTGGCTTGTCGCTGCTCGATCTGATCGAAGAGGGCAACCTCGGCTTGATCCGGGCGGTGGAGAAGTTCGACCCTGAGCGCGGCTTCCGCTTTTCGACCTACGCAACCTGGTGGATTCGTCAGACCATCGAGCGCGCGATCATGAATCAGACCCGGACGATCCGGTTGCCGATCCATGTGGTCAAAGAGCTTAACGTGTACCTGCGGGCTGCACGGGAGCTGACGCAAAAACTCGACCATGAACCCTCACCCGAAGAAATCGCCAACCTGCTGGAAAAACCGGTGGGAGAGGTCAAGCGCATGCTGGGCCTGAACGAGCGGGTTTCTTCGGTCGACGTCTCGCTGGGTCCGGATTCGGATAAAACCCTGCTGGACACCCTTACCGACGATCGCCCAACCGATCCATGCGAACTGTTGCAGGATGACGACCTGTCCCAGAGCATCGATCAATGGCTCTCGGAGCTGACCGACAAGCAGCGCGAAGTGGTTGTACGCCGCTTCGGCCTGCGCGGTCACGAGAGCAGTACCCTTGAAGACGTAGGCCTGGAAATTGGCCTGACCCGGGAACGGGTCAGACAGATTCAGGTTGAAGGCCTGAAGCGTCTTCGGGAGATCCTGGAGAAAAACGGCCTGTCGAGCGAGTCGCTGTTTCAGTAACCGACTCGTGTAACAGGTAACAAAAAGCCCCGACTGGTTCGGGGCTTTTTGTTGCCCGAACGAAGTCGGTCGCACGACTGTGCAATCAGCGCAGGTTTGTAGTCTTGCGTTGTAAGCCTTTGCTTACTGTTTCGTAAGTGTTCGTTATTTTTACACTGTGGTAGTCGGCAGGGCTTTCTTTTGAATTGAGACATGCCATTGAAAAATAACGGTATTTATAAAGATTAACGGCGTGTGACAGCGTGCCACGGTACTTGAGAGCGGTTGCTCTGATCCGGGATCGCTTTAGTATCTGGGTTGTGTCGACGGACAGGCACGCCCTTCAAGGATGAGGGGAACGGAAATCGCAGGACGCGATTCATCAGGACGATGAAAAGGAACACAGGGAATAAGGAAAAAATGTGGGCGGGTCAAACCGCCCCTTTTTTTCGCCCGCAGAAAAGCAAAAAGGCCCTTGTGGGGCCTTTTTCGGGAACGCGGGGGTAATCAGCGTTCGAGGTGTTCCAGCTTGCTGCTACCTATAGATTTGTTGATGACGCGATCGAACTCTTCGGCATCAGGCAACGAATCTTTCTTCTCGGTGATGTTCGGCCAGATTTCAGCCAGCTCAACGTTCAGCTGAATGAAGTTTTCCATGCCGGCAGGGATTTCATCTTCGGAGAAGATGGCCACAGCAGGGCATTCAGGTTCGCACAGTGCGCAGTCGATGCACTCATCCGGGTGAATCACCAGGAAATTCGGGCCTTCGTAAAAGCAGTCCACCGGACAGACTTCTACGCAGTCGGTGTACTTGCACTTGATGCAGTTGTCGGTGACGACGAAGGTCATTTCTAATTTTCTCCTCAGGCGCGGCTTGCTGCGCCCCTTCACGTGGGGGTCGCATGGTTCGGGAGCGATAGTCTGCAGGCCAGGCTAAAGCCAGCAGCATCCCAAACCGCGCGAGATTCTAACAGCTTGCAAGGCTATGCGTTAGATCCGTGTCTTTAGTGTATAGAGCATTTCGAGTGCACGACGCGGCGTCATGTCGTCCAGGTCGAGCTTGGCCAGTTCATCCAGCACCGGATGCGGCAGGCTGGCGAACATATCGCTTTGCTGCGGCGCGGCCGGTTTGCCTTTGACTGGCTTGGGCACTTCATGGGGCAGGGCGGTGTCTTCCAGGCGGCTCAAATGCTCGCGTGCGCGCACGATCACTTCGCTTGGCACACCGGCCAACTGCGCCACCGCCAGGCCGTAGCTCTGGCTGGCAGGCCCCGGCAGCACGTGGTGCAGGAACACGATGCGCTCGTTGTGCTCGGTGGCGTTGAGGTGCACGTTGGCCACCAGCGGCTGGGCTTCCGGCAGGACCGTCAGCTCAAAGTAGTGGGTGGCGAACAGCGTGTAGGCGCGCAGGTGCGCCAGTCGTTCCGCCGCCGCCCAAGCCAGGGACAAGCCGTCGAAAGTACTGGTGCCGCGGCCAACTTCGTCCATCAGCACGAGGCTGCGTTCGGTGGCGTTGTGCAGGATGTTCGCGGTTTCGCTCATTTCGACCATGAAGGTCGAACGCCCGCCGGCCAGGTCATCGCTGGAACCGATTCGGGTGAAGATGCGGTCGACCAGCGACAACTCACAACTGGCCGCCGGCACGAAGCTGCCGATGTGCGCCAGCAGCACGATCAAAGCGGTCTGGCGCATGTAGGTGGATTTACCGCCCATGTTCGGACCGGTGATCACCAGCATGCGCGTGTTGTCGTCGAGGCTCAGGTCGTTGGCCACGAACGGCGTGGTCAAAACCTGTTCGACCACTGGGTGACGACCCTGGGTAATGCGCATGCACGGCTCGCTGACGAAGCGCGGGCAGTTCAGGTCGAGGTTCAGTGCACGCTCGGCCAGGTTGCTCAAAACGTCCAGCTCAGCGAGAGCGCCGGCGGTGTCCTGCAACGGCGGCAATTGCGAGATCAGGTCTTCAAGCAAGGCTTCATAGAGCATTTTCTCACGAGCCAGCGCACGGCTCCTGGCCGACAGCGCCTTGTCTTCGAAGGCCTTTAGTTCCGGCGTGATGAAACGTTCGGCGCCTTTGAGCGTTTGGCGACGGATGTAATCGGCCGGCGCCGATTCAGCTTGCTTGCTCGGCAGTTCGATGAAGTAACCGTGGATGCGGTTATAGCCGACCTTCAGGTGCGACAGGCCGGTACGGGCCTTTTCGCGGGCTTCGAGGTCGATCAGGAATTGCCCGGCGTTCTCGCTCAACGATTGCAGTTCATCGAGTTCGCTGTCGTAGCCGGTCTTCAACACGCCACCGTCGCGGATCACCGCCGGCGGGTTGTCGATGATGGCTTTTTCCAGCAGCGCCGCCAGTTCCGGGTAGGTGCTGGTGGTCGTCGCCAGTTGTTGCAGGTGCGGGGCTTCCAGTTCAGTCATCGCCACTTGCAGCGCTGGCAGTGCGCCGAGGGCATCACGCAGACGTGCGAGGTCACGCGGGCGGGCATTGCGCAGGCCGATTCGCGCGAGAATCCGCTCGATGTCACCAATTTCCTTGAGCTGCGGTTGCAGCTTCTCGAAACGGTACGCGTCGAGCAGGCAAGTGATCGACGTCTGGCGTGCCAGCAAAACGGTCAGATCGCGCAGCGGACGGTTCAGCCAACGGGTCAGCAGACGGCTGCCCATGGCGGTCTGGCAACGGTCGACCACCGATTGCAACGTGTTGTCACGACCGCCGGAGAGGTTGGTGTCCAGCTCCAGGTTGCGACGGCTTGCGCCGTCCAGCACCACGGTGTCGTCCAGGCGCTCATGGCGCAGGCTGCGCAAGTGCGGCAGGGCGGTGCGTTGGGTTTCTTTGGCATAGGCCAACAGGCAACCGGCGGCGCCGATGGCGAGCGTCAGGTTCTCGCAACCGAAACCCTTGAGGTCTTGGGTGGAAAATTGCTGGCAAAGGCTTTTCAGTGCCGAATCACGCTCGAAATCCCACGGCGCACGGCGACGAACCCCACGACGCTTTTCTGCGGGCAGATCTTTCGGCCAGTCATCCGGGATCAACAGCTCCACCGGATTGACCCGCTCCAGTTCCGCCAGCAGGTTTTCCCAGCCCTTGATTTCCAACACGCTGAAGTTGCCACTGGTGATATCCAGCACGGCCAGGCCGAACAGGCGTTCATCACCCAGCACGGCAGCGATCAGGTTGTCGCGACGTTCATCCAGCAGCGCCTCGTCACTCACCGTCCCCGGCGTAATGATCCGTACCACCTGACGATCCACCGGCCCTTTGCTGGTGGCCGGGTCGCCGACCTGTTCGCAGATCACCACCGACTCGCCGAGCTTCACCAGTTTCGCCAGGTAACCTTCGGCGGCGTGGTAAGGAATCCCGCACATCGGAATCGCCTGCCCGGCCGACTGCCCGCGAGCGGTCAGTGTGATGTCCAGCAACTTAGCGGCCTTCTTCGCGTCTTCGTAGAAGATCTCGTAGAAGTCACCCATGCGGTAGAACATCAACTGGTCGGGGTGCTGATTCTTCAGGCGCCAGTATTGCTGCATCATTGGGGTGTGGGAGGACAGGTCGGACAGGGCTTTATTCATCGGGGATCGGAAAACTCGTCGAAAGGTGTGGGGCAAAAGTGGGTCATCGGCCCGGCTTTTCCGCAATGAGCGCAAGATTAACATGGGCGGTCTGTCGGACGCAGGCACGAACGCCACGCGGTTGGTTTCTGCCGGGTTATGCGCCTTTAATGCAATTCTGCATTTGCCTCCCGCGAAAAGAACAAGCAATATGCGCGTTATGCAAAAACGCAATGTTTCTACCGTCTTAAGAGCGCTGCTCG